>NZ_LMJG01000013.1:0-108563 GCF_001428945.1 Oerskovia sp. Root918
AGCGCGCTTCCCTGACACGGAAGAGGTCACTGGTTCGATCCCAGTATCGCCCACCACCACGAAGGCCGTCCCACCCGGGACGGCCTTTTGTCATACCCCTGCGAGGCGGGCACAGCGCCGCCCCCACCCCACGTCCCACGGGCCCGACCACGCGCGCCCGATGCGGGCCAGCACGACACGCCACCAGCACAGGGACCGCACGAGCAGGCCGCCGCACCAGCGGCGCCACGGGCGGCCGCGTGACCACGGCCCCTTCCGACGTCGGGTTCTCGGGGCCTTCGCCGTTCCGATCGGTGACCTTCGATCCATCCACGGGCTCGCGCCCCTTGCCCTCGTCGACACGCGCTCGACCCAGCTCGAGCAGCAGCCCCACGACGCGGGCACGGACATCGGGAGCCCCCGAGATCACGCCGACCCTGGCGAAACCGAGTACGCCCGCTCGCTCGCTGGCCACGCGACGCCCGACACGCGACCGCCCGGGGCCCTCAGGTCGGCCCCCTCGCTCTCGCCACGTCCCACGACCCCCGCCCCGGCCGCGCAACGCACTGACCTGGGGCGATTTGGACTCTTGCCCCATCTTTCGGCTAGAGTCTGTGACGCGCCGAAAAACGCCGGAGAGATCCGGGCGAGGTTCGGCAGTGCGGACGTGGCTCAGTGGTAGAGCATCACCTTGCCAAGGTGAGGGTCNCGTCGTCTGGCCGAGAGCGGCATGCACGTCGCCGCGCTCACGCCCGAGCGGTTCGCCGAGTGGCTCGGGGAGGGGCTCGTATGACGCCCGCGTGGTTGGCCGTGTTCGCGGGGTACGACGATGGTTCCTCGTCCGGGACCGCGAGCTCACGGTCCGCCAGGAGGACGGGTACCTGCGCTCGGTGGTGAGTCTGTGACGCGCCGAAAAACGCCGGAGAGATCCGGGCGAGGTTCGGCAGTGCGGACGTGGCTCAGTGGTAGAGCATCACCTTGCCAAGGTGAGGGTCGCGGGTTCGAATCCCGTCGTCCGCTCGGATAAGTCTTCGGACTTGTCGGGTTCGAGTCCCTGGTGGAGTGGCCGAGAGGCGAGGCAGCGGCCTGCAAAGCCGTGCACGTGGGTTCGAATCCCATCTCCACCTCTCAGCAAGGCAGTATCCCTTGTGCTGTTCTCTCGCAGAACAGCCCTGGGCGATTGGCGCAGCGGTAGCGCGCTTCCCTGACACGGAAGAGGTCACTGGTTCGATCCCAGTATCGCCCACCACCACGAAGGCCGTCCCACCCGGGACGGCCTTTTGTCATACCCCTGCGAGGCGGGCACAGCGCCGCCCCCNAGCGCGCTTCCCTGACACGGAAGAGGTCACTGGTTCGATCCCAGTATCGCCCACCACCACGAAGGCCGTCCCACCCGGGACGGCCTTTTGTCATACCCCCCTCGGGCCCCGGAGCTCGCCGAGCACGATGACGAGTACTTCTCGACTCACGCCGAGCTGTTCGAGGGATCGCGTGCGACTCGACCCGTCCCTTGTCGCGGTGGCGGGTCGCACGTAGCGTCGGGAGCATGTGCCGCAACATCACCGCCCTGCGGGGGCTCGAACCGCCCGCCACCGACGAGGAGATCCAGGCGGCGGCCTTGCAGTTCGTCCGCAAGGTCGCCGGGGTCCAGAGCGTCAGCGCAGCGACCCGTGGGCCCATCGACACGGCCGTCGCCGAGATCGCCGCGACCGTCACACGGCTGCTCGCCGAGCTGCCCGAGCGCCGTCAGCCACCGAGCACGGTCCCCCCGCTGCGCCGGGCCGAGGTCCGGGCCAGGATCGCTGCACGCGAGGCCGCCGAGGCCGCGCACGAACGAGCGCACGAGCTGGGCCTCGTCCACGAGCACTGAGGCCGGTCCACGGCGCACCGGCCCAGGGAACCTCGTGCGCGACGCCCTCGTTCACCTCACGTCCCGCGCGAGCGTCTAGGCTCGTCGGGTGGACTCCCCCGCCAACGAACCCGTCAGCGCCTCGATGCGCCGCGCCAAGGCCGAGGCCCGCACCTCGCACGTCACGATCGGCCATGTCCGACGGGTCGCCGACGGCCGGGTGACGATCGACTGCTCGTGCGGCATGCAGCTCACCAACGGGCCGGACTGGTCGCTCGACGAGCACATCCGGCTGCACCGGGCCGAGGCTCGCTACGTCGCGCTGAGCAAGGTCGCGCCTGCCGGCATGCCGCGACTCGTCGCCGTGGACCAGGACCGGCTGCCGACGCTCGGCTAGCAGTCGACCGGCACGACCGACTCACGGTCCGACGTGCCGTCAGTATCCCGTCAGAGCTCGTCCGGGTCGTCCCACGACCGCCCGCTCGACATCCCGTCGGTGGCCCGCCGCTCCTCGTCGGCGAGCGACTGCGGAGCCTTGGAGGCGTCCCCGCCCTCGCGGACGTCGGCCTCTGCCTCCTGTTCCAGGGTCAGCCGGGAACGCGGGGAGATGCGTGCGGACGAGACGTCGCTCTCGTTCAGGTCGACCGCGTCAAGGGCGCGGTCCTCGCTCGTGCTGCTCATACCCCTGGTCTAGCAGGTCCCACGGCCCCACGCACGGCTCCGCGCCGACCAGGACAGGGCTGCGGCGGCGAGATCACCCGTCAAGGCTGGTCGGTGAGTCGCAAGCTTCGAGCGATCCGGACGAGATCCGCGCTTGGCACACTATTTATGCATGGGAACTGAGCGACGCAGCTCCGCCGTCGGGCCCCGAGGCGCGCTCACGCTCCCCCCGGGCGATACTCGGGCCATGGCTGCCCCGGCTCCTCCCCGGGCCCTCCGGGGCCTCTTCCCCACCCTGCACGGGTACCGCATCGCGTCGCTGCGCACCGACGTGCTCGCCGGCCTCACGGCCGGCGCCGTCGTGGTCCCCCAGGCCATGGCGTACGCGACGATCGCCGACCTGCCCGTCCAGTACGGGCTCTACACGTGCATGCTCCCGATGGTCGTCTACGCGGCCCTGGGCGGATCGCGCGCGCTGAGCATGTCGACCACCTCGACCATCGCGACCCTCGTCGCGACGTCCCTCGTCGGCCTCTCGACCGTCAGCGGCGGTGGTGACTCCGAGGCGCGGATCCGGGCGCTCGCGACCCTCACGGTCCTGGTCGGGGTCATGCTGCTCGTCGCGCGCGTCCTGCGGCTGGGCTCGCTCGTGCAGAACATCAGCCACGCGACGCTCACGGGCATCAAGGCGAGCGTCGGGCTGACCGTCGCGGTCGGGCAGGTCCCCAAGCTCCTCGGGGCGCGCGAGACGCTCCACGGGCACGGGTTCGTCCCCGAGCTCCGCGCAGCCTTCCGTGCGTTCTCGGACGTCAACGGGACGACCGTGCTCCTCTCGGTCGTCTCGCTCGCGGCCCTCGTCCTCGTCAGCAGGGTCTGGCCCCGGCTCCCCGCCCCCTTGATCGTCGTGACGGGTGGCATCCTCGCCGCGACGTTCGGCGGCATCACCGACCGCGGCGTGAGCCTCGTCTCCCCGATCCCTGCCGGCCTGCCCACGATCGTCCTCCCCCGGCTCGGCGACGTGCCCCACCTGCTGCCCGCGGCCGCTGCCATCGCCATCATGGCCTTCCTCGAGTCCGTCGCGGTCGCCCGCGAGGTCCGCAACCGCAAGGACCCGCGCATCGACCCCGACCAGGAGCTGCTCGCCGTCGGGGCGGCGAGCCTCGTCGGCGGGTTCACGGCCGTCATCCCTGCCGCGGGCGGCTTCTCCCAGTCCGCGGTCGCCCAGCGCGCCGGGGCGCGGAGCCAGGTCGTGAGCGTCGTGACCGCGCTGCTCGCGGTCCTCGTCGCCATCTTCCTCGCCCCCGTGCTCGACCACATGCCCGAGGCGACGCTCGGTGCGGTCGTTCTCGTGGCCACGCTCGGGCTCGTGGACGTGCGAGAGTTCCGGGCCCTGACCCGCTTCGACATGTCCGAGCTGTGGATCGCGGTCGCGACCACTCTCGTCGGGCTCCTCTCCGGGCTCCTCGCGGGAGTGGCCGCGGGCGTGCTCATGACGCTCTTCATCGTGCTGCGCGACCTCGACCGCCCCCAGGTCGAGGTCCTGCGGCACGGCCCGGGAGGGTGGGAGCCCTCGCCGGACGAGCCGCTGCAGCACGACGCCCCGACGGCGGGCGGCATCTCGCACGCCGCCGGCACCACGGATCCCACGAGCGACCCCGGCCCCACGGACACGAGCCCGCTCTCGGACAGCAGCCTCCTCGTGCTCCGGCTCCGCGGCATGCTCTACACGGCCAACGTGCGTCCCACGGTCGAGCGCACGGCACAGCTCGTCCGGGCCGCGAGCGCCCGGACCGTCGTGCTCGAGGTGAGCGCCATGGACTGGGTGTCCTCGACGGTCGTCGACGAGCTCGAGGACCTCGACGACGAGCTGGCCGAGAACGGCTGCCGACTGTTCCTCACCGGGGTCGCGCCGGCGCTCGAGCCGCGGCTGCGCGCCTCGGACTGGTTCCGGGAACTCGAGGCCCAGGGCAGGGTCGTGAGCACGATCGACGCGGTGGAGGTCGCGGGGCGCGCACCCCACCCACCGGAGACGACGACCCCGGGGCGCGCGACGTCGTCGGGCGCCGACGTGCCTCCGGACGGCCCTGGCACCCCCTCCGCGAGCGCCCCTTCCTGAACGTCGGGGCGTGCCGTGGGCGACAACGGGCGCCCGGGATGAAAGGGTCGACCCATGCAGACCTGGCCGGGCCGACCGTATCCGTTGGGCGCGACGTTCGACGGGACGGGGACGAACTTCGCCCTCTTCTCGGAGGTCGCCGAGAAGGTCGAGCTGTGCCTGATCGGCGACGACCTCGACGAGGAGGGTCGCCCCCGCGAGACGCGCGTCCTGCTCGAGGACGTCGACGCCCACGTGTGGCACGTCTACCTGCCGGGCCTGGGCCCGGGCGTGCGCTACGGCTACCGGGTGCACGGCCCGTACGACCCGGCCGCAGGCCACCGGTGCAACCCTGCGAAGCTCCTGGTCGACCCGTACGCCAAGGCGATCGACGGGCAGGTCGACGGCGACGAGTCCCTGTTCTCCTACCGGTTCGGCGAGACGCCGGCCGTGCAGGCCGCGACGGGCGGCGCCCTCGGGGCGGTCGCCGGCGGGTCCGAGGGCAGCTCGCCCGACGGCACCGACGACGAGCCGCACGAGTCCTCCGGGGAGCCCCCGGCCCCGCCCTCGCCGAGCAACACCGAGGACTCGCTCGGGCACACCATGCTCTCGGTCGTCGTCAACCCCTTCTTCGACTGGGGCCACGACCGCCCGCCCCAGCACGACTACCACGACTCGGTCATCTACGAGGCCCACGTGCGGGGCATGACCATGCTCCACCCCGACGTGCCCGACGAGCTGCGCGGGACGTACGCGGGCATGGCCCACCCGGCCGTCGTCGAGCACCTGCGCGCCCTGGGCGTCACGGCCGTCGAGCTCATGCCGGTGCACCAGTTCGTCAACGACCCGAGCCTTGTCGCCAAGGGGCTGTCGAACTACTGGGGCTACAACACCATCGGCTTCTTCGCTCCCCACAACGGCTACACCGCGTACGGCACGCGCGGGCAGCAGGTCATGGAGTTCAAGGCCATGGTCAAGGCGCTCCACGAGGCCGACATCGAGGTGATCCTCGACGTGGTCTACAACCACACGGCAGAGGGCAACCACCTGGGTCCCACGCTGTCGTTCCGCGGGATCGACAACGCCGCGTACTACCGGCTCGTCGACGGCGACGAGGCCCACTACTTCGACACGACGGGCACGGGCAACTCGCTGCTCATGCGCTCGCCCCACGTGCTCCAGCTCATCATGGACTCGTTGCGGTACTGGGTCACCGAGATGCACGTCGACGGGTTCCGCTTCGACCTCGCCGCGACGCTCGCGCGCCAGTTCCACGAGGTGGACCGGCTCTCGGCGTTCTTCGACATCGTCCAGCAGGACCCGGTCGTGTCCCAGGTCAAGCTCATCGCCGAGCCCTGGGACCTGGGCGACGGCGGCTACCAGGTCGGCGGGTTCCCTCCCCTGTGGACCGAGTGGAACGGCCGCTACCGCGACACCGTGCGCGACTTCTGGCGCGGGGAGCCCGCCATGCTGCCCGAGTTCGCGAGCCGCCTGACGGGCTCCTCGGACCTGTACGAGCACTCGGGCCGCAAGCCCATCGCGTCGATCAACTTCGTCACGGCCCACGACGGCTTCACGCTGACGGACCTGGTGTCGTACGACGAGAAGCACAACGAGGCCAACGGCGAGGGCGGGGCCGACGGCGAGAACCACAACCGCTCGTGGAACTGCGGCGTCGAGGGCCCCACCGACGACCCCGAGGTCCGCGCGCTGCGGGCGCGTCAGCGCCGCAACTTCCTCGCGACGCTCCTGCTCTCCCAGGGCGTCCCCATGCTCTCCCACGGCGACGAGATCGGCCGCACCCAGCGCGGCAACAACAACGGGTACTGCCAGGACAACGAGATCACGTGGATGGACTGGGGCGGCGCGGACGGGCTCGACGAGGAGCGCAGCAGCCTCCTGGACTTCGCCCGCCGCATGGTCGAGATCCGGCGCGCGCACCCGCTGCTGCACCGGCGTCGCTTCTTCCAGGGCCCTGCGGGCACACCCGACGGCGAGATCCCGGACATCGACTGGTTCGACCTCTCGGGCAGCCGCATGGACTCGACCGACTGGAACCAGGGGTACGCGCAGTCCGTCATGGTGTTCCTGGGCGGGGACGACCTGCCCGAGCGGGACCGGCGCGGGGAGCCCATCGTCGACGACTCGTTCCTGCTGCTGCTCAACGCCTCGGACCGCGCGCTCGACTTCACGCTGCCCGTCGCCACCTACGGTGCGTCGTGGCGCACGCTCGTGAGCACGGCGGACGGGGCCGAGCCGGAGCCCCTGACGTACCGCGCGGGCGACCACCTCACGGTCTCGTCGTTCGCCACGGTCCTGCTCGTGCGAGCCCAGGGAGAGGCGCACGCCGGATGACCTCGCGCTACCGCAACACCGCCAAGCCGCCCGACGACGCCCCCATGATCCCCGTCCCCGGGCCGCGTCCCGTCGTCTGGGCCCCGCGCGCCCGCACGATCGAGGTCGTCCTGCCCCGCAGGGCACCGCACGACGAGGACGGCGCAGGGACCGACGCCGCTCCCGGGCCCGCCGCAGAGCCCGAGCGCCGACCCCTGCGCCTGATCGGGATGCACGTGCCCAACTGGTGGGGAGCCGACGACGAGCTCGCGCCGGGCACCGACTACGGGTTCTCGATCGACGGCGGCCCGCCGCTGCCCGACCCGCGCAGCCCCCGCCAGCCGCACGGCCTGCTCGGCTGGAGCCGCTCGTTCGACCCGGCGTTCGACTGGTCCGACGAGGCGTGGCAGGGGCCCGACGCGCGGGGCGCGGTCCTCGACGTCGACGTCACGACGTTCACCCCCGAGGGCACGCTCGATGCAGCCGCCGCGCGACTCGACGCGTTGTCGGCGCTGGGCGTCGCGGTCGTCGAGCTGCGGACGATCGGGTCGGTCGCGGGCGTGCTGTGCCCCCATCTCTACACGGTGTGCGAGGAGATCGGCGGCCCGCGCGCGCTCCAGCGGTTCGTCGACGCGGCCCACGCGCACGGGATCGGCGTCTCGCTCGGGGTCGCCTACCACCGCGCCGCCCCCGGGGCGGCCTTCCTCGAGGCCTACGCCCCCTACCTGGCGCCGCTGCGGACCCGGCGGCGCACGCCCGGCTCTCCCCTGCCCTCGCTCCCCCTGCGGGACGAGCCGGCCGCCGAGGTGCCGGCAGACCTGCCCTCGGGGCGCCGGATCAACCTCGACCGGGCCGGCAGCAGGGAGGTCCACGACTGGGTCGTCGACAGCGCCGAACGGTGGTTCGACGACTTCCACGTCGACGCGCTGCGCATCGCCAGGGTCCAGGACCTCGCCGACGCCTCGCCCGTGCACCTCCTGGTCGAGGTCGCGCGGACGGCGGACGCCGCGTCGCTCGCGCACGGGCGCCCCGTCCGGCTCGTGGGCGAGTGCGAGACCGCGGAGCCCCGGCTGCTCGTCCCGGCCGAGCAGGGGGGCCGGGGACTGGGCACCCTGTGGGTCCGGGGCCTCGAGCGGTCGTTCCACGCGCTGGTCGCGGGCGCCCGCGAGGGTGACGCCACGTGGTTCAACGCCCTGAGCAGGATCCTGACCATGCCGGACGCCGCGCAGATCATGCTCGGCCTCGAGTCCACGGAACGCGTCGACGAGGACGGGCAGGCGATCGTGACCGCGCTGCTCCTCGCCTCGGCGTTCGTCCCCCGCCTCGAGGAGCCCGCGACCTACCGCCTGCGCGCCTGGACCAGCACGCTCCTGCGCCTGCGCCGCGCCGTGCGGGACGACGCGGTCCTCATCGTGCGCCGGGGTCCGGGAGGCGTCGTGCTCGTCCAGCGCGGGAACGTCGTCACGGTCGTCAACGTGGGGCCGCACCCGCGGACCGCGCTGCTCCCCTCGTCCCGTCGCGCCTGGAGCGTGGCCGCCCGGTGGTCGTCACCGAGCGAGCCTGCAGACGCTGCCGGCCCTCCCGGCGCGGTGGACCCAGCCGACCGTCCCGGCACCGCCGACACCCGCGGCACTGCCGGCACCGCCGCCCGCTCCCGGCCCGACCCCGCGAGCGCGCGCCATGATCTCGAGCCCCTCGCGCCGGCCCCCGTCGACGAGTCGTCCGTGCGTGTCGCGGGTCGTTCGGCTGTCGTCCTGACCTCGAGGTGACTAGCCTCACCCGCATGGGAAAGCACTCGTCCGGCTCGGCCGGCCCCGCATCAGCGCCCGAGGACACCACGGCCCGGTCCGGCGCCAAGAAGGTCGCCGGCTGGGACGTGCCGCCCGTCGAGTCGCTGCGCGCACCGCGCGGGTTCGACCTCGCGTCGTTCGACCGCGCCTCGACCCCCGGGTGGTCCCAGGGGCGCAAGCAGGCCGAGCGGTTGCTCGACGCGCACGCCGACGAGCTCTCCGACCTCCAGGAACGCCTGTTCGCCGAGGGCCGCAGCGGCGGCAGCCGGTCCGTCCTGCTCGTCCTGCAGGGCATGGACACGTCGGGCAAGGGCGGGATCGTGCGGCACGTGATCGGCCTGGTGGACCCACAGGGCGTCCAGCACACGTCGTTCGGGGTCCCCACCGCGGAGGAGCGCGAGCACGACTACCTGTGGCGCATCCGCCGCGCGCTGCCGGACCCCGGGTACCTCGGGGTCTTCGACCGCTCGCACTACGAGGACGTCCTGGTGGCCCGTGTCGACGAGCTGGTCCCGCCGGACGTCTGGGAGGCGCGCTACGAGGAGATCAACGCGTTCGAGCAGGAGCTCGTCGCGGGCGGCACGACGATCGTCAAGGTCGCCCTCTTCGTATCCCTCGACGAGCAGAAGGCTCGGCTGCGCGACCGGCTGGAGCGCCCCGAGAAGCACTGGAAGTACAACCCGGGCGACATCGACGCACGCAAGAAGTGGCCCGCGTACCAGGAGGCGTACCAGGCCGTGATCGACCGGACGAACACCGAGATCGCCCCGTGGCACGTCGTGCCGGCCGACTCCAAGTGGTTCTCACGGCTCGCGGTCTCCGAGCTCGTGCTCGACGCGCTGCGACGCCTGGACCTGGAGTGGCCGCCCGCCGACTTCGACGTCGCGACCGAGCTCAGGCGGCTGGAGTCCGCGTGAGGGCGCGTCCGTCCTCGGCGAGCGAGCCCAGCCGGGACAGTGCCCGGAGGTACTTCTTGCGGTAGCCGCCGCGCAGCATCTCCTCGGTGAACATCGCGGCCTCCGCGCCGCCGCTCCCTGCTCCTTCGCCGGGGCCGCCCGCGAGCAGGACCGGCACGTCGCGGTCGTAGAGGCGGTCGACGAGGACCACGAGCCGCAGCGCGGCCGACTGCTCGGTCACGGGGTGGACCCCCGTGAGCGCGACGAGCGTGACGTCGTCGAGCATCGCGCCGTACTTGCTGGGGTGCACGTGCCGGAGGTGGTCGAGCACGTCGTCGAGCGAGTCGAGCGTCGCGCCCGGGTGGCTCGCCGCGACCTGCGCGGCGACCTCCGCGGGCAGGGGCTGCGTCTCGGTCACGACCGCGCGGTGGCGGTAGTCCTCGCCGTCGACCCGCATGACCTCGAACCGAGCCGCCATGGCCTGGATCTCGCGCAGGAAGTCCTCGGCCGCGAAGCGCCCCTCGCCCAGCGAGCCGGGCAGCGTGTTGGACGTCGCGGCGAGCGCGACGCCCCGGTCCGCGAGCTCGCGCAGGAGCCGGGACATGAGGACGGTGTCGCCCGGGTCGTCGAGCTCGAACTCGTCGATGCAGACCAGCCGCTTGGTCGCGAGCGCGTCGACCGTGGCCTGGAAGCCCAGGGCCCCCACGAGGTTGGTGTACTCGACGAACGTCCCGTAGGCCGCGTCGGGGCCCACCGCGTGCGCGAGCGAGGTCAGCAGGTGGGTCTTGCCGACACCGAACCCGCCGTCCATGTAGATCGCCGGCACGGCCTTGCGCTTGGCGAACAGGCCACGCACGCCCCTGCCGGACGCGCCCGGGGCGAGCTGCGCACCGACCTCCTCGAGACGGGCGACCGTCGATGCCTGGCTCGGGTAGGCCGGGTTCGCGCGGTACGTCGCGAAGCGCGCTTCGGCGAAGTGGCGCGGGGGAACGAGGTCCGCGAGCAGCCGCGTGGGCGGCACGACGGGCCGGATGTCCGCGAGCGCCCGCGCGCGCACCGTGCCCTCGGCGCCCGCGCCCGGCAGGCTCGCCGTGCCCGGTGCGGGCGAGGCGGCGGTACGGGGCGGGTTCGACGAGTTCGACGGGGTCCCGGCGAGATCGGGAGGGGCAGCAGTCACGAGGATCCAGCCTACGCGCACTAGCCTGGCGGGATGAGCGCTGTGTCGGACGTCACCCCATCACCCCCTGCCCCGTCCCTCCCTGCGCTGGACGTGCTGATCGGGCCGGGCGGCGCGGGGCACCTCGCCGGGACCCGGCTCGAGGTCACGCCCCGCGAGGAGGAGCTCGCGGCGTTCTACGCGTCCCCGCCGGGCCTGCACGTGCGCGCGAACATGGTCTCGAGCGTCGACGGCGGCGCCTGGGGTCCGGACCACCGCTCGGGAACCATCAACGACGCGGCCGACTGGCGCGTCTTCCGGGTGCTGCGGGCCCTCGCGGACGTCGTGCTCGTGGGGGCGGGTACGGCACGGGCCGAGGGCTACACCGCGCTCGACGTCCCGCGCGGGCTCGAGCACCTGCGCGCGGGGCGCGGGCCGCTCGAGCTCGCGGTCGTCACGCGCAGCGGCCACCTGCCCGCGTCGCTGGCCGGGGGCGCGCGCCCGCCGTTCGTCATCACGGACGAGCACGGGGCGGGCATCGCCCGGGCGAGCGTGCCGGCGGACCGCATCCTCGTCGTCGGGCCCGACGACGACACGCACGCGGGTGCGCCCCGCACCCCCCAGGACCTCCCCTCCCCCACGCCCGGACCCGACCTGCGGGCCGGTCTCGCCGCGCTGACGGAACAGGGGCTGACCCGGGTGCTGTGCGAGGGCGGTCCGCACCTGCTCGCGGACCTGCTCGCCGCCGACCTGCTCGACGAGCTGTGCGTGACCACGACCCCGGTGCTCGTGGGCCCGGGGCCGGGCCGGATCGTGGCCGGCCTGCCGCCCCTCGTCCCGGGTGCTGCCACCGGTCCCACGGCGGGTGGCGAGATGCCCGCGAGCGCCGATCCGGTCCGTCCTCGGCTCGAGCACCTGCTGCACGCGGGCGGGACGCTGGCCGCCCGATGGGCGCTGCGCTGAGAACGTTGACTACTCTGGGCCTGTGACCGACACCATCCTCGTCCTGACCGAAGACACCCTCGCCGCCGTGGACGTGGAGCACATCCTGTCCCTCCACCCCGACGAGACCCTCGCCTACCGGGTCCTGGTGCCCGCCGACACCGAGCGCAACGTCGTCTCCGCGATCATCGACCACCTCAGCGTGGGAGAGCTCAAGGAGGCGTGGGACGAGGTGCTCGGCAAGGAGCCGTCGCGCGCCCAGGCCACGGCCACCGCGCAGGAGCAGCTCGACGCGAGCGTCGCAGAGCTCCGGGCCGCGGGCCGCGAGGCCGAGGGCGCCGTGACCGAGGACGACCCGCTGCCCGCGCTGCGCGCTGCGGTCGCCGCGGGCGACGTCCGCGAGATCGCGATCGTGACCTACCCGCACGCGGTCGAGGACACGTTCCACCAGGACTGGGCGTCGCGTGCCCGCGAGGAGCTGCACGTGCCCGTGCTGCACCTGTACTCGGGCACCAGCGAGCTGGGCTGACCTTCCCGCACGCCGCAGCCGCACCGGAAGACGCGGCGAGCACGACGACGAGGGGCCGTCACCACCAGGTGGTGACGGCCCCTCGTGCTGTCCGGCCCGCTCGTCAGGGTACGGAGAGGGTCGGTGCGGTCGGCACCGACGGTCTCAGTAGCCCGTCGTGGTCGGTTCCGGGTAGTGCTTCTTGTACTTGCGGTAGAAGTTCTGGGTCATCGCCTCGACGACCAGTCGCCTCTTGAGCCCCCCGTCCCGCGAGTACTTCAGGGGGTTCACCGCGTCGCCGCGGTCCTTGACCGCCTGCAGCCGGATCCGCAGCGAGGGGTCCAGGATGTACTTGAGCAGGAGCCGGAACGGCACCACCGAGTACAGGACCTCCTTCGTGGCCAGCAGAGGCTCGATCGACCTGCCGAGGACCCGGTCCTCGACGAGCGCGCGAGCGATGTTGGCCCCGGCCGCGGTCACGTAGTAGTTGTTGCGACCGATGCGCGGGTTCACCTCGAAGTACACGTGCCGACCCGTGCGGGGGTCCAGCTTGTAGTCGAAGTTGGCGAACCCGGTGTACCCGACGTTGTCGAGGAACCGGCTCGCGGCCTCCATGGCGTCCTCGTACGGCTCCGTGAGGATCGCCGCGGGGATGCCCAGCGTGCCCGGGGTGTGCTCCTCGAGGAGCACCCGGCCCGTGGCGAGCAGGGTGATCACGCCCCGCGTGTCCCGGTAGGCCGTGAGCGAGCGCATCTGCGTCTCGTCGCCCGGGATGAACTCCTGGACGAGGAACGTCCCGGGGTACCCCGCGGTCACGAGGTGCCCGAGCAGCTCGTCGAGCTCGGCGCGCGAGTCGACGTGGTGGATCTTGCGCTTGCCCGGGAACGAGACGTAGTGGTAGTCCGCGCTCGAGGACGGCTTGGCGACGACCGGGAACTCGAGGTCGACGCGCAGCGCGGGGATCGCCGCGAGCCCGCCGTCCGCGACGAGCTGGGGCACGCTGACCGCGACCGTGCGCGGCGTGGGGATGCCGAGCCGGTCGCAGACCTCCGCGAAGCCCTCCTTGCTCGAGACCTGCTCGAGGACCTCGAGCGTGCAGTAGGACATGACGTACTTGTCCTCGAGCCGCGCGCGGTTCTCGACGATCGACCGGACGAACCAGTCGGCGTTCGTGAGCAGCACGAGCGTCTTGCCCGGGTGCTGGGCGGCGACGCGCTCGAGCGCGGCGACGAGGACCTCGGGGTCGTCGATGCCGGGCGTCACGACGTTCGTGACGAACGACGAGTCGGCCATGGCGCGCGTGGCGACGCTCGAGATCACGAGGGCGTCGGTCCCGTACTGCTCGTGGAACGCGCGGACCATCGCATAGACGCCGATGTCACCACCGACGCCGACAGGCAGGAGATCGGGGAGAGAAGTCCCCGTCATGCGTTGGACTCGCTGCGGTCGCCGGACCACTCGGTGTGGAACACGCCCTCCTTGTCGACGCGGTGGTAGGTGTGGGCGCCGAAGAAGTCGCGCTGGGCCTGGATGAGGGCCGCGGGCAGGCGCTCGGCGCGCACCCCGTCGTAGTACGCGAGCGAGGACGAGAACGCGGGCGTGGGCACGCCGTTGAGCGCGGCTTGGGACACCACGCGACGCCACGAGGACACGCCCTCGCCGACGGTCTGCGTGAAGTACGGGTCGGCCAGGAGCAGCGCGAGGTTCTCGTCGCGCTCGTAGGCCTCGGTGATGCGGTTGAGGAAGCGGGCGCGGATGATGCAGCCCCCACGCCAGATGCGCGCCATGGCGCCGCGGTCGATACCCCAGCCGAACTCCTCGGAGGCCGCGGCGATCTGGTCGAAGCCCTGCGAGTAGGCGACGACCTTCGACGAGTACAGCGCACGGCGCACGTCCTCGATGAACGCGTCACGGTCCGTGATCTCCCACTGGCCCGCGTCGGCCGGCAGCACGCCGACCGCGGCCGAGCGCTGGGGCACCGAGCCGGACAGCGCACGCGCGAACGTGGCCTCGGCGATGCCCGTGATCGGGACGCCCAGGTCGAGCGCGTTCTGGACCGTCCAGCGGCCCGTGCCCTTCTGCTCGGCACGGTCGAGGATGATGTCGACGAACGCCTTGCCGGTCTCGGCGTCGACGTGCTGGAGCACGTCGGCCGTGATCTCGATGAGGAACGACTCGAGGTCGCCCTTGTTCCACTCGGCGAAGATCTGGCCGATCTCCTGGGCCGAGGCTCCGAGGCCCTGCTTGAGCAGGTCGTACGCCTCGGCGATGAGCTGCATGTCGGCGTACTCGATGCCGTTGTGGACCATCTTCACGAAGTGGCCCGCGCCGTCGGGACCGACGTAGGTGCAGCAGGGCACGCCGTCGACCTTGGCCGAGATGTCCTCGAGGATGGGGCCGAGGGTCTCGTACGACTCCGGGGCGCCACCGGGCATGATGCTGGGGCCGTTGAGCGCGCCCTCCTCGCCACCGGAGACACCGGTGCCCACGAAGTGCAGGCCCTTCTCCTTGAGCTCGGCCTCGCGGCGGCGCGTGTCGGGGAAGTGCGCGTTGCCGGCGTCGATGATGATGTCGCCCTGCTCGAGGAGCGGGACCAGCTCGGCGATGACGGCGTCCGTCGGGCCGCCGGCCTTGACCATGATGACGACCTTGCGGGGACGCTCGAGCGAGGCGACGAAGTCGGCCATCGACTCGGACGGGACGAAGTCGCCGTCGTCGCCGTGGTCGGCGACGAGCGACTGGGTCTTGGCGAAGGAGCGGTTGTGCACCGCGACCGTGTAGCCGTGACGAGCGAAGTTGCGGGCCAGGTTGCGGCCCATGACCGCGAGTCCGGTGACGCCGATCTGTGCGCGGGCTGTCATCTGCTGTGCTCCTCGGGGGTAGGTGCTGGCTCCGGCGAGCAGGAGTGCCGGGCGCCGGCGGGACATGCCGACGACGGGCGTCGGCGGACACTCCCGACAGCCTAGTCCGGCGATCACGATTCGATCTCCTCCGCGCGCCTAACCTCCACGATGTGGACATCTGCTCGTACTGTGCAGCGTGTGATCAAGTCCGGAGAAGCCGCGGCACCACCCGACTTCCTCCGCGCCCTGGAGTCCGTGGGGCGCCGGAGGCTACGCCCCGAGGTCCGCCTCCAGGAGGTGCCCGCGCCCGGCAGGATCGCCCCGTTCGCGCTCGCCCTCACGGGCGAGGTGACCGGTCAGGACGGCTCGGGCGAGGACCTCGCGAGCGGACGCTTCATCCTGCTGCACGACCCCGCGGGCCAGGAGGCCTGGCACGGCACGTTCCGCGTCGTGACGCTCGTGCGCGCGACGCTCGAGCCCGAGATGGCCACCGACCCGCTCCTGGCCGAGGTCGCCTGGACCTGGCTCGACGACGCGCTCGCGCACTCGCACGCCGACGCGGTGGCCGAGGGCGGCACCGTGACCCGCGTGCTCTCGGAGAGCTTCGGCGCGCTGGCGGGCCAGGCCAACGACGTCGACCTCGAGATCCGGGCGTCCTGGACGCCCACGTCGACCGACCTCGGGGCCCACCTCGAGGCGTGGTCCACGCTCCTGTGCACGGCCGCCGGGCTGCCCCCGTTGCCGGACGGCGTGACGTCGTTGCGGCCCCGACGCAATACCGTGGGTCCATGAGCTCGGCCCACACACCTTCCTTCTCCTCACGCCGGACCGCCGACCGCGGCCCCTCCGGCGACGCCGTCGACGTCGGCACAGCGCGCGACGCAGCCCCCTCGTCGACGCCCGACGGCGCAGACCCCGGCGCTCCGGTCCCCGCCGTGACCCCGCTGACCGAGCCGGCCGACGGCGTCGGTCCCGTGATCGACACGCCCGAGGCCTTCGCCGAGGTCGTCGCGGCCTACGCCGCAGCGTCCGGCCCTGTCGCCGCGGACGCCGAGCGCGCGTCGGGCTACCGGTACGGCCAGCGCACCTATCTGGTGCAGGTGCGCCGCGAGGGTGCGGGCACCGCGCTCATCGACCCCATCGCGATCCCCGACCTCTCGCCGCTGCGCGAGGCCGTGGGCGACGCCGAGTGGATCCTGCACGCCGCGTCCCAGGACCTGCCCGGGTTCGCCGAGCAGAACCTGTACCCCGCCCGGATCTTCGACACCGAGCTCGCGGCACGCCTCCTGGGCATGGAGCGCGTCGGGCTGGCCGCCGTGATCGCCGAGGTCCTGGGCCTCGGGCTCGCCAAGGAGCACTCCGCGGCCGACTGGTCGACGCGCCCCCTGCCCGAGGACTGGTTGCGGTACGCCGCGCTCGACGTCGAGGTCCTCATCCCGCTGCGCAAGATCCTCGGCGAGCGGCTCGAGGAGCAGGGCAAGGCCGAGTGGGCCGCCCAGGAGTTCGAGGCCGTGCGCACCGCCCCCCCGCCCCCGCCGCGCGAGGAGCCCTGGCGTCGCACGTCGGGCGTGCACGCGCTGCGCAACCCGCGCAGCCTCGCGGTCGTGCGCAGCCTGTGGGAGGCGCGTGACGAGAACGCCCGCCGCCGGGACATCGCTCCGGGACGGGTCCTGCCCGACCGTGCGATCGTCGCCGCGGCCCAGGCCATGCCCCGCTCGGTGCCCGAGCTGGTCAAGCTGCCGGCGTTCTCGGGCCGCAACACGGCCCGCCGGGCCGCGGCCTGGCAGCACGCGATCGACCAGGCGCTGGCCCTGCCCCAGGAAGCGCTGCCCAGCGCCCGCGGGCCGCGCAGCGACGCCCCGCCGCCGCCGCGCGCATGGGCCGACCGCGACCCCGCCGCGGCCCAGCGCCTCGACGCTGCGCGCGTCGTGGTCCAGGCGCTGTCCGACGAGCTCTCGGTGCCGATCGAGAACCTCCTGCAGCCCGACGCCCTGCGCCGCGTGTGCTGGACGCCTCCCTCACCGCTCGACACCGAGCACGTCGCGCAGTTCCTGCGCGGTCGCGGCGCGCGCGAGTGGCAGCTCGACCTCGTGGCCGAGCCCCTGGCCCGCGCTCTCGCCGACCCGGCCTCGGTCGCACGCCCTGCCCCGTCCCCGGAGAGCGCCTCGTAGGTCCCGGCGCACGGCTCGCCGACGCCTGCGCCCGCCGCCCACCTCGGCCGATGTCCTGGACGCCGGTCGGGGCAGACGGTGGGGACGCCGTCGTCCGGGACTTCCCCTCGCCGGTAAGGTCGGGGGCATGCTGCCCGAGTCCTCCTCCTTGACCGTCACGACGATCACCGACCGCGCCGCCTGGGACGAGCAGGTGCTCGCGATGGGTGGCCACCCGCTCCAGCTCTGGGGGTGGGGCGAGGTCAAGGGGGCCGGGGCCTGGACGCCTCGCCGCCTGCAGGTCGCGGGCTCGGACGGCACGGTCCTGGGCCTCGCGCAGGTCCTGGTCCGTTCGCTGCCCGCGCAGTTCAAGGCGCTGAGCTACGTGCCCCGTGGTCCGGTCGTCATGCCCGACGGCACGGGCTACCCCGCGACCCGGTCGGGCGTCACGGAGGCCGTGGTGGGCTGGTGCCGCGAGAACGTCGGTGGCGTGGGCATCACGCTCGAGCCGGACTGGGACGCGGGGACCTCGCTCGAGCTCGACGGCGCGGCCCCCGCGGTCAACCCCGTGCTCTACCCGACGACCCTGATCCTGGACCTGCGCAAGACGCCCGACGAGCTCATGGCCGACATGGCCAAGAAGACCCGCCAGTACATCCGCAAGTCGGAGCGCGAGGACCTCGAGTTCCGCCCGGTCACCACGCGCGCCGAGCTCTCGGCGTGCCTGCGCCTGTACCGCCAGACCGCCGAGCGGGCCGGGTTCGGCCTGCACGAGGACTCCTACTACGAGCTCGTGTTCGACCAGCTCGGCGAGCACTCGCCCGTCTTCGCGGCCTTCGCCCGCTCGCGCGAGGGCGGCCCGCACGACCGGCCGGTCTCGTTCGTGTGGTTCGCGGCCTCGGCGCGCACGTCGTTCGAGCTGTACGGCGGCATGGACGAGGAGGGCCAGCGGCTGCGCGCGAACTACGGACTCAAGTGGTACGCGATCAACGCGATGCGTGAGCGCGGCGTGCTGCGCTACGACGTCAACGGTCTGCTCAACGACGGGATCTCGACGTTCAAGCGCGGCTTCGCGAGCCACGAGAACGAGCTGATCGGGAGCATCGACGTGCCGTTCTCGATGTGGTACACCGCCTGGAACAAGGGCCTGCCGACCGCCAAGAGGGTCGTGCGCAAGCTCCGCGGAGGCCACTGACCTCTCCACGAGCGAGACTGCGTATCGCCCAGATCGCCCCTGAGTTCCCCGACGGACCCGCCTCGACCCCTCTGGTTGAGCGGGTCCGTCGGCCGTTGCAGATACTCGGTCTCACGCTTTCGTGCATTTTCCCGGTACCGTGGGTAGCCTGTACCAACGCTGAGCGGTGACGCTCAGGGACACCGCCGTCCAGATCAGGAGATGCCATGACTGTGGCCAGCAAGGGTTCGGGCTCGCGCCGGACCGTCCGCGACGTCGTCTTCGTCGAGGGGGTGCGTACGCCGTTCGGCAAGGCCCGTCCCGACGGCATCTACGCCAACACCCGTGCCGACGACCTCGCCGTGAAGGCCGTGCGCGAGCTGCTGCGTCGCCGCCCCGAGCTCCCGGTCGAGCGCATCGACGAGGTGGCGCTGGCCGCGACGACCCAGACGGGCGACCAGGGCCTGACGCTCGGCCGGAGCGTGGCCGTGCTGGCCGGCCTGCCGAAGTCCGTCCCGGGCTTCGCGATCGACCGCATGTGCGCGGGCGCCATGACCGCGGTCACCACGACCGCGTCGGCCATCGCGATCGGCGCCCAGGACGTGACGCTCGCGGGCGGCCTCGAGCACATGGGCCACCACCCCATGGGCGAGGGCGCAGACCCCAACCCGCGCTTCGTCGCCGAGAAGCTCGTCGACTCGACGGCCCTGGTCATGGGTGCGACCGCCGAGAACCTGCACGACCGCTTCCCGCACCTGACCAAGGAGCGCGCGGACGCGTACGGCGTCGCGAGCCAGGCCAAGTACGCCAAGGCGCTCGCCAACGGCGACGTGACGCCGGACCTCGTCCCGATCGCGCTGCGCGACCCGCAGCAGGGCTGGGGCCTGGCCACGGCCGACGAGCTGCCCCGCCCGGGCACCACGGTCGAGGACATCGCGCACCTCAAGACGCCGTTCCGTCCCGGCGGCAAGGTCACCGCGGGCAACGCGTCCCCGCTGACCGACGGCGCGGCGGTCTCGCTCCTCGCGGCGGGCGACGTCGCGGCCGAGCTCGGCCTGCCGGCCCGCATGCGTCTCGTGTCGTTCGCGTACGTGGGCGTGGACCCCGAGGTCATGGGCATCGGGCCCATCCCCTCGACCGAGAAGGCCCTGGCCCAGGCCGGCCTGAGCATCGAGGACATCGGCCTGTTCGAGATCAACGAGGCCTTCGCCGTCCAGGTCCTGGCGTTCCTCGACCACTTCGGCATGCCCGACGACGACGCGCGCGTCAACCAGTACGGCGGCGCGATCGCGGTGGGTCACCCCCTCGCGGCGTCGGGCGTGCGCCTCATGACCCAGCTGGCGCGCCAGTTCGAGCAGCACCCCGAGGTCCGCTACGGCCTGACCACGATGTGCGTGGGCCTGGGCATGGGCGGCACGGTCGTCTGGGAGAACCCGCACCACGCCGACTACTCCGGCCACACGACGACCGACGGGGAGAACTGACCCATGAGCACCCAGACCACCACGCCCCGTGCCGAGCGCGTGACCCACTCCCTCGTCCGCGACGTCGAGCTGCCGGGCGGCGCGGGCACGCTCGCGCTCCTGACGCTCGACAACGGCCTGGACCACACCAAGCCCACGACGCTCGGGCCCGAGGGCATCGCCGAGCTCACGGCAGCGCTGACCGCGCTCCAGGCGCGCGCGGCGCGCGGGGAGATCGCGGCCGTCGCCGTGACGGGCAAGCCCTACTTCCTCGCCGCGGGCGCCGACCTCACGCAGGTCGCAGGCGTCCGCACGCGCGACGAGGCCCTCGAGCTGGGCCGCAGCGGCCACGCCGCCTACCGCCTGCTCGGAGAGATGGGCGTCCCGACGTTCGCCTACGTCAACGGCCTGGCCCTGGGCGGCGGCCTCGAGGTCGCGCTCAACTGCGACTACCGCACGGTCGCGACCGACGCCCCCGCGCTCGCGCTCCCCGAGGTCGGCCTCGGCCTGGTCCCGGGCTGGGGCGGCGCCTACCTCGTGCCACGCCTCGTGGGCATCGAGAAGGCCATGGACGTCATCCTCACGCGCCCGAGCGCCAACAAGCCGTTCAAGGCCAAGGAGGCCTTCGAGATCGGCCTGGCCGACGCGCTGTTCGAGGCGCCGGACTTCCTCGAGTCCTCGATCCGCTGGACCGCCGACGTCGTGCGCGGCACCACGGTCGTCGAGCGCCGCGAGCTCGACCCGGCCCCGGTGTGGGACGCGGTCGTCGCCGGTGCGCGCAAACAGCTCGACGCCGTCGTGCACGGGTCGCGGCCCGCGCCCTACCGGGCGCTCGACCTGCTGGCCGCGGCACGCACCGCGACCAAGGACGAGGCCTTCGCGGCCGAGGACGAGGCCCTGGCGGACCTCATCATGTCCGACGAGATGCGTGCGAGCGTCTACGCGTTCCAGCTCGTCTCGCACGGCAAGCGCCCCGCGGGCGCCCCGGACCCGAAGCTCGCCCGCCCGGTCACCTCGGTCGGGATCGTGGGCGCGGGGCTCATGGCGGCTCAGCTCGCGCTGCTGTTCGCGCAGCGTCTGGGCGTGCCCGTGACGATGCGCGACCTCGACGCCGAGCGCGTGCAGCACGGGCTCGACTACGTCCGCACGACGGTCGAGAAGCTCGTCACGACGGGCCGGATGAGCAAGGACACGGGGGCCAAGGTCCGGTCCTCGGTCCACGGGACCACGGACATCACCGAGTTCTCGCGCTGCGACTTCGTGATCGAGGCGGTGACCGAGGTCCTGGGGCTCAAGAAGAAGGTCTTCGCCGAGCTCGAGGGCATCATCGGCCCCGACACGATCCTCGCGACCAACACCTCGGCCCTGTCCGTGACCGAGATGGCCGCAGACCTGGCACACCCCGAGCGGGTCGTGGGGCTGCACTTCTTCAACCCCGTCGCGCAGATGCCGCTCGTCGAGGTCGTCCGGGCCGAGAAGACCTCGGACGAGGCCCTCGCCACGGCGTTCGCGGTCTCCAAGGCCCTCCGCAAGACCGCGGTGGGCGTCGCCGACCGTCCGGGCTTCGTGGTCAACCGCCTGCTCGTGCTGCTCCTGGGCAAGATCGTGGAGGCCGTCGAGAACGGCACCTCGGTCGAGGTCGCCGACCGTGCGCTGCGGCCGCTCGGCCTGCCCATGGGTCCGTTCGCGCTGTTCGACCTCGTGGGCCCCGCCGTGGGCCTGCACGTCCTGACGTCGCTGCGCGAGGACCTGGGCGACCGCTTCCCGTCCTCCCCCGGGCTCGAGAAGCTCGTGGCCGAGGGCACCAAGGTCGTCCTGCCGGCTCCGGCGCGCGGCATCCCCGCGAGCGTCGACCCGGCGATCCAGGCCTACTTCGGCACGGGCGAGGCCGGCGGACCGGGCGCGCTCGACGAAGCAGGCGTGCTCGACGCCGTCCTGGTGGCCCTGACCACAGAGATCGGCCACATGCTCGACGAGGGTGTCGTCCAGGGCCCCGAGCAGATCGACCTCTGCATGATCCTGGGCGCGGGCTGGCCGTTCCACGACGGCGGCATCACGCCGTACCTGGACCGCACGGGCTACACGGAGAGGGTCCTGGGCCGCCGTCTCCTTCCCGACGGCGTCGCGAACGTCCCGGCGCAGGTCGCCTGACGCGCAGCTCGCCGCTGACTGCCGAAACCCGAGGGTGGTCGGTCGGCTCCTCGGAGCCGACCGAGCACCCTCGGGTTTTCGGCGTCTACCCTCCCGCGCCGACTCGTGCGGCGCGGGCCGGCCGCGTCGCGGCTCGGACCGCTAGGCGTCCCTTCCCTCCAGGAGGCTGCGATACCCGATCAGCTCGATGCCCAGCAGGCGTCCCGCCCGGTCGAGGTCGAGGACGACCTCGCCGCTCAGGCGCCCGTCGTCGACGACGATCTGCCGGACCGCCTGCCCCTCGCCGACGTGCTGGAGCGTGATGTAGGCCGCGTCGACCTCGTCGTCGAACTTGATCACGACCCGGTCCTCAGCCACCGGACCCCACCCCCTGCTCACGGTCCTCCCGCTGCCCTGGACGACGGTCGCTCATGACTCGCACCTCTTTCTCCGACTTCTCGGGTTCACGCGGAACCGGTCCGGGCCGGCGGCAGCGGACCCCGCTCGCAGACCGTGCGACGACCGGAGACTACCGCCCGGACACCGCCACCGTCGGGTCAGGTCTCCCCGAGACCTCACCCGCCCCTCGCGCGCAAGGTCGTGCCGTCGTCGTCGCCGAGACCGAGCCGGCCGAAGCCCAGCAAGGACCGCGAGCGCCCCGGTGCACAGACAGCCGGTGATAGCGTCACGGAGCCTCTCGATCCGTGGCACCGCGACCGCCGATCCTCGTCGAGAGTCCGTGCTCCCCGCCGACGTCCCCCAGGAGTTCCCGCCCGATGACCGCGCCCGACGCTCCCCGCCCGACGCCCGAGCAGGCACGGGAGGTCGTCGCGCTCGCCGACGAGGTCGCGGCGCTGCTCTCGGGACTCGCGGGGGCGCCGGCCCGGTTCCGCGAGCACGTGCGCACCGCGTTCGGGTCGAGCCAGCAGGACAAGGTCCTGGGCGAGCTCTCGGCGATCAGGGTCGAGCGGCTGCGCGAGGTCAGCGGTGAGCGGCTGCGCGTGGGCCGCCTGGTCGACGGTGGCGTCACGACCGTGGGCGACGTGCTCCGTGCGGGACCCGCCGGGCTCGAACGGCTCCCCGGGATCGGGCCGCAGACCGCGACGCACTGCCTCGCGACCGCGGCGCAGATCGCGCAGGCCGTCCAGGAGACCCTGCGGTTCCGGATCGACGACGCCCCGGGCGACCCGTTCACGACCGGACTCGTCCAGGCCCTCGCTGGGCTCGACGCCGCGCGCGCGGCCGCCACGGTCCACCGGCAGGTGATCGTCACCTTCCTCGAGGGGCACACGGAGCACCGAGCCGCGGCCCAGGAGGCGACCCGCGCGGTCCGGTCCTTCTTCTCGCTGCCCGCGCGGCGCCGTCGGGCAGCGGACGCCGTGCGCGACCTTGCGCGGCTCACCCGGGACGCCGAGCAGTCCGGGGCCGTCGCGGCCGCAGGGCGCGTCGGCGCCCTCCAGGCCGAGCCCGTCGACGCCTTCGAGGCGTGGACGGACTTCCGGGCACGCTCGGCGACGTACTACGCGCTGCTCGACGACGTCGTGGACATCGGGCGCGACCTCGAGGCCACCGAGGGCCACCTGCCGCCCGAGCTCCTGGCCCGTGTGAACGAGCAGCCGCTCGACCAGTCCCTCCTGACCGCGTCCCTGCGCGGGTACCAGGTTTTCGGGGCACGCTACGCCCTCGCCCAGCGGCGCACGATCCTGGGCGACGAGATGGGGCTCGGCAAGACCGTGCAGGCCATCGCCGCGATGGCGCACCTCGCCGCGGGCGGGGCGACGCACTTCCTCGTGGTGTGCCCCGCGAGCGTCATGACGAGCTGGGTGCGCGAGGTGGGGCGGCACAGCACTCTGCGCTCGCTCGACGTCCACGGCCCCGAGCGTGCCGAGGAGGCCGCGCAGTGGGCGCGCGAGGGCGGCGTGGCCGTGACGACGTTCGAGCAGGTCGGGCTCCTGCCGCTCGACCTGCCCGCGCCCGCGATGCTCGTGGTCGACGAGGCGCACTACGTCAAGAACCCCGGGGCCAAGAGGTCGCAGGCCGTGGCCGCCTGGGCCGGGCGGACCGAGCGCGTGCTGTTCCTGACCGGCACGGTCATGGAGAACCGCGTCGAGGAGTTCCGACGCCTCGTGGCCTACCTCCAGCCCGACGTCGCCGAGCAGGTCAGCGCCGCGCACGGGGCCGCGGGGGCCGAGCGGTTCCGGCTCGCCGTGGCCCCCGTCTACCTCCGGCGCAACCAGGAGGACGTGCTCGAGGAGCTGCCCGAGCTGCTGCAGGTCGAGGAGTGGGAGTCGTTCGGTCCGGCCGACGGCGCCGCCTACCGCGACGCGGTGCGCGAGGGCAGCTTCATGGCCATGCGCCGGGCCGCGTACGCCGTCGACCACCCCGAGGACTCGGCCAAGGTGCGCCGGCTCGTCGAGCTCGTCGAGGAGGCCACGGGGAACGGCCGCAAGGTCGTCGTGTTCACGTACTTCCGCGACGTCGTCGACCTCGTGGTGCGCGCGCTGGGCGACCTCGCCGCCGGACCGCTCACGGGGTCCGTGGGGGCGAGCGCCCGCCAGACGATCCTCGACGACTTCACGGCCTCGCCCGCGCCCCGGGCGCTCGTGAGCCAGATCGACGTGGGCGGGGTCGGCGTCAACCTCCAGGCGGCGTCCGTCGTCATCCTGTGCGAGCCGCAGGTCAAGCCCACGACCGAGGCCCAGGCCGTCGCACGCGCCCACCGCATGGGTCAGGTGCGCACCGTGCAGGTCCACCGGCTCCTGGTCGCCGACACGGTCGACGAGCGCATGGTCGAGATCCTCGGGACCAAGGCCCGGCTGTTCGACGCCTACGCGCGACGCAGCGTCCTGGCCGACGCGCTGCCCGGCGCGGTCGACGTGTCGGAGGCACGGCTCGCGCAGACGATCGTCGCGGCCGAGCAGGCGCGCTGGCTGGGCGGGGAGCCGGTCGTGGCAGCCGCCGCCGGGGCGACGGTGGCCAGAGGGCTCGTGGACGGCGTGGTGCTGGACCACGACGTGCAGGACGCGCCGGCCGACGCGCCGTGGGGCGAGGGCAGCAACGACGTCTGACGGTCAGGTCCCTGTCACCGCGTCGGTCTTGAGGTCGTCGACGAACGCCTGGAACTCGTCCAGCTCCTCGGGGCAGTAGATCTCGATGATGAGCAGCTGCCCCTGGACCACGCGGCTGTCGGCGATGACCGGCCTGGCCCCGGGACCGGTGGCCCCGTTGGCCAGCTGCGCGAGCAGCGTCGCCCGGCTGAGCGCCTCG
This sequence comes from Oerskovia sp. Root918, assembly GCF_001428945.1. Classification (NCBI taxonomy): domain Bacteria; kingdom Bacillati; phylum Actinomycetota; class Actinomycetes; order Micrococcales; family Cellulomonadaceae; genus Oerskovia; species Oerskovia sp. Root918. The sequence goes on from NZ_LMJG01000013.1 coordinate 25,237, forward strand.
TTCGGGTTCGCGCAGGTCGCGCCGCCGTCCTCGCCGAGGACGCGCACGATCTGATCCTTGTCAGGGGTGCGTGCGCCGGCGTCCTCGAGCGCGGCGATCAGCTCGTCGGCCTTGTCCTGCGCCCGTGCCGTCTCCCGGACGACGCTGAAGGCGAGTACCGCCCACACGCCCATGGCGACGAGGATCACGCACGCGCCGATGTAGATCCACCGGCGTTCGTGTCGCGGCTGGTTCTCCACCGGTGTGCTCACGAGGCCACCTCCGTCGACTCGGCCTGCTTCCAGGACGGCTTGCGGAACCGGTAGAACAGGAACGGCACGAACAGGCCCAGGCCCAGGGCCCCGCCGCCCACGATGAGGAAGTAGACCAGCGGGCTACCGGAGGAGAACTGCGACGGCGGGATGAACCCCACCAGCAGGGCCGCCAGGGAGGCCGCGAAGCCGACTCCGCACATGCTGACGAGCATCGGGGCCCGGAACCCTCGCGGGTGGTCGGGCTGCTTGCGACGCAGCTTGATCGCGGCCACGAACATCAGCAGGTACATGATCAGGTACACCTGCGTCGTGATGACCGAGAAGATCCAGTAGGCGCTCGAGACGTCGGGGATCAACGCGTAGGCGAGGCCGATCACGGTGGTCACGATCCCCTGGACCACCAGGATGTTCTGCTGGACACCGTTCTTGTTGAGCCGCTGCAGGAACGGTGGGAGGTACCCCTCTTGTCGGGAGATGAGCAGCAGGCCCTTGGAGGGACCGGCCAGCCAGGTGAGCATGCCACCGAGCGACGCCGTGACCAGCATGATCCCGACGATCGGGGTCAGCCACTGCCACCCGAAGTTCGCGAACACCGCGTCGAAGGCCTGCATCACGCCGGCCGTGAGCGAGAGCTCCTCGGCCGGCACGATCCAGCTGATCGCCAGCGCGGGAAGGATGAAGATCGCGAGCACCATGCCCATCGCGAGGAACATCGACTTCGGGAACTGCTTCCCGGGGTTCTTCAGCGACGACACGTGGACCGCGTTCATCTCCATCCCGGAGTAGGACAGGAAGTTGTTGACGATGAGGACGAGGCTCGAGAGCCCCGCCCAGGCCGGCAGCAGGTTGTCGGCGGTCATGGGCGCCGCGGACTCGTTCCCCTGACCGAGGAAGACGACACCGAGGGTCACCAGGACGACCCCCGGGATCAGGGTCCCGATGATGAGCCCGCCGCTCGCGAGACCGGCAACCCCCTTGGTGCCGCGCGAGGAGACCCAGACGCCGGACCAGTACACGACGATGATCACCGCGGCCGTCCACACCCCGCTGCTCGCGAGGGCGGGGTTGATGACGTAGGCGAGCGTGCTCGCGACGAACCCGAGCAGGCTCGGGTAGTAGAAGATCGTCATCGCGAACTGGCACCACACCGCGAGGAAGCCCATCGGCTTGGAGATGCCCTCGGAGACCCACTTGTAGATACCACCGGTCCAGCCCGAGGCGAGCTCGGCGGAGACCAGCGAGGTCGGCAGCAGGAAGACGACCGCGGGCAGAAGGTAGAGGAACACGCAGGCCAGGCCGTAGACGGCCATCGTCGGCGCCGCGCGGAGGCTGGCGACCGAGCTGGTCGTCATCATCGCCAGCGCGACCCACGAGATCCACTGGGTGTTCGTCGCGCGGGCTCGGGCGGCCGGGACCGCCGCCGCACCGTCGACGGGTACGTCCGCGGGGACGTCCGCGGCGCTCATCGCGCTTCCTGAAGGGGGGCGTGCGTGGTCATGACTGCCTCCGTCGACTCCGTCGGTCAGGCCTTTGTTCGAGTGTGCAGCCGGGCGAACCCTTCACACCTCATTCACATCGCGTGAACCGCAGTCGCCGACGAGGAGCCGACACGACCGTTCAGTCCCGGTCCGACCCGGTTCGTCCCGCGGTCGCCGAGGTGGGCAACGTGAAGGAGACCGCCGCGGCCGCCGCGGCGGCGTCGTCGAGCGTCCCCTTCGCCGCGCGGTGGCGACCGATCACGACCGCCATGAGCACGCCGAGGAAGCTGAAGATCGCCATCATCCACGCGGCGGCCGCCAACCCCGAGGCCAGGGCATCACCCTGCACGGCCCCGGCAGCGGTCCGGGACGCGATCACGTTGCCGTAGATGGTGGCTGCCAGCGCCGTCGCGACCGCTGCGCCGACGTACCGGGCCATGTTGGAGATCCCGGACGCTCCTCCCACCTGGTTCTCGGGCACCGCCGCCGTGGCCGCTGCCGACGCAGGGCCGTTGGACAGGCCCATGCCGACCGCGATCGCGACCAACGGCAGCAGGAATGCGGGGTAGAGCCACGACGCGTCGACGAAGCCCACGAGCACGAAGCCGGCCGTGGTCAGGGCGAACCCGAGCCCGATCGTCTGCCGTCCGCCGATCTTCGCCGCGAGCCGCGGCACGAGCGGGGCGATCACCACGAGCCCCACGGTCGCCGGGAGCGTCGCGAGCCCCGCCTGGAGCGGGCTGAAGCCCAAGGTGGCGGGGTCCTGGAAGTACAGGCTCAGGAGGTACATCAGGCCGTTGATCGTGCCCGCCCCGATGAGGATCGCGATGGTCGAACCCACGAGCACGCGGTTGCGCAGCAGCGCGAGGTCAACGAGCGGGACGGCCACCCGCCCCTCGACGACGACGAACGCGACGGCCGCCCCGACAGAGATCGCGAAGCACCCCAGCGTGGCCACCGAGAACCAGCCCCAGTCGCCGCTCTTGGTCACTCCCAGGATGAGCGGGGTCAGCGTCAGCGCGATGAGCACCGTGCCCGCGTAGTCGATCGTCCTCGGCCGGTCCGGGTCCCTCGACTCGGCGACCGTCAGCGCCGTGAGGACCATGCAGAGCACCGCGATCCCGGCGTCGATCCAGAACAGCCCCTGCCACCCCGTGACGTCGACGAGCACGCCGCCGACCAACGGACCGGCTGCGGCCCCCACGGCGGCCGCAGCGCCCCACAGCGAGACGGCCCGGAGCTGGGCGTCGCCCGCGTTCGCGACCGAGAGCAGACTGAGCCCGCACGCGAGGATGGTCGCCCCTGCCGCGCCCTGGATCACACGTCCTGCGATGACCATTCCCCCGGAGTCGGCGAGCGCGATCATCACGCAGGACGCGACGAACAGCAGCAACCCGAGCTGGAAGACCCTCCGACGGCCGAACACGTCGCCCAACGAGCCCGAGGTGACGATGACCGCCGCCCCGACGAGCGAGTAGCCCGTCACGGCCCACTGCAGCGTGGTCACGGACATCCCGGTGTCCTCGGAGATCGCCGGGAGCAGGATGCTGACGGCCGACGTGTTCGCGTTCACCACCAGGGTCGAGATGCACGTGGCCGCGAGCACCCCGCCCGTCCTGGCACCGACCTGCCCACCAACCTTCGCAGCGTCGCTCATCGCACTGCCCTTCCCGTGACCGGCTCGGGGCGGGTACCCCTCACACACGGTAGGGCAGATGATCGCGGCGCTCCTGTCGAACGCGCGACCCGGCGGGGCACGGTGCGGCGCTAGTCGTCCCAGCCCATCTTCAGCACCTCGAACGCCGTGGCGTGCTCGACGCCCATGCGGGCCCCGCCCGCCCGGCTCATGGTCGCGAGGAACTCGGCCGGGTCGAAGTGCTCCCACCCGAGGCCGGCGATGTACGCGGCGTGCGCCCGGAGCGAGGCGACGCCCGCGTCGAACGTCCCGGTCACGTCCACGCCGTGGGCCGCGTCGGGCGATCCGGCGGCCCAGACCTGCCGCACGCCTCCCCACGGCTCCAGGCCCGCCTCGACCTGGTCGTGGAAGACCCACCGGTTCCCGGCGTCTCGCACGGCGTCGACGACGGCGCGACCGGTCGCGATGTGGTCGGCCTGGTTGAGCATCCCGCCCGGGAAGGTCTCGCGGTAGTTGCCCGTGATCACGACCTCGGGGCGGTGCCGCCGGACCGCCGCCGCGACGGCCGACCGCAGCGGCAGACCGTACTCGAGCACGCCGTCGGGCAGGCCCAGGAACTCGACCTCGTCGACGCCGACGATCGCGGCCGACGCCACCTGCTCGGCCTCGCGCACCACGCGCGCCTCGTCGGGGGCCAGCCCGTCGATCCCGGCCTCGCCGCTCGTGACCATGGTGTAGACGACGGTCTTGCCCTGCCCGGTCCAGCGCGCGACCGCGGCGGCTGCCCCGAACTCCATGTCGTCGGGATGGGCGACGACCGCGAGCGCCCGCGTCCAGTCCTCGGTCAGCGGGGTCAGGGGCGCCTGCGGTGGGTGGTCCATGCTTCCCACGGTATGCCCGGGCGCCCGGGCCGGCAGGTCAGCGGACCGCCGCGACGGCCTCGACCTCGACGAGCTGGTCGTCGTAGCCGAGCGCAGCGACGCCGAGCAGCGTGCTCGGCGGGTCGTGCGGGGCGAGCGCGTCGCGCACGACCTCCCACGCGGCCACGAGGTCGTCCTGGGAGGTCGAGGCGACGTACACGGTCGTCTTGACGAGGTCCGCGAAGGTCGCGCCCGCGTCCTCGAGCGAGATCCGCAGGTTCGCCATGGACCGGGCGGCCTGTGCCCGGACGTCACCGACCCCCACGGTCGCGCCGTCGTCGTCGAGCGGGCACGCGCCTGCGGCGTAGACGAGCCGCACGCCCGACGGGACGACCGCGGCGTAGGCGTACTCGGCGACGTCGGACAGGCGGGGGCTGCGCACGAGTCGCGCGGCGGGGGTCGACGGCTCAGCGCTGGACGGGGCGGCGGGGACAGCAGGCACGGGTTCTCCTCGGGGTCGACGGGTGTCCCCCGATCCTCGACCATCTGCCGCCGGGGATCCAGGCATTTCGGGCCGGCGGCCCGGCGTCCGCGATAGCGTGGACGTCCACCTCGCGCAGCGTCGGAAGGACCTCGCCATGCCGCTCGAACCGAGCACACCCACCTCCCAGACCACCGCGACCCTCCACGACGGCAGCACCCTCACGGTCGAGGTCACCGGCACCGGCCCGGCGGTCCTGCTCCCGGTCAACCCCGTCCCGGCCACGGGGCCCTCGGCGGACGAGCTCCGGACGTGGGGCGTCGACCCTGCGCTCGGGCGGACGCTGATCGACGCCCTGTCCCCCACGTTCCGCGTGGTCGCCGCCGACTACGAGGGCCACCGCATGTCCCACCCGGCGGCGGGCACGCTGACCCCGGAGAACGTCACGGCAGACCTGCTCGCGATCGCCGACGCCGCGGGCGTCGAGACCTTCGCGTACTACGGCTACTCGTGGCTCGCCCTGAGCGGCCTCCAGCTCGCGCTGCGCACGGACCGTCTGACCGCTCTGGCCATGGGCGGCTTCCCGCCGCTCGAGGGCCCGTACGCGGGCATGCTCGCGGTCACGCGCGCGACGCACGGCATGACGTCAGCGTCCCCCGCGGCGACGCCTACCGCGCCCACGGACGGCCCGACGGCGCCGCTCGAGACGAGCGACGCCGTCGGGCAGGAGGAGCGCGCGCAGTCGACGGACGCCTCTCCCGGCGCCGGGGGCGACGCGGCGGCGGACCCCGAGGACTTCGACTGGGAGAGCTTCGACATGACGCTCGGCGAGGAGCAGACACGCCAGTTCGTGACGCTCTACGAGGCCCTCGACACCTTCGACGACCGAGGCGCGCTGGACCGCGTGACGTGCCCGCGCCTCGCGTTCGCGGGGACGGCCGACGAGATCGAGTACGGCGAGAGGTGGGGCGGGGTGCACGTGAGCATCGGTGGCGCGCTCGCAGCGCACGCCGCCGAGCTGCGCGCCGCGGGCTGGGACGTGGAGCTGCTCGACGGGCTCGACCACACCCGTGCCATGCAGCCGGACGCCGTGCTGCCCGTGCTGGGACCGTGGCTGACCTCGGTGCTCACCGGGGCATGAGAAACGGCCCCCGGATCACAGGATCCAGGGGCCGCAGGCCACGTCTCGGGGGCGGGACGGTCAGTAGACCGTGAGGCCCTTCGCCCGGAACTGGTCGCGCACGCGGTCGACCAGCTCGACGTCGGGAGCCGGGGTGTCGGTGAGCTCGTACTCGCGCCCGAGCGTCTCCCACTTGTCCCGGCCCATCTGGTGGAAGGGCAGGACCTCGACGCGCGTGACCGTGCCGGGCCGGATCTCGTTGAGCGAGGCCGCGTAGTCCGCGACGACGTCGACGTGCTCGGCCTGGTCGGTCAGGCCCGGGACCAGCACGTAGCGGATCCAGACCTCGACCGGGTGGTCGGCCGTGACCCCGCCGGGCAGGCCCGACTCGGCGAGCCGTCGCCCGAACGTCAGGGTGGGCTCGAGCGCACGGCCCGTGACCTTCTCGTAGGTCGCGGGGTCGCCCGACTTGACGTCCAGGAGCACCAGGTCGGTGTTCGCGAGCATCTCGTCGCTCAGGTTCGCCCCGAGGAAGCCCGAGGTGTCGAGGGTGGTGTGCACGCCCATCTCCTTGGCGCCCGCCAGGATGCGCGCGGCGAACGCGGGCTGCATGAGCACCTCGCCGCCCGAGAGCGTCAGACCGCCCTTGGTGGCACGGAAGACCGGCAGGTACCGCTTGACGCGCGCCAGCAGCTCGTCGGCCGTGACCGGCTCGCCGTCCTTCATCTGCAGCGTGTCGGGGTTGTGGCAGTACAGGCACCGCAGCGGGCACCCGTTGAGGAAGACCGTCAGGCGCGTGCCCGGCCCGTCCACCGCGGTCACGAGCTCCCACGAGTGGACCGAGCCCAGCTCGCCCGAGCGCATCATCGCGAGCTTGTCGTGCCGGTCGAGGTCCTCGGCCGTCGAGAGGCCGGAGACCCCGGCCCCCGTCCGGCGGCGGGGGGCCTCCGGCGCGTCCAGGTCACTGTCGTGGCCCAGGGCGTCACCGGAGGTCCGCCACGGCAGCGGAGCCGAGGCGACCCCGTCGACCCCGTAGCGGGCGGCGGCACGCGCGGGCACCTGGCCGGCTGCGGGCGTCGAGAGAGTCGTCATGATGTTCCGCCGATCTGCGCTCAGAGAGCGCCGTGGAAGGTCCGCGAGAGGACGTCGAGCTGCTGCTCGCGGGTGAGCCGCACGAAGTTCACGGCGTACCCGGAGACACGGATCGTGAGCTGAGGGTAGTTCTCGGGGTGCTCCATGGCGTCCTCGAGAGTCTCCTTCACCAGCACGTTGACGTTCATGTGGTAGCCGTCGCCACCGACCGACGCGTCGAGCAGACCCGCGAGGTTCGCGACCTGCTCCTCCCGGGTGCGGCCCAGGCCGCTCGGGACGACCGTGTTGGTCAGCGAGATGCCGTCCTGCGCCTCGTTGTACGGCAGCTTCGCGACGGACAGGGCCGAGGCGAGCATGCCGTGCGTGTCGCGGCCGTTCATCGGGTTGGCGCCCGGGGAGAACGGCTCGCCCGCACGACGACCGTCGGGCGTGTTGCCCGTGGCCTTGCCGTACACGACGTTCGACGTGATGGTCAGGACCGACTGCGTCGGCAGCGCGTCGCGGTACATCTTGTGCGAGCGGATCTTCGCCATGAACGACTCGACGAGCTCGACCGCGATCGCGTCGACGCGGTCGTCGTCGTTGCCGTACGCCGGGTACTCGCCCTCGGTCTCGTAGTCCACGACGATGCCTCGCTCGTCGAACACGGGCGTGACCTTGGCGTACTTGATGGCCGACAGGGAGTCCGCCGCGACCGCGAGACCGGCGATGCCGCAGGCCATCGTCCGCAGGACCTCCTTGTCGTGGAGCGCCATCTCGAGCCGCTCGTACGCGTACTTGTCGTGCGACCAGTGGATGCAGTTGAGCGCCTCGACGTAGGTCTCGGCCAGCCAGTCCATGGTCTTGTCGAAGCGGGCGCGGACGTCGTCGTAGTCGAGGGGCTGGCCCTCGGGCACGGGAGCCACGACCGGCGAGACCTGCTTGCCCGTGACCTCGTCCTTGCCACCGTTGATGGCGTAGAGGAGGGTCTTGGCCAGGTTCACGCGGGCACCGAAGAACTGCATCTGCTTGCCGACCGCCATGGGCGAGACGCAGCACGCGATCGCGGCGTCGTCACCCCAGGCCGGACGGATCTGCTCGTCCGACTCGTACTGGACGGCCGAGGTGTCGATCGAGACCTTGGCGCAGAAGTCCTTGAACCCCTGCGGCAGGCGCGGGCTCCAGAACACGGTCATGTTGGGCTCGGGAGCCGGGCCCAGGTTGTACAGCGTCTGCAGGAAGCGGAACGAGTTCTTGGTGACGAGCGGCCGACCGTCGTCGCCCATGCCGCCGATGGTCTCGGTGACCCACGTCGGGTCGCCCGAGAACAGGGAGTCGTACTCGGGGGTGCGCAGGAAGCGCACGATCCGCAGCTTGATGACGAAGTCGTCGATGATCTCCTGCGCCTGCTCCTCGGTGATGACACCGTTCGCCAGGTCGCGCTCGAGGTACACGTCGAGGAAGGTCGAGGTGCGGCCCAGCGACATCGCGGCGCCGTTCTGCTCCTTGACCGCGGCGAGGTAGCCGAAGTAGAGCCACTGCACGGCCTCGCGGGCGTTGGTCGCCGGGCCCGAGATGTCGTAGCCGTACGAGGCGGCCATCTGCTTGAGCTCGCCGAGGGCGCGGATCTGCTCCGCGTGCTCCTCGCGCTCGCGCACGACCTTCTCGCTGAACGGCTGGGTGTCGAGGTCCAGCTTGTCGAGCTTCTTGGCGGCGACGAGCTGGTCGACGCCGTAGAGCGCGACGCGGCGGTAGTCACCGATGATGCGGCCACGGCCGTAGGCGTCGGGCAGGCCCGTGATGATGTGCGAGCTGCGTGCGGCGCGGACGTTGGGCGGGTAGACGTCGAAGACGCCCTGGTTGTGGGTCTTGCGGTACTCGCTGAAGACCTTCTTGAGCTCCTGGTCGACCGGGTAGCCGTAGGTCTCCAGGGCGCCCTCGACCATGCGCCATCCGCCGTTCGGCATGATCGCGCGCTTGAGCGGGGCGTCGGTCTGGAGGCCGACGATGACCTCGGCGTCCTTGTCGATGTACCCGGGCGCGTGGGCCGTGATGCCCGCGGGCGTGTGGGGGTCGACGTCGTAGATGCCCTTCTCGCGCTCGGCGGGGAACATCTCGGAGAGCTTGGCCCAGATGCCTGTGGTGCGCTCCGTGGGTCCGGCGAGGAAGGAGTCGTCACCCTCGTACGGGGTGTAGTTGCGCTGGATGAAGTCGCGCACGTCGACCGTGTCCTGCCAGGGACCCGCGGTGAAGCCGGCCCAAGCGGGGACGGTCGCGTCGTCCTGGCCGCCAGTGGTGCTGCGAGCCTCGGAAATGCTGGTCATATCACTCTCCTCGACGTCCACGCCGCGCAGCCTGCGCGGCGGGGGTAAAGACCTTGGTCGACGCGGGAAATCCGTGCCGTCCTGCCGTTCTCCTTCGCCCTTTCAGGCTACGACCCCGAGAGGGTCCGGGGGTGGTCAAGACGCTGTCACCTGGCTCACAGGGTGAACCGTCGGATGTTGAGCCACGCTCGGCAGAACCGCGAGATTGCAACCTTTCTGGCTACTGGAACACCTCCGCAGGGCCGAGCATTCCCGCTTGTGACAGTCTTCACATGACCCTTCCTTGGGCGTTCGACGAGTGACTACTCGGGACCAAAGTCCCTTGCGGAATGCGTCCGGGTTGCTTTTTTCTCCCGCCTTGCCAGGAGCATCCACGATACCCAGCGAACAACGGCCCGGCATTTCCGCACCGACCATTCTCGGCGTCGGCGCCCGCAACCTCCCCCGCCCCGGACCGCCGCCCTCTCGCCCGGGGCGCGCGCCGCCGTCGGGCCCCCTGCGTGCGAGCGGCCCCCGCCACGTGTGAGACTTCCTCGATGCGAACCATGGGAGTGGAGGAGGAGTTCCTCCTCGTCGGACCGGACGGCGTCCCGAGCGCCGTCGCGGCCGAGGTCATCGAAGCAGCCGGCACGAGCCGGCCCACCGAGGCCGGGCTCGGGGCGTCGGGCGGCTCGCGCCCGGACCAGGCCGGCAACGCCCCCGGGGGCGACCTCGAGCTCGAGCTCATGGAGGAGCAGCTCGAGACCGGCACGCACCCCTGCGCGGACCTGTCCGAGCTGGCCCAGGAGATCCGCGACGGGCGCATCCGGGCCAACAAGGCCGCCGAGCAGCGCGACGCGCGCATCGTCGCGCTCGGCACCTCACCCGTGCCCGTGTCCCCGACGACCGTCGGGAAGCTCCGCTACCTCGAGGCGCGCGCCGCGTTCGGCCTCACGGCCCGCGAGCAGCTCACGGGCGGCTGCCACGTCCACGTCGCGGTCTCCTCGGACACCGAGGGGGTCGCGGTCCTCGACCGGATCGGCCCCTGGCTCGCCCCGCTCCTCGCGCTGAGCGCCAACTCGCCCTACTGGCAGGGCGAGGACAGCGGGTACGCAAGCTTCCGCTCCCAGGTGTGGTCACGGTGGCCGACGGCGGGCCCCGCGCCCTCGTTCGGCACGCCCGAGGCGTACCGCGCCACGGTCGACGCACTGGTCGGCACCGGGACCATCCTCGACACCGCGATGATCTACTTCGACGCCCGGCTCTCGGCGTCCTACCCGACCGTCGAGATCCGCGTCGCGGACGTGTGCCTCGACGCCGACACCGCGACCCTGCTCGCGGCCCTGGCCCGCGGGCTGGTGGAGACCGCCGCTCGCGAGGCCGCGGCGGGCGCGGCCGCGCCCATGCTCCATCCCGAGCTCCTGCGCACGGCGTCGTGGCGTGCAGGCCGGTCGGGGATCTCCGGCGACCTGGTCTCGCCGCTCACCTGGAAGCCCGCGACCGCGCACGACGTCGTGGGGCAGCTCGTCGCGCACGTGCGCGAGGCGCTCGTCGACGCGGGCGACCTCGACGCCGTGACCGAGCTCCTCGGGCGGCTGTGGTCGACGGGCGGGGGCGCCGCACGGCAGCGCGCATGGTTCGCCACGTCGGGTGACCCGCGCACCGTGATCGAGCGTGCCGCGGAGGCGACGCTCGCCTGAGTCCCGGACGGGCCCTGCCCTGCCCGGTCCGGGGGCGAGTCGAGCCGACCCAGGACGCAGGACGGGGCACGGATCGCGCGGTCCGTGCCCCGTCCTGCGCCTCGACCCGCTGTGTCAGAGCAGCGCGAGCGCCGTGAGCGCGTCCCGCGTGACGTCCTGCGCCGTCAGGCGGTGCGTCGTCCTCACCTGGTCGATCGTCATGTGGTCCAGGAAGACCGTGGGCAGGCCCAGCGGGACCACGGGGACCGTGATCCCGGCCTCGACCGCGCGCTGGCCCAGGAGCGAGCCCACGCCGCCGTCGGCGATGCCGTCCTCGATCGTGACCACCAGGTCGTGCTCGCCCGCGAGCTTGACGAGCGCCGACGGCAGCGGCAGGACCCAGGTCGGGGACGCGACCGTGACCTCGACGCCGTGGGCCGCGAGCGCCTCGCCCGCGGCCATCGCGGTACCGGTCATGGAACCGACGCCCACGAGCAGGACCTTGCGGGTCGCGCCGGCCGCAGCCTTGGTCTTCTTGGCCGGCACCGCGTCGTGGCGGGCGACCACGTCGACGCCGTCGAGCGTCTCGATCGCGGGGATCGGCGCGACGACCGCGCCCTTGGGGTAGCGCACGACCGAGGGCGCGTCGTCGATGTCGACCGCGTGCCGCAGGGCCTCGCGCAGAGTGGCCTCGTCGCGCGGGGCCGCCAGGTGCAGGCCCGGGACGATGCGCAGCATGGCCATGTCCCACATGCCGTTGTGGCTCGCGCCGTCCTCGCCCGTGATCCCCGCACGGTCGAGCACGAACGTCACGCCCGCCTTGTGCAGCGCCACGTCCATGAGGACCTGGTCGAACGCACGGTTGAGGAACGTCGCGTAGACCGCGACGACCGGGTGCAGGCCCGCGAAGGCCATGCCCGCCGCGGACGTCGCGGCGTGCTGCTCGGCGATGCCCACGTCGAACGTGCGCTCGGGGAACGCCTCGGCGAAGGGTGCGAGGCCCACGGGGTGCAGCATGGCCGCGGTGATCGCGACGACGTCGGTACGGCGCCGGCCGATCGTGACGATCTCGTCGGCGAACACCGAGGTCCAGCCGAAGCGCGAGGGCGCGACGGGCAGCCCGGTCTCGGGGTGGATCTGGCCCACCGCGTGGAAGCGGTCGGCGACGTCCTGCTCGGCCGGGGTGTACCCGCGACCCTTCTCGGTGATGACGTGCACGATCACGGGGGCCCCGTACGAGCGGGCCCGCACGAACGCGTGCTCGAGCGCCTCGATGTCGTGGCCGTCGACGGGGCCGACGTACTTGATGCCCAGGTCCTCGAACATGCCCTGGGGTGCGACGACGTCCTTGAGGCCCTTCTTGAGCCCGTGCAGCCACTCGTACGCGAACCGGCCGGGGGCGCCCGAGCGCGAGAGCGTGCGCTTGCCCCAGTCGAGGAAGTTCTCGTAGCCGCGCGTGGTGCGCAGCGTCGACAGGTGGTGCGCCATGCCGCCGATGGTCGGCGAGTAGGAGCGGCCGTTGTCGTTGACGACGATCACCAGGCGCCGGTCCTGGCTCTCGGCGATGTTGTTGAGCGCCTCCCAGGCCATGCCGCCCGTGAGAGCGCCGTCGCCGATGACCGAGACGACGTGCCGGTCCCGCAGGCCGCGCACGACGTTGGCCTTGGCGATCCCGTCGCCCCAGCTCAGCGCGGTCGACGCGTGCGAGTTCTCGACGATGTCGTGCGGGGACTCGGCGCGGCTCGGGTACCCGGACATGCCGTCGCGCTTGCGCAGCGCGGAGAAGTCCTGGCGGCCCGTGAGCAGCTTGTGCACGTAGGCCTGGTGGCCCGTGTCGAACACGAACGAGTCCTTGGGCGAGTCGAAGACGCGGTGCATCGCGAGCGTCAGCTCGACCACACCGAGGTTCGGTCCGAGGTGCCCGCCCGTGCGGGACACGGCGGAGACGAGGAACTCGCGGATCTCCGCGGCGAGGGTCTCCACCTGCTGGGGGGTCAGCCGCCGGAGGTCCTCCGGTGACGTGATGCTGCTCAACAGGGTCATAACCGCTCCGTTCCGCCTGCCATTCGACTAGCCCGACAACTCTAGGCCGTCCGGACGGGTGCTCGCGCCCGGAGAGGCCCGATCACGACCTCTGCACGGACCGGGCACCCGATCCGCGCTCGCTCTCTCGACAGCCTCCGTAGACTGCTGGGGTGCGCTTCCTGCCGGGCCAGCAGCCCACCACCGACCTGACCTACGGCGACGTGTTCCTCGTCCCGTCCCGCTCCGAGATCACCTCGCGCTTCGACGTCGACCTCGCGTCCGACGACGGCACGGGCACCACCATCCCGCTCGTCGTGGCCAACATGACGGCGGTCGCGGGCCGCCGCATGGCCGAGACCGTCGCGCGGCGCGGCGGGATCGTCGTGATCCCGCAGGACGTACCCACCGACGTCGTCGCGGACGTGGTCGCCGACGTCAAGGGCAAGGACCCGGTCATCGAGACCCCGGTCGTGGTCTCCCCCACCGACACCGTGCACACCGCGCTGACCCTGATCGGCAAGCGGTCGCACGGCGCGGCCGTGGTCCTCGACGGCGACCGCCCCGTGGGGGTCGTGACCGAGGCGGACTGCCTGGGCGTCGACCGCTTCACGCAGGTCCAACAGGTCATGTCGGCCCAGCCGCAGACCGTCGACGCGTCGGTCGTGTCGGGTCCCGGCGGTCTGCAGGCCGCGTTCGACGAGCTGCACCGCTCGCGGCGCAAGGTCGCCCCGGTCGTGCGCGACGGGCGCCTCGTGGGCGTCCTGACGCGTCGCGGCGCGCTGCGCTCGAGCGTCTACTCCCCCGCCCTGGACGCCCAGGGGCGCCTGCGCATCGCGGCGGCCGTGGGCATCAACGGCGACGTCAAGGCCAAGGCCGCCGAGCTCCTCGCCGCGGGCGTGGACGTGCTCGTCGTCGACACGGCCCACGGTCACCAGGTCAAGATGATCCAGGCCCTGGAGGCCGTGCGGTCCCTGGACCCGCAGGTCCCGATCGTCGCGGGCAACGTCGTGACGGCCGAGGGCGTGCGCGACCTCGTGGCCGCGGGAGCGGACATCGTCAAGGTCGGCGTCGGGCCGGGCGCCATGTGCACCACGCGCATGATGACGGCCGTGGGCCGTCCCCAGTTCTCTGCCGTCCTCGAGTGCGCGGCCGCGGCCCGCGAGCTGGGCAAGCACGTGTGGGCCGACGGCGGCGTGCGCCACCCGCGCGACGTCGCCCTCGCCCTCGCGGCGGGCGCGTCCCAGGTCATGATCGGCTCGTGGTTCGCCGGGACGCACGAGTCCCCGGGCGACCTGCACGACGACGGCACGGGCCGCCTCTACAAGGAGTCGTTCGGCATGGCCTCGGCCCGCGCGGTCGCGGCCCGTGGCGCGGGCGGGTCCCCGTTCGAGCAGGCGCGCAAGGGCCTGTACGAGGAGGGCATCTCGTCGTCCCGCATGTACCTCGACCCGGCCCGCCCGGGCGTCGAGGACCTGATCGACGAGATCACCGCGGGCCTGCGCAGCTCGTGCACGTACGCGGGGGCGGCCTCGCTCACCGAGTTCGCCGAGCGGGCCGTGGTCGGCATCCAGTCCGCGGCCGGGTACGAGGAGGGGCGCCCGCTGCCCGCGGGCTGGTGACGGTCCCGCCGACCGCGGGCTCGGCGCGCGCCGGGCTCGCGGCCCTCGCCCAGGACGGCTCGCCGTGGCCCCGCCCGTGGCGCTACGCGATCGGGACGCTCGACGAGTCGCGCGTGCGGCAGGCCGCGGTCCTGGTCCTGTTCGGCGTGCTCGACGACGTCCTGGCCGCTCGTGACACGTCCGGGCAGGACACGACGGACGACGCGCCCGCCTCCCCCGTGCCCGCCGATCTCGACGTTCTCCTGCTCGCCCGCGCCTCGACGCTCAGCCACCACCCGGGCCAGGTCTCGTTCCCCGGGGGACGGCTCGACGACTCGGACACGGACCTGGTCGACGCGGCCCTGCGCGAGGCCGTCGAGGAGACGGGGCTGGACCGCGACGGCGTCGAGGTCCTGGGCGCGCTCTCCCCGCTCCCCCTGCCCGTGAGCAACCACCTCGTGACCCCCGTGATCGGGTGGTGGGCGCGGCCCACACCGGTCGCGGTCGTCGACTCGGCCGAGTCGGCACACGTCTTCCGGGTGCCCGTCGCGGACCTGACGGACCCCGCGAACAGGCGCACCGCCGTCGTGCGCCGGGGTCGCAGCACGCACAAGAGCCCTGCCTTCCTGGTGTCCGCGGACGGGCGCGAGCACCTCGTGTGGGGGTTCACGGGCGCGATCCTCGACGCGCTCCTGGACCGGCTGGGCTGGGCCGAGCCGTGGGACGCGGCGCGCACGGTCGAGGTGCCGGTCTAGTGGCGTTGCGGCCCGCCGCGGAGGTCGACGTCACGGCCGACCTCGTGCGCGCCCTGCTCACCGCCCAGCACCCCGACCTGGCCGGCCTGCCCCTGGAGGTCGTCGCGAACGGCTGGGACAACGTGGTGCTGCGCCTGGGCGACGAGCTCGCGGTGCGGGTCCCGCGCCGCGACCTCGCGGCCGCGCTCGTGCGCCACGAGCAGGAGTGGCTCCCGGTGCTCGCACCGCACCTTCCGGTACCGGTCCCCGCTCCCGTGCGGGTCGGGCTTCCCTCCGACGGGTCTGCGGGCCCCTCCTTCCCCTGGTCGTGGAGCGTCGTCCCGTGGTTCGACGGGCTGAGCGCCCTCGCGGTCGACCCCGCGCTGCGCCGCGCACTCGCTCCCGAACTCGCCGCGTTCCTCGTGGCCCTGCACGTCCCCGCCCCGCGCCGGGCGCCCGCGAACCCGTTCCGCGGCGGCCCCCTGGCTGCGCGCGACGAGTCGGTCCGGGACCGCCTCGCGTCGGGCCAGGTGCCCGACGACGGAGCGCTCCTCGACCTGTGGTCACGCCTCGTCGAGGTCCCCGCGTGGGACGGGCCGGCGCTGTGGCTGCACGGCGACCTGCACCCGGCGAACCTGGTGCTCACACCCGGCGACCACCGCCTGGGGGCCGTGGTCGACTTCGGGGACATGACGAGCGGCGACCCGGCGACGGACCTCGCGACCGCCTGGATGACGTTCGACGCCGTGGGACGCCGCACGTTCCGCGAGGCTGTCACGGCCCGTTGCGGGACCGACGACGCGACGTGGGCCCGGGCGAGGGGCTGGGCGCTCGTCCTCGGCACCGCGTTCGCGGCCCACTCGGACGACGACCCGGCGTTCGCCGACCTGGGCGCGCACACGCTCGCGCAGGTGCTCGGCGACGACTGAGCCGCTCGCGGACGGCGCCCTGCCGACGTACGGTGTGCGGCGGACGGGCCGCGCAGGGGCACGCAGGCACGCGACGGGCGATACTGGCACATGGCCACGGACAACAAAACCCGCCCGCACGACGGCGACGTGGACGCCTTCCTCGCGACCGTCACCCACACGGTCCGCCGCCGCGACGCGGACACGCTGATCGCGCTCATGCAGCGCGTCACGGGCGAGCCGCCCGTGATGTGGGGTCCGTCGATCATCGGGTTCGGCCACTACCACTACGAGTACGCGAGCGGGCGCCAGGGCGACGCGGGGGCGGCCGGCTTCTCCCCACGCAAGGCCGCGTCCACGGTCTACCTGCCCGACGGGACGGGGGCCCACGAGGACCTGCTCGCGCGCCTCGGGCCGCACACCACCGGACTCGTGTGCGTGTACCTCAAGGACCTGCAGACCAACGAACTCGACGTCCTGGAGGAGATCGTGCGCCGCTCCTACGCGGCCGTCACGGCGGGCACGTTCACCCAGCGGGCACGCGACTCCTCGTCCTGACCGGAGGACGACGACGGGGTGCCCCACCCGAAGGTGGGACGCCCCGTCGTCGTGCGTCCTGGGCGGGGTGCGCGGCGCCGTCGGGCATCCGGGAGATCCCGGGCCCGACGACGCCGCCCACCGCGGCCGACGCTCGTCAGTCGTTGACGAGCGAGCGCAGCACGTACTGCAGGATGCCGCCGTTGCGGTAGTAGTCGGCCTCTCCGGGGGTGTCGATGCGGACGACCGCGTCGAACTCGACCGAGGTGCCGTCGGCCTTGGTCGCGGTGACCTTGACCGTCGACGGCGTCGTGCCCTCGTTGAGCGCCGTGACACCCGAGACGTCGAACGTCTCGGTGCCGTCCAGGCCCAGGGACCCTGCGGACTCCCCGGCCGGGAACTGCAGCGGCAGGACGCCCATGCCGATCAGGTTCGAGCGGTGGATGCGCTCGAAGCTCTCGGTGATGACGGCCTTGACGCCCAGGAGCGCGGTGCCCTTGGCGGCCCAGTCACGCGACGAGCCGGAGCCGTACTCCTTGCCGCCGAGGATCACGAGCGGCGTGCCGGCCGCGGCGTAGTCCTGCGCGGCGTCGTAGATGGTGTCCTGAGCGTTCTTCACGAAGTTGAACGTGAAGCCGCCCTCGACGTTGTCGAGGAGCTGGTTGCGCAGACGGATGTTCGCGAACGTGCCGCGGATCATGACCTCGTGGTTCCCGCGGCGCGAGCCGTAGGAGTTGAAGTCGCGACGCTCGACGCCGTGCTCGGCCAGGTACACACCGGCCGGCGAGTCCGCCTTGATGGACCCGGCAGGGCTGATGTGGTCGGTCGTGACCGAGTCACCCAGCTTCGCCAGCACGCGGGCACCCGAGATGTCGGTGACCGGCGACGGCTGCGCCGACATGCCCTCGAAGTAAGGGGGCTTGCGGACGTAGGTGGACTGCTCGTCCCACTCGAACGTGTTGCCCTCGGGGGTCGACAGTGCGCGCCAGCGCTCGTCACCTGTGAAGACGTCCGCGTAGTCCTTGGTGAACATCGCGCGGTCGATCGAGGAGTCGATCGTCGCCTGGACCTCTTCCGGCGTGGGCCAGATGTCGCGCAGGAAGATCGGCGAGCCGTCCTCGTTGCGGCCCAGCGGGTCGTGCTCGAAGTCGAACTCCATGGTGCCCGCGAGGGCGTACGCGATGACCAGCGGCGGGGAGGCCAGGTAGTTCATCTTGACGTCGGGGTTGATGCGACCCTCGAAGTTGCGGTTGCCCGAGAGCACCGAGACGACCGACAGGTCGTGCTCGTTGACGGCCTCGGAGACCTTCTCGTCGAGCGGGCCCGAGTTTCCGATGCAGGTCGCGCAGCCGTAGCCCACGAGGTGGAAGCCGAGCTTCTCGAGGTAGGGCCACAGGCCCGCCTTCTCGTAGTAGTTCGTGACGACCTGCGAGCCCGGTGCCATGGAGGTCTTGACCCACGGCTTGGCCTCCAGGCCCTTCTCGACGGCCTTCTTCGCGAGCAGCGCCGCGGCGAGCATCACCGACGGGTTCGACGTGTTGGTGCACGACGTGATCGAGGCGATCGCGACCGCGCCGTGGAACAGGTCGAACTGCTTGCCGTTGGTGTCCGTGACCGGGACGGTCCGGCGGCCGTTGGCGTGGATGGCGGGCGAGTCGGAGGCCGGGAAGGACTCCTTCTCGGCCTCGTCGACCATGTCGACGACCTCGGGGGCGTAGGTCGGCAGGTCGCGGGCGAACGCGGACTTGGCGTTCGACAGCTCGATGCGGTCCTGGGGACGCTTGGGGCCGGCGATCGAGGGGACGACCGTCGAGAGGTCGAGCTCGAGGTACTCGGAGAAGACCGGCTCGACGTAGCTCGGGTCGGTCGGGTCGAGCCAGAGGCCCTGCTCCTTGGCGTAGGCCTCGACGAGCGCGAGCTGCTCCTCGGAACGGCCCGTCAGGCGCAGGTAGTCGACCGTGACCGAGTCGATCGGGAAGATCGCGGCGGTCGAGCCGAACTCGGGGCTCATGTTGCCGATCGTGGCGCGGTTGGCCAGCGGCACGGCCGCGACACCGGCGCCGTAGAACTCGACGAACTTGCCGACCACGCCGTGCTGGCGCAGCATCTGCGTGATCGTGAGGACGACGTCGGTCGCCGTGACGCCCGAGGGGATCTGGCCGCTGAGCTTGAAGCCGACGACGCGCGGGATGAGCATCGAGACGGGCTGGCCGAGCATCGCTGCCTCGGCCTCGATGCCGCCCACGCCCCAGCCGAGCACGCCCAGGCCGTTGACCATGGTCGTGTGGGAGTCGGTGCCGACGCACGTGTCGGGGTATGCACGGAGCACACCGCCGACCTCGCGCGTCATGATGGTGCGCGCCAAGAACTCGATGTTGACCTGGTGGACGATGCCGGTGCCCGGGGGGACGACCTTGAAGTCGTCGAACGCCGTCTGGCCCCAGCGCAGGAACTGGTAGCGCTCGTGGTTGCGCTGGTACTCGAACTCGACGTTGCGCTCGAACGCGTCGCGGCGACCCGCGACGTCGATCTGCACCGAGTGGTCGATGACCATCTCGGCGGGAGCCAGCGGGTTGATGCGCGACGGGTCGCCACCGAGGTCCGCGACGGCCTCACGCATGGTCGCGAGGTCCACGACGCAGGGCACGCCCGTGAAGTCCTGCATGATGACGCGACCCGGCGTGAACTGGATCTCGGTGTCGGGCTGCGCGTCCGGGTCCCAGGCGGCGATCGCCCGCACGTGGTCCGCGGTGATGTTCGCGCCGTCCTCGGTGCGCAGGAGGTTCTCGGCGAGGATCTTCAAGCTGTACGGGAGGCGCTCAGCGCCTTCTACCGCGGAGAGGCGGAAGATCTCGTACGAGTTCTCACCGACCTCCAGTGTTCCCTTCGACCCGAACGTGTCGACGCTGCTCACGGTTGCTCCTTCTACCTGGCGAGGGTGGGTGACGACCACCTCGCCTGGGGCACCGCGCGGGCTCTGTGGCCCACGTCGCACGCCCGACGTGGCAGGTCGTCGGATGACGATCAAGATGGTTCTGGGGGCTTTGCCCAGCGTACGCCGGGCCGGGCGACGCACCGAAATGCCGCCGACACACAGCATACCGCATTTATCTTGACGTCAAGATATTCACGCGCGGTGCCACCGCAGGAGCCACGGGACGAAGAACCGGTACACGGCCTCGATCGCGACCCAGCCCACGAGCACCGCGACGGTGATGACCACGGCCTCCTGCGCCGTCGGGACCTGGAGCGCGAAGAAGTCACGGACCCACGGGACCGCCACGGCGAGCGCCGCGCACGCCGCGAGCGCGGCGATCAGGAGGAGCTTCCACCCGTTGAGCGGCCGCGCCTGGATACCCACGACCCACAGCGAGACCCCGATCAGCACGAGCGTCGAGGCCGACCGGGCGTCGCCCGTGCCCACGAGCGGCCGCAGGTACCCGTACACGAGCAGGATCACGGCCCCGATCACGACCCCCGCGGGGATCGCGAAGCTCAGCACCCGGCGCAGGAAGCCCGCGAGGTAGCGCCGGTTGTTGGGCGGCAGCGCGAGGAAGAACGCCGGGATGCCGATCGTGAGAGAGCCCGCGAGGGTCATGTGGCGCGGCAGGAACGGGTACGGCCACACGAGCAGCACCACGGCCACCGCGAGGATCGCCGCGTACGTCGTCTTCGCGAGGAACAGGCTCGCGACCCGCTCCATGTTGGCCATGACCCGGCGCCCCTGGCCCAGGACCCCGGGCAGCGTCGCGAACCGCCCGTCGACGAGTACGACCCGCGCGACGGCCTTGGTCGCCGGGGCGCCGTTGCCCATCGCGATCCCGAGGTCCGCGTCCTTGAGCGCCAGGGCGTCGTTGACGCCGTCGCCCGTCATGCCGACCACGTGTCCGCGCGACTGGAGCGCGTGCACGATCGCGCGCTTCTGCTCGGGCGTCACGCGCCCGTAGACGTCGTGCGCGTCGACGACCTCGGCGAGCTCGGCCGGGTCGTCGGGGAGCCGGCGCGCGTCGAAGCCCTCGACCCGCTCGCCCTCGCCGTGCAGGGCGACCTTGGTCGCGATCGCCGCGACCGTGTCGGGGTTGTCGCCCGAGATGACCTTGGCCCGGACACCCTGGCGGCGGAAGTACTCGAGAGTCTGGGCCGCGTCGGGGCGGATACGTTCGCCCAGCACCGCGAGCAGCGCGGGCACGAGGTCCTCCGGGAGGGGCGCCTCGGTCGTCGGGAGGCCCGTCGGGGCGTGCGCGAGCAGGACCACGCGCGCGCCCGTGTCCGCTGCCTCGCGGACCTCCGCGAGCGCCGTGGTCGCCGGGGCGTCCGCCCGCCCCGCGAGCAGGATCTCGGGGGCACCCAGCACGAACGCGCCCGCGTCGGTGCGCAGCGCGCTCCACTTGCGGGCCGAGGAGAACGGGACCGACTCGCGCACGGCTGTGGCCTCGACGTCCGCGAGCCCCTCGGCGAGAGCCTGCGACGTCGCGTTGCCCTCGGGGTCGGCTGCGACGGCCGCGAGCGCCTCCCGGGCTCCCTCGACCTGCTCGAGCGCGCGCAGCTCGGTCAGGGCCACGTGCCCGTCGGTGATGGTGCCCGTCTTGTCGAGGCACAGCACGTCGACGCGCGCCAGGATCTCGACCGCGGGCAGCTCCTGGACCAGGACCTTCTGGCGCGCGAGCAGCATCGCGGCGATCGCGAAGTTGAGCGAGGTCAGCAGGACGAGCCCCTCGGGGATCATCCCGACGACGCCCGCCACGGCCGCGACGACGCCGTCGCGCCACGTCCCGTCCGCGATCGACTCGCGCACGCCGCCCGTGTAGTAGAGCTGGCTCCAGAACAGCAGGAGCGAGATGGGCACGATCCCGATCGAGACGACCCTGAGGATCTTGTTGACCCCCTCACGCAGCTCCGAGCGCACGACCGAGAACTTCTTGGCCTCGGCCGTGATGCGCTGGGCGTACCCGGCCTCGCCCACGCGGACCACGCGGCACACCGCGTGCCCGGCGACCACGGACGAGCCCGAGAGCACCTCGTCGCCGACGGCCTTGTGCACGGGGCGCGACTCGCCCGTGAGCATGGACTCGTCGACCTCGAGCCCCGTGACCTCGAGCACCTGGGCGTCGGCCGGCACCTGGTCGCCGATGCTCACGAGCAGCACGTCGTCGAGCACCACCCCGTCGAGCGCGACCTCCTGCTCGGTCCCGTCGCGCACGACGCGGGCCGAGGGGGCGGTGAGGATCGAGAGCCGGTCGAGGGTCCGCTTGGCGCGGTACTCGGTCACGATCCCGATCCCCGCGTTGATGACCACGACGAACCCGAACACCGCGTCGGGCCACTGGCCCGTGAGGAGCACGAGGGTCACGGCGATCGCGAGGATCAGGTTGAAGAGCGTGAACACGTTGGACCGCAGGATCGCGCTGAGCGAGCGCGAGGTCGCCTGCGAGGTCCGGTTGGTCTGCCCGGCCTCGACACGCGCGGCCACCTCCTGGGCGCTCAGCCCGCGGTGCCCGGCGGTCACGGTGCCCGACGACGCGGCGCCCGGCGGGCGGTCGGGTCCGGTCGCGGGGGCGCCGTCGTCGGCAGAGGTGCTCACCTGTCGATTGTGCCCGTCAGCAGCAGTTCTGCCCTGTCGGAGCAGGACCCGAGCCGCGGTGGCCGGTCACAGCCACTTGTGACGCTTGAAGATCAGGTAGAGCGCGAACCCCATGGCGACCATCGCCGCGACGGCCGCCGGGTAGCCGAGGCCCCAGCCGAGCTCGGGCATGCGCTCGAAGTTCATGCCGTAGATCGTGCCGACGAGCGTGGGCGCGAAGAGGATCGCCGCCCAGGACGAGATCTTCTTGACCTCCTCGCCCTGGGCGAGGCTCGTCTCCGACAGCCGTCGCATCTCCTCGTTCTGGTGCTGGGCCACGAGCGTGGCCTGGACCATGAGCGCGTTCTGCAGGAGGACCCGGAAGGAGTCGGCCTGCTCGGCGAGGCGCAGCGAGTGGTCGAGCACGTCGCGCAGGTTGCGCTGGAGCTCGATGTCGACGCCGTACTTCTCCGAGCCGCGCTCGAGCGACTGAAGGATGCCCACGACGGGATGGGTGGCCCGCTGGAAGGCGATGACCTCGCGCGAGAGCTCGTAGATGCGCCGCGAGACGGCCGGGTCCCCGCTGAAGAGCTGGTCCTCGATCTCGTCGATGTCGTTCTGCAGCCCCGCGACCACGGGGGCGTACTCGTCGACGACCTGGTCGAGCACCGCGTAGAGGATGGCCTCGGGACCGAGCCGCAGGAGCTCGGGCGTGGACTCGAGCCGGCGGCGCACCGCCCCCACGTCCGGCGACTCGGCGTGCCGGACCGTGACGACGAAGTCGGGGCCCACGAAGACGTGCAGCTCGCCGAACTCGACGCGCTCCTCGGCGTCCAGGTAGCGGGCCGGGCGCAGGACCACGAAGAGGTTGTCGTCGTAGCGCTCGAGCTTGGGGCGCTGGTGGGCCGCGATCGCGTCGTCGACCGCGAGGTGGTGCAGCGAGAGCTCCTCGGCGACCGCGCGGATCTCGGCCTCGCTCGGCCGGTACAGACCGACCCACGCGAGCCCGTGCCGCTCGCGCATGGTCTCGAACGTCTCGTCGAGGCTCGACGGGTTGGCCGTGCGCCGCCCGTCGACGTAGACCGCGTTGTCGACGATGCCCATGCTGGTGGCCCTCCTCCGGTCGTCGCGCCCGGGGAGCCGGCCACGGCGACCATCATGGCAGCCCGGGCCTGGCCCGCGCGGACGGTCCCACCGGCGGACGACGCTCCCTGGGACGCCGGACGGAGCGGCGCGCTCAGTCCTCGTCGGCCGCGGGGGCCGCCTTCTCCCCCGTGAGCGGGACGACGGGCTCGGGCTCGCTCTTGCGGGGCCGGTAGACGACCTGGGCGTGGAAGACGAAGCGCAGGAGGAACGCGACGACCAGGGTCAGCGCCTGCGCGAGGACCGGTGGCATGCCCGTGAGCACCACGAGCCAGTGCAGGAACGGCAGACGCACCGCGGCCTCGATGCCGTTGAACGTGAACGACTGCGCCGCACGCTTCCACACGTTGCGCCCCTCGTCGCGCAGGTCGTGGAAGACGAAGTGCTCGAGCAGCAGGAAGTTCGTCACGATCGTGACGGCCGCCGAGACCACCGCCGCGGGCATGTAGTGCACCCCGAGCTGCTCGAGGCCCCACATGATCGCCAGGTTCATCACGGCGCCGAACGCCCCGACGAGCGCGAACGTCGACATCCGCCCGAACCGCAGCGCGGTGAGCTGCTGGAGGTAGCGCAGACCGTTCGCGAACGTCGCCTTGGACTCCCCCGCGAACCGCTCCCCGAACACGAACGGCTCCTCGACGACCTCGACCTTGTTGCGGGCCAGGATCTCCAGCAGGATCTTGAACCCCCGCGGGCGCAGTGCCGCGACGTCGATCGCGGCCGTGCGGACGGCGAAGAAGCCCGTCATGGGATCGGTCACGTTGCGCAGCCGCACCGGGAACATCGAGCGTGCGAGCAGCGAGGACGCCGACGAGACCAGGTGCCGCCACCGCCCGTCGAGGCCGCCCGCGTCGCCCCCGCCCACGTACCGCGACGCGACGACGATGTCGGCCCCCGTGGAAGCCGCGGTCTCGAGCAGGACCGGCACCATCTCCGGCGGGTGCTGCAGATCGCCGTCCATGACCACGACCCACTCCCCGTGGGCCTCTCCCAGCCCCTCGACGACCGCGCCGCTCAGACCGCCGACGGGCTCGTCGCGGTGGAGCAGCCGGACCGGCAAGCTCGACGACCCGGCCACGCGCGCGACGACCGCTGGCGTGTCGTCGGTCGAGTCGTCGACGAACAGCACCTCCGCGTCGATCCCCTCGACCGCGGCAGCGAGACGCCCCACGAGCTCCTCGACGTTCGGTCCCTCGTTGAACGTCGGCACGACCACGGTGACCTGCATGCGCCCTCTTCCGCTCCGCCCATCGCCGGGGGCTCCCGGCACATCAGTCCATCGTCACCCGGATCCTCTCCGGGCGACAGGTGAACCGTCTGCTGCGAGACCAGCGTCCCGGGCGGACCTGGGCCGTGCCTGTACGGCCCTGTGCGGCCTGCCCGGGACGGGTCAGCGCGTCAGGACCGCGATCGCCTCGACGTGGTGGGTGTGCGGGAACAGGTCGTAGCCCGTGACGGACTCGACCGTGTAGCCGTGCTTCGCGAAGTACGCGATGTCCCGTGCGAGCGCGGCAGGGTCGCACGCGACGTACACGACGCGCGGGGCCTGGAGCGCTGCGACCGCGTCGACGACCTTGCGGCCCGCGCCGGTCCGCGGCGGGTCGAGCACCACGACGTCGGCCGTGGGCGCCGCGTGGTCCTTGGCCGCCAGCACCTTCTCGACCGGGCCGTGGTGCAGCTCGACCTGGGGCTTCTCGAACGCGTTGCGCCGCGCGTCCTTGACGGCACGCTCGTCGCCCTCGATCGCGACGACGCGCCCGGTCTCGCCGACGGCGTCGGCGAGCGGGAGCGTGAAGAGCCCGGCCCCCGAGTACAGGTCGACGACGGTCGCCTCCTCGAGCGGACCTGCGGCGGCCAGCACGGCCTCCGCGAGCAGCGCGGGCGCCTCGCGGTGGACCTGCCAGAATCCGTCGGCCGCGACGCGGAAGGTGTGCTCGGTGCCGGCGACCGTGACGGTCTCGGTCACGGCGCGGCGCGCGTGGGGACGGCGGTCGATGTGACCCGAGTGCCACACGACCCCGTCGACGAGCAGGATCGGGTCGGTGCCGCCGGCAGGGGCGACGAGCTCGAGCCGGGTGCCCGGACGCCAGCGTCGGGTGAAGACCTCCTCGGCCTCGGCGAGCGCCGCGACCTCCGGGGTCGCGAGCGGCATCTCGTCGAGGGGGACGACGTCGTGCGAGCGGAAGACGCGCATGCCGGCACGGCCCTTGTCGTCCGCGACGAGGTCGATCCGCGTGCGGTAGCCGAGGCCACCGCGCTCGTCGTCGCCCGGCGCACCCTCAACCTCTACCTGAAGGTCAAGGCCGGCCAGCCGCTTGAGCTGCTCCTGGAGGACTGCGGCCTTCCAGCGACGCTGCGCGGGCAGGGAGACGTGCGAGAGCTCGCCGCCGCCCGCGCCGCCGGCACCGGCCGCGGGCCAGGCCGCGGGAACGCGGTCCGGC
This sequence comes from Oerskovia sp. Root918, assembly GCF_001428945.1. Taxonomy (NCBI): domain Bacteria; kingdom Bacillati; phylum Actinomycetota; class Actinomycetes; order Micrococcales; family Cellulomonadaceae; genus Oerskovia; species Oerskovia sp. Root918. The sequence goes on from NZ_LMJG01000013.1 coordinate 51,065, forward strand.
GAGGGCTCGAGGATCTCGATCGCGTCGGCCCGCCAGAACTTCGCAGTGTCGCCCTCCTCGGTCAGACGAGCGAGCACCCGCTCCCCCGGCAACGCGTGCCGGACGAAGACGACCCGCCCGTCGAGCCTCGCGACGCAGTGGCCACCGTGCGCGACCGGCCCGACCTCGAGCTCGACCAGAGGTTGAGACTCAGGGGCGGTGGGAGTGGAGTTCAGGGTTTCAGACACCCCCCTAGTATCCCGGACGCGGACGGACTTCGTCCCCGATCCGATGCCCGACGTCACGTGGGGCCGCACACGTCCGGCTCAGTAGCGGCGGTTGATCCGCTTCTGCGCCGCGAAGCCTTCCTTCTCGAGGCCCGTCTGCCCCTTGGTCGAGGAGAGCTGCCACGGCACCGAGGCCACGACCACGCCCGGGGTGAACAGGAGCCGCCCCTTGAGGCGCAGCGCGCTCTGGTTGTGCAGGAGGTGCTCCCACCAGTGCCCCACGACGTACTCGGGGATGTAGACCACGACCAGGTCGCGCGGGCTCTCGCGGTGGATCGAGCGCACGTAGGACAGGATCGGTCGGGTGATCTCACGGAACGGCGAGTCCAGGACGCGCAGCGGGACCGGGATGTCGAGCGCTTCCCACTCCGCGGTGAACTCGGCGACCTCGTCCGCGTCGACGCCGACCGTCACGGCCTCGAGCACCGAGGGCCGCGAGGCGCGGGCGTAGGCCAGGGCCCGCATGGTGGGCTTGTGCAGCTTGGAGACCAGGACGAGCGCATGGACCCGGCTCGGCAGCGCGCGCGCGGCCGCGGGGTCCTCACCCAGGGTGAGCTCGTCGCGCACCGAGTCGTAGTGCTTGCGGATCGCCCGCATGAGCACGAACACGAAGGCCATCGCGAGGATGGCGATCCAGGCACCGTGCGTGAACTTGGTGAGCAGCACGATGACCAGGACGGTCCCGGTCATGCCGAACCCGATCGTGTTGACGACGCGCGAGCGCTTCATCTTGGTGCGGAAGCGCGGGTCCGGGGTGGTGCGCAGCTCGCGGGTCCAGTGCTTGATCATCCCGAGCTGGGACAGCGTGAAGGACACGAACACGCCCACGATGTAGAGCTGGATCAGTCGCGTGACCTGGGCGTCGAACGCCCAGATGAGTGCGATCGCCGCGACCGCGAGGGTCACGATGCCGTTCGAGAACGCGAGGCGGTCGCCGCGCGTGTGGAGCTGGCGCGGCAGGTAGCCGTCCTTGGCCAGGATCGAGGCCAGCACCGGGAAGCCGTTGAACGCCGTGTTGGCCGCGAAGACCAGGATGAGGCCCGTGACGGCGGCCACGAGGTAGAACGCGATCGGGACACCCTGGAACACCGCCTGGGCGAGCTGACCGATGACCGGGTCCTGCACGAAGTCGTCGGGCACGGGCTGACCGTTGATCGTGAGCTGCTCGGGCGGGTTCTCCGCGAAGTGCACGCCGGTCTTCTGGGCGAGGAAGAGGATCGCCATGATCATGAAGGCCGAGATCGACCCGAGCAGGGCGAGCGTCGTGGCCGCGTTGCGCGACTTGGGCTTCTTGAACGCCGGCACACCGTTGCTGATCGCCTCGACGCCCGTGAGGGCGGCACAGCCCGACGCGAAGGCGCGCGCCACGAGGAACGCTCCCGCGAGCCCGGTGAGCCCCTGGTCGAAATGGCTCTCCGCGACGAGCTCGTAGGTCGAGCTCTCGGCCATGGGCAGGGTGCCCGTGGCGTACCGGACGAACCCCACGACGGCCGTCATCCCGATCGCGAACATGAACAGGTACACGGGGATCGCGAAGAACGAGCCCGACTCCTTGACCCCGCGCAGGTTGACCAGGGTCAGCAGCACGACCAGGGTGATCGCGAACGCCGCCTCGTGGCCTCGCAGGAACGGCAGCGCAGCCGCGGCGTACTGCGCGCCCGAGGAGATCGAGACGGCCACCGTCAGGACGTAGTCGACCATGAGCGCCGACGCGACGCCGACGCCCGCGGTCGGCCCCAGGTTGACGGTGGCGACCTCGTAGTCGCCGCCGCCCGAGGGGTAGGCGTGCACGTTCTGGCGGTACGACGCCACCACGGTCAGCAGGACGACGACGACCGCCAGCCCCACCCACGGGGAGATGGTCGTGGCCGCCAGGCCGGCGATCGAGAGGGTCAGCAGGATCTCGTCCGGGGCGTACGCGACGGACGAGAGCGCGTCCGAGGCGAAGACCGGGAGCGCGATGCGCTTCGGTAGCAGGGTGTGCCCCAGGTCGTCGCTGCGGACGGGACGTCCGAGCAGCAATCGTTTGGCGGCATCAGCGATATCCGACACGTTGGCCCATGCTAGGCCCTCTGGGGGCCCTTGACCCCTCCACGGCCCGACCGGTCTCGTCGCCCGGCTCCTGTACGTGGACGTGACGCCGTCGCGGTAGCGTTTCGCTCGTGCACTTCGTGATCATGGGATGTGGCCGTGTCGGCGCCACCCTCGCCCAGTCTCTCGAGAACCGCGGCCACTCGGTGGCCGTGGTCGACCAGAACCCCGACGCCTTCCGACGGCTGTCCGCGGAGTTCTCCGGCAAGAAGGTCACGGGCCTCGGGTTCGACCGGGACACGCTCGTCCAGGCGGGCATCGAGGACGCCTACGCGTTCGCCGCGGTCTCCGACGGCGACAACTCGAACATCCTCGCCGCGCGCGTGGTGCGCGAGACGTACGGCGTCGACAACGTCGTGGCCCGCATCTACGACCCTCACCGTGCGGAGATCTACCAGCGCCTCGGGATCCCGACGGTCGCGACCGTCCGCTGGACCTCGGACCAGGTCCTGCGCCGCATGCTCCCGCTCGGCGCGACCGACGAGTACCGCGACCCCTCGGGCCAGGTCCGCCTCGCGCAGACCGACTTCCACCCGGGCTGGGTGGGCCACGCGGTCGGGACCATCGAGTCGGCGACCGGCGCGCGGGTCGCGTTCCTCGGCCGGTTCGGCGAGGGGGTCCTGGCGACCCCCAGCACCGTCCTGCAGGAGAACGACGTGCTGCACGTCCTCATGCGCAGCGCGGACGCCCCCACGGTCGAGCGCGTCCTCACGCACGCCCCCTCACTCAAGGAGAACTGATGCGCGTCGTCGTCGTCGGAGCAGGCTCTGTCGGGCGCTCGATCGCCCGCGAGCTGCTCAGCCATGACCACGAGGTCACCATCATCGACAAGCAACCCGCGGCGATGCGGGTCGCGCAGGTGGCCGACGCGGACTGGCTCCTCGCGGACGCGTGCGAGCTCTCGACCCTGTCGGAGGCCAAGGTCGACGAGTGCGACGTGATCGTCGCCGCCACGGGAGACGACAAGGTCAACCTCGTCGTCTCGCTGCTCGCCAAGACCGAGTTCGGCGTGCCGCGCACGGTCGCCCGCGTCAACAACCCCAAGAACGAGTGGATGTTCGACGAGTCGTGGGGCGTGGACGTCGCCGTGTCGACCCCGCGCATCATGACCTCGATGGTCGAGGAGGCCGTCGCGGTCGGCGACCTGGTGCGGATCTTCACGTTCCACCAGTCGGGCGCGGACATCCTCGAGCTCACGCTGCCCCCGGACTCACCGCTCATCGGCACCCGGGTCGGTCAGGTCGCGTGGCCCCAGGACACGGTCCTCGCGGCGATCGTGCGCGGGACCCAGCCGATCACGCCGAGCATCGACGACACCCTCGAGGTGGGCGACGAGCTGCTCATCGTGACGGGTCGGGACGTCGACGAGGCTGCGCTCCTCAAGGTGCTGGTCGACCCGACCGACGACGGCAGCACCGGCATCGTCGACGAGACCACGGGCCTGCCCGTCTGACCACGGGTCGCCGACCCGCGCCCCGGTCCGCCCGGGCGTGGGTCGACTCGGGCCAGGTGCGCGGACCGGCTCGCGAGGCGCTGCAGCAGCTCGGCTCAGGCCGACGCAGGGGCAGCAGGCCCCTCGTCCGCGACCCGCGGGCGACGGACCAGCAGCCAGGTCACCCAGAGCGTCAGCGCCCACAACGGGATGCCCATGACGAGCCGGGCCGTGCCGAGCCAGGCGACCGCGTCCTCGCCCGCCATGAACAGCGGGACCTGCACGGCAAGCCGCAGCGCGAACATGCCGACCCAGAGCCACGTCGCGAGCGCGTAGCGACGCATGAGATCCGCGTCCCCGCGCCAGCGACGGGCCCACGCCGTGAAGGCCCCCGGGGCGGGCTCGTCGCCCTCGCGCGGGACCTGCGCCTCGCCCGCCGCGACGGGTGCTGCGGAGGTCGCTCCGGCGTCGGGCTCGTCGCTCGACGCGACCGCGGCCTTGACCTTGTCCCCGTCCGTCCACCCGCTGCGCAGCGCCTCGACGACGAGCCCGACCACGGGCCAGCGCACCAGCACCGAGACCGCCATCGCGACCAGGTACGCCGCGTTCGTCAGCAGTCCTGCGGCGTAGTAGTTCTGGGCCTCGCCCGACTTCCAGGCCCACAGGACGCCGATCGCGACCCCCAGGAACCCTCCGAAGGCCTGCGTGATGGGCGTGCGCTGGACCAGCCGCGCCGCCACGGCCACGAGCGCCACCGCGACCGACGCGATGAGCGCGGGCTGGAGCGTGTTGCCCGTGACGATGAACACGACCACGAACACGAGCCCCGGGGCCATGGACTCCACGAGCCCGCGCACCCCGCCGATCGAGTCGGCGAGCGAGAACGACTCACCCGTCAGGGCGCGCACCCCCCGTGCGGCGCCCTCGTCCGGGGGCACGACGTCGTCGATCGCGTCGGCGACCTCCTCCACCTCCCGGGCGAGCGGCTCGGGGGCGGCAGGGTGCTCGTGCGTCATGTCGTCTCTCTCGCCTGCGGGGTGGGTCACGGGCTCACTCGCCGGCGCGAGGGCGCAGCTCGTAGCGGGGGTTGAACATGGTGCGCCGACCCGCCATCTCGCAGACCAGGCCCTCGACACGGACGCGGCGTCCCGGCTCGATCCCGGCGATGCGCCGACGACCGAGCCAGACCAGGTCGAGCGAGCCCGAGCCGTCGTACAGCTCGGCCTCGACCGTCGGCACACCCTCACGGGGCCGCAGGATCACCGAGCGCAGGACCCCCGAGACGTGGGCCCGCTTGCGGTTCGCGAGGTCCGCGACCGCCGAGCACCCCGTCTGCCGGGACGCCTCGTGACGTTCCTCGTCCGCGGCGATCTCCTCCTGGGAGGCCAGCACCGCGTGCAGCGCCTGACGCAGCGACATCTCGGGTCAGCGCCTCTCGGTGATCTCGGGCCCGCGCGTGAGCGGGTCGAAGGCCGGGAGCGACGGGGCCGCGCCGTCGGGGGCGGCGGCCGCGGGACGCGGCGCCTGACCGGGCAGGTGCATGGCCAGCAGGTCGCGCGGCGGCCGGGCGTTGTTGTCGCGGACCACGACGATGTTGGCGAAGACCGACTCGAGCAGGCGTGCCGCCTCCGGGTCCACGGCGGCCTTGCCCGTGAGGACCCCGCGCAGGAACCAGCGCGGACCGTCGACGCCCACGAACCGGGCAGCACGGAAGCCGCGCTGGCCGTCCGGGCCCGTGACCGGGAGCTTCGCGAGCAGCTCGCGACCGAACGGACCGGGGATGTCGTCGACCGTCCCGCCCTGCTGGGTCACGGACTCGGCGATCTCCTCGCGGATCTCGTCCCAGATGCCCATGGTCTTGGGGGCGGCGAACGCCTGGACCTGCAGCGCCGAGCCGTTGACGGCCGCGGCGGCCCCCGTGATCTTCTGGGTCTTCTTGTCGACCTCCATGCGCAGCTCCATGCCCGGGACACCCGGGAGCCAGATGGCCCCGAGGTCAGCACGGGCACCGAGTTCGCTGACCTGCGAGGAGTCGAACGGGCCACGGGTGCCCGCGGCCGGGGCCACGGGTGCCGAGGTCTCGTCCGCACCCGCCGGAGCCTCCACGGACTCGGAGCCCTCGGCGACGACCGCCTCGTCGCTCGACTGCTGCGACGCACTACGCCGGAACAAACCCACGGAAGCTCTCCTTCAGCTCTTCGCCGCGTCGACCATCGACAACGACTCGTACGGGACGGCCTGCACCGATCCCCGTCCCCACCACACTAGACTGCCGCGCCGCTCCCGTGACCGTCCTCGGCCACGAGCGAACACGGCGGGCACCCGGGCTCACCGCCCGGTGGCCCACCCGCCGCTCGAGCCGAACCCGCCCTCGCCCCGGTGCGACCCGGGCAGCCTCTCCGCCAGGAGGAAGCGCGCGTGCTCGACCTTCTGGATCACGAGCTGCGCGATGCGGTCGCCGCGGTGCAGGACGACCGGCTCCGACGCGTCGGTGTTGTGCAGGATCACCTTGATCTCACCGCGGTACCCCGCGTCGACCGTCCCGGGCGCGTTGACGATCGTCAGGCCGTGCCGAGCCGCGAGGCCCGAGCGCGGGTGCACGAACGCCGCGTACCCGTCCGGGAGCGCGATCGCGAGCCCCGTGGGCACGGTCGCCCGGCCCTGCGGCGCGATCACCACGTCCACGGTCGTCACGAGGTCCGCCCCGGCATCGCCCGGGTGGGCGTACGACGGGACCGCCGCGACGTCGTCGAGCAGCTGGACGAGCACCTCGACGTCGCCCGGGCGGGCGGACGAGGGCACGGGCACGCGCGAGGGCGCAGGTTCTTCGATGGGCACCCGCAGAGCCTAGTGCTCGACGGGCGGGGCGGCGAACATCGCCACGGGGCACGTCGCGGACCTGGGATGATGAACTCATGCCTCAGCCTGACGCCGCCTACCGCGAACGCCTCCTGCCCGGACCCGGCGGCTGGTCCGCCGCCCTCGCCTTCGCCGTCATCCTGGGCATCGCCCTGTGGCCCGTGGACGACGTCCTGTCCTACGTCACCGCGGGCATCGCCCTGGTGGTCCTCGTGGGCCTTCTCTGGTGGACGTCCCCCGTGGTGTCGGTGGCCCTCGGCGCTGACGGCACGCCCCACCTGCGGGCCGGACGAGCCGTCATCCCCACCTCGCTGCTGCGCGACGTCACGGTCCTGGACCGCGAGGCGATGACGCACGAGCTCGGCCCGGGGCTCGACGCGCGCGCGTACGTGTGCCTGCGGGCCTGGGCCCGCACGGGCGTCCGTGTCGAGGTCGACGACCCGGCGGACCCGACGCCGTACTGGCTCGTCTCCACGCGCCACGCCCCCGCGCTCGCCGCCGCGATCACGGCCTCGGCGCGGTCCGCGTCGGCCTGAGCCACCGGCCCCCGGGGCGACCCCAGGGCCGCCCACGCCGGGGCCCCCTGCACGCGCGAACGGCCGCCACCCCGAGGGGTGACGGCCGTTCGTCGTGAGAGGGTTCGGCGCTCAGGCCGCGCATTCCGAGCAGATCTGCTGCCCGTTCTTCTCGTACGCGAGCTGGCTGCGGTGGTGCACGAGGAAGCAGCTCGAACAGGTGAACTCGTCAGCCTGCCGAGGAAGCACACGGACCGAGAACTCTTCGCCGGACAGGTCCGCGCCCGGGAGCTCGAACCCTTCGGCTGCTTCGGTCTCGTCCTCGTCCACAACGCCCGAGCTCTTGTCGGAGCGACGAGCCTGCAGCTCTTGGATCGAGTCCTCGCTGAGATCCTCTTCGCTCTTGCGGGGGGCGTCGTAGTCAGTTGCCATCTGTGGGGTCACACTCCGGAACGTCGTGGTCGAACATGGGGGTCGTTCGGTCCGGCGAAGGCCGTCGAACTGGCACTCCGTAGGACGCTTCGCGAGACGTCCTGACTGGTGTACGCGGTGTAATGCTCCGCCACCCGGAATTGTTCCCGGTGGCCCCCGGATTCTGCACCAAATACTGCGCGAGCGCACCCTCAGCGCGGGGTGTTCCTCGTCACCCCCGCGACGCCCTCGGGATCACACGCCCGAATCGGCTCCCGCCGACTCGAGGATCGCGACCAGCGCGTCCACCGCGGCGGGCGGTCCGGCGACCGTCATGTCCGCTCCCGCCGGGCGTCCCCGCAGGCCGGTCACGAGCGCTCCGGCCTCCTGGGCCACGAGGGCCCCGGCCGCGAGGTCCCACGGGTTCAGCCCGCGCTCGTAGTACAGGTCGAGGCTCCCGGTCGCGACCAGGCACAGGTCGATCGCCGCGGACCCGAGCCGACGGATGTCGCGGACCTGCGGCAGGACCGTCGTCAGGACCTCGGCCTGGTGACGGCGCCGCTCGGCGTCGTACCCGAACCCGGTGCCGACCAACGAGGTCGCGAGCGGTCCCGCCGGGTTGACGCGCACGGGCTCGCCGTCGAGCGTCGCGCCCGCCCCGAGCCCCGCTGTCCAGGTCCGGCCGTCGACGATCGAGTGCACCGCCCCAGCGAGCACGGTCCACTGCGCGGGGTCCGGGGGCCCCACGACGACCGCGACCGAGATCGCGTACGAGGCCACCGAGTAGAGGTAGTTGACGGTGCCGTCGATCGGGTCGATGACCCAGGTGAGGCCCGACGTCCCCTCGGAGGCCCCCTCCTCCTCGCCGAGGACGGCGTCGTCGGGCCGCTCGCGCGCGATGATCCGGCGCAGCAGGGCCTCGGACTCGGCGTCCATGGCCGTCACGACGTCGACCGCGCTCGACTTGGTCGCGGCCACCTCGACGTGCTCGGGGCGGCCCTCGCGCACGAGCGCTCCCGCCTCCCTGGCCATGCTCTCGGCGAGCGCGCGCAGTGCGGCGATCGTGACGTCGTCGGGCAGGCGGGGGTCATCGATGAAGAAGGTCACGGCTCACATCCTGCCCGACCCCGCACCCCCGCGACGACCCGACCACGGCCCCGGGACGGTCCACCCGAGCCGGAGCGAGACCAGCCGGAAGCCGAACACCAGGGCGATCGTCGCGAGCTGGCTCCAGAGCGTGAGCCACCCCTCGTGCCACAGCACGGCCGTGATCGAGGCCCCGACGATCGCGGGGACCGCGTAGAGCTGGCGGTCCTGGAGGATGAGCGGCGCCTCGCTGCTCAGCAGGTCGCGCAGGATCCCGCCCCCGATTCCCGTGAGCGTCCCCACGATGACCGCGGCCATCATCCCGACGCCGTAGTCGAGGCCCTTGGTCGTCCCGACCACGACGAAGAGCGCGAGCGCACCGGCGTCGAGCACGATGATGCCGCGGCGCATGCGTTCGAGGCGTGGGTGGAAGAAGTAGATGACGACGCCGGCCGCGAGCGCCGCGACCACGAGCCTCCAGCTCGAGATCCCGACGGGGGGTATGGCGCCGATGAGCACGTCGCGCAGCATCCCGCCGCCCAGCCCGGTCGCCCAGGCGAGCACCAGGACCCCGAAGATGTCGAAGGACTTGCGGATCGCGGCCAGCCCTCCGGACAGCGCGGCGCAGAACACCGCGCCCAGCTCGAGGACGTCGTCCAGGGGGAACTCGATCACGGGGAGAATCATCCCAGCAGACCTCACCGGGCGGCACACCGAGCCGCCTGCGCCGTCCCGGCGCGCCGGGGTGGCACTCTCGGGAGTGCAGGCCCACCGGCGACGAGCCGGTCTGCGACGTCGTTGGAGGATTCATGAGTGAGCTTGAGCTGGTGAGGGTGCACGAGGACGGGGAGCATCTCGTCCTCGCCGGACCGGACGGTGCGCGCTTCACCCTGCCCGTCGACGACGCGTTGCGTGCCGCCATGCGCCGCGACCGCGCCCAGCTCGAACAGCTGCGCTCGCAGTCCCCCGACGTGCTGCCCGTGCGCGAGATCCAGGCGCAGCTGCGCGCGGGGCTCAGCGCCCGCGAGGTGGCCGAGAAAGCCGGCATCCCGATCGAGCAGGTCCACCGGTTCGAGGGCCCCGTGCTCGCCGAGCAGGAGTACGTCGTGGGTCAGGTGCTCAAGAACCGCGCGGGCCACGACGACGACTCCCCCACGCTGGGCGAGGTGGTCTCCGAGCGCCTCACGGCACGGGGCGTCGCCGAGGACGACGTCGAGTGGTCCGCCGCGCGCACGCACGCGGGTCCGTGGACCGTCACGGCGCTCTTCCTCATCGGTGACCGTGCGCGCAGCGCGCGCTGGTCGTACGACCCCCAGAACCGCACGCTGCACGCGCTCGAGGACGAGGCTCGCTGGTTGTCGGGCACCGACGTCGCCGAGGAGCCCGTCCGCGGGGTCCGCGGCGCGCTGTTCGACCACTCGGCCCGGGGTGGGCAGGCGTCAGCAGGACCGTCGTCGTCGACAGCGCAGTCGGCACCGTCCGCCGCGTCGCCCACGGACCCGGCGGAGCGCGACGACGCGCCCTCCCCGTTGCACGAGGAGACCGACTCGACCTCGTCGATGCTCGACGACCTCAGCCAGCGTCGCGGCGTCCGCCAGCACCGGGACGAGCCCTCGGCCCCGTTCGAGGGGTTCGGGCCTCCGCAGACGTTCGACCTCGGCGAGCGCTCGGGGCGCCGGGACGAGGCACCGGAGGACGAGGAGCCCCCGGGGGCCAAGGTCTTCTCGCTGAGCAAGGCGAGCCGCAAGGAGCTGCGTCCGGCGCCCGACGACGGAGAGCACGACGCGTCGTCGTCGCACCGGGGCACGGGGCACCCTGCGGGCACGGGCCACCGCGGGTCCCACGAGACCGACGACGACCGTGGCGCGGCGGACGCTCCCCCGGACCAGGACGGGGCCGCCGAGGCGAGCACCTCGCGACCGACCGTGGCCCCGCACGGGGGACGCGACGTCGTCGGGACCGTGCGGAGCGAGCGCGACGAGCCCGACGCGACCGGTGAGCACGGCGAACGCCCCACCCCCCGCACGGGCGAACCGCGTCGCCCGCGCAAGACGCGTGCCAGCGTCCCCTCGTGGGACGAGATCGTGTTCGGCGCCAAGCCCGAGCACTGACCACCTCTCCCCCGCCCTGCAAGGGCGACGGCGCTCTCCGCCGGACGTGCCCTCGAGGGCGCGCGGCGGTACGCGATGACCTCGGCCGTGCCCCTACCCCGCGGCCCCCGGCAGGTCGAGCGCGAGCCCGTCCGCGGTCGTCGAGCGCAGCCGCGCGGACACCGACGTCATGCGACGCATGTGGTGCCGGCGGCACAGGACCTCGTACGCGACCTCGCTCGCGCTCTCGCCCGTGTTGCCGACCACGACCTGGGCCCCCTCGACGACCATCCAGCCGTCGATCGTGCGCGCGTTGTGCGTCGCACGCGCCCCGCACCAGCACAGCGACTGCACCTGGAGCACCTCGACGCGGTCGGCGAGCTCGATGAGCCGCGCCGAGCCGGGGAAGAGCCGCGTCCGGAAGTCGGCCGTGATGCCGAACGCGTAGACGTCGATCTCGACCTCGTCGACCAGACGGGCCAGCTGCTCGACCTGGGTCGTCGAGTAGAACTGGGCCTCGTCGCAGATCAGGTAGTCGACCGTGGTGCCGCGCATCCGCTCGTCGACCACGAAGGTCCAGAAGTCGGTGTCGTCGCGGACCTCGTGCGCGGCGACCTCGAGTCCCAGGCGCGAGGACAGGCGGTCGGTCCCGGCACGGTCGTTGCGCGAGAAGATCAGTCCGCACCGACCCCGCGCGGTGTGGTTGTGGTCGAGCTGGAGGGCGAGGGTGGACTTGCCGCAGTCCATCGTCCCGGAGAAGAAGACGAGCTCAGCCACGGTCGTGGACCTTTCGGTGCGGGGGAACAGGTCCCCGGGAGGAGGTGACCGGGTGCTCGCGACGCCCGGGCGGAGGCGTCGTGCTCAGGTGGTCGTGACGAGCAGCGGGACCTGCATCTCGGTGCGCGTGAGGGAGCCGTGGACCCCGACGAGCTGCATCGAGGCCGGCGTCTGGGTCCGCGAGTCCACGACCGTGGCGCGGCCGCGCATCGCGACCACGACGTCGCCGATCGTGGGCAGCACGTGCTCCGCGACGGGACCGAACCAGCCCGCGGCGACCGCGTCCTCGCGCAGCGCGACGAGGGCTGCGTCCCCGAGGACCTCGGACCACCGCCCGGCCACGGCCGGGGCCTGGTCCGGCTGCGTGTAGACGTGCACGGCACGCGGCTCGCCGCCCACGAGCGCGACCCCGCGGCCGAGCGCACGCGTCGTGGCGACGTCCCAGCGCTGCGAGCGGTCGACGTCGACCATCCCGTGGTCGGCCGTGACGAGCAGCAGCGTGCCGTGGGGCAGCGACCGGGCCAGGCGCCCGAGCTCGCGGTCGAGGACGGAGAGCGCGTCGCCCCACTGCCGCGAGCGCCAGCCGTGGTGATGGCCCGCCTTGTCGACGTCTCCCCAGTACAGGTACACCAGGCCGGGGGCCGTGAGCTCCCAGGCGACCGTGTCGACGCGGTCCGCGATGGACTCTGCCGCGACGTAGCGCGCGCCGCGCAGGGCGGCCACGGTCATGCCCGAGCCCGCGAAGCGCGCGGGCCCCACCGACAGGACCTCGCGGCCCGTGGCCGCGACCTGCTCGAGGACGGGCGGCTCCTGCTGGAGCTCCTGGGGCGGGGCAGCGCCCTCCCACGAAACCATGTTGGCCAGGCGCCCCGTGGCGGCGTTGCGCTGGGTGTACCCCAGCATGCCCGTCCGCCCGGGCGAGGTCCCCGTGCCGAAGGTCCCGATCGCCGCGGCGGTCGTGCTGGGGAAGCTCGAGGTGAGCACGCGCGAGGACGCGAGGAGCGAGCGCAGGAACGGGGCGTGCCCCGCGCGCTCGGTGAGGTTGGCGTGGCCGAGCCCGTCGACCAGGACGACGCACACCCGGTCAGTGGCGGGCAGCGCGAGGTCGGTGCGCGCCTGGGTCGAGCGGGTCCCCGTGGCGGTCGTCAGGTCGACCCCGAGCGCGCCCGCGGCCGCGGGCAGGACCGAGCTGAGCGCGAGCCCGTCGTAGCGGGGGGCGAGCAGGCCGTCGGGCAGGACCTCGGGCAGGACCGTCACCGGCTCGCCCGGCCTGCGTCGCGGCGGGCCGTGGCCGTCGAGAGCTCGCGCGCGAACGCGAGCGCGTTGCGGACGGCGTCGCGGCCCTCCGCCTCGGCGCTCACGCGCACCACGATGTCGTCGGGAGTGATCTGGCCCGTCAGGCCGTGGTCGGCCTCGCAGCCCGGGTCGGGGCACTGAGCGGGCTCGAGGTCCACGCGCGAGACGGCTCCCCAGCCGATCGCGAGCGTGACCTCGATGGGGGGCGTGCCGCTGCGGTGCTTCTCGGGGTCGAGGACGACGTGCGTGAGCGAGACCGAGCGCAGCTCGGTGATCGGCACGGACTCGGTGGTCGCGGCTGCGGAGGCCGAGGGGTTCTCGCTGTCCGCGGGGTGGTCGTCGACGTGGGCCGTGATGAGGCGCGTGGGGGTCAGGACCAGGACGGTCAGGTGGCGACGGACCTCGGTGTCGAACGTCGTCTCGACGTACACCAGGTGGGACACGAGCTCCTCGCCGGCGATCGCGACGTCGAGGACGTCCTGGACCAGCTCGGGGTAGTAGCCCGCACGGCGCAGCTGGGAGGTCAGGTCGGTCCGGGAGGCAGATTCAGCAGATGGCACCCGCGCATTCTCCCACCGCTCGACGCGGCGGGGCCAGTCCGCCCCCGGGCTGTGGGCGCCTCGGCCCCGCGGGGGCCTGTTGACGCCTCAGCCCGGCAGGGCCCGGCGCAGGGTGTCGGCGCGCTGGGCACCAGCGACCTGGACGCGGGCGCCCAGCACCGCCGCGCCGTGCTCGGCGACCACGACCGGGTAGATCTCGACGCTGCGCAGCTCGGGCAGCTCGTCGGCCATGAGCGACACGCGGGCCAGCAGGTCCTCGAGGGCCGCGGTGTCCGCGACGGGCGCGCCCATGTACCCGAACAGGCGGGGCGCGGCGCGGATCGAGCGGACCATGGTCGCGACGTCGACGTCCGTCAGCGGCGGCACGCCGTAGCTCACGTCGCCCAGGAGGTCGACCGCGTCGCCCGCGAGACCGAACGAGACGACCGGGCCGAAGAGCTGGTCCTCGGTCGAGCGCACGACGCACGCGACGCCCGCGTCGGCCATGCGCTGGACCTCGAACGGCGCGGGGCCGCCCGGGCCCCCCTCCTCGTCGTCACCGGTCCCGGTGCTGCGAGCCCCCGGCAGCACGGCCGCGAGCGTCTGGCGCATCTGCTCGACGTCGTCGCGCAGCTCGTCCTCGTCGCCGATGTCGAGGCGCACTCCCCCCAGGTCCGCGCGGTGCCGCAGCGACTCCGCGGTGCTCTTGAGAGCCACGGGCCAGCCGATGTCCTGGGCCGCCGCGACGGCCTCGTCGGCCGTGCGGACGCGGCGCGAGGGCCACAGCTCGATCCCGTAGGCCGCGAGCAGGCGCGCGACGTCCTGGGCGTCGAGGTCCACCACGGTGTCCCCGACGAGCGCCGCCTCGACCAGGGCGCGCGCCCCGTCGGAGTCGACGCTCGTCGGCCGCTCGACCGTCCCGTGGTCGGCCTCGCGCCAGCGGGCGTACCCGACCACGGCCTCGACCGCGGCGACCGCGTCCTCGGGCGTCGAGTAGGCGGGCACGTGCACGGGTGGACCGTCGGGGTTCGCCGGGTCGGGGGCCGAGAGCTCCTCGGCGAGCCCGTGCATGCCCAGGACGCTCGCGACCGTGGTGCGACCGCTCGCCGCAGCCGCGCGCGCGACGGCCCGCGAGAACGCCTCCCCGCGCGGTCGCACCGTGGGTACGTGCACCGCGACGACGACGTCGCACGCGTCGGGGGCGAAGATCGCCGCGACCGCGGCCTCGACCTCGGCGTCGTCGGCGTCCTCGGCCACGAAGCCCGACCGGTCCGAGACCACCAGCCCGGCCGACCCCACGGCCTCCGCGACGAGCGCGGTGAGCGCGGCCGACGACGTGAGGAGCCCGATGCGCCGACCGCCAGGCAGCGGCTGGTACGCCAGGAGCTGGGCGATGTCGACCAGGTGGTGGGTGTTCTCGGCGTGGATCACGCCCGACTGGCGCAGCATCTCGTCGAGCGTGCGGCGCGGGGCACGGGTCGAGCGCACCGCGTGCCCGGGCGGCACGACCTGCCCCGAGCGCCCCGCGGTCACGACCACGACGGGCTTGACCGACGCGAGCCTGCGCGCGATGCGGGAGAACTTGCGCGGGTTGCCGATCGACTCGAGGTAGAGGCACACGACCGAGGTCTCGGGGTCGTCCTGCCAGAACTGCATGAGGTCGTTGCCCGAGACGTCGGCCCGATGCCCGGCCGACACGAACGACGAGACCCCGATCCCGCGCCGCAGCGCGGTCGCCAGGAGCGTGACCGCAGTGGGTGCCGACTGGCAGAAGATCCCGATGCTCCCGGCGGGCGGCAGCACCTCGGCCAGGCTCGCGTTGAGCCGGTGCTCGACGTGGGTCGTGAAGAGCCCGTAGGTCGCGGGGCCGACCACGCGCATCCCGGCGGCGTGCGCGGTGCGCAGCAGCTCACGCCGCAGGGCCAGGCCCTCGGGACCGGTCTCGGCGTACCCCGCCGAGAGCACGACGACGGCGCGCACGCCCAGACGCTCGAGCTCGGCCGTGGCCGCGATCGCCTCGTGCGGGGGCAGCGCGAGCAGGGCGAGGTCCACGGGCCCGGGGACGTCCGCGATCCGCCCGAAGAACCGGACGGCCGAGGGAGCCGGTGCGGTGTCGCCCTCCGCCCTTCTTTCGGCTCCTCCCTCCGCGGGCGCTGCGGCAAGGTCGTCGAAGCCCGCCGGTGGAGCGACCCCCACGACGTCGAACGTGCCGTCGCCCGGGTCCGTCGACGCGTTGGCGAGCACGCGCTCTGCCATGAGACGGCTCGCGGTGCCGGGCTCCGCCGTCGGACCCGGCCCGACGAGCAGGACGCGACGCGCCGTGAGCAGGCCGTGCATCGACCGTGCCTCGGCGCGGTGCTCGCGGTCCGCCATGACCGCCCGCGAGCGCTCGGTCGGGTCGAGGTCGACGCTGACCGCGACGATCCCGTCGTCGACGTGCTGGCTCGTGGCGTACCCGGCCTCCTGGAAGACCGCGAGCATCTTGCCGTTCTGCGGCAGCACCTCGGCGCTGAACCGCCGCACCCCGCGCTCCCTCGCCGCGACCGCGAGGTGCTCGAGCAGCACCGAGCCCAGTCCGCGCCCCTGCTCGGCATCGGCGATGTTGAAGGCGACCTCAGCCTCGTGCGGCGTCACCTTGTCGAAGCGCGCGACGCCGATGATGTCCTCGCGCGCATCCTCTCCCACGCGCTTGACCGCGACCAGGGCCACGCGCTCGTCGTGGTCGACGACCGTGAAGCGCGCGAGGTCACGGTCCGAGAGCCGCTCGATGTTCGCGAAGAAGCGCAGGTAGGTCGAGCGCTCGGACTGCCCCATGTGGAAGCGCTGGAGGGCCGGGGCGTCGGACGGGCGGATGGGGCGCACGTGCGTCGTGCTGCCGTCGCGCAGCACCACGTCCGCCTCCCACTCGACCGGGTACTCCCCCTGGCCGGCGTCGTGGGGCCCCGCGTCGGGCTCCGCCGGGACGTCGTGTCCGCTCACCCGCCCTAGGCTACGTGGGTCGTGGCACCGCTGGTCAGCGGCACGCCCGGTTCGCGGGAGAATGGGGCCCGGGTGTCGGTGCCCCGCAGTATCGTTCGCTGGTGCTGCGTGTCCTGGACCACCAGGCCGCAAACGTGCCCGCTGTGCCCGCCGCACCCGAGCCTTCGCCACGCGACGACCGCTGTCCCCGATCCACCGACCCGCAGGAGCCCGACGACCCATGGCGCGCAGACCGTCCGCCTCGAAAGCCCCGCTCGACCCGAGCGAGGTCCACGAGAAGATCATCGACATCGACGTCACGACGGAGATGGAGGGGTCCTTCCTCGAGTACGCGTACTCGGTCATCTACGCCCGCGCCCTGCCGGACGCGCGCGACGGGCTCAAGCCCGTCCAGCGCCGCATCCTGTTCCAGATGTCCGACATGGGCCTGCGCCCGGACCGCGGCCACGTCAAGTCGGCGCGAGTCGTCGGCGAGGTCATGGGCAAGCTCCACCCGCACGGAGACACCGCGATCTACGACGCGCTGGTCCGCCTGGCCCAGCCGTTCTCGCTGCGCCTGCCCCTCGTCGACGGGCACGGCAACTTCGGGTCGCTCGACGACGGCCCCGCGGCCCCCCGGTACACCGAGGCCCGCCTCGCGACCTCGGCCATGGCCATGACCGTCGGGCTCGACGAGGACGTCGTCGACTTCATCCCGAACTACGACAACAAGCTGACCCAGCCCGAGGTCCTGCCCTCGGCCATCCCCAACCTCCTGGTCAACGGAGCCGCGGGCATCGCGGTCGGCATGGCGACCAACATGGCGCCCCACAACCTGGTCGAGGTCGTCGCCGCGGCCCAGCACCTCATCAAGCACCCCACCGCGGACCTCGAGGCGCTCATGCGCTTCATCCCCGGCCCGGACCTGCCCGGAGGCGGCAAGATCGTCGGCCTCGACGGCATCCGCGACGCCTACCGCACGGGTCGCGGCTCGTTCCGAACCCGGGCCACGGCACGCGTCGAGAACATCACGGCCAAGCGCAAGGGCATCGTCTTCACCGAGCTGCCCTACCTCGTCGGCCCCGAGAAGGTCATCGAGAAGATCGCCGAGGGCGTGAAGTCGAAGAAGCTCGTGGGCATCACCAACGCGACCGACCTGACCGACCGCGCGCACGGTCTGCGCCTGGTCGTGGAGATCAAGACGGGCTTCAACCCGGAGGCCGTGCTCGAGCAGCTCTACAAGGTCACGCCGCTCGAGGACTCGTTCGGCATCAACAACGTGGCTCTCGTCGAGGGCCAGCCCCGCACGCTGGGGCTGCGTGAGCTGCTCCAGGTGTGGGTCGACCACCGCATCGACGTCGTGCGCCGTCGCAGCTCCTACCGCCTCGCCAAGCGCAAGGAACGACTGCACCTGGTCGAGGGCCTGCTGCTCGCGATCGTCGACATCGACGAGGTCATCCAGGTCATCCGCACGAGCGACGACGCGGACACGGCCCGCACCCGCCTGCGCGAGGTCTTCGACCTCTCCGAGCCCCAGGCCGAGTACATCCTCGAGCTGCGCCTGCGCCGCCTGACCAAGTTCTCCCGCCTCGAGCTCGAGAAGGAGCAGGAGGCCCTGCGGCTCGAGATCGCCCAGCTCGAGGAGATCCTCGGCGACGACGCCAAGCTGCGCGCGGTCGTCTCCGCGGAGATGAAGGAGGTCGCCAAGACCTACGGCACGCCTCGCCGCACCATCCTGCTCGAGTCGGCAGGCGCATCACCCACCTCGGCCCAGGGCGTGCTCGGTACCGTCTCGGCCGTGCCGCTCGAGGTCGAGGACACCCCCTGCTGGGCGCTCATGTCCGCGACCGGGCTCCTGGCCCGCACGAGCGACGCGACCGAGCCCGGCACGGGCGGGCGCCGCCACTCGCACGACGCGCTGCGCGGCACGGTGCTCGCGAGCGTGCGCAGCGACGTCGGGCTCGTCACGAGCCGCGGACGGATCGTGCGTCTCTCGGTGCTGGACCTGCCGACCCTGCCCCCGACCGACGGGGCCCCGAGCCTGTCCGGCGGCGTGCCGCTGAGCGAGATCGTGAGCCTCGAGCCGGGCGAGGCACCGTTGACCATCGTCTCGCTCGACCCCGACGCGCCCACCCTCGCGCTCGGCACCGCAGGCGGCGTGGTCAAGCGCGTCCTCGCGGGCGACATGCCGACCAACCGCGACGCCTGGGAGGTCATCTCCCTCAAGGAGGGCGACAGCGTGGTCGGCGCGGCCCCGGTCACCGACCAGGACGAGCTCGTGTTCGTCAGCTCCGACGCGAACCTGCTGCACTTCGACGCCTCGGCGGTACGCCCCCAGGGGCGCAGCGCGGCCGGCATGGCGGGCATCAAGCTCGGCCCGGACCAGCGCGTCACGTTCTTCGGCGTGGTCGAGGCCGACAGCCGCGACCTCATGACCGTCGTGACCATCGCGGGGTCGGCCGACGCCCTGCCGGGCACGCAGGCAGGCGCCGGGAAGGTCACGCCCTACGAGCTGTACCCGGGCAAGGGACGCGCGACGGGCGGCGTCCGGGCCCAGCGCTTCCTCAAGGGCGAGGACTCGCTCATCTTCGCGTGGGTGGGCCGTGGCCCCGGTCGGGCCGTCGGCTCGGCCGGGCAGCCGGTCGACCTCCCGCCCGTCGACCAGCGACGCGACGGCTCGGGCGCCCCGCTCGACGTGCCGATCACCGCGATCGGCGTCGGCTGAGCACAGCACGACCCCGCCGCTCCACGCGGCGGACGGCCGAGGGGTCGACCGGTGTCTCCGGTCGGCCCCTCGGCCGTCTCACGCGGCCGGCACGGCCAGACCGCCTAGGACTCCCCCGCCTCGGCCGCGTCGCGGCGCAGGATCCCGACCGCGAGCAGCGCCTGGCCCGCGAGGTAGGTGATCATGACCCAGAACCCCGAGGACAGCGGCCCCGGGACCTCGAAGCCCGGGACGAACGCCCCCAGGGCGATGAGCGCGTCGGAGACCAGGAAGATCGCCCCGCCGATGCCCGCGACCCGGTTCACCCCGGTCGACAGCACCGCCATGAGCGTCAGGCAGAGGCCGTAGACCATGACCGGGACCAGCAGCGCGCCCGCGTGCGGGGCGCACAGGACCACGAGCGCGACGAGGGCGAGCGCGTAGGGGACGAGCAGGACCGGGCGACGCAGCACGCTCGAACCGCGCGACGGCCAGAAGGCCGCGACGTACGCGACCTGCGCGAGCAGGAAGAACCCGACCATGGTCAGGAACGAGGCGTGACCGCTCGACAGGTCGGGCGCGGAGTCACCGAGCCACGAGAACCCGAGCGCGACGAGCGTCCACCGCACGAGGCGGGACCGCCCGCGCGGCCCGGCGGCGGATGCGGCGACACTTCCCCGGGGCGCACCCGTCGCGGTCCAGACGACGAGCGCCAGGAGCGGCATGACGAACCACTGGGTCACGTTCGCGACCTGCTCCGCTCGAGCCAGGTGGGCGACCAGGTGCACCGCGGAGAGCAGCAGGAAGGCACCGGCCGCGAGCGCCGCCACGGGGCGGCGCCGCAGCACGGTCACGATCGAGACCGCTCGGTGCGAGGTGGGTGCGTGCGAGACGCGAGGAGTCGAGGAGACCACGTCGTTCCCTTTCCAGGAAGGGCGACCCGGGTCACGGGCGCCCTGGCGCGCGGCACCGTTGCCGCGCTGACCTGGGGACACGGTAGGGCCTCAGAGCTCGATCGAGTACATCCGGGAGCCGTCCTTCTTCTCGTAGCCGAGGCTCGCGTAGAGCCCGTGGGCCCCGGACGGGTTCTCGGTGTCGACGTCGAGCTCGGCGTACTCGACCCCGCCGGCCTGGTAGGCGGTCATGCCCGCGCTGAGGAGCGCGAGCGCGATCCTGCGCCCGCGGTACTCCCGGCGGACCCCGAGGGTCTCGGTGTACCCGCTCGAGTACCCCGCGACGGGCCAGTCCTGCTCGTACCGCCCCGACAGGAGGTACCCGGCCACGACGGGACCGCCGCCGGTGCTCGCGCGGGGAGCGACGCCGTCGGGGGCGTCGTCGTCGACGACGAGCACGCTCCACTCGGGCGCGAACATGCTGCGCCCGTGCACCCAGGACTCGGGCGTCGCGGGCTCGCTGCCCCAGTGGTCGCGGAACGCGTCGTTGTGGGCCAGGCGCGTGGCCTCGTCGAGCTCGGGAGACCACGGGACGACGCGCAGGCCGTCGCCCAGCGCTACCTCGAGGACGGGCAGCGACAGGTCTCGACGCAGGGTCGAGTAGTAGCGGTTGGCCGTGTAGCCCGCGGCCTCGAACAGGCGGCACTCGGGCGCATCGCCGTCCTGGACGTAGCCCGCGATGCGCGCGGGCAGCTCCTTGCCCGAGGCCGCGAGGAGCTGACGCGCACGCCCCGTCGACCAGGCGAGGACCTGACGCCCGACGCCGCGTCCCCGCCACCGCGGGTGGACCGCGCCCTGGACGAACGCGCGGACGACGCTCGCGTCGCCGGGGCGGGTGTCGACCGACGCGTAGGCGCGCGGCTCGCCGTCGGCGTCCAGGCCCACCAGGGTGTCGCGGGCGAGGTCGCGCCACTCCCCCTCGAACATCTCCTCGGTCTCCTCGAGCGAGGTGCGAAACGGATGCTGGTCGTGCTCCTCGACGGCCGCCGTCAGCGCGAAGAGAGCCGGTGCGTCCGCGAGCGTCAGGGAGCGCCAGACCAGGCCGTCGACCTCGGGGAGCGGCAGGTGGGCGGGCGCGGCCACGCGCTCGGCGATCGGGGCGAGGGCCGGCGGGGCGGACGGTTCGGTGCTCATGCGCACCACGCTAGGTCGCAGCGTCGCGCGCAGCATCCTGTTTTCCGGACACCCAGGTGCCGGCGTGCGGCCCGGCGTTACAGTTCGCCTCATGCCCCACGACGTCGCCAACGCCCGATCCGCCGCCTTCGCCGAGGCCCTGCGCACCCGCGTGGTCGTCGCCGACGGCGCCATGGGGACCATGATCCAGGAGCAGGACCCGAGCCTCGAGGACTACCAGCAGCTCGAGGGCTGCAACGAGATCCTCAACGTCTCGCGACCCGACATCATCGCCACCGTCCACGACGCCTACCTCGAGGTCGGCGTCGACTGCGTCGAGACCAACACGTTCGGCGCCAACTGGTCCAACCTGTCGGACTACGACATCGAGGACCGCATCCGCGAGCTCGCCGCGGCCGGGGCACGCATCGCACGCGAGCGCGCGGACGCGTTCTCGACCCCCGAGCAGCCCCGCTGGGTGCTGGGCTCGATGGGCCCCGGGACCAAGCTGCCGAGCCTGGGCCACACGACGTACGCGAACCTGCGCGACACGTTCGCCGAGCAGGCGGCCGGCCTCCTCGAGGGCGGGGTGGACGCGATCCTCGTCGAGACCAGCCAGGACCTGCTCCAGGCCAAGGCCGCGGTCAACGGCTCGCGCGCCGCGATGGCCGCGGAGGGGCGCTCGGTGCCGGTCATCGTGCAGGTCACGGTCGAGACCACGGGCACCATGCTCATGGGGTCGGAGATCGGCGCAGCGCTGACCACGCTCCAGTCGCTCGGCGTGGACGCGATCGGCCTGAACTGCGCCACGGGGCCGGCCGAGATGAGCGAGCACCTGCGCCACCTGTCCAAGCACGCCGAGATCCCCGTGACGTGCATGCCCAACGCGGGCCTGCCCGTGCTGGGCAAGAACGGCGCCTCCTACCCGCTCACGCCGAGCGAGCTCGCCGCGGCGCACGCCCAGTTCGTCACCGAGTTCGGCCTGGGCCTCGTGGGCGGGTGCTGCGGCACCACGCCCGAGCACCTGCGTCAGGTCGTCGAGGCCGTCCGCGCCCGGCCCGTGACCCCGCGCAGCCCCGCGCGCGAGGTCGGCGTCGCGAGCCTGTACTCGCACGTCGACTTCGACCAGGACGCCTCGTTCCTCGCGATCGGCGAGCGGACCAACGCCAACGGGTCCAAGGCGTTCCGCGAGGCCATGCTCGCCGAGAACTGGGACGAGTGCGTCGCGATCGCGCGCGCCCAGACGCGCGACGGTGCGCACCTGCTGGACGTGTGCATCGACTACGTGGGGCGCGACGGCGTCGCGGACGCCCGCGCGGTCGTCTCGCGGCTCGCGAGCGCCTCGACGCTGCCGCTCGTGATCGACTCGACCGAGCCGCCCGTGATCCAGGCGGGTCTCGAGCTCATCGGCGGCCGCGCGGTCGTGAACTCGGTGAACTTCGAGGACGGCGACGGCCCCACCTCGCGCTACGCGCGGATCATGCCGCTGGTCAAGGAGCACGGCGCCGCGGTCATCGCCCTGACGATCGACGAGGACGGCCAGGCCCGCACGGCCGACGCGAAGGTGGCCATCGCGAGCCGCCTGATCGACGACCTCGTGGGCACCTGGGGCATGCGCATCGAGGACATCGTCGTCGACACCCTGACCTTCCCCATCGCGACCGGGCAGGAGGAGACGCGACGCGACGCGATCGAGACCATCGAGGCCATCCGCGCGCTCAAGGCCGCCTACCCGGGCGTGCACACCACGCTCGGCGTCTCCAACGTGTCGTTCGGGCTCAACCCCGCCGCGCGCGTCGTCCTCAACTCGGTGTTCCTGCACGAGGCCGTCGAGGCTGGGCTCGACTCCGCGATCGTGCACGCGGCCAAGATCCTGCCGCTCGCGAAGATCCCCGACGAGCAGCGCCAGGCCGCGCTCGACCTCGTGTGGGACCGCCGCGAGTTCGACGCCGAGGGGAACATGACGGTCGACCCCCTGGCCCGGCTGCTCGACCTGTTCGCCGGCGTCGACTCGGCGTCGCTCAAGGACGCCCGCGCCGCCGAGATGGCCGCGCTGCCGCTCGGCGAGCGCCTCGAGCGACGCATCGTCGACGGCGAGCTCAAGGGGCTCGACGCCGACCTCCAGGCCGCGCTCGACGAGGGCTGGAAGGCCCTCGACATCGTCAACGACCACCTGCTCGAGGGCATGAAGGTCGTGGGCGAGCTGTTCGGCAAGGGCGAGATGCAGCTCCCGTTCGTGCTGCAGTCGGCCGAGGCCATGAAGACCGCTGTGGCCTACCTCGAGCCGCACATGGAGAAGTCCGAGGACGCGAGCGGCCGGTCCAAGGGCACCATCGTGATCGGCACCGTGCGCGGTGACGTGCACGACATCGGCAAGAACCTGGTCGACATCATCCTGACCAACAACGGCTACACCGTGGTCAACATCGGTATCAAGCAGCCCATCGCCGCGATGATCGAGGCCGCCGAGGCCCACGACGCCGACGTGATCGGCATGAGCGGGCTGCTCGTGAAGTCGACCGTCGTCATGAAGGAGAACCTCGAGGAGCTCAACGCCCGCGGGTACGCGCAGCGCTGGCCCGTCCTGCTGGGCGGCGCGGCCCTGACGCGCACGTACGTCGAGGACGACCTCGCCGACGTCTACCAGGGTGAGGTCCGCTACGCGCGTGACGCGTTCGAGGGCCTGCGACTCATGGAACCGCTCGTCCGTGTGGCGCGGGGAGAGGCGCGCGACGCCGTCGGGCTCCCTCCCCTCAAGAAGCGCCGGCACGCGACCGTGACCGTGACGCAGACGCCCGAGGAGGACCTGCCCGCCCGCTCCGACGTCGCGGCCGACAACCTGGTCCCCACCCCGCCCTTCTGGGGGACGCGCATCGTCAAGGGCATCCAGCTCGCCGACTACGCGGCGTTCCTCGACGAGCGCGCGACGTTCATGGGTCAGTGGGGGCTCAAGCCGGGGCGCTCCGACGACGGAGCCTCCTACGAGGAGCTCGTCGAGACCGAGGGGCGCCCGCGCCTCAACGCGTGGCTCGAGCAGATCCGCACCGACGGGATCGTCGACCCGTCGGTGATCTACGGCTACTTCCCGGTCTGGTCGGAGGGCAACGACGTGGTCGTCGGGCACCACGACGGGCCCGACGGCGGCTCGGGCGGTCCGGTGGGGACCGAGCGGTTGCGCTTCACGTTCCCCCGGCAACGGCGCGACCGTCACCTGTGCCTCGCGGACTTCGTCAAGCCGCGCTCGTGGGTCGAGGAGACCGGGCGCTACGACGTCCTGCCCGTCCAGCTCGTGACCATGGGCGACACCGTCGACGTGCACACGGCCAAGCTGTTCTCGGCCAACAAGTACCGCGAGTACATGGAGCTGCACGGCCTGTCCGTGCAGCTCACCGAGGCGCTCGCCGAGATGTGGCACTCGCGCGTGCGCTCCGAGCTGGGGTTCGCGGACGAGGAGCCCGACGACGTCCAAGGTATGTTCGACCTCAAGTACCGCGGGGCGAGGTTCTCGCTGGGATACCCCGCGTGCCCCGACATGGAGGACCGGCGCAAGGTCGTCGAGCTGCTGCGGCCCGAGCGGGCGGGTGTGGTGCTCTCGGACGAGCTGCAGCTGCACCCGGAGCAGTCGACGGACGCGTTCGTGTTCCACCACGCAGAGGCGAAGTACTTCAGCGTCTGAGGTCCGAGCACGTACGTCGTCGACGTCTCGGGTGACGTCGGTAGTTCGTGGGATAGCCACAATGCTGGTGGCCCCACGAACGACACCTCGACACCTTGCGGGTCTCGCCGATGCTCGCGCACGTGCGATGACTTCTCCCTCGCCACCCGGTCTACCCCCATGACCCTGCCACCGACCCACCGGAGCACATCATGGGATCGATCGAGATCGAGCTGTTCACGACCCTGGACCTCGTCGGGCAGGCGCCCGGCGGGCCCGACGAGGACCCGATCGGGTTCCCGTTCGGCGGCTGGCAGGCTCCCCTGCTGGACGACGTCGCCGGGGAGCAGGTCGCGGCCGCCTACGAGGGCACCGACGCCCTCCTGCTCGGGCGCCGCACCTACGACATCTTCGCCGCCTTCTGGCCGCACCAGGAGGGCGGTCCGGACGACGACTTCGCCGCGCTCTTCAACCGCATCCCCAAGTACGTCGCCTCGCGCGGCAAGCCCGACCTCTCCTGGGCCGGGTCTGCGCAGCTCGGCCCCGACCTCGCCGCCGCGGTGCGCGAGGTCCGCAACCGGCACGAGCACGTCAAGGTCGTCGGCAGCCTGGGCCTGGTGCAGACGCTGCTGCGCGAGAAGCTGTTCGACCGCCTCGACCTGTGGGTCCACCCGATCGTCCTCGGCGTCGGGAAGTCGGTGTTCGACGGCGGCGCCGTCCCCACCAACCTGACGCTGCTCGAGCCGCCGGCGGCCAGCCCTGCAGGCACGGTCCTGCTGCGTTACGGTCGTGCCGACGGCACCCCCGCGACGGGCGACATGGCCGCCGCCGACCGCGGCGTCAGTGCTGCAGACCAGACCGACTGAGGCAGGAGCAACCGTGGCAATCCAGCGGCTGGACAACATCGGCATCGTCGTCGCCGACCTCGACGCGGCGGTCGCGTTCTTCGTCGAGCTCGGGATGGAGCTCGAGGGCAGGGCGCCCATCGAGGGGGCCTGGGCCGGGAGCGTCGTCGGGCTCGACGGGATGCGGTCCGAGATCGCGATGATGCGCGTGCCGGGCGGCTCCGGGCGGCTCGAGCTGTCCACCTACCACTCGCCCGACGCCGTCGACATCGGCCTGGGCACCGCGCCGTCGAACACCCTGGGCCTGCACCGCGTGATGTTCGCTGTCGACGACATCGACGACACGGTCGAACGGCTCGGCGCGCTCGGTGCCACGCTCGTGGGCGAGATCGTCCGGTACGAGGACGCCTATCGGCTCTGCTACCTCCGCGGGCCGGAAGGGATCATCGTGGCCCTGGCCGAGGAGCTCGGGTGAGCAGGGCCCAGGCCCCAGAAACCGCTGAGGTAGAACGTCCTGCGTGAGGTAGTACCCACCGGGTTCTATCTCGCGCGGGACGTTCTACCTCAGCGAAAGACGAAGCGACCTCACGCCGCCTGCGGCACCGCCACGAGTCCTCGCGAGCGCTCGAGCCGCTCGACGAGCAGCGTGCCGGCGGCCACGACCGGCAGCAGCACGAGGTTCCCGACCAGCATGGTCCGCAGGAACGGCAGGCCGGCGACGTAGCTCGCCACGAGCCCGTCGAGCCCCGCGGGGTACCAGACCCCGCGACCCTGGAACCAGACGCCGAAGTTGGTCCAGAAGAAGAACCACAGCGACCCTCCGACGCCCAGCCCGGCGGCTGCACCCACGCGGCCCCACCCGGAGGTGCTGCGTGTCAGGAGAGCTGCGAGGCCCACGACGAGCCACGCGCTCCACGTGAACAGCGCGATCGACGTGTTGCCCAGCGCGAGGTCCGAGACCACCGCGACGACCAGCGGCGCCAGGAACGCCAGGCGGTGCCGGACGAGGACCGCGGCGACGAACGCCGCCGAGGTCACGAGCTCGAGGTTCGGCGGGGCGCCGATCTCCTCGCGCACGAGGCGGAACACGATCGCGAGCGCGACGAACGCCACCGCGATCGCGGGGCGCCACCAGCGGGTCAGTAGGTCTCGAGCTTCCACGTGATCTCGTCTCCCGTCTCCGTCACGAGCGACCCGGCGCCGACCTGGGCCATCTCACCGTTCACGTACAGGGCCCAGAACTCCTTGGCGGAGTCCTGCGCCTCGCGCCCGTCGATCCCCGTGACGAACGCGTTCTCGCCCTCGCCCTGGACCACGGCGGTGGGGTCGGCAGCGACGAGCAGCTCGAGCGCGGTCTTCCCGGCGACGCCCTCGTAGGTGAGCTCGACGTCGTCCGCCGAGTCGTCAGCGTCGCCGCTCGTCGCGTCGTCCGCCGACTCGGACGCGTCGTCGTCGGCGGCGACCGTCGAGGAGGCCGTGGTGTCGGCCGCGGGCGTGTCCTCGCCCTGGGCGCATCCGGCCAGGAGGCCGACCGCGAGCAGGAGGGACGTCAGGGCGGTCAGCGAGCGTGCCGGGGTGGCACGAAGAGTCTGGGGGTTCACACCTGGCAGTCTACGAACGCTCGCCCCGAGGCGGGGCGAGCGCCCAGCAGACGGGACGTCAGGCGTCGATGCGCGCCCTGTCCAACCCTGCGGCCCCCGCGATGATGAAGTCCTTGCGCGGTGCGACGTCCGATCCCATGAGCAGCTCGAACACGCGCTCGGCGGACTCGGCGTGCTCCGCGGTGACACGGCGCAGCGTGCGGTGGCGCGGGTCCATGGTGGTCTCCGCGAGCTGGTCGGCGTCCATCTCCCCGAGCCCCTTGTAGCGCTGGATGTCCTCCTTGTAGCGCTTGCCGGACCGGTCGAGCTTCTTGAGCACGTCGCGCAGCTCGGCCTCGGAGTACGTGTAGATGTACTCGTTCTTGCGCGAGCCCGCGCCGATGACCTCGACGCGGTGCAGCGGCGGCACGGCCGCGTAGACCCGGCCCGCGTCCACGAGGGGGCGCATGTACCGGAAGAAGAGCGTGAGCAGGAGCGTGCGGATGTGCGCGCCGTCCACGTCCGCGTCCGTCATGAGCACGACCTTGCCGTAGCGCGCGCCCTCGAGGTCGAACGAGCGCCCCGAGCCGGCACCGATGACCTGGATGATCGCGGCGCACTCCGCGTTGCGGAGCATGTCCGTGACCGAGGCCTTCTGGACGTTGAGGATCTTCCCGCGGATGGGCAGGAGCGCCTGGAAGTCGGAGCTGCGGGCGAGCTTGGCCGTGCCGAGGGCCGAGTCCCCCTCGACGATGAAGAGCTCGCTGCGCTCGACGTCGTCGCTGCGGCAGTCCGCGAGCTTGGACGGCAGCGACGAGGTCTCGAGCGCGTTCTTGCGGCGCGAGATCTCCTTCTGCTTGCGCGCGGTGATGCGGGCGCGCATCTCGGCGACGACCTTGTCGAGGAGCAGGGAGGCCTGCGTCTTCTCGTCGCGCTTGGTCGAGGTCAGCATGGCGCCGAGCTGCTGCTCGACGACGCGCGCCACGATCGCCCGGACGGGGGCCGTCCCGAGGACCTCCTTGGTCTGCCCCTCGAACTGCGGCTCGGCGAGCCGGACCGTGAGCACGGCCGTGAGGCCCGCGAGGACGTCGTCCTTCTCGATGCGCTCCGAGGCGTCCTTGGTGGACACCTTGAGCCGGCGGGCGTTGGTCTCGACGCCCTTGCGCAGGATCTTGAGCAGCCCGGCCTCGAAGCCCGCGAGGTGCGAGCCGCCCTTGGGCGTCGAGATGATGTTGACGAAGGTCCGCAGCTCGGTGTCGTAGCCCGTGCCCCAGCGCAGCGCCACGTCGACCTCGCAGTCGCGCGTGACCTCCTGCGGGGTCAGGTGGCCCCGCTCGTCGAGGACCGGGACGGTCTCCTTGAACGTGCCGGAACCCGTCAGGTGCCACGTCGCGGTCACCGCGGGGTCCGGGGCGAGGAAGTCGACGAAGTCGATCGTGCCGCCCGAGTGCTGGAAGCTCTCCTCGACCGGGCCGTCGGCGCCGGGCGTGCCCGGCAGCCCGCGCTCGTCGCGCAGCGTGATCTTGAGGCCGGGCACGAGGAAGGTCGTCTGCCGCGCGCGCGTCACGAGCTCGTCGTAGGAGAAGACCGCGGTCTTGGGGAACACCTGGCGGTCCGCCCAGTAGCGCACGCGGGTCCCGGTCCTCCCGCGGGGCGCCTTGCCCACGACGGCCAGCTCGGAGCGCTCGACGAACGGTGTGAAGGCTGCGTCCGGGTCCGGTCCGGACGCGGGGTCCGCGAACACCCCGGGCTCGCCGCGGTGGAACGTCATGCGGTAGGTCTTGGAGCTGCGGTCCACCTCGACGTCGAGGCGCGAGGACAACGCGTTGACGACCGAGGCGCCCACACCGTGCAGGCCGCCCGAGGCGGTGTACGAGCCGCCGCCGAACTTGCCGCCCGCGTGCAGCTTGGTGAAGACGACCTCGACGCCGCTGAGGCCTGTCTTGGGCTCGATGTCCACGGGGATGCCGCGCCCGTTGTCCTTGACCGTCACCGAGGTGTCGGCGTGCAGCACGACCTCGATCGCGTCGCAGTTGCCCGCGAGGGCCTCGTCGACCGAGTTGTCGATGATCTCCCACAGGCAGTGCATGAGACCGCGCGAGTCGGTGGACCCGATGTACATGCCGGGTCGCTTGCGGACGGCCTCGAGTCCTTCGAGGACGGAGAGGTGCCGTGCGGTGTAGCTGGACTCAGAGGTGGTCGTCACGAAGGGAAAGCCTAGACGCTGCCACCCACAGGTCCTCGCCGCCGGGCCGTGACGCGTCGCACTCGGTTCCCACGACCTCCGTATTCCCGAGAAGCCGCGGCTACGCGGGTAGCGAACCCGGGCCATTTCGGTACGAGGAAAGGGTCCCGGGATGATTACATGGTCACGTGACTGCTACGACGACTGAACCGCTGACCGTGGCCGACCGTTGCGACCGTTGCGGCGCCCAGGCGTACGTGCGCGTGACCATGCCGAGTGGGGAGCTGCTCTTCTGCGCCCACCACGCCCGCGCGCACGCTGCCGCCTACGCAGACATCGCGACGCACGTCCAGGACGAGACCGACCGCCTGCTCGCGGAGCACGGCGCTCGCTGAGACCCCCGCGTGCGCTCGACGCGCACAGGACACCCTGAACCCCGACCGGTGATCATCACCGGCCGGGGTTCTTTCTGTCCGGACTACGGCGCCCGGGCGACGTGGGTGCCGGACGGAGCCCCCGCCGTCGGGCCGCAGGAGCAGCGCCCGTGCCGCTCCCGACGGCGCGGGCGCGCCCCGTGCAAGCCTCTCGCCAGCACGCGACGCTCCCCCGTGCCCGACGGCGCCACGCGCCCCCGTACCCCGTCTCGCCCGGGCCGGGCGCGGGCAGCGCGCACGACCCCATGACCAGGCTGTGGTCACCCCGGAGACACTTCAGTGCCCGGCCCCGGGCTCGGGTGAGAACGGCGGTCTGNCCTCTCGCCAGCACGCGACGCTCCCCCGTGCCCGACGGCGCCACGCGCCCCCGTACCCCGTCTCGCCCGGGCCGGGCGCGGGCAGCGCGCACGACCCCGGACGCACGAGAGGCCCGCACCCCTTGCGGGGTGCGGGCCTCTCGGCGCTGCTGGTCGGACCGGTCAGTCCAGGTAGTCGCGCAGGACCTGCGAGCGGCTCGGGTGACGCAGCTTCGACATGGTCTTGGACTCGATCTGACGGATGCGCTCACGCGTCACGCCGTAGACCTTGCCGATCTCGTCGAGCGTCTTGGGCTGCCCGTCGCTCAGGCCGAAGCGCATGGAGACCACGCCGGCCTCACGCTCGGAGAGCGTGTCGAGGACCTGGTGCAGCTGCTCCTGGAGCAGCGTGAAGCTCACGGCGTCCGCGGGGACGACGGCCTCGGAGTCCTCGATGAGGTCACCGAACTCGCTGTCACCGTCCTCGCCGAGCGGCGTGTGCAGCGAGATGGGCTCGCGGCCGTACTTCTGGACCTCGACGACCTTCTCGGGGGTCATGTCGAGCTCCTTGGCGAGCTCCTCCGGGGTGGGCTCGCGGCCCAGGTCCTGGAGCATCTGGCGCTGCACGCGGGCCAGCTTGTTGATGACCTCGACCATGTGCACCGGGATACGGATGGTGCGGGCCTGGTCGGCCATGGCTCGCGTGATGGCCTGACGGATCCACCACGTCGCGTACGTCGAGAACTTGTAGCCCTTGGTGTAGTCGAACTTCTCGACCGCACGGATCAGACCGAGGTTGCCCTCCTGGATCAGGTCCAGGAAGAGCATGCCGCGGCCCGTGTAGCGCTTGGCGAGCGAGACGACCAGACGCAGGTTGGCCTCGAGCAGGTGGTTCTTGGCGCGACGACCGTCGCCCGAGATCCACTCGAGCTCACGGCGCAGCTTGGGCTCGAACGTGTCGCCCGAGCTCAGGCGCTCCTCGGCGAACAGGCCGGCCTCGATGCGCTTGGCGAGCTCGACCTCCTGCTCGGCGTTCAGCAGCGCGACCTTGCCGATCTGCTTGAGGTAGTCCTTGACCGGGTCCGCCGTGGCGCCCGCGGTCACGACCTGCTGGGCAGGGGCGTCGTCGTCGTCCGCGTCGGAGTAGACGAAGCCACGCGACTCGTCGGCCTCCTCGGCGGGCTTGGCGGCGGTCGCGGGGGTCTCCGCGTCGTCGTCGGTCTCGACGAGGTCCTCGACCACGACCTCGTCGGAGTCCTCGTCGTCCTTGGCTCCGCGCTTGCGGCGCGTCGTTGCCGCGGCCTTGGGTGCAGCCGTCTTGGCCGTCGTGGCGCGCTTGCGCGTCGCAGGGGCCTTGGCGGCGGGCGCTGCGGCCTCGTCGGTCGCGGCGTCCGTGGACTCAGCCGCGGCGGCGGCGGTGGCCGCAGCGGTGCGCGTCGTCGTGACGGCACCTGCCCGCGGGGTCGCGGCCTTCTTGGTGGCGGGCTTGACGGCCCGCGACGTCGTGGTGGAGCGCGAGGAGGTGGCGGCGGCGACCTTGGTCGCGACGGGGATCTCGACCTCGACACCGGCACCGGCCAGTGCACGCAGCACGGCCTTCAGACGCTTGGGGTCGCCGATCGTCGCGCTCTCGCAGGCGTTGCGGAAGCTCTCGGCGTCGACCCGGCCGTTCTCACTGCCCTTGCGCAGCAGTTCCTGCAACGCGGGGTGTTCGAACTCGTGCGGGAGAGCGGGGTTCTGGGAAGAGGGCGCCACAAACCGACCTTTCGGCAATCACTGGAGGGGCGTGCCCGGGAGATCGGAGGACTCTCGGATCATGTGCGGACACCTATATTGTACCGGCCGAACCGTCGTCGAACGCCGGTGAAGCGTGTTCCGACGCGGGTGAGTTGCCGCCAACGGGCCTGCACACGTCCACTCCGCTGCTGTCGTCCCCTGGTCAACGCACCGGAGCCGCGGAAGATTCCCCCCGACGATGGTCCTGGTCACACCCTCCTGCCCGCGCGCGTCGCGGCCGTCCGGGCGACGCCTCACGGGTCCTGCGAGCCGTGTCAGGGTCGGTGGGGCTTGACCGCGAGCACCGGGCAGGGAGCGTCCAGGAGGATGCGCTGGGCGTTGGACCCGAGGATGAGCTTGCCGACCGGGCTCCGCCGCCGCAGACCGATGACGATCAGGCCGGCACCATGGGTCTCCGCGGTCGCCACCAGGTCCTCGGCGACCTCGCCCGTGCCCGTCACGACCTGGTGAGGGATCCCTGCCTCGTCGAGCGGCGCCGTGATCCGGGCGATGTCGGCGAGCCGCTCCTCGACCTGCTCGGGGAGGGACCGGCCGTCCTTGTCGCTCACGACGACCAGGAGCTCGCTCCGACGGCTGATCGCCTCGTCGACGGCCGTGCCGAGCGCCTCGCGCCCCTCGGGGGTGGACAGGTAGCCGACAACGACTGTCATGGGAATCCTCCGTCATGCCTGAGGCATGCCTGCTGGCGCGCGCAGGACGGGCTGCTCCCGGGCTGCGGACCGGGACCACCCCGGCAGGTGCGACGGTACCGGAACGCCCGTGGATCCTCACCTCGCGGCACCTGCCTCGGCGCGGGCCCAACCCGGCGCGAGCCCCGCCTCGAGCGCGCTCCTCACGAGCAGCGCGAGCCGGTAGGCGGGATCCGCGTCGAGCGCCCTCCCGAGCCGGTCCGCGGCGAGCCCGCCGTCGCCCTCCCACCAGGCGAGGAGGGCGAGGAGCGTGAGCGCCGGCGCCTGTCGCCCCGTGCGGCCGGCTCCCACGACGGCCTCGAGGACCGTGCGTGCGCTCCGCACGACGTCCGGGTCCGGCGGGAGCCCGACCGCGGGGTCGACCATCGCCGCGATGGCCGAGGCGGTCCCCGCCTCGACCTGCGGTCCCGGGACGGCGGTCGCGGTGAGGCGCGCGACGTCCTCGGTGCCCGCGACGAACGAGAGCAGGACGGCGTCCCGGACCGGGATGCTCTCGAGCGCCGCCTCGAGTCGTCCCAGGAGGGCGGGCGGAAGCACTGTCTCGCCCCCACCCTCGCGCCGGTCGGCGACCGCGACCGCGGACCGCCACGCCTCGAGCCCTCCGGCCCGCCAGCGGGCCGCGGCGTCCCCGCCGACCGCGAGCGCCTTCTCGCGGTCGGCGCGCCAGCGCGCGGAGGCCCGGACGGCCCGACGGCGCAGCGCGGGCTCGAGGACCGGGATCGCGAAGGAGTGGGCCCGGGAGGGCGCGACAGCAGCCCCCGCGAGGACCATGTGCGCGCCGACCTGGGTGGACTCGAGGTCGGTGAGGGGCCTGCCTGCCGCGGGGCAGCACGCCTCGTCGAGGCAGTCGAGCGAGGAGTACCCCCGCGGGCCCACGACCCAGACCTCGAGGTCTCCGAGGAAGTCCTCGGCGGCCTCCCGGCAGTGCTCGACCGCCGCACGCTCACGGGCCGCCGGGGCGCCGCCCGCGCGCAGGTCCACGTCGGTGTACACGACGAGCACCGCACGCCGTGCACCGTCGGCGCACAGGTGGGACACGAGCGTGCGGGCGACCTGCGGGCCGTGCTCGAGGTCCGCGAGGTCGGTCAGGTCCGTACGGGCGACCAGGCCCACCCGGCCGCGCGGGGCGCGCAGGCTGATCAGGACCGCACTGTCGTCGGGGCGGTACCCGAGGCGGAAGGGGACGTAGGCGAGGAGCTCGCGGGGCCCGCGGGCCCGGATCGTGGTCGTCATGTCGCTCATCCCACCGCGCGACCGGCGCCCTGAGGAGAGGGCGGGCACGGCTGTGGACGTCGGACCGGGCCGGCGTGGGCTGTGGTCGAGCCACGCACCGCGCACTGACTACGGTGTGGGGGTGCGTCGTCCATCTGACTCGATCGATCGCCTCCGGACCGTGGGGGCGTCCGCCACCGCGGCCTGCCTCGCGCTCGGTCTGCTCGTGGGCTGCTCGGCTCCTGCCGACCCCCCGACCGGACCCGACCGCGGCACGGACGCGACGCCGTCGGGCGATGCCTCCGCCCCGGCCCCCGAAGGCCTGTCCCCCGCTGCCGACATGCCCTCGTTCGACGAGAGCTCCGTCGCCGGCTCGCTCGTCGCGGGCTTCCCGGCCGACGCCGTCCCCGTCCCGCCCGAGGCGCAGGTCCTCGCGAGCTCCGCGGCCGACGTCGAGGGCCAGCCCCTGCGCCAGGTCACGCTCAACCTCTCGTCGACCGCCTCGGTCCAAGAGGTCCTCGACTTCTACTCGCAGGCGATGGCCGCGGCGGGCTTCACCGCGGTCGAGGGCTCCTCGACGGGCGGCCTGAGCGGCCAGGCCGCGTTCAACCGGGCGACGCCCGAGGGCGCGACCGAGACCCTGTTCGTGGGCGTCCTCGACACCGAGGACGCCCGGCTCGTGACGGTCAGCGGGCAGGTCGCACCTCCCGCGTGACCTAGGCTGCGGTCATGCCTGCTGACGCCCCTGCGCCCGCCTCACCGCCCGTCGACCGCGAGAACCTCCGCCCCGACGTCGACGCGGCTCTCAGTGCCTTCCTCGACACCCAGCGGGCCCAGCTCGCCGCGATCGGCGAGGACGCCGCACCGCTCGCCCAGGCGACCGCCGACCTGCTCACGGGCGGCAAGCGGCTGCGAGCCGCCTTCTGCTACTGGTCCTGGCGCGCGCACGGCGGCCAGGTCGACGACGGACGCCGGCGCGCGGCCGTCCGGACGGGCGCCGCGCTCGAGCTCTTCCAGGCGGCCGCGCTCTTCCACGACGACGTCATGGACAACTCCGACACCCGGCGCGGCCGCCCCGCCGCGCACCGGGCGTTCGCGGCCCGGCACCGCGACGCGGCCTGGTCCGGCAGCGACGTCCAGTACGGCTCGTCGGCCGCGATCCTGCTCGGCGACCTGTGCCTCATCGGGAGCCAGGCGGAGATCCGTGGGGCGCTCGTCGGGGTCCCCGAGGACGTCGCGCTGCGGACCCGGACGCTGTTCGACGACATGCAGACCGAGGTCACGGTCGGGCAGTACCTGGACGTGCTCGCGCAGGCCGTGCCGTGGGGCCAGGACCTCGACGCCGACGAGGCCAGGGCGCGCGCGGTGATCCGCTCGAAGTCGGCGCGGTACTCGGTCGAGCACCCGCTCGCGCTGGGGGCGGCCCTCGCGGGCGCCTCCCCCGACCGCCTCGCGGCGGTGCCCACCTACGGTCTGCCGATCGGCGAGGCCTTCCAGCTCCGCGACGACCTGCTGGGAGTGTTCGGCGACCCGTCCACGACGGGCAAGCCCGCCGGGGACGACCTGCGCGAGGGCAAGCGGACCGTGCTGGTCTCGCGGGCGCTGCGGACCGCGACGCCTGCCCAGCGCGAGCTGCTGCTGGGTGCTCTGGGCGACCCCGCGCTGGACCTGGCCACGGTCGACACGCTGCGTGGGCTGCTGGTCGAGACCGGCGCGGTCGCGGCGGTCGAGCGGCTCATCGACGAGCTGAGCGAACAGGCCTTCGCAGCGCTCGACGCAGCCGACCTCGCGGCGCCGGGTGCCGAGGTGGTCGCCGAGCTCGCGCGCGCCGCGGTGCAGCGCACGGCCTGAGGCTCGGCGCGTCGGCGTCGGACACCGTCCGGCCCGCGCTGCGCCTCCGGCGGCGCGCGTCCGACGGTCGCCGCTCGACGGTGCGCGTCACCGCCGAGCGGCGCCGGGCGTCAGGAGGTCAGAGCAGCGCCTGGGCGACCCGACGCACCTCGGCCTTGCGTCCGGCGAGCAGCGCCTCCATGGGCGACGTCCCGAGCGCCTCGTCCGGGCTGAAGAGCCACTCGATGATCTCCGCGTCGGTGAAACCGAAGTCGGTGAGGACCGCGACCGTGCCCTGCACGGACATGAGCACCACGTGGCGCCCGTCCTCGGGGTTCTCGGGGGCGGGCGCCACGTTGGCCGGGTTGGCCCGGTGCGCCGGGACCACGAAGGCCGCGGGGATCTGGAACGAGGTGCGTTCGCCACGCTTGACGCCGACGACGCGCCGGTCCTGGACGATGCTGCGGGCCTGCGTCACGGTCGTGCCGAGCACCTCGGCGAGTTGGGGAAGGGTCAGCCACTCGGGAACGAGCTGCTCGAGGTCAGTCACATCAGTCACGGGACCAGCGTACGTGGCTCCGGGCACGGCGCCCGCCCCCGTCGCTCACGATCCGTCCGCACGACCCCCACCACCACGATGCGGCGCCTCACCGGTTCCACGTCCCAGGACGCCTAGACTTCCCACGTGGCAACTGTGACGACTGATCCGTTCGTCGGCCGCCTGGTCGACGGGCGGTACGAGGTCGTGTCCAAGATCGCCCGTGGCGGCATGGCCACGGTGTACCTGGCGCTGGACCGACGACTCGACCGCGAGGTCGCGCTCAAGGTCATGCACCCCCACCTGGCCGAGGGCTCGGACGGCGCGGAGTTCGTCTCGCGCTTCCGGCGCGAGGCGCGGGCCGCGGCGGGCCTGACCCACGCGGGCGTGGTCGCCGTCTACGACCAGGGGATCGACGGCGAGACCAGCTACCTGACCATGGAGTACGTACCGGGCACGACGCTCCGCCACGTCCTGCAGGACGAGCGCGCGCTGGCCGTGGGCCGCACCCTCGAGCTGCTCGAGGAGATCCTGGACGCCCTGGCCGCGGCCCACCGCAAGGGCCTGGTCCACCGCGACGTCAAGCCGGAGAACGTCCTGATCGACGCGTCGGGGCACGTCAAGGTCGCGGACTTCGGTCTCGCACGTGCCGTGACGGAGGCCGCGTCGACCGCGACCAGCACCATCCTCGGCACGGTCGCCTACCTCGGCCCCGAGCTGATCACGTCGGGCCGCTGCGACGCACGGACGGACGTGTACGCGGTCGGCGTCATGGCCTACGAGATGCTCACGGGCCGCCTCCCCTACACGGGCGAGACCCCGCTGCAGGTCGCCTTCCAGCACGTCAACTCCGACGTGCCGCCACCCTCCGACGTCGAACCGTGGCTCCCCGCCGAGCTCGACGTGCTGGTCTGCGCCCTCGCGGCGCGCACACCCGACGACCGGCCGGTCGACGCCGGGGCGGCCCTGACCCTGGTGCGCCAGACCCGGGCAGCGCTCGACCCGGCCGTCCTCGACCGGCGATCGGTCCCCGCGAGCAGCGGCACGGCAGGCACGGACCGAAAGAGCCCGGACTCCGGTGCGACGGCCGTGCTGGCCTCGGTCGCCGCGGTGGGGGCCGCGACGGCCGGCGCGTCTCGCGCCGCCGCGGACCGGCAGACCGGCGCCACGGCCTCACCCTCGGCCGCCCAGCCCGACTCGACCCCGACGACCGTCCTCACGGGTATCGGGCCCGCGTCGACCGCTCACCTGGTCACGACGTCGGCCCAGGGCGACGGCGTGCAGCACACGCTCGCGATGTCGCGCGGGGACCTGGAGGTCGACGGCTCCGACGACACCCCCTCACCCCGGTCACGCCGTCGGCGCGCCGGCTGGTGGTGGTTCGTGGTCGTCCTGCTCCTCGCCGGGGCCGCGGTCGGCGCGTCCTGGTGGTTCCTCAGCGGCCCGGGCGCCTACACGGCGGTCCCCGGGAACCTCGTGGGCGCGACGCAGGCCGAGGCCGAGACGACGCTCCGGGCGGTCGACCTGCGCAGCACGGTCAAGGAGGCCTACGACGACAGCTTCCCGGCCGGCACGGTGATCTCGACCGATCCCCCCGCGGGCGGCAAGGTCCGCAAGGACGGTGCGGTGAACCTGCTGGTCTCGCTCGGGGTCAAGATGCTCGACGTCCCGACCGGGCTCGTCGGGACCACGGCTGACTCCGCGACCGCTGCCCTCGAGGCCGCGGGCTTCGAGGTCGGCGACCCGGTCGAGGACTACAGCGACAACATGCCCGCGGGCGACGTGCTCGCCGTCTCGGTGCCCGAGGGCAGCTCGCAGCCCCACAGCACCGTCGTCCAGCTGACGGTCTCCCAGGGGCCCGCCCCCGTGACGGTGCCGCAGGTCGTGGGGATCGAGAAGGACGCCGCGCTCACGGCCCTCACCGACCTCGGCCTCGACCCGAGCTCGACCGACGACTACTCCGAGACGGTCGCCGCGGGGCTCGTCATCAGCCAGACCCCCGAGAACGGTACCGAGGGCCACCGCGGTGACAAGGTCGCGCTCGTCGTCTCGCTCGGCCCGCCGCTCGTCGAGATCCCCAACACCTACGGGCGCAACGTCACCGAGGCCGAGAAGATGCTCACGGACGCGGGCTTCGTCGTCGAGGTGCGCCACCCGCAGGGCATCAGCCCGCTCAACATCGTCTACGCCCAGTCCCCCGAGGGCGGGGCCGGGAAGACCGCGCCCAAGGGGTCGACGGTCGTCGTCAACGTCTTCTGACGTTGCTCGGTCCTCTGACCCCGGCTCGGCCACCTGGCCGTTCGCGAGGTAGAGGGCTCGCGTCGAGGTAGAGGGCTGCACGCCTCTACCTCGACGGTTCCCCTCTACCTCGCGGCCCCCTCCGGGCCCGTCGACCTCGCGCACGCCCTCTCAACCGGTACGAGACAGCCCGACGGCGGCGCACCTGCGGGTGCGCCGCCGTCGGGCTGCATGGGGTCTTCCCGGGCCTCGAGCCCGGTCGTGAGCGGACGCCGGCTCAGCGTGCCTGGAGCATCTCCGCGACCTGGAAGGCCATCTCGAGCGACTGCTGGTGGTTCAGGCGCGGGTCCACGAGGGTCTCGTAACGCAGGGCCAGCCCCGCGTCGTCGATCTCCTCGCTGCCGCCCAGCACCTCGGTCACGTCGTCGCCCGTGAGCTCGACGTGCAGGCCACCGGGCACCGTGCCGAGCGCGCGGTGGACCTCGAAGAAGCCGCGGACCTCGTCCAGGACGTCCTCGAGGCGGCGCGTCTTGTACCCGCTGTCCGAGGTGATGGTGTTGCCGTGCATGGGGTCCGTGACCCACGTGACGGGGGCGCCGGACTCGCGCACGGCCTCGACGAGCGCGGGCAGCGCGTCGCGGATCCGACTCGCTCCCATGCGCGTGATGAACGTCAGCCGGCCCGGGATCGCGTCCGGGTTGAGCTTGTCGATCAGGCGCAGCGCGTCGTCGGGAGCCGTGGTGGGACCGAGCTTGACCCCGATCGGGTTGGCCACGCGCGACAGGAAGTCCACGTGCGCGCCGTCGAGCTGGCGCGTGCGCTCACCGATCCACAGGAAGTGCCCCGAGGTGTCGTACGCGTTGCCCGAGCGCGAGTCGATGCGCGTGAGCGAGCGCTCGTAGTCGAGGATGAGCGCCTCGTGGCTCACGAAGAACTCGACCGTGCGCAGCGCGTCGAAGTCGACCCCGCACGCCTTCATGAAGCGGATCGCGCGGTCGATCTCCGCGGCCGTGCTCTCATAGCGCGCGTATGCGGGGTTGCGCATGAAGCCGCGGTTCCACTCGTGCACCTGTCGCAGGTCGGCGAAACCGCCACCCGTGAACGCCCGGACCACGTTGAGGGTCGCCGACGAGATCCGGTAGGCCTGCATGAGCCGCTCGGGGTCCGGGACGCGGTCCTCGGTCGTGAAGGCGTGCCCGTTGACCATGTCGCCGCGGTACGCGGGCAGCGTGACCCCCTCGCGCGTCTCGTCGTTCGAGCTGCGCGGCTTGGCGTACTGCCCCGCGAGCCGACCCATCTTCACGATGGGCATGCTCGCGCCGTGCGTCAGGATCACGGCCATCTGCAGGATGGTGCGGACCTTGTTGCGGATGCGCAGGGCGTTGGCGTCCGCGAACGTCTCGGCGCAGTCACCGCCCTGCAGGAGGAAGGCCTCACCCCGGCCCGCGGCGGCGAGCCGCGAGCGCAGGGTGTCGGCCTCCGAGGGGACCACGAGCGGCGCGGAGGCCGCGAGCCGCGCGGACACGTCCGCGAGGGCCGCGGCGTCGGGCCACGTGGGTTGCTGCTGCGCGACGAGGGAACGGAACGCGTCCAGTCCCTGGGTGATCTCCGCGCCGGTCGTGGTCGCCATCAGCGGATCAGTGCGCCGTGGGAGCAGCGGGCACGAGCGGCTGGCCGATCTCGCCCAGCAGGTCGCCGAACCACGGCTGGGAGACGTCGAACGCCTTGCCGCCCGCGATGCGCGGGAACTCGATCGCGCGCAGGCGGTCGCCGTTCTCCTCGTCGTGGCCGATCACGCCCGACTCGCCCTTGAACGCGCAGTCCACGGCGAGGTCCGTCATCGACTTGATGAGGCGCAGGTCCTCGGCGTTCGCGGCCGCGGCGCGCGAGTAGTAGCCCGACTTCTGGACCATGGTCTTCTCGGCGCCGAGCTTCTCCGCGAACTGCTTGGCGAACCAGGCACCCGGGTTGATGGTGTCGAGCTTGACGTGGCCGAACGGGTCGCGCTCGACCGTCTCGCCCGACGCCTCGAGCTGCGCGACGATCTCGTTCATGCCCGCGCCCTCGGACAGGAAGATGTTGACGTTGCCGACCTCGTCCATGACGGTGCGCAGACGCGCGGCCTCGGCCTCGATGTCGAGCGCGAGCTCGGGGACGAACACCGCGTGGATGTCCCACCGCTCCTTGGTCAGGCCGATGCCCGGGACCCACTCCTGCGTGTCGAGCCACTTGCGGTACTCGGCGGCCGAGGCGGCGGTCAGCCAGCCGCAGTGACGGCCCATGACCTCGTGCACGATCAGCATGCGCGGGCCCGAGCGGTGCTCGCCGATGATGTTGCGCGCGAAGCCCGCGGCCTCCTCGGCGGCGGTCCACGCACCGAGCGACTGACGGATCGGGATCACGTCGTTGTCGATCGTCTTGGGCAGGCCCACGACCGTGAGCTCGTAGTCGTTCTCGTGCAGGTAGGCCGCGAGGTCCGCCGCGGTCGTGTTGGTGTCGTCGCCACCGATGGTGTGCAGGACGTCGACGCCGTCGGCCTTGAGCTGCTCCGCGGCGACCTGCAGCGGGTCCTGGCCCTCCTGGACGAGGCCGCGCTTGACGCAGTCCTTCGCGTTGGTGAGCTTGACGCGCGAGTTGCCGATCGGCGAGCCGCCGAAGCGGTGCAGGATGCCCGCGTTCTTCCGGGTCTCCTCGTCGACGACGATCTTGTTGCCGGTCAGCAGGCCGTGGTAGCCGTGCTGGTAGGCGATGATCTCGACCTCGGGGGCGAGCTCGGTGTAGCGCTCGATCAGACCGCCCACGGCGGAGGACAGGCACGGGGCGAAACCACCGGCCGTCAGGAGTGCGACGCGACGAACCTGCCGACGATCAGACATAGCAAAGGAGCCTCTCGTTGAAGGATGCCGCCGTGCCTGCGTCGATCGACGCCGGGGATCCCCCGGGGCAGCGGGACGGCCTGCTCCCTCAGTCTACTGACGGCGCGGGGTCCTCCTGCGGCGGTTCCGGCACCTGGACGTCCGGGACCGGCCTGCCGCCCGGCGCTGCGGGCGAGGCGGGAGGTGTGGTAGCGGCGGGTCCGGCCGCGAGGCGCGCCTTGGCCGTCGCGGCGTAGATGTCCACGTACTCCTGGCCCGACAGGCTCATGATCGCGTACATGATCTCGTCCGCGACGGCGCGCAGGATGAAGCGGTCGTTCTCCATGCCCTTGTAGCGGCTGAAGTCGAGCGGCTCGCCGATCACGATCCCGATCCGCATGGGCTTGGG
Source organism: Oerskovia sp. Root918 (assembly GCF_001428945.1). Taxonomy (NCBI): domain Bacteria; kingdom Bacillati; phylum Actinomycetota; class Actinomycetes; order Micrococcales; family Cellulomonadaceae; genus Oerskovia; species Oerskovia sp. Root918. Next base: position 92,718 of record NZ_LMJG01000013.1, read on the forward strand.
GATCACCTTGCCGATGGGCTGGGCGATGTTGGTGCCGATCATCGCGACCGGGACGACGGGCGCGCCGGACTCGAGCGCGAGGCGGGCCACGCCGGTCTTGCCGCGGTACAGGCGCCCGTCGGGGCTGCGCGTGCCCTCGGGGTAGATGCCGAACAGCTCACCGTCGCCCAGGACCCGCAGGCCGGTGTTGAGCGCGGCCTCGCTGGCCTTGCCGCCCGCACGGTCGACGGGGATGGTGCCCACGCCCCGCATGAACCCGGCCGTCAGACGCCCTTTGACGCCTTTGCCCGTGAAGTAGTCGGACTTCCCGAGGAACTGGACCTTGCGGTTCAGCACGAGGGGCAGGATGAAGGAGTCGATGACCGCGAGGTGGTTGCTCGCGAGGATCGCTCCGCCCTCGTCGGGGACGTTGTCGACGCCGCGCGTCCACGGACGGTACAGCAGCCGGAGCAGGGGGCCGACCATCACCTGCTTCATGAACCAGTAGAACAACGTTCCTCCTTGGAGCACCCCGCGAACACGGGCTGCGGTTCCGACTCTAGAGTGAACCCCATGGCCGCACCGAATGCAGGACCGCAGGACGAGAACGACGGGAAGGACGACGCGATCGAGCCGACCGACGACCAGCCGACCACGCCGAAGGACGACCTCCCCGACGTCGAGGCCCGCTGGGCCGACATCGTGGCGGACCTCTCGGACGTCTCGGCCGCGGCGGAGTCGGCCGTCGCCGAGGCGGGTCCCGGCCCGTCCGGGCCCGACGCGCGCCCCTCGGCCCCGCGCGACCTGCACGAGACGTTCCCGGTCGCGCCCTGGGTCCAGGGCCCGGCCGGCCCCCGGGACTGGCCGGCCACGCCCGAGGTCGAGGACCTCGAGGAGGCCGAGAGCCACTTCACTCCCCCGGACCCGGACATCGGCATGGGCCGCGACCCGCTGCTCACCATGGCCTGGGGCCTGGTCGCCGGCATCCCGATCCTCCTGCTCGTCGGGATGGTCGTGCTCCGCCCGTTCCCGACGATCGTGGCCCAGGTCGCGGGCGGCCTGTTCCTGGTCGGGCTCGCGGTGCTCGTGTGGCGCATGCCCCACCGCCGTGAGGACGACCGTGCGGGGCCGGGCGCCGTCGTCTGACGGACGCCTCCCGCACGCACCGCGGCAGGGTCCGGGCGGCGCCGGGTCGTGCGCTCCCGTGCCCGACGACGTCGCGCGCCCCGGGTGCGCTGCGCACCCGGGCGGGACGACCGACCGGCCATCTCCCCTGACGGGGCGTGCCGAGAAGCCGGACGGCCCACGACCTCGTGCAGAGGTCGGGGGCCGTTCCCGTGACAGAGGCGATGCGACTAGCTGCGAGCGAGGTCCGCGGCGCCGACGATGCCGGCCTCGTTGCCCTGCTGGGCGAGGTCGATCTGCGCCTCGGGGCGATGCCCACGAGCCGAGAGCTGGTCGGCGAACGCCTTGCGCACGGGCTGGAGCAGCAGGTCGCCGGCTGCGCCGACGCCACCGCCGATGACGATCAGCTCGGGGTCGAGCAGCGCCGTCACCGAGGCTGCACCCTCGCCGATCCACCGGCCGAGGGTCGCGAGCAGCTCGATCGCGAGCTCGTCGCCGTCCTGCGCGGCCTGCGTGATCTGGGGGCCGTTGAGCTTGGAGGCGTCGCCGCCCGCGAGCTCGAGCAGCGCGGCAGCGCGGTCCGGCTGGGCGATGAGCGCGGCCTGGCCGTCGCGCACGAGCGCGCTGCCCGACGCGTACTGCTCCCAGCAGCCCTCGTGGCCGCACCCGCAGTAGTGCCCGCCGGGCACGACGCGCATGTGCCCGACCTCGGCCGCCACACCCCAGCGACCGCGCACGAGCTTGCGGTCGACGATGATCGCGCCGCCCAGCCCCGTGCCGACCGTGAGCATGAGCATGTCCGAGGCGTCGCGTCCCGCGCCGAACTGGAACTCGGCCCAGCCCGCGGCGTTGGCGTCGTTCTCGACGACGATCTTCACGTCGTCGTCGCCGATCAGCGCGCGGACCTTGTCAGCCAGCGGGTACTCGCGCCACGCGATGTTGGGGGCGAAGAGGACCGACGTGCGGTCGGGGCTCACGAAGCCGGCTGCGGCCAGGCCCATGGCCTCGACCTCGAACTCCTTGGACAGCTCGGCGTACACGTCCGCGACCGCTGCGTCGATGCTCGCGACGTCGTCGGGCTCGGTGTCGCGACGCGTCTGCGCAAGGATCTTGCCGTTCTCGTCGACCACACCCGCGGCGATCTTCGTTCCGCCGATGTCGACTCCGATGGCATGCATGTCAGGTCCTCACTCACGTAGCGGTCTGGAACTCACAGGATGGGAACACCCGCCGGTAACGGTTGTGCACCGCCTCGGCATCGGTTCTGCGTACGTCCGTCGGCTCCGATCGTCGGTCGATCCCGGCGTTCGCCCAGGTACGGCCTGAAATCTTGCGCAACAGCGCACAGCACCATGAAGAGTACCGACTCGGAGGCGGTCAACGACACTTCCGACCTGTGGGTAGTGTTCTCACACCGTCGACTTCTGCCACTGGAGCCAGCATGGACGAGTTCAGCGCACCGCGCATCATCGATGTCGATCCCCTCGACAACCTCAACGACCTCTTCGCCAGCCGTGTCGCGGCCGGGCCCGACCAGCCGATGGTCGAGGTCAAGAGCGGGCCGGGCGCCCCCTGGAAGACACTGACCGCACGGGAGGTCGACGCCGACGTCGTCTCCGTCGCCAAGGGCCTCGTGGCCCTGGGCATCCAGCCCGGCGAGCACGTCGGCATCATGTCCCGCACCCGCTACGAGTGGACCCTGCTCGACTGGGCCACGTGGGCCGCGGGAGCGGTGCCCGTGCCGCTCTACGAGACCTCGAGCGCCGAGCAGGTCCAGTGGATCCTCTCGGACGCTGGGGTCAGGCTGCTCGTGGTCGAGTCGCCCGCGCACGCCGCCACGGTCGAGGAGGTCCGGGCACAGGCGCCCGAGCTGGGCCAGGTGTTCGTGATCGACGACGGCGGGATCGCCGCGCTCAAGGAGGCGGGCAAGGACGTCAGCGACGACGAGATCGCCCGCCGTCGCGGCCTCGCGAACCTCGCGGACGTCGCGACCATCATCTACACCTCGGGCACCACGGGACGGCCCAAGGGCGCCGAGCTCACGCACGAGAACTTCTACTCGCTGACCGTCAACGCCGTGAAGGCGCTGCCCGAGGTCTTCGCCGAGGCGAACGGTCGCACGCTGCTGTTCATGCCCCTGGCGCACGTGTTCGCGCGCTTCATCGGAGTGCTCGTCGTGGCGGGCGGCACGGTCCTCGGGCACACCCCGGACACCAAGACCCTCCTCGAGGACCTGGGCGAGTTCAAGCCGACCTACATCCTCTCGGTCCCCCGCGTGTTCGAGAAGGTCTACAACTCCTCGGAGCAGAAGGCCGCCGCCGGTGGCAAGGTCAAGATCTTCCACTGGGCCGCCGCGACCGCGATCGCCTACTCCCGCGCCCTGGACGACCCCAAGGGCCCGGGCATCGGTCTCAAGCTCCAGCACAAGGTCGCCGACGCGCTCGTCTACAAGAAGCTGCGTGCGGCGCTCGGCGGGCAGACCAAGTGGGCCGTCTCGGGCGGCGCCCCGCTCGGCGAGCGGCTCGGACACTTCTACCGCGGCATCGGCGTGCGCATCCTCGAGGGCTACGGCCTGACGGAGACCACCGCGCCGACGTCGGTGAACCGTCCGACCGCGACCAAGATCGGCACCGTCGGGCCCCAGCTCCCGGGCTGCGGGGCCAGGATCGCCGAGGACGGCGAGATCCTCCTCAAGGGCCACCACGTGTTCCGCGGGTACCACAACAACCCGCAGGCCACGCAGGACGCGTTCGTCGACGGCTGGTTCCGCACGGGCGACCTGGGCTCGCTCGACGCCGACGGGTTCCTGCGCATCACGGGCCGCAAGAAGGAGATCATCGTGACCGCGGGCGGCAAGAACGTCGCCCCGGCCGTGCTCGAGGACCGCATCCGTGCGCACGCCCTGGTCAGCCAGTGCGTGGTCGTCGGGGACGGGCAGCCGTTCATCGGCGCGCTCATGACGATCGATCCCGAGGGCCTGCCCGGGTGGCTCGCGATGCACGGCAAGGAGCCCATGACCGTCGAGGCCGCAGCGATCGACGTCGACGTCCTCGCAGCGCTCGACACCGCGGTCGACCGCGCCAACAAGGCCGTCTCGCGCGCCGAGTCCATCCGCAAGTTCACGATCCTGACGACGGACTTCACGGTCGAGAACGGCTACCTGACGCCCTCGCTCAAGGTCAAGCGCAACGTCGTGCTCCAGGACTTCTCGGTCGAGGTCGACGCGATCTACGCGGGTGCTGCCGCCCACTGATCCGCACGGAGAGCGCACCGCAGGACGGCCGGTCCCCCCGAGGGGGCCGGCCGTCCTGCTGTCCGCGGTCCCCGCTCTCAGAGCCGCGCGAGCCGCGCGACGAGCGCGGGCGACCCGATCGCCACGGCCCCCATGGCCTGGACGTCGTCCGCGACCTCCCGGTCGCTCGTGACGACCGCGACGGGCCGGCCTTCCGGCTCGGCCGCGACGAGCCGGCGGATCAGGTGGTCGGCGATCTCGCCCGACGTGAACAGGACGCGCACCCCGCGGGTGCTCGCGGGCGGCAGGTGGCCCAGGTCCTGGCCGTCGAAGCAGCACGTGACCTCGGCTCCCGTGCGCGACGCGACGCGCACGAGCCCGTCCACGAGACGGCGGCGCTGCTGCGCGAGGGTCAGCGCTCCGAAGCCGGTCTTGGTCACGTTGTACCCGTCGACGATCAGGTGCATCTGGGGGACGGCCAGGACGTCGTCGAGCAGCGCGGGATCGTCCCCGGCACGCCCGCGCGACCCGGGCCGGGTGCGGCCGGGGACCCCTGGGGCACCCGCGCTGTCCGCGGGAGCGACGGTGTCGGCCGGGCGGAGCGTGGTCGGCGGGATCCCGAGCTCGCGACGGAGCCCGACGGCCGCGTCCACGACCGTCTCCAGCAGGAGCCGGGCGCGCGCGTTGGCCAGCTCGGCACCGGTGTGCGTGAGCGTGCGCGCCTCGTCCCGGGCCGCGTGCGCCCGGTCGAGCGCGACCGACGCCTCGCGCCGCTCGTCGGCGGCCCGGGCCGCGAGCGCCTCGGCGGCCTCGGTGCGCGAGGCGGCCTCGGCGAGCGCTGACCGCGCCTCGGCGCGGGCACGGTCGGCGTCCGAGCGGAGCTTGCGCTCCTGCCGACGCAGGGTCGCGATCTCGGCCCGCGCCTCCTCGAGCGCTGCGCGGTCCGCCGCCGCTGCCTCCTGGGCCGCGGCGAGCTCCGCGACGGCCCGGTCGCGCTCCCCCGCGGCGCGCTCGGCCTCCAGCGCGCGGCGCTGCGCCTCGGCCTGCGCCTCGAGGGCCTCGGCCGCGCGAGCCAGGTGGACCTCCCAGCCGTCGGGTCGCAGGAGGAACGCGCCGACGGCCAGCTCCACGAGGTCGCTCGCGGCCCGCGCTCCCTCGCCCTCCCCCTGCCCGACGGCGGAGCCCCGGTCCCGCGCGGGAGCCGTACCTGTCGTCGTGCTCGAGTCGTCCGACGTGGGGGTGGGGACCAGGGCCTCCGCCGCCTCGGGCGTGGCGTCGCCGCGCGCCTCGCCTCCCGCGCCCGCCGCGCCCTGGGCGGCGTCACCTCCCGCCGACGTGCCGCCGTCGGGCCGGAGGGCTCGTGCCTCCCGCGGGTGCGCGGTGCTCCACGCGGCCGCGACCGCGTGCCGGAACGACGCACTGGTCTCGAGCGCCTGCCACAGCGGCGCCGCGCCCGACACCGCGCGCCGGCGTGGCGCGAACGTGCGGACCCTGCGCAGGGGCACCGGGACGGTCGACGGCTCCCAGGTGCCCAGGACACGCGCGGAGAGCTCGAGGAGCTGGTTGCGGACGACGGAGGGGACGACGAGCGGGTCGGGCGGCGCGTCGTCCGACCGATGCGGTGTGTCCTTCTTGTCCCGACTCGTCCCATCCATGGGTCCACACTACGGGCAGCGAACATGCATCGCGCGGACGGACGTGTCAGTGCCCGCGGCTACCTTCACCCCATGTCGTCCACGACCGTCCCCACCCGGGACGCACCACGCCGACCGCCCGCGCCGGGCGGGCCCCGGTTGCTCTCGGTCCACGCCTTCACGCCCACGGCGGTCGAGGGAGCCGCTCCGGTCCAGCTCGGGCTCGACGAGCTCGGTACGCCCCTGCAGGACGTGACCTTCGTGGTCGTGGACCTCGAGACGACGGGCGGCTCGCCCGCCTCGGCCGGGATCACGGAGATCGGGGCGGTCAAGGTCCGCGGCGGCGAGGTGCTCGGCGAGTTCCAGACCCTCGTCAACCCTGGTACCCCGGTCCCCGCGTTCATCGCGCGCCTCACGGGGATCACCACGGGGATGGTCGCGACCGCCCCACCCATCGAGGCCGTGCTGCCCAGCTTCCTGGAGTTCTCCCGCGGCGCGGTGCTCGTCGCGCACAACGCGCCGTTCGACATCGGCTTCCTCAAGGCCGCCGCCCGGGACGCGGGCTACGAGTGGCCGGGCAACCAGGTCCTCGACACCGTGCCGCTCGCGCGACGCGTCGTGACCCGCGACGAGGCCCCCAACCACAAGCTCTCGACCCTGGCCGCGCTCTTCCACGCGACCGTGACCCCCGAGCACCGCGCGCTGGCCGACGCGCGCGCGACGGTCGACGTGCTGCACGCGCTGCTCGAACGCATGGCGCCGTTCGGGGTCACGCACCTCGAGGACCTCGCGACCGCGACCGACCCGGTCCCGGCCGACGTCCGGCGCAAGCGCACGCTCGCCGACGGACTACCCGACGGGCCAGGTGTCTACATGTTCCGTGGTCCCGGCGAGGAGGTCCTCTACGTGGGCACCTCGACGTCGATCAGGCGCCGGGTGCGCAGCTACTTCACGGCCGCGGAGAAGCGTGGCCGCATGACCGAGATGGTCCGCATCGCCCACGCCGTCACGCCGGTCGAGTGCGCCACGGTGCTCGAGGCCCAGGTGCGCGAGCTCCGGCTGATCGCCGAGCACTCGCCGCGCTACAACCGTCGGTCCAAGTTCCCCGAACGCATGAGCTGGGTCCGTCTGACGAGCGAGCACCACCCCCGCCTGTCGATCGTCCAGGAGGTGCGCGCGGACGCCGTGCACATCGGTCCGTACTCGTCGCGGCGCCAGGCACAGCTCGCGATCGACGCCCTGCACGACGCCCTCCCCGTGCGCCAGTGCACCTCGCGGCTCCCGCTGCTGCCCGCCCGGGGGGCGAGCGCGTGCGCCCTCGCCGAGATGGGACGCTGCGGCGCTCCGTGCACCACCGCGCAGGAGCCGCAGGGCTACCCGGCCGTGGTGGGGCGCGCACGGGCGACCATGCTCACCGACCCGGGCGACGTCGTCGAGCACCTGACCGCGCGCATCGCCGAGCTCGCCGCGACCGAGCGCTACGAGCAGGCTGCCGACGTCACCTCCCGGCTCGAGGCCTTCCTCCTGGGCGCCGGGCGCGCCCAGCGGCTCCACCCGCTCGCGGCGTGCGCCCAGCTCGTCGCTGCCCGCCCCATCGAGGGCTCCCGCTGGGAGATCGTGGTCGTGCGGCACGCGCGGCTCGCCGCCACGGGCCTCTCCCCCTCCGGCGCCGACCCCTGGCCCACGATCGACGCGCTCGTCGCGACAGCCGAGGACGTCCCGGCCCCCGTGGCGCCCGCGCCCGCGTGCCACCCCCACGAGGCCGACCTGGTCCTGGGATGGCTCGAGCAGCCAGGGGTCCGGCTCGTCGACGTCAGCCACCCGCTCGCGTGGCCCGTCCGCTCGGCCCGCGCCTTCGCGGACGGCACCCGCACCGCGCAGCGCGTCGCCCACCACGGCAGGGCTAGATTGGGCAGCGGTTCCCCGACCGGCGAACCACGTGCCACGGACCCGACGGAGGACCCATGCTGACCGCGATCGTGCTGATCGACACCGAACCGAACCTCATCCCGGAGGTCGCCTCGCACGTCGCCTCGCTCAAGGGTGTCAGCGAGGTCTACTCGGTGACCGGCAAGGCGGACCTCGTCGCGATGGTGCGCGTCAACGAGCACGACGACCTCGCCGACGTGATCGCCGACAAGATCAGCAAGGTGCACGGCGTGCTGCGCACCGAGACGTTCATCGCGTTCCGCGCGTACTCCGACGTGGACCTCGAGCAGGCGTTCGCCCTCGGCCTGGACGACTGACCCGCGCAGGTCGAGGCGGACCGGACAGGGCGCCGCGCCGCGAGTCGGCGCGCGGCGCCGCACAGGCGGCTCCTGTCCTGACGAACCGCTGGAACCTCGGTGGGGCGGCCCTCGCAGGCCGCCCCACCGGTACGTGTCAGCGCGACGACGCGGCGACCCAGCGATCGAGGGCGGCCGCGGCCGCCCCCGAGTCGATGCTCGTGGCGGCGTGCTGCATGCCGGCCGCGATGCGCTCGACGAGGGGGCCCTCCGCGGTCCCCGGCAGGCTCGCGTCCGCGACGAGCGCGGCTGCCGCGTTGAGCAGGACCGTCTCGCGCGCAGGCCCCGGGTCGCCCGCGAAGACGCGCCGGGCGACCTCGGCGTTGAACACCGCGTCGGCCCCGCGCAGGTCCTCGACCGTGATCCGCTGGAGACCGAGGTCGCGGGCCGCGTCGAGCGAGTGGACGGTCACCGCCCCGTCGCGCACCTCCCAGATCGTCGAGGTGCCCGTCGCCGCCAGCTCGTCGAGGCCGTCGTCGCCGCGGAAGACGATCGCCGACGCACCACGGGACGCGAAGACCCCCGCGACGAGCGGGGCCATGCGCTCGTCGGCCACCCCGATCGCGGCGGCGCGAGGCTGCGCCGGGTTCGTGAGCGGCCCCAGGAAGTTGAAGGCGGTGGGCACGCCGAGCTCCTTGCGAGCGACCGCCGAGTGCCGGAACGAGGGGTGGAAGACCTGCGCGAAGCAGAACGTGATGCCGACCTCGTCGACGATCTGGGCCACGCGCTCGGGCGCCTGGTCCAGCCGGATGCCCAGGACCTCGAGCACGTCCGCCGAACCCGACGACGACGACGCGGCACGGTTGCCGTGCTTGACGACACGCACCCCGGTCCCGGCGATGACCACGGCGGCCATCGTCGAGACGTTGACCGTGTGCGCACGGTCGCCCCCTGTCCCCACGATGTCGACCGAGGGACCCGCGACCTGGAAGCGCGTCGCGTGCGAGAGCATCGAGTCCGCGAGGCCCCGCAGCTCACCGACCGTCTCGCCCTTGGACCGCAGCGCGATCAGGAACGCTCCGAGGCGGACGGGGCTGACCTCGCCCGTCATCACCCTGTCCATGGCCCATGCGGTCTGCGCGGCGCTCAGGTCATGGCCGGCGATGAGCTCCGTGAGGAGCCCGGGCCACGTCGGCTCCGGCTGCTCGGACACCAGGACGGTGGCCGGCGGCGTGGGGTCGGAGGAAGCGTGTGCCGGGTTGCCCGGGGTCGTGGTCACAGGACCTGCCCTTCATGAGGTCATTCGATCAGCGAGACGATCGCCCGCTGCAGCTCGATCGCGTCGAAGGGCCGAGGAACGGCATCGTCGGCGAGCGACCACGATGCTAGCCAACCGTCCTGGGGCCTGCCCGTGAGGACCAGAACGGGAGGGCACTCGTAGATCTCGTTCTTGAGCTGACGAGACAGCCCCATGCCCCCGGCCTTGTCGGCCTCGCCGTCGAGCACGAGGAGGTCCCAGCCGCCCGCGTCGGCCGCGGCGACGACCGCAGGAGCGGTCGCGACCTCCTTCCAGACGATGTCAGGAGCACCGACCCGCACCCGACGTCCGACCGCCATCCGGACCTGCTCGCGGACGGTCGCGTCGTCGCTGTAGAGCAGGATGCGGGGAGCGCGCGCCTCACGGGGCGCGGTGGTCGGCTCGACGGCCGTGCCCTGCGCGGACAGCACGCCGCCGGTGGACGTGGTCGTCGTGCCGCTCGTGGTCGACGTCATCGTCGCCTCCATCTCGTTCGGGTCTCACGTGGTCCCGACCGGTCCCGGCCGGGTCTGGTGGCACCGTGCCCGCGGTGCACGGTCGCCGACCGGCACCTGCTCGACGGGCACAGCGCTCCCCGGCATCTTGGCACGTCGGGTCGCGCCACGGCACCCCCCGCACCGGCGACGACCGGCCCGCGTCCGCCCACCGGACAGGGCGGCGCCCGCGGCCGGCATCGCTGCGGGGACACCGCGACCGCCGGGGTGCCTCGCGTGCCGTCGGGAGCACCGATCATCGTCGTTGTTTCATGGCAATTCCCGGCGCACCGTCAGGAAATACCCAGGGCCACACTCTTCGCAGAACGCCCGGAATGACGCCCTTTCATGGCACTTCAACGCGATCCGTCACGAAGTGCAGGGCTTGGTGGGGAGATCTGGAGACTTTGTGAGATTCGCCGCGCGCCACCCCCTGGTTCGATGGCCCAAATCGCTCCGACGTCGGCCATAATGGCTGGTGTGTCGACCGCAACGGCTGCCCCCCACGCCCACCAGCACGTGAGCGTCAACCGACCGAACCCAGTTTCGGTCGGGACGATCGTGTGGCTGGCCAGCGAGCTCATGTTCTTCGCTGGACTGTTCGCTATGTACTTCACCGCACGCTCGGTGATCCCGGCAGAGGAGTGGGCTTCTCAGACCGAGAAGCTCAACATCCCCTTCGCCGTGATCAACACGTCGGTGCTGGTCCTGTCCTCCGTGACCTGCCAGCTCGGAGTCCTCGCGGCGGAGCGCTTCCAGCCCGTCCGCACCGGATCGATCTTCCAGGTCAACCGGTGGGGGATGAACGAGTGGATCACGCTCACGTACATCATGGGTTCGTTCTTCATCGGTGGTCAGATCTACGAGTACGCCGAGCTCGTGCACGAGGGACTCACCATCTCGTCGCACCCCTACGGCTCGGTCTTCTTCATGGCCACGGGCTTCCACGGCATCCACGTCGTCGGTGGTCTGATCGCCTTCCTGTTCCTTCTCGGCCGGTCCTTCTCCGCCAAGAACTTCGGGCACCACGAGGCCACGACCGGCATCGTGACGTCCTACTACTGGCACTTCGTCGACGTCGTGTGGATCGCGCTGTTCTTCGTGATCTACATCCTCCGTTGACGCGGTGACGCCCGCGGCACCGATGCCCGGACAACCACACCTGCCCCCTGCACCCCCCACTTGCGAGACGAGGATCATTTCGTGAAGGCACTCGCCGCCCGCAGACACCACCGCTTCGCTCCGGTCGTGCTGCTGCTGCTGGCGCTGCTGGTCACCGGCGGCGTCTACGCCGCCTTTGCCCCGAGTCCAGCCAGCGCTGACACCGCCAGCACTGAGGACATCGAGACTGGCCAGAAGCTTTTCCAGGCGAACTGCGCCACCTGCCACGGCCCGAACGCGGAGGGCTCGGACACCGTTCCGTCCCTCGTCGGCGTCGGTGCGGCCGCTGTCGACTTCCAGGTGTCGACCGGTCGTATGCCCATGCAGATGGAGGGCCCTCAGGCCATCCAGAAGCCGCGCCAGTTCGACGACGAGCAGACTGCGCAGCTCGCTGCGTACATCGCGTCCCTGGGCGCCGGCCCGGCGATCCCGACCGACGAGCAGATCGACGCCTCGCTCGGCGACCCCGCGAACGGCGCGGCCGTCTTCCGCACCAACTGCGCGATGTGCCACAACGCCGTCGGCGCGGGCGGTGCTCTCTCGGAGGGCAAGTTCGCCCCTGCGCTGTGGGACACCTCCGAGCGCAACATCTACCAGGCCATGCTGACCGGCCCGCAGTCCATGCCGGTCTTCAACGACATGAACATCACGCCCGACGAGAAGCGCGACGTCATCGCGTTCCTCGTCGACCAGCGCCAGGGTTCTGCCGGTGGACTTGACCTCGGCTCTCTCGGCCCCGTCAGCGAGGGCCTCTGGGCGTGGATCGTCGGGCTCGGCCTGCTGATCGGCGCCGCTGTGTGGATCGGAGCGAAGTCGTCGTGAGCGACAACCAGAACTCGACGGACCTGACGAAGCAGGGCGGGCAGGAGCTCGACCGCTTCCAGGATCCAGGTATCCCGGCTCACAAGAGCCGGATGGCAGACCGTGACCCCCAGGCCGCCAAGCGTGCCGAGATGCAGGTCGTGATCCTCTTCACGATCTCGATCATCGGCACCATCGGCATGCTGGTCGCCTTCTTCGCCCTGCCGGAGGACACCTCCATCGCGGGCATCCGTACGGCGAACCTCATCATCGGGCTCGGCCTGGCCTTCGCGCTGCTCGGCATCGGTCTCGCGGCCGTGCACTGGGCCAAGACGCTCATGTCGGACCACGAGCACGTCGACGAGCGCCACGCGCAGCGCAGCTCGGACGCAGTCCGTGCCGAGGCCGTGCAGGCCCTGACCGAGGGCGCTGAGGACTCGGGCATCGCCCGCCGTGGCGTGCTCAAGGGCGCGGTCGTGACGGCCCTCGCGCTGTTCCCCCTCGCGATCGCTGTTCCCCTCGTGGCAGAGGTGGGTGGAGACTGGAACGTCAGCAAGTTCCGTCACACCCTCTGGAAGCCCAAGATGCGCCTCGCGCTCGACCCGTCGGGCCGCCCGATCAAGGCCGAGGACGTCACGATCGGCAGCGCCTTCCACGTGATCCCGGACGTGCCCGAGGAGGTGCGCAACTCCCACGAGTGGATCTCGGAGAAGGCCAAGGCGATCGTCCTGATGGTCCGCCTCGACCCGCGTGACCTCAAGGAGGCGCCCGACCGCAAGGACTGGTCCTACGACGGCATCGTCGCGTACTCCAAGGTCTGCACCCACGTCGGATGCCCCGTCGCGCTCTACGAGCAGCAGACGCACCACCTGCTGTGCCCGTGCCACCAGTCGACCTTCGACGTCGCGGACGGCGCGAAGGTCGTCTTCGGCCCGGCCAAGAGGCCGCTCCCGCAGCTGCCGATCACCGTTGACGACGAGGGCTACCTGGTTGCGCAGAGCGACTTCCACGAGCCCGTCGGACCGAGCTACTGGGAGCGCCTGAAGTGAGCACCAGCACCGCGGGACCCGCTGAAGCGACCGCAGACTACCTGGACCAGCGGACCGGCATCGCCGGGGCCGTGAAGGAGTTCGCCCGGAAGGTCTTCCCCGACCACTGGTCGTTCCTCCTGGGCGAGATCGCCCTCTACTCGTTCGTCGTCCTGATCATCTCGGGATTCTTCCTGACGATGTTCTTCGTGCCGAGCATGGGCCTGGTCACGTACCACGGTGAGCCGGCGACCATGAACGGCGTGCTCATGTCCGAGGCCTTCGCCTCGACGCTGCACACCTCGTTCGAGGTGCGCGGCGGCCTGCTCATGCGCCAGATCCACCACTGGTCGGCGCTGCTGTTCATGGCCGCGATCGTGACCCACATGATGCGCGTGTTCTTCACCGGCGCGTTCCGCAAGCCCCGCGAGCTCAACTGGATGGTCGGGTTCCTCCTGATGATCATGGGGCTCGCCGCGGGCTTCACGGGCTACTCGCTCCCGGACGACGTCCTGTCCGGCAACGGCCTGCGCATCACCGACGGCGTGGTCAAGTCGATCCCGGTCATCGGGTCGTACATGTCCTACTTCATCTTCGGTGGCGAGTTCCCTGGCGAGCACATCATCCCGAGGCTCTTCACGCTCCACATCCTCGTGGTCCCGGGCCTCATCCTGGCGCTCGTCGCGCTCCACCTGTTCTTCGTCGTGCTGCACAAGCACACGCAGTACCCGGGTGGCGGCCGCACCAACGGCAACGTCGTGGGCTTCCCGCTCTTCCCCGTGTACGTCGCCAAGGCCGGTGGCTTCTTCTTCGTGGTGTTCGGCGTCATCGCCGCCATGGGCGCCACGATGGCCATCAACAACGTGTGGAACTACGGGCCGTACGACCCCTCCCCCGTCTCGGCGGGCGCCCAGCCCGACTGGTACATGCTCTTCCTCGAGGGTTCGCTACGACTCATGCCGGGGCAGACCGAGTACGTGATCGCGGGCTACACGCTCTCGCTCAACATCCTCATCCCGGCGGTCGTGATCCCAGGCCTGCTGTTCACGTTCCTCGCGGTCTACCCGTTCCTCGAGGCCGCGGTGACCAAGGACAAGCGCGAGCACCACGTGCTCGACCGCCCGCGCAACGTCCCGGTCCGCACCGGGCTCGGTGTCGCGTTCCTGACGGCGTTCATCATCCTGGCCCTGGCCGGGTCGAACGACCTCATCGCGACGCACTTCCACCTGTCGATCAACGCGATCACCTGGGTGTTCCGGGTCCTGCTCTTCGTCGGTCCGGTGATCGCCTTCTGGATCACCAAGCGCATCTGCCTCGGGCTCCAGCGCAAGGACCGCGAGCTCGTCCTGCACGGGCACGAGACCGGCCGCATCGTGCGCTTCGCGCACGGCGAGTACATCGAGGTCCACCGTCCGCTCGACGAGCAGGAGCGCTGGCTCCGTGTGAACTACACGGCCCACGCCCCGCTCGAGATCGACCCGGCGACCGACTCGCGCGGTGTCCGCCGCAAGCGCTACAAGAAGGACCGTCGACTCCAGCGTCTGTCGCAGTTCTTCTACGAGGACCGGGTCGAGCCCGTGACCCCGTCCGAGCTCGCGGCATCGCACTCGCACGGAGAGCACGACGCCCTGGGCGCCGCGGACACGACGCACGCCGTCGAGTCCGGGTCGGCCGTGGGTGGCGGCAGCCACATCGTCAGCCCTGACGACACCGGGGCCGGCAGCACCAAGCACTGACCCGCTCCCCGCGGGGCACCAGAAGACCCGTGAGATTGTCTCGGCCTCGGCCGGAACAATCTCGCGGGTCTTCTGCGTTCCACCGGTGTCGCGTTCGATCGCATTTGCCGCTCTCGAGCGCGTTCGTCAAAGATGTCGCTCCTCTCCGGCGCGGCACACGATCCAGGAGGCAATCCGGCATGGCTGTCTACACCCTTCCCGAGCTGTCGTACGACTACGGCGCACTCGAGCCCCACATCTCCGGCCGCATCATGGAGCTGCACCACTCCAAGCACCNGGGCGGAGGTGAGGAGCTCGGCGAGGTTGGGCGCTCGACAAGCTCGCCGAGGCCCGCGACTCGGGCGACCTGGCCGCGGTCAACCTCCACGAGAAGAACCTCGCGTTCAACCTCGGCGGCCACGTCAACCACTCCGCGTTCTGGACCAACCTCTCYCCCGAGGGCGGCGGCGAGCCCACGGGCGACATCGCCGCAGCCATCGACGAGGACTTCGGCTCGTTCGAGAAGTTCAAGAAGCACTTCGCCGCGGTCGCCGCCGGCGTCCAGGGCTCGGGCTGGGCCATCCTCGCCTGGGACACCCTCGGCAAGAAGCTCATCATCGTCCAGCTCTACGACCAGCAGGGCAACATCGCCCTGGGCCTGGTCCCCATCGTCCTGCTCGACGTCTGGGAGCACGCCTACTACCTCGACTACCAGAACGTGCGCGCCGACTACGTCACCGCCTGGTGGAACCTCGTCAACTGGGCAGACGCCGACGCACGCCTCGCACGCGCCCGCACCCAGGGCGAAGGCCTCATCATCCCCGCCTGACCTCTCCCTCACCTCGACGGTCCTCGTGGGCCGTCGCGACGAGACCCGCGTGAACGGGAACGGCCCCGGCACCGCGGCGCGCACCACGCGCGACGCTGCCGGGGCTTTCCTGCGGGCAGCCAGAACCCTCCAGAAAGGTGGTCCGCCGTGACCTACGTGATTGCTCAGCCTTGTGTGGACGTGAAGGACAAGGCGTGCATCGAGGAGTGTCCGGTGGACTGCATCTAYGAGGGCAAGCGGTCGTTGTACATCCATCCTGACGAGTGTGTGGACTGTGGTGCGTGCGAGCCGGTGTGTCCGGTGGAGGCGATCTACTACGAGGACGA
>NZ_LMJG01000013.1:108597-549127 GCF_001428945.1 Oerskovia sp. Root918
GTTCTTCGATGACCTGGGGTCGCCGGGTGGTGCGGCGAAGATGGGCATGATCGAGAAGGACGACCCGATGATCGCTGCCCTGGCCCCCCAGGCCTGAGCCCGGAGGCCGGACAACACCATGGGATTCGCCAGCCTGGGTGGCCTCGCCTACCCGTGGGACTCGCTCACGCCGTTCGCCGAGCGCGCCCGTCAGCACCCGCGGGGGATCGTGGACCTCTCGATCGGCACGCCGGTCGACCCGACCCCCGCCGTCGTCCGCGACGCGCTCGCCGCCGCCGGTGACGCGCACGGGTACCCGACCACGCACGGCACGCCCGCGCTCCGCGAGGCCGTTGTCGACTGGTTCGCGCGGCGTCGCGGGGTGCCCGGGCTGGACCCGGACGCCGTGCTGCCGACGGTCGGTTCCAAGGAGCTCGTGGGCCTGCTGCCGTCGCTGCTGAGGCTCGGCCCGGGGGACGTCGTCGTGCACCCGGCCACCGCGTACCCCACGTACGACGTGGGTGCCCGGCTCGCCGGGGCGACCCCGCTCGCGACGGACCGGGTCGAGGACTGGACCGGTCGCGACGACGTGCGTCTGGTCTGGGTCAACTCGCCGGGCAACCCGACGGGTGAGGTCCTCGGGGTCGACGAGCTCGCGCGGGTGGTCGCGGCCGCCCGGGAGATCGGCGCGGTCGTCGTGAGCGACGAGTGCTACGCCGAGCTCGCGTGGGAGGAGCCGTTCGCGAGCTCCGGCGTGCCGAGCATCCTGGACCCACGCGTGAGCGGTGGCTCGAACGAGGGCCTGCTCGCCGCGTACTCGCTGTCCAAGCAGTCGAACCTCGCGGGGTACCGGGCCGCGTTCGTCGCGGGCGACCCGGCGGTGGTCGCCGACCTGCTCACGACGCGCAAGCACCTGGGCATGATCGTGCCGGCACCGGTCCAGGCGGCCATGGTCGCGGCCCTCACGGACGACGCGCACGTCGCGGCGCAGCGCGAGGTGTACCGGCGACGTCGGGACGTGCTCCTGCCTGCGCTGGGGCACGCGGGACTCGAGGTCGACGGGTCGCAGGCGGGTCTGTACCTCTGGTCGCGCCCCGCGGGCGCGGCGGAGGACCAGGACTGCTGGCAGACCGTAGGGGCTCTCGCGGACCTCGGCATCCTCGTGGGTCCCGGGGCCTTCTACGGCCCGACGGCGGCGGGTCACGTCCGCGTGGCGCTCACCGCGAGCGACGAGCGGGTGCACGAGGCGGCGGCCCGGTTGACCGCGGTGTGACCCACCTGTCGATTGTTGGGCGAACTGCGCCTCGTTCTCGCCTGTGACCCGCATCACAGGCGAGTGTCGGTTGTGTGACCGTTCCAGATTGGTCACGTGTGGGTGAAGCGAGTACCGTCGACCCAGGCCAACGCTGTCCGACACTTCGGCCACCGACGGCTCGGCCGGACAGGTGGCGATCTCGCGGCGACACCACGGAAGACACGCGCAGCCACCCGCAGGGGGAGCGGCAGCGCGCAAGGAAGGAAGACATGACCACCACCCAGCAGGCGACCGTTCGGCTCGTCGTCAACGAATCGAGCCAGGACCTGCCCGTGGTCGCAGCGACCGAGGGCAACGACGGCATCGTCGTGTCCTCGTTGCTCAAGTCGACCGGGCTCGTCACCGTGGACCCCGGGTTCATGAACACCGCCTCGTGCGAGTCTGAGATCACGTACATCGACGGCGACGCGGGGATCCTGCGCTACCGCGGGTACCCGATCGACCAGCTCGCGGAGAAGTCCACGTTCCTCGAGGTCGCCTACCTCCTGATCCACGGCGAGCTCCCGGACGGGCCCACGCTCGACGCGTTCGTCGAGCGCGTCAACCGCCACACCCTGGTGCACGAGGACTTCCGCACGTTCATGGGGACGTTCCCTCGCAATGCGCACCCCATGGCGGTGCTGTCCTCGGCGATCAACGCGCTGTCGACGTTCTACCCGGAGTCGCTCGACCCGTTCGACGACGAGACGGTCGAGCTCGCGACGGTCCTGCTCCTCGCCAAGACGCGGACCATCACGTCCTACCTGCACCGTCGCGCCGTGGGCGAGCCGCTGCTCTACCCGGACTACTCGCGCGGGTACGTCGACGACTTCCTGCGCATGACGTTCGCGACGCCCTACGAGAAGTACGAGTCCGACCCGACCGTGGTCGACGCGCTCGACAAGCTCCTCATCCTGCATGCGGACCACGAGCAGAACTGCTCGACCTCCACCGTGCGCGTCGTGGGCTCGAGCCACGCCAACCTCTACGCGTCGGTCGCCGCGGGCGTCAACGCGCTCTCGGGTCCGCTGCACGGTGGTGCCAACGAGGCCGTCCTGTCGATGCTGGACAAGATCCAGAACAGCGACTTCGACGTCGACACCTTCATGAAGAAGGTGAAGAACAAGGAGGACGGTGTCCGCCTCATGGGCTTCGGGCACCGGGTCTACAAGAACTACGACCCGCGCGCGGCGATCGTCAAGGCCAAGGCCGACGCGGTGCTCTCGACCCTCGGCAAGAAGGACGAGCTGCTCGACATCGCGCTGCGGCTCGAGGAGATCGCGCTCAACGACGACTACTTCATCGAGCGCAAGCTCTACCCGAACGTCGACTTCTACACCGGGCTGATCTACAAGGCCATGGGCTTCTCGCCGGCCATGTTCACCCCGTTGTTCGCCCTGGGCCGCATGCCCGGGTGGATCGCGCAGTGGCGCGAGATGATGAAGGACCCGCAGACCAAGATCGGGCGTCCGCGCCAGGTCTACACGGGCGCGACCGAGCGTCCGTACCTGCCGGTCGACGGTCGCTGACCTCGTCGATCACGAGCACCGACGACGGCGCCCCGCACCTTTCGGTGCGGGGCGCCGTCGTCGTATGCAGGACGCTCGCCAGGAACGAGCGCGACCGCTCCGCCCGACCGCCGCGGCGCGCGAGGGTTTCACCCCTCGTCGGACGTGGCGACCGTGATCCGTACCTGGCCGACCGGGAGGGCAGCGCCGGCCTCGTCCGCCGGCAGGTCGCTCGACGGCGTCCACACGGGGTCCTCGCGGGTCCAGGTGCTGTCACCGACGTCCACCCGGACGACGTCCGTCGCGTCAGCGCTCGCGACGGCCCACTGGGCGACGGCCCACCCGGTCCGGCGAGCCTCCGACGCGACGCCCGTGAGCGGTGCGGTGTCCACCACGGTGCTCGCCCCCTCGACCGTGACCGGCAGGTCTCCGAGGTCGCGCACGACGCGCGTCCTCAGGGCCTCGTTCGAGTCCGCGACGCTCACGAGCGTGGCCGGATCGACCGCGACGAGCTCGCACGAGAGGGTGCCCTCGGAGTTGCCCGTCAGAGCCGAGGCCCACGCGCGTGACCTGGACTCGTGCTGCGCGTAGGCGTCGGGGAAGCCGGAACGCTGCACGGCCTGGGCCGCTACCGTCACCGGGAGGTCCTCGTAGCCGTCCACCGTGTCGAGGCCGTCGTAGAACGCGGTGGTCGAGTAGACGGGGTCCATGATCTGCTCGATGGTTCCCCAGCCCTGGGACGGCCGCTGCTGGAACAGCCCGATCGAGTCGCGGTCCCCGTAGTCGATGTTGAGCAGCCGGGACTCCTGCAGCGCCGTCGCCAGGCCGATGGTCGCGGCACGTGCGGGCATGCCGCGACGGACCGTCGTGACGGCGATCAGGGCGGCGTTGTCCGCCTGGGCCGGCGAGAGGTGCCAGGCCTGCCCGTCGGCCTCGGCCGAGCAGCGCTCGGCGACGGGCGTGTGGTCGGTCAGCCGGTTGAGCGCGATGACGACCCCGGCGCTCGCGACCGCGAGGACGGTCACGACCGTGACGGCGAGGCGTAGGGGGCGGTGCCGACGCCGACGGGGGTCCCGCCCCTGGGCGCGGGGGCTCGTGTCCCCCTGCCCAGGAGCGGACGGGGCACCCTGGTGGCCCGGGGCGCCGAAGACGGAGGACATGTCAGTTCGCGTGCAGCGCGGCGTTGAGCTCGATCCCGACGCCCGTGCGCGAGACCGCCTCGACACCGCCCGTGAGGGAGTTGCGGCGGAAGAGGAGGTTGTCCTGGCCCGACAGGTCGCGGGCCTTGACGACCAGGGGCCCGCCGTCGGGACCGCTGCGTCCCACGAGGGTGACCTTGGTGCCCGCGGTCACGTAGAGCCCGGACTCGACGACGCAGTCGTCGCCGAGCGGGATGCCCAGCCCGGCGTTCGCGCCGAGGAGCGAGCGCTGGCCGATCGAGATGATCTCGCGGCCACCGCCCGAGAGCGTGCCCATGATGGACGCGCCGCCGCCGATGTCCGACCCGTCGCCCACGACCACGCCTGCCGAGATGCGGCCCTCGACCATCGAGGTGCCGAGGGTGCCGGCGTTGAAGTTCACGAAGCCCTCGTGCATGACGGTCGTGCCCGCCGCGAGGTGCGCGCCCAGGCGCACGCGGTCGGCGTCGGCGATGCGCACGCCCGACGGAACCACGTAGTCGACCATGCGGGGGAACTTGTCGACCCCGAGGACCTGGACCGGCTGGCCCGTCGCAGCGCGCAGGCGCAGGCGCGTCTCCTCGAAGCCCTCGACCGCGCACGGGCCGTGGTTGGTCCAGACGACGTTGGCGAGAGCGCCGAACACGCCGTCGAGGTTGAGGCCGTGGGGGGCCACGAGGCGGTGCGAGAGCAGGTGGAGGCGCAGGTAGGCGTCCGCTGCGCCCGACGGTGCGGCGTCCAGGTCGATCACGGTGCGCACGACCACGACGTCCACGCGACGCGCCTCGTCGTGCTCGGTCAGCGCGTCGAGCGACGCGGGGACGGTCTCGTCCGAGGGGGCCTCCCCGAGCACGGGGGACGGGTACCAGACGTCGAGGACGGCGCCCTCGTCGGTCACGGTGGCGAGGCCGAAGGCCCAGGCGGTGCGGGGGCCCGTTGCGGCGCCGGTGGGAGTCGCTGAAGTCATGCCTTCACCCTATCCGTCACTCCAGGCCGGGGGGTGAACTGTCCGGGTAGGGTCTGCGTGTGACCAGCGACGAGACTCCCGACCAGTCCTCCGACCAGACCGCACCGCCGGTGTCGTCGGCACCGGCGATCCGGCTCGACCTCGACGGCGACCTCACCGCGCTCTTCCGCGCGGTGTGCGACGTGCCGTCCGTGAGCGGGGACGAGCGGGCCCTGGCCGACGCGGTCGAGGCCGCGCTGCGACCGCTCGCGCACCTGGACGTCGTGCGTGACGGCAACGCGATCGTCGCCCGCACGCACCTCGGGCGCTCGCGCCGCGTGGTGATCGCCGGGCACATCGACACGGTCCCGCTCACCGACCCGCCGAACCTGCCCACCCGCCTCGTCGGCGAGGGCGCCCAGGCCGAGGTCTGGGGGCGCGGCACGGTCGACATGAAGGGTGGGGTCGCGATCCAGCTCGCGCTCGCTGCCTCGCTCACGGCCCCCACCCAGGACGTCACGTGGGTCTTCTACGACCTCGAGGAGGTCGCGTCCGACCTCAACGGTCTGGGACGCCTGGCCCGCAACCACCCCGAGCTCCTCCAGGGCGACTTCGCGATCCTCGGCGAGCCCACGGCCGCTGGCATCGAGGGCGGCTGCAACGGGACGCTGCGGGTCGAGGTCCGCGTCCCCGGGGTCACGGCGCACTCGGCGCGGGCGTGGATGGGCTCCAACGCGATCCACTCGGCGTCGGTCGTGCTCGACCGCCTCGCGGCCTACGAGCCCGCGTCGATCGAGGTCGAGGGGCTCGTCTACCGCGAGGGCATGAACGCGGTCGGCATTCGCGGTGGCATCGCGGGGAACGTCATCCCGGACGAGTGCGTGGTCACGGTCAACTACCGCTTCGCGCCCTCGCGCTCGCTGCCCGACGCCGAGGCGCACGTCCGCGACCTCTTCTCCGGATTCGAGGTGGTCGTCACCGACGCCGCCAACGGTGCGCGCCCCGGGCTCGACGATCCGATCGCCGCCGACTTCGCCGCCACGGTGCTCGAGCTCACGGGCGGGGCGCCTGCCCCCAAGTACGGCTGGACGGACGTCGCGCGCTTCGCCGAGATGGGGATCCCGGCGGTGAACTTCGGCCCCGGCGACCCCGTGCTCGCGCACAAGGACGACGAGCGCTGCCCGGTCGGGCACCTCGCGCTGTGCCACGACGCGCTGCACGCGTGGCTCACCCGCTGATCGTCCCCGCCACGGGTCCCGGGAACGCTTAGGCTCGAGAGCATGAGCGACGACGGAGTTCCCCAGGCAGGCACCGGCTACCGCAAGGGGCCGGTGCTGCTGCGGGGCGAGCAGATCCCCCAGCAGACGACCGACCAGCGCCTCCTGGACACCGCCGGCAGCGCGGACTGGGTGCACAGCGACCCGTGGCGGGTCATGAGGATCCAGAGCGAGTTCGTCGAGGGCTTCGGTGCCCTCGCCGAGGTCGGCCCGGCGGTGTCGGTCTTCGGATCGGCGCGTACGCGTCCCGACCACCCGGACTACGCACTGGCCGAGCAGGTCGGCCGTCTCCTCGCCGAGCGCGACCTCGCGGTCATCACGGGTGGTGGCCCCGGGATCATGGAGGCCGCCAACAAGGGCGCCAACGAGGCGGGCGGACTCTCGATCGGCCTCGGGATCGAGCTCCCGTTCGAGCAGGGCATGAACAAGTACGTCAACCTCGGCGTGAACTTCCGGTACTTCTTCGCCCGCAAGACCATGTTCGTCAAGTACGCGCAGGGCTTCGTGGTGCTGCCGGGCGGGTTCGGCACGTTCGACGAGCTCTTCGAGGCGCTGACCCTGGTCCAGACGCACAAGGTCACCGAGTTCCCCATCGCGCTCGTTGACACCGAGTACTGGCAGGGCCTGCTCGACTGGGCGCGGACGACCGTGGCCGGGCGCGGCATGATCAGCGCGCACGACCTCGACCTGCTGTACCTGTGCGACGACCCGGCCGAGGCCGTCGAGTACGTGTGCGAGCGGGGCGCGGAGCTCCGCGCCGAGGAACGGGAGTCCGTCGAGGAGACCGCGGCCGCCCAGCAGCGGGCCGCCGGCGACCGGTGACCGGCGCCGCGACCCCGGCGCCGGGGGGCCGGTCGACCGGCGCCGACCCGTCCTCGACCGGACCCCTCGCACCGGTTCCCCCGCAGTGCGCTCCGCTCGTCCTGCGGGGGCGGGAGGTGGGGGTCGACGAGAGCGTGCCGGGTCGCCCCGTACGCCCCGTGGTCATGGCGATCGTCAACCGGACGACGGACTCGTTCTACGCGCCCGCGCGACAGCTCGACGACGGCGCCGCGCTCGAGGCCGTCGCGCGGGCGTGGTCCGAGGGCGCGGCGATCGTCGACGTCGGGGGAGTGCGTGCCGGGACCGGGCCCGAGGTCACACCGGCCGAGGAGATCCGTCGGGTCGTGCCCTTCGTCGAACGGGTGCGGGCCGACTTCCCCGACCTCCTCGTGAGCGTCGACACCTGGCGAGCCGAGGTCGCGCGCGAGGCGGCCCTGGCCGGTGCGGACCTCATCAACGACACCTGGGCAGGGCACGACCCACGCCTGGTCGAGGTCGCGGGTGAGCTCGGCGTCGGGGTCGTGTGCTCCCACACGGGCGGCGCCACGCCGCGGACGGACCCGTTCCGGGTCGCCTACCGGTCCCACGAGGACGACGGCGCGGCGACCCGGCCGGACGACCCTCGCGACGCCGTCGTGCAGGACGTCGTCGCGACCCTCACCGCGGCTGCCGCGCGTGCGGTCGCGTGCGGGGTGCCCGCGGCCTCTGTGCTCGTCGACCCGACGCACGACTTCGGCAAGAACACGTGGCACTCGCTGCACCTCGTACGCCGGACCCAGGCGCTCGCGGGTCTCGGCTTCCCGCTGCTCATGGCGCTGTCCCGCAAGGACTTCGTGGGCGAGACGCTCGATCTCCCGGCCGACGAGCGGCTCGAGGGGACGCTCGCCGCGACGGCAGTCGCCGCGTGGCTCGGCGCCCGGGTCTTCCGCGCCCACGACGTGGCGGCCACACGGCGGACGCTGGACACCGTGGCCGCGATCCGGGGCGACGCGCCACCGGCGGTCGCGCTGCGCGGGCTCGCGTGAGCGAGCCTGCCGCGGGGCAGCGACCCGGCGACGAGCGCGCGACCCGGCCCGGGGCCAGGGCAACGGCCCCACCGGCCGCGGGCGACGCCGCACGGTCCGGGCGGGACTCCGCGCTCCTGGCAGTCCTCCGGGCGCCCGCACGGTGGACGTGGTGGGTGCAGGTGCTCGCGGTCTACGCCGCGGCGCGGCTCGTCACCGCGGTGATCCTCCTGGTCGTCGCGCGCTCGCAGGAGGCCAACCTCTGGACCGACGCGGCGCCGTCGTACTCCGCGTGGACGGGGCGGATGTGGGACGCGTCCTGGTACCAGCAGATCGCCGAGAACGGGTACCCCGCCGAGCTGCCCGTAGGGGGCGACGGGCGGGTGCAGCAGAACGTCTGGGCGTTCTACCCGCTCTTCCCCTTCCTGGTGCGGGCCGTGCAGCAGGTCACCGGCCTGGGATGGGACGTCGTCGCCCCTACCGTGGCGCTGGTGTGCGGCGCCGGGGCGATGCTCGTGATCCACCGCCTGGTCGAGCGGGCCGGTCGCCTCGCCGTGGCGCGCCGTCCGGGCCTCCCGCTCGCCACGGTCGCGCTCGTGAGCGTCTTCCCCTCGTCGGTCGTGCTCCAGGTGGCCTACACCGAGGCCCTCGCGCTCCTGCTGATCGCCGGCGCGCTGTACCTGGTGTGGGCGCGCCGCTACGAGTGGGCGGGGCTCGTGGTCGTGCTGCTCGGCTTCAGCCGTGCCGTCGCGCTGCCGCTCGCCCTGGTCGTCGCGTGGCACGCGGTGGTCCGGGGGAGGGTGTGGTGGCGCGCCAGGCGCGTGGTCGGGCGGGAGCCGGGTGCTGGTCCTGTGGCGGTGCCCTGGCGCGACGTCGCCCGCATCGGGGGGCTCCTCGTCGTCACGGTGCTCAGCGGACTCGTGTGGCAGGTCCTGTGCGGCCTGGTGACCGGTCGACCCGACGCCTACTTCCTGACGCAGGAGGCCTGGCGTGGGACCGGACCGGTCGTCCCGTTCGTGCCCTGGGTCCAGGTCTCGCAGATGCTCTTCGGCAGCGCCGGCCCCTGGGTCCTCGTGGCGGTCCTGGCCGCCGTGGCCGCGGTGGGCCTGAGCCCCGTCGCGCGCCGGCTCGGCCCTGAGCTCCAGGTGTGGCCGCTCGCCTACCTGGGATACCTCGTCGCCGTGATCGAGCCCTGGACGAGCCTGGTCCGGTTCCTCCTGCTCGCGTTCCCGCTCGGAGCCGTGACGCTCGGGTGGACCCGGTCGCGGTGGTGGTTCTGGGGGTGCGTCGCAGCGTGCGTCGCGGGGCAGGCCTGGTGGGTCTGGGGCCTGTGGAGGCTCACCCCGCCGAGCGGATGGCCGCCCTAGCGGCAACCAGGTCACGATCTGCGCATTTGCCGCGACGGCGTGTCGCACGGGTGAACTAGAATGGTGCACGGGCGTCCTCGGGCGGTCGGCGCGGTGACGTGCTGCCACCCTGCCGGGGCGCCGACCACAGCAGTACTGGACTACGGAATGGAGAGCCCACAATGGCTGCGATGAAGCCGCGTACGGGGGATGGCCCGCTCGAGGTCACCAAGGAGGGCCGCGGCATCGTCATGCGTGTCCCGCTCGAGGGTGGCGGTCGACTCGTGGTGGAGCTCAACGCGACCGAGGCCAGCGAGCTGGGCGAGGCGCTCCAAGCCGTCGTGGGCTGAGACGCCTTGACCGCGCGCGACGCACAGCCGCTCCTGGACCTTCCTCCTGTCGGGGGAGCTCCCCGCCACCTCCCTGAGGTGGTCGAGACGCCGGGGACCGTCCTGGACTGCCCGTTCCTGACGGACGACGCGGTCTCGGCCCTCGTGGTGGCCGTGGCCCCTCCTCTCGAGGAGGAGGACGGGCTGCAGCCGCGTGCGGGGACCGTGGACGCGGCCGCGCGCTACGGGATCGACCTCGCAGAGCTGGCCGACCGCTCCGGAGGCTCGAGCTTCCGGGGCGCGGCCGGCGAGGTCACGACCGTCGACCTGCCGCGCACGCACGCCGGAGCGGCCAACCCGCTGCCCTGGGCGGGTCTCCCGTCCACGATCGTTCTGCTCGGTATCGGCGCAGGCTCCGACCTCGAGCTCCGGCGTGCGGGAGCGGCGCTGGCCGGGGCGACGCGGGGTCTCGAGCGCGTCGTGAGCGCCGCGACGGCCGACGCCACCCCCAGCGGCGTCACGGCGTTCGTCGAGGGGTACCTGCTCGCGGCCTACCGCACGCCACGCTTCGGCGGGCTCGCCCCGAGCCGCAAGGTGCGCGGGCCCGCTCCGGACCCGCATGCGGCCGCCGAGCAGCTCGTCCTCCTCGGAGAGGGAGCCGAGCAGCAGATCCTCGCTGCTCGGATCGCGGCGAGCGCGACCTGGCTCGTGCGCGACCTGTCGAACACCCCGTCCAACATCAAGGACCCGGCCTGGTTCGCCCAGCAGGCGATCGACCTCGCGGGTGCCGCCGGCCTCGAGACCGCAGTCCTCGGTCCGCGCGAGCTCGCGGCGAAGGGTTTCGGCGGTCTCCTGGCCGTGGGTGCTGCCTCGGCGAGCCCTCCCCGGCTCGTGACGGTCACCTACGCGCCGGAGGACGCCGAGCAGCACGTGGTCCTCGTCGGCAAGGGCATCACGTACGACACCGGCGGGCTCTCGATCAAGCCGCGCGAGGCCATGGTGCCCATGAAGACGGACATGGCGGGAGCCGCCGTCGCGCTGGCCGTGGTGCTCGGCGCGGCAGAGGCCGGTGTGCGGCACCAGGTCACCGCGGTCCTCCCGCTCGCCGAGAACCACTTCGGCGCGGACTCCTACCGTCCCGGGGACGTGCTGCGCACCTACTCGGGACGCACGGTCGAGGTCGCGAACACCGACGCCGAGGGGCGACTCGTCCTCGCGGACGCGCTCGGCTACGCGGTCTCCGAGCTCGCGCCGGACCTGCTGATCGACGTCGCGACCCTGACCGGCGCGGCGAGCGTCGGGCTCGGGCGGGGTCACGCGGCTCTCTATGCGACCGCTCCCGAGCTCGTGGCCGGCCTCGAGGCCGCTGCGACAGCGACGGGCGAACGGGTCTGGCACATGCCGCTCGTCGAGGACTACACGTCCGCGCTGCGATCGACCGTCGCGGACCTGCGGCACGTGCCGCTCGAGGCCGGGGGTGGCGGATCCATCACGGCCGCGCTCTTCCTGCGGGAGTTCACGGGAGGGCTGCCCTGGGTCCACCTCGACATCGCCGGCCCGGCACGGGCGACGGC
This sequence comes from Oerskovia sp. Root918, assembly GCF_001428945.1. NCBI lineage: Bacteria > Bacillati > Actinomycetota > Actinomycetes > Micrococcales > Cellulomonadaceae > Oerskovia > Oerskovia sp. Root918. The sequence continues at coordinate 119,855 of NZ_LMJG01000013.1, forward strand.
GTCGCGGCACGAGGTCACCGAGGGGGCGACGGGGTACGGGGCGCGCCTCCTGCTCCGGTACCTCACCGACCTCCGCTGAGGCCGGCCCCGGCGACCTGCCGGGCACATGACGAGGGCCCCTCACCCGTTCGGCGGGTGAGGGGCCCTCGTCGTGCTCACGCTCGCGCGGCTGCGTGCGGAGCGCCGCGGGAGGCGACGGTGCGCTACCGGCGCACGCCGAGGAGCAGTCCGTCGCCGCTCGGGATCAGTGCGGGCAGGACGCGGTCGTCGGCGCGCAGCGAGCGACCGACCTCGCGCACGATCGTGGTGATCTCGTCGCGCCGGGCAGGGTCCGCCACGCGGTCACCGACGAGCGCGCCGTCGACCGCGACGATGCCGCCGGGACGCAGGAGACGCAGTGCCTGCTCGACGTACTCGGGGTAGCTGTGACGGTCGGCGCCGACGAGGACCAGGTCGTACGCGCCGTCGGTGAGCCGGGGCAGGACGTCGCTCGCGCGGCCGGGGATGGTCCGGGTCCTGGTGGCGCGGATCCCGGCCTCGGCGAACGCGTCCTTGGCGGCACGCTGGTGCTCGACCTCGACGTCGATGGTCGTCAGGACGCCGTCCTCGGGCATCCCGCGCAGGAGCCAGAGCGACGCGACACCCGTACCGGTGCCGATCTCGACGACCGAGCGGGCGCCCAGGGCGGCCGCGAGCGCCTGGAGCACTGCTCCCACGCCTGGCAGGACGGCGGGGCAACCCAGCTCGGCGGCACGCTCGCGAGCACGCAGGAGGACGTCGTCCTCCGGCACGAACTCCTCGCAGTAGGTCCAGCTCGACGCCTTGGCGTTGGTCCGGCCGATGTCGGTGGTGATAGGGCCCTCCTGGTCTCGGGCACCGCGCGTCTCCGGGGAACCCCGGACGGACTGCTGCGGTGCTGCCGTCCTGCGCGGTGCAGGTGAGGCGATCGTACCGGCCCGCGGGCTCCGTGGCGCTGGATGAGCCCACGTCCGGGGGAGGTTTCGTGGACGTGGTGCGCACGTCCGTGCGACGTCGGGAACGGATGCGCGACGCACCGCGTTGTACGGGGACAATGGACCGTGTGAGCAGTGACGTGAGTGCCCAGCCCTGGACGCCCCCCTCGTGGGACCAGATCGTGCGGGAGCACTCCGCGCGCGTGTACCGGCTGGCGTACCGCCTGACCGGGAACCAGCACGACGCCGAGGACCTGACCCAGGAGACGTTCATCCGCGTCTTCCGGTCGCTGTCGAGCTACACCCCGGGAACCTTCGAGGGGTGGCTGCACCGCATCACCACGAACCTGTTCCTGGACCAGGTGCGGCGCAAGCAGCGCATCCGTATGGAGGCCATGGGCGAGGACTCGGCCCAGTACGCGGCCACGGGGGAGATGACGCACCCGGAGCGCGGGTACGAGCACACGAACCTCGACCACGACGTCCAGCGTGCGCTCGACGCCCTGTCGCCCGAGTACCGGGCGGCGGTCGTGCTGTGCGACATCGAGGGTCTGAGCTACGAGGAGATCGCGGTCACGCTGGGCATCAAGCTCGGCACGGTGCGTTCGCGCATCCACCGCGCGCGCTCGCAGCTGCGTGCGGCCCTGCCGCACCGTGACCCGTCCGAGCGTGCCGCCACGGACGGTGCACCGTCCGGGGACGTCGCGGTCGACGAGCTGACGGCACTCGGGACCCGCACCGCACCGGGGGGACCATGACGCACCTCGGGACCCTCATCAGCGCGCTGGCCGACGACCAGCTCCCGCCCGCGACGCGCGAGCGGGCACTGACGCACGTCGCGGGATGTGACCAGTGCGCCGCCGAGCTCGCGGTCGCGCGTGCGGTCCGCAAGCGCCTGTCGTGCGCGCGGGACGTCCTGCCGACGACGGACCTGACCTCCCGGCTCCTCGCGCTCTCGGCCCAGATCCCCGACGCCGAGGGCGACCCGTTGCGCAAGGGGCCGGCGGCGCGCGACCCGTGGGCGCCCGCTCCCGAGGCGGGGGCGCTGAGCTGCGCGCTCACGGGAGACATCGCCGCCCATGCCCGACGCCGCCGCTCCCGTCGCGTGCTCGTCGCGGCATCGAGCGGGGTCGCCGTGCTGGCCGTCGCGCTCTTCACGCTCGGTGACCGGCCCGTCGTGGTGCCGGACCGGCACGTGGCGTCGCCGCTGACGGTGCTGGCAGAGGCCGGCGGTGCCATGGCGGCAGGGGCCACCGAGGTGGCCCTCGTCCCCGTCCTGCCGGAGGTCTCGGGCGCCGCGGGCGGCGAGGACGGTGCCGGCAGCGTGGACCTCGCGGACTCGACCGCGCTCGCCTGGATGGCCGAGCACGGGTGGACGAGCCCGACGGGGATCCTGGACGGGTTCGACGTCACCTCGGTCCAGCTCGTCGGACCCGAGCGCGACGTGCTCCGTGTGGACCTCACGGGCCCCGAGGGGACCATCGTGGTCCGGGAGCAGGTCGGTCGGCTCGACACGTCCACCCTCTCGCGCTCCGAGGGTTTCGAGGGGCGCGCCGTCTACGTCCTGTCCGACGAGCCGCCTCACCTGGTGTGGCAGGCTGGGGACACGGTGATCGACGTCGTGGCAGAGGTGAGCAAGGACGTCCTCGCCTCGTTCGTGGCGACGTTCCCCGCGCACGACTTCGACGAGGGGGTCCCGGCCCGCATCTCCCGGGGATGGACGACCATGACAGGAGCCTTGGGCACCCCATGACCGCACACGACTCAGCGCTGGACCCCGCCGAGCCGCAGCCCGCTGCGCAGCCTCACGTGCCCTCGCCCTCGCAGGCCTCCGAGACCGCGAGCGACCCCGCCACGGTCGAGGCTGCTCCGTCCTCGCCCGAGCGGGCGTCGACCCCGCAGGCGGACGCCCCTGAGGCCCCCACGGGGCGGTCGACGGCCGAGGCGCAGGTGGCAGCCGGGGCACCGGACGCTCCTGCGTCGGATCGCGAGCCAGGCGGTGAGCCGTCGGCCCTGGCGTCCGGCGCCCCTTCGGAGCAGACGCCCACGCCCGGGGGAGAGCAGCGCACCGAGGAGGTCCTGGTGCCTCGCCCTGCCCCCGTGCAGCCTCCGGCCGCTCCCAACCCCTTCGCTCCGCCGTCGGCGTTCCGGTCCACGGCGACCGCACCCCTGAGCCCCGTCGCGCCGGGTGCGAGCCCCGTCCCTCCGCCCGGCCCGCACGACACGCGCCCGTACGGAGCGCCCCTGGGCGCACTGCCCGTCGCCCGTCCGGGCCTCCCGGGATATGCCCCGCAGTCACCGGACGGGCAGCACCCGTACGCCGCCGCGTACCAGCACGCCACGGCCACGCCGGGTGGGCCTGCGCAGCACGGAACCGCCCCGCCGCAGCCGGCGTATCCGGGAGCGGGAAGCCCGCCCGGAGAGGCCGACCCGCACGGCCCCACGACGCCGGTCGAGCCCTGGGGTGCCCCGCCCCCTCCGCCGGCGCAGAAGCCCCGACGCCGCATCGGTACCGGCGCGGTCGCCGGCATCGCTGCGCTCGCCCTCGTGGCGGGCGCGGTCGGTGGCATCGCGGCCGACCGGATCGTCGACGGCACCCAGCGTCGCCCGGTCAGCGCGTCGCTCCCGCTCGCGGGCACGGCCCCCGAGGCAGAGCGTCCCGCGGGCTCGGTCGCGGCGATCGCGGCGACCGTGCTGCCGAGCGTCGTGTCGCTGCAGGTCGAGGGCGCGGACGGGATCTCGACGGGCTCGGGCTTCGTGATCCGTGAGGACGGCTACATCCTCACCAACAACCACGTGGTCGCCGGTGGCGCGGACGGCGGCAAGGTCACGGTGCTCTTCGCGGACGGCAGCGAACGTCCGGCCACGATCGTCGGTCGGACCGCGGACTACGACCTCGCGGTCGTGAAGGTCGACGAGGCAGGTCTGGTCCCGCTCGTGCTGGGCGACTCGGACGCCGTGGTCGTGGGGGACCCCGTCGTCGCGATCGGTGCCCCGCTCGGGCTCAACGGGACCGTCACGACCGGGATCGTCAGCGCGCTGAACCGTCCCGTCGCGGCAGGCGACTCGGCCGAGACCGCGTTCATCAACGCGATCCAGACGGATGCGGCCATCAACCCGGGGAACTCGGGCGGCCCGCTGGTGAACGGAGCGGGCGAGGTCGTGGGCGTGAACTCCGCGATCGCGCAGCCGCCCGGGACGGGTGGCGCGACGGGCAGCATCGGCCTCGGCTTCGCGATCCCCTCCGACCAGGCCAGACGGACGGCCGAGGAGCTGATCGAGAAGGGCACCGCCACGTACCCCGTGATCGGGGTCCTGCTCGACTCGCGCTACCAGGGCGAGGGCGTCCAGGTCACGACCGAACCGCAGGGCGGGCAGTCGCCCGTGACCGCGGGAGGTCCGGCGGACGAGGCCGGGATCCAGGCCGGGGACGTCATCCTCGCGATCGACGGGAGGCCCGTGAGCCTGAGCGACGAGCTCATCGTGGCGATCCGCGCGAAGGCCCCGGGAGACACCGTGACGCTGCGCGTGCGCACGGGCGACGCCGAGCGCGACGTCCGCGTTGTGCTCGACGAAGCCACGAGCGAGTAGTCTGACCGCGTGTTCGGTATCAACGGCGCCGAGTTCGTCGTCCTCCTCGTCGTCGCCGTGATCGTCATCGGTCCCGAGCGACTGCCCCGCTATGCCGAGCAGCTCGGCGCGTTCGTCCGCACCGCCCGCGGCTTCCTCAAGGACGCCAAGTCGCGCGTCGACGAGGAGCTGGGTCCGGAGGTGGGTGACGTCGACTGGTCCAAGCTGGACCCTCGTCAGTACGACCCCCGACGGATCGTCCGCGAGGCGCTGCTCGACGACGACGACCTGCTGGGCACGTCCTCGCGGCCCCGCAGCGCGTCGCCCGTCCCGCCCCCGCCTCCCGCGCCCGTGGACGCGGACGGAGTGCGCGTCCCGGCGCCGTTCGACGACGAGGCGACCTGAGCGCAGGGTCCGGCGTCCCGGCGACCGACCCGGATTCGGTCGACGCACGTCGACCTGTCAGAATGGGGCAATGGTCAACGAGGTTCCCGGTGAACGGCGTCCACGCATCTTCTCGGGGATGCAGCCCACGGAGGATTCGCTCCAGCTGGGCAACTACATCGGGGCTCTGAGCCAATGGGTCGCGCTGCAGGAGTCGTACGACGCGATCTACTGCGTCGTGGACATGCACGCCCTGACGGTCAACCCCGAGCCCGCGAAGTTGCGCGAGCGTACCCGTCGCACCGCGGCGCAGTACCTGGCCGGGGGAGTGGACCCCGAGACCTCGACGTTGTTCGTGCAGTCGCACGTCCCCGAGCACGCCGAGCTGGCCTGGGTGCTGTCGTGCCAGACGGGCTTCGGCGAGGCGGGTCGCATGACCCAGTTCAAGGACAAGTCCGCGAAGCAGGGCACCGACGGCACGACCGTGGGCCTCTTCACCTACCCGGTCCTGATGGCCGCGGACATCCTGCTCTACGACGCGGCGCTCGTACCCGTGGGCGAGGACCAGCGTCAGCACCTCGAGCTGGCCCGCAACCTCGCGGAGCGCCTCAACTCGCGGTTCGGTGAGGACACCGCCGTGGTCCCCGAGCCCCACATCGTCAAGGCCGTGGCGAAGATCTACGACCTGCAGGAACCGACCGCCAAGATGAGCAAGTCGTCGTCGGGCGGCAAGGGCGTCATCTGGCTGCTCGAGGACCCCAAGGCCGCCGCCAAGCGCATCCGCTCCGCGGCGACCGACTCGGACAACGAGATCCGCTACGACCCGGCGAGCAAGCCGGGCATCTCCAATCTGCTGACCATCTTCTCGGCCCTGACCTCCCGTCCGGTCGAGGCGATCGCCGCCGACTACGAGGGCAAGGGGTACGGGCACCTGAAGGTGGACCTGGCCGAGGTCGTCGTCGACTTCCTCACGCCGTTCCAGGCCCGGGCGAACGAGTACCTGTCCGACCCGGCCGAGCTCGACGCGGTCCTGGCCCGCGGGGCCGAGCGTGCGCGAGGGCTCGCCCAGACCACCCTGGACCGCATCTACGACCGCGTCGGTCTGCTGCCGGCTCGTCGGACCCGCTGATGAACCTGCCCGAGCGCGGTCCGTCGCAGGTGCGGATCGGCATCGCGATCGAGATCCCCGAGCCGTTCGGCCCTGCGCTCCAGGAGGCTCGCGCCGCGTTCGGCGACCCCTTCGCCGGGGACATCCCCCCGCACATCACCTTGCTCGGGCCGACGGTCGTCGACGAGTCGGCCCTCGAGGACGTGTACACGCACCTCGAGCGCGTGACCGCGCATGCTGCGCCGTTCCGGGTCATCCTGCGAGGCAGCGGGACGTTCCGTCCCGTGTCGCCCGTCGTCTTCGTGATCGTCGCGCAGGGCATCGCGGAGTGCGAGGAGCTCGAGGGTGCGGTGCGCTCGGGCGTGCTGGACCAGGAGCTCCGGTTCAACTATCACCCGCACGTCACGGTCGCCCACGAGGTCGACGACGAGGCGCTGGACCTCGCGTTCGAGGAGATGGCGGGGTTCGAGGCCGCGTTCGACGTCACGGGCATCTATCTCTACGAGCACGGAGACGACGGGGTCTGGCGTCCGGCTCGCCGGTTCGAGCTCTCCGGTCTGTCGGACGGGTGAGTCGGGGGTTCCTCTCCTAGGCTCGGGCGATGACTTCTCCCACGACGACCGACGACGAGGCTCCCGGCCTGGTGGCTCGGCTCACGACCCGGGCCAAGGCGGTGCAGGCCTGGTGGAACACGACCCGGCCCGCCCGGGCCCTCGCGCAGTACGGGGTCCAGCGGGGGGCTCTCCTGTGCGGCGGTATGGCCTACTCGGCCCTGTTCTCTCTGTTCGCGGGCCTGACGATCTTCTATACCGCCTTCATGGCCTTCCTGGGCAACCGCGAGGAGCTGCGCGACGAGATCTTCGCCCAGATCGACAAGGCGATCCCGGGGCTCATCAAGACGACCCCGAACGGGAGCGGCATCCTCTCGCCCGACGACCTGATCATCAACTCGGGACTGAGCGTCTCGAGCGTCGTCGCGGTGTTCGTGCTGCTCTTCAGCGCCGTGTCGTTCATGGCCGCGCTGCGCACCTCGACACGTGCCATGTTCTCGCTGACCAACGTGGGACAGAACCCGGTGCTCTCCAAGCTGCGCGAGCTCGGCGGGTTCGCCGTCCTGGGGCTGAGCGTGGTGATCTCGGCAGCGGCCACGGTGGTCGTCCAGACGGTGGGAGCGACGCTCTTCGGGGACGGGGCGCTCGCCTCGGTCCTGGTGCCCGTGGCGGGCATCCTCGTAGGCCTGGTCTTCGACGCGCTCGTGGTCCTGCTCATCATCCGTTTCGTGGCGGGAGTACGTCCGCCCCGCAAGGACCTGTACATCGGGGCCATGGCGGCCGCAGCGGCCTTCGGGGTCCTGCGCTACCTCGGGACGAGCGTGATCGTCGGCAGCTCGTCCCGCAACGCCCTGCTGGGCTCGTTCGCGACGTTCGTCACGATCCTGCTCCTCGCGAACTTCGTCACCCGGATCCTGCTCATGGTCGCGGCCTGGATCGCCGACCCGCCCGCTCAGCCGACGGTCGAGGAGCTGCGCGCGCAGGCCGAGGCCGAGCAGGAGGAGCGGCTCGACGCGGAGGTCCGACGAGGGGCCGGGTACGGGTATCCCTGGAGCCCCCTGGTGCGCGGGGTGCGCCGAGGCCGGGAGCCGCGGGTGCACGCCGAGGTCTGAGCGCCGCGGCTCAGCTCAGGCCCGCGAACGACGACGGCGGCCCGCCGGCCGGAGCCGGGGACCGCCGTCGGGCAGTGCTCGTAGGGCGTCAGAACGCGCGGGTGATCATCGCGCGCTTGACCTCCTGGATCGCCTTGGTGATCTCGATGCCACGGGGGCACGCCTCGGTGCAGTTGAAGGTCGTGCGGCAGCGCCACACGCCCTCCTTGTCGTTGAGGATCTCCAGGCGCTGGGTCGCACCGTCGTCGCGCGAGTCGAAGATGAAGCGGTGCGCGTTGACGATCGCGGCCGGGCCGAAGTACTGGCCGTCCGTCCAGAACACGGGGCACGAGGACGTGCACGCCGCGCACAGGATGCACTTCGTGGTGTCGTCGAAGCGCTCGCGCTGCTCGGCAGACTGCAGGCGCTCCTTGCTCGGCTCGTTTCCCGACGTGATGAGGAACGGCATGATCTCGCGGTAGGAGGCGAAGAACGGCTCCATGTCGACGACCAGGTCCTTGATGACCGGCAGGCCCTTGATGGGCTCGACGGTGATCGGCTTGTCCGGGTTGACGTCCTTGAGGAGCGTCTTGCAGGCCAGTCGGTTACGACCGTTGATGCGCATCGCGTCCGAGCCGCAGATCCCGTGGGCGCACGAGCGACGGAAGGTCAGCGAGCCGTCGTGCTCCCACTTGATCTTGTGCAGCGCGTCGAGCACGCGGTCCGTGCCGTGGGCCAGGACCGTGTACTCCTCCCAGTACGCGTCCTCACCGTGCTCGGACTCGGGGTTGTAGCGGCGGAGCTTGATCGTGACCTCGAAGGAGGGCACGGCGCCGACCTCGGTCTTCTCCGAACCGGCAGGGGCTTCGAGTGTGGCAGTCATCAGTACTTACGCTCCATGGGCTCGTACCGGGTCTGGGTGACGGGCTTGGAACCCAGCACGATCTTGTAGGAATCGAACTCCTCGACGTGGTCGAAGTATCCCTCCACGTGCCCGTCGGCGGTGTCGCCGGCAGCCGTGGGGCGACGGTAGGCCATCGTGTGGAGCATGTAGTTGGCGTCGTCGCGGTCCGGGAAGTCCTCGCGGTAGTGACCACCGCGCGACTCCTTGCGGTTGATGGCCGCGATGACCGTGACCTCGGCGATGTCGAGGAGGAAGCCGAGCTCGATGGCCTCCAGCAGGTCGGTGTTGAACAGACGACCCTTGTCCTGGACCGAGACCTTGCGGTAGCGGTCCTGGAGGGTGCGGATGTCCGAGAGCGCCTGGTTGAGCGACTCGCCCGTGCGGAACACCTGCGCGTTGGCGTCCATGGTCTCCTGGAGCGCCTTGCGGACGTCGGCCACGCGCTCGCCGTCGGGGCGGTTGCGCATCTCGTCGAGCTGGGCGATCACCGCGGCCGCGGGGTTCTCCGGCAGCTCGCGGTACTCGGCGGTCGCGGCGTACGCGGCGGCCTGGCGGCCCGCCCGCTTGCCGAACACGTTGATGTCCAGGAGCGAGTTGGTCCCGAGGCGGTTGGAGCCGTGCACCGAGACGCACGCGACCTCGCCGGCCGCGTACAGGCCGCGGACGACGTTGTGACCGTCGCGGAGGACCTCGCCGCCGACGTTGGTCGGGATGCCGCCCATGGCGTAGTGCGCGGTCGGGTAGACGGGCACGGGCTCGGTGTAGGGCTCGATACCGAGGTACGTGCGCGCGAACTCGGTGATGTCCGGCAGCTTGGCGTCGATGTGCGCGGGCTCGAGGTGCGTCAGGTCGAGCAGGACGTAGTCCTTGTCCGGCCCGGCACCGCGTCCCTCGCGGACCTCGTTCGCCATCGACCGCGCGACGATGTCACGCGGTGCGAGGTCCTTGATGGTGGGTGCGTAGCGCTCCATGAAGCGCTCGCCCTCGCCGTTGCGCAGGATGCCGCCCTCACCGCGGGCCGCCTCCGAGAGGAGGATGCCGAGCCCGGCGAGACCTGTCGGGTGGAACTGGAAGAACTCCATGTCCTCGAGCGGCAGGCCGCGACGGTAGGCCAGGGCCATGCCGTCACCCGTGAGGGTGTGCGCGTTGGAGGTCGTCTTGAAGATCTTGCCCGCGCCGCCCGTGGCGAAGATGATCGCCTTGGCCTGGAAGACGTGGATCTCGCCGGTCGCCAGGTCGTACGCGACGACGCCGGTCGCGTTGACCGTCTCGCCGTCGGGGACGTCCTCGGCGGCGAGGTCGTGGTCCGTGATGAGGTCCAGGACGTAGAACTCGTTGAAGAACTCCACGTCCTGCTTGACGCAGTTCTGGTAGAGCGTCTGGAGGATCATGTGACCCGTGCGGTCCGCGGCGTAGCACGAGCGGCGCACCGCGGCCTCACCGTGGTTGCGGGTGTGACCGCCGAAGCGACGCTGGTCGATCTTGCCCTCGGGCGTGCGGTTGAACGGCAGACCCATGCGCTCGAGGTCGAGGACCGCGTCGATGGCCTCCTTGGCCATGATCTCCGCGGCGTCCTGGTCGACGAGGTAGTCGCCGCCCTTGACCGTGTCGAACGTGTGCCACTCCCAGTTGTCCTCCTCGACGTTCGCGAGGGCGGCGCACATGCCGCCCTGCGCCGCGCCGGTGTGGGACCGGGTGGGGTAGAGCTTCGAGATGACCGCCGTGCGGACCTTGCCGGACGACTCGAGCGCCGCGCGCATGCCGGCGCCGCCTGCTCCGACGATGACGACGTCGTACTGATGGGTTTGCATCGGTGTCGATGCCTCCTGTGACGAGTGGGAAGGGGGACGGGGGCTGTCAGGCGGCGTCTGGGGGAACGTCGGCCGGCAGGTCCGTCAGGCGGTGCAGAACGACGGGAGCTGGTAGTCCAGCGCGTTCGGCGGGCACGGGTCGAATGTGAAGACCACGAGGGTGCCGAGCACGGTGACGATCACGAAGGCCAGGTACAGGGCCCACTTGAGGACCATGCGGGTGCCGTCGCGCTGGGCGTAGTCGTTGATGATGGTGCGGACGCCGTTGGTGCCGTGGATCATCGCGAGCCAGAGCATCAGGAGGTCCCAGACCTGCCAGAACGGCGAGGCCCACTTGCCGGCGACGAAGCCGAAGTCGATCGCGTGGACGCCCTCGCCGACCATGAGGTTCACGAAGAGGTGCCCGAAGATCAGGACGATCAGCACGACGCCCGAGGCGCGCATGAAGACCCAGCTGTACAGCTCGTAGTTCGAGCGCGTCGTCTTCTGGCGCTTGTACGGGTCGCGGGGGGCCGCGAGGGGCGAGCTGGTGGTCGTGGTGCCCATCAGTGCCCACCTCCGAAGACGTTCATGAGGTGGCGGGGCAGGAAGCCCGCCATGGTCACGGCGAACAGACCGACGACGACCCACAGCATGGTGCGCTGGTACTTGGGGCCCTTGGCCCAGAAGTCCACGAGGATGATCCGGACACCGTTGAAGGCGTGGAACACGATGGCGGCGACCAGGCCGGCCTCACCGAGTCCCATGATCACGGTCTTGTACGTGCCGATCACGGCGTCGTACGCCTCGGGCGAGACTCGTACCAGCGCTGTGTCCAGCACGTGCACGAGGAGGAAGAAGAAGATGAGCACGCCGGTCACGCGATGCGCGACCCACGACCACATGCCTTCACGGCCGCGGTACAGCGTGCCAGCAGGTGCACTGGGCACTTTAGGGGCCTCCTGTGGCGAGTTCAGGGGTGAGATATCGAGCTGGACGACGTCGTCCGCCGGTGGCCGTTCACGACCGCTCCGTCCCGAGGCTCCGAGGAGTCGGGAGGAGCGGCAGATCCAGGGCTCGCCGGAGTCCGTCGATATCCGTCTCTGGGGTTCCACCATAGTGACATCGGCGTCAGGTTGCGGACCGCCGGGGCTTCCAGGCGCCCTGCCCACCCCGGATTGTGACTCATTCCACATGGCCTCGGGGAACTGTCGAGGACCGGTCTCGCGGGCGTCCCGGGCGGCGTCTCGACCCGTGGTCACTATGCTTCCTAGCATGTCGACCACTCCTGCGCCTGCCCCTTCTCCTGGTGGGTCGTCCACAGACGACCGGGCCGTCCCCGGCTTCCATGCCGTGATCCCCGCGGGCGGGGCTGGGACGCGGCTGTGGCCTCTGTCCCGGCGGGGCAACCCCAAGTTCCTGCTCGACCTCGCGGGCACCGGGCGCTCGCTCCTCCAGGCCACGGTCGACCGCCTGGCGCCCCTGACGGGCGAGGGAGGCATCGTCCTGGTCACGGGTCGCCAGCACGTGGCCTCGGCCAGGACGCAGCTGCCAGGGCTCGACGAGGACTCGGTGCTCGCCGAGCCGTCCCCCCGCGACTCGATGGCCGCCATCGGGCTGGCGGCCGCGGTCCTCGAGCAGCGTCACGGCGACGTGGTGATCGGCTCGTTCGCGGCCGACCAGGTCATCACGGGGCAGGCGGCGTTCGAGCAGGCCGTCCGGGAGGGTGTGGAGGCGGCGCGGGCGGGCTACGTCGTGACGGTCGGGATCGCGGCGTCGAGGCCGTCCACCGCTTTCGGCTACGTCCGCAGCGGGGCGTCGCTCGGCCTCGAGGGGGCGCCGACGGGTCTGCACGCCGAGGGCTTCACGGAGAAGCCCGACGCCCTGACCGCGCAGCGCTACGTGCGTTCGGGGGAGTACCGCTGGAACGCGGGCATGTTCATCACGCGGACCTCGGTCCTGCTCGGGCACCTGGCCGACCAGCGCCCCGAGCTCCACGACGGGCTGCGGCGGATCGCCGCGGCCTGGGACACGCCCGAGCGGGACCAGGTCCTCGCGGACGAGTGGCCCGGGCTCGAGAAGATCGCGATCGACCACGCGGTCGCCGAGCCCGTCGCCGCCGTGGGCGGGGTCGCGGTGGTGCCGGGCAACTTCGGCTGGGACGACGTGGGCGACTTCAACTCGCTCGCCGCCCTGCTGCCCGCAGCGGACGAGTCGGGCTCCAAGGTCCTGGGGGACGCCGGTCGGGTCGTCCGGCTCGAGAGCGCGGGCTCGGTCGTCGTCCCGGCGAGCGAGCGCGTCGTGACGATCCTCGGTCTCGACGACGTCGTGGTCGTCGACACACCGGACGCGCTCCTGGTCACGACGCGGGCGCGTGCGCAGCAGGTCAAGTCCATGGTCGACGCGGTGCGCGAGCGCGGGCTCGACGAGCTGCTCTGACCCCTTTCCTCACCGCTCGCCCGGGGTGCGCGCTCGCGCCCCGGGCGAGCGGCGCCGTCGGGCCGCGGGCCGGGTCTCCCGCGCGGCCCGACGGCGCAGCGCGGCCCGCGCAGGCTTCCCGCCGTCCCGGTGCGTGGCCGCCCCCGCCCCACCCGCACGGGTCGGCGATAGTCTCGGCGTGTGAGCACGCCTGAGGAGAGCATCCAGAACGACCGGTCCCCGTCGCTGCCCTCGGGCGGGGGGCGGACCGGGGCGGGGGACCATGTCACGGCCGTCGCGGCGTCGCTCGCGGACGAGCTGGTCGCGATCCGGCGCGACATCCACGCGCACCCCGAGGTCTCGCGGGCCGAGACCCGCACCACGGCACTGATCGCCGACCGCCTGCGCGCAGCCGGGCTCTCGCCGCGCCTGCTGCAGGGCACCGGTCTGGTCTGCGACATCGGCGGCACCGAGGGGCCCGACGGCGAGACGCGCGGCCGGGTCGCGCTGCGCGCCGACATCGACGCGCTGCCGCTCCAGGACCGCTGCGAGCTGCCGTGGGCCTCGACCGTCCCGGGGGTCGCGCACGCGTGCGGCCACGACGTCCACACGACCGTGGTGCTCGGGGCCGGCCTGGTCCTCGCCGAGCTCGCGCGACGCGGGGAGCTCGCCCGCCCCGTCCGGCTGATCTTCCAGCCCGCCGAGGAGGTCCAGCCCGGAGGGTCGCTCGACGTCATCGCGCAGGGCGGCCTCGACGGGGTCGACGAGATCTACGCGGTCCACTGCGACCCCAAGGTCGACGTGGGACAGATCGGCACGCGCATCGGACCCATCACCTCGGCCTCGGACGAGGTGTCGGTGACCATCACGTCGCCCGGGGGGCACACCTCTCGGCCGCACCTGACGGGCGACGTCGTCTACGCGCTCGGCCAGGTCATCACCCAGGTGCCGGCGGTGCTCGGGCGCCGGCTCGACCCGCGCTCGGGCGTCAACCTCACGTGGGGTGCGGTGCACGCGGGGTCGGCGCACAACGCGATCCCCAGCACCGGGACGGTCCGGGGGACGCTGCGCTGCCTCGACGTGCGGGCCTGGGAGTTCGCGGGGCAGGTGCTCCACGACGCGGTCGAGCAGGTCGTCGCGCCCTACGAGGTCGAGGTCACCGTGAACCACACGCGCGGCGTGCCGCCGGTCGAGAACGCCGAGGACTGCACGGGCGCCCTCGAGGCGGCCGCGCGCGACGTGCTCGGGCCGACCTCGGTGCTGCTGACCGAGCAGTCGCTCGGTGGGGAGGACTTCGCCTGGTACCTGACCAAGGTGCCGGGGGCCATGGCACGGCTCGGGACCCGGACGCCCGGCGGCCGGTCCTACGACATCCACCAGGGCGACCTGCAGATCGACGAGTCGGCGATCGGTGCCGGGGTCCGGCTGCTCGCGCGCGTCGCGCTGGGATGAGAGGGAGGGCCTCCGGGGAGCCGTGGCGGACTCTCTCGGGGGTACGGCGTGGTTGCTCGACACAACCAGGTGTCCGATCCGTGGACCGAGAACGACCACGGCTGAGACGCCAGATGACGCTTCCATAACGAAGCGGCGTCGTTACCCGCAAGTAACGTCCACGATTCCTGGACGTGGCTAGTGTTCGATCCATACAGGCCGACGGACTCCGTGACCTTCCCGTGCAACGGCGCGCGGGCGGGTCCCGGTCATCTCCGTGAGGCCATCGACGAGATCGACAGGAGCTCATGGTGAAGAGAGCAACGCAGATGACCGCGCTCGCGGCGGTCGCCGCGCTGACGCTGGCCGCATGTGGCAGCGCGCCCGACGAGGGTGGCAGCACGGGAACGGCGGGAGGCTCCGAGTCGAGCTTCAAGGCCTGCATGGTGTCCGACGCCGGCGGGTTCGACGACAAGTCCTTCAACGAGTCGGGCTACAACGGCCTCATGGCTGCCGAGAAGAACCTGGGCATCCAGACCGCCACGGCGGAGTCGAAGGAGGAGTCGAACTTCGCTCCGAACATCGACAACCTGATCTCCGAGAACTGCAACATCATCGTCACGGTCGGCTTCCTGCTCGCGACCGCCACGGGCGACGCGGCCCAGGCGAACGCCGACGTCGACTTCGCGATCGTCGACTCGACGGCGCAAGACGCTGACGGCAACACGATCGAGCTCGACAACGTCAAGCCCATCAGCTTCGACACCGCCCAGGCATCGTTCCTCGCGGGCTACCTCGCCGCGGGCATGAGCAAGACGGGCACGGTCGCCACCTACGGCGGTCTGCAGATCCCGTCCGTGACGATCTTCATGGACGGCTTCGTCGACGGCGTCGCGAACTACAACGAGACGCACGGCACCGACGTCAAGACCCTCGGCTGGAACAAGGAGTCGCAGAACGGCTCGTTCGCCGGTGGCTTCGAGGACCAGTCCCAGGGCCAGCAGCTCACGCAGACCTTCATCGACCAGGGTGCGGACATCATCATGCCCGTCGCCGGTCCGGTCGGTGTCGGCACGCTCGCCGCAGCCAAGGACGCGACCGACGTGTCGGTCATCTGGGTCGACGCCGACGGCTTCGAGACCAACCCCGACTCGGGCGACCTGATCCTGACCTCGGTCCTCAAGGAGATCGGTGCGGGCGTCGAGGACGTCATCACCGCAGCCTCCGAGGACGAGTTCTCGAACGAGCCCTACGTGGGCACGCTCGAGAACGGCGGCGTGGACATCGCGCCGTACCACGACTTCGAGTCCAAGGTCCCGCAGGAGCTCAAGGACGAGATCGACCAGCTCCGCAAGGACATCATCGACGGCACCATCGTCGTGGAGTCCCCGAGCTCGCCGTGACCTGACGCTGTACCTCGTGGTCGAGCCGGCCCGGCATCCTCGCCGGGCCGGCTCGACCAGTCTTGGGCTAACGTCACAGGCAAGGCTGCCTGTGCATCGAAGGGACCGTACGTGAAGCTGGAGCTCCGCGGTATCACCAAGTCGTTCGGACCGCTCGTCGCCAACGACCACATCGACCTCGTCATCGAACCGGGGCAGATCCATGCCCTTCTCGGGGAGAACGGCGCAGGCAAGAGCACGCTGATGAACGTGCTGTTCGGCCTCTACCAGGCCGACTCGGGCGCCATCCTGCTCGACGACGAGGAGCGCGCCTTCCGGGGACCGGGCGACGCGCTCGCCGCCGGGATCGGCATGGTGCACCAGCACTTCATGCTCGTGCCCGTGTTCACCGTCGCAGAGAACGTCATGCTCGGGCACGAGGACGTCAAGGCCGGGGGGTTCCTGGACCTCGAGGCCGCCCGTGCCCGGGTGCGCGACCTGTCCGCGCGGTTCGGCTTCGGCCTGGACCCGGACGCCGTCGTCGAGGACCTGCCGGTCGGCGTGCAGCAGCGCGTCGAGATCGTCAAGGCGCTCGCACGCGAGGCCAAGGTCCTCATCCTCGACGAACCCACCGCGGTGCTGACCCCGCAGGAGACCGACGAGCTGATCGAGATCATGCGACAGCTCAAGGCCTCGGGCACGTCGATCGTCTTCATCACGCACAAGCTGCGCGAGGTCAAGGCCGTCGCCGACGTCATCACGGTCATCCGTCGTGGTGCGGTCGTCGGCAAGGCCGAGCCGTCAGCCTCCGAGACCGAGCTCGCGTCGCTCATGGTGGGGCGCTCGGTCTCGCTCGGTCTCGACAAGGCACCCCCGCAGCTCGGTGAGGAGACCTTCGTGGTCACGGACCTCACGGTCCTCGCGCCCAACGGGCAGGCCGTCGTCGACCGGGTCTCGTTCTCGGTCGCAGAGGGCGAGATCCTCGCCGTCGCGGGCGTGCAGGGCAACGGGCAGACCGAGCTCACCGAGGCCATCCTCGGGCTGCTGCCCTCCGCGGAGGGGTCGATCGCGCTCCACGGCAAGGAGCTGCGCGGGCTCTCGCCCGACGCGGCCCTCGACGCCGGGATCGGGTTCGTGCCCGAGGACCGCAAGGTCGACGGGCTCGTCCTCGACTTCACGGTCGCGGAGAACCTCGTGCTCGACCTCTACGACAAGTCCCCGTACGCGCGGGGCATCGCGCTCAACCTGCCGGAGATCCGGCGCAACGCCGAGCACCGCATCAGCGAGTTCGACATCCGCACGCAGGGCCCCGGTCAGGAGGTCGGCCGGCTCTCCGGCGGCAACCAGCAGAAGGTCGTCCTCGCGCGGGAGCTCTCGCGCCCGCTCAAGCTCTTCATCGCGAGCCAGCCGACGCGCGGCGTGGACGTGGGATCCATCGAGTTCCTGCACCGCCGCATCGTCCAGGAGCGCGACAACGGCACCCCGGTGATCATCGTCTCGACCGAGCTCGACGAGGTCGTCGAGCTCGCCGACCGCATCGCCGTGATGTACCGCGGGCGCATCGTGGGCTTCGTCCCGCCCACGACGTCGCGCGAGGTGCTCGGCCTCATGATGGCCGGCGTGCCCTACGACGAGGCCACCGCACAGGTGACCGACCAGACCGACACGACGGGAGCAACCCAGTGACCGACCAGCAGCCCGTCCCTCCGGCGACGGGGGAGCCGGCCCCCGAGGCGCCGAGCGCGGCGAAGCCCGCGAGCGACGCCCGCTGGGCTGCGACCTTCCGGGAGATCACGACGGGCCCGTTCGGCGTCACCGTCCTGGCGTTCGTCCTGGCGCTCGTCATCGGCGGGCTCCTGATCATCGTCACAGACCCCGACGTGACGGCTGCCGCGAGCTACCTCTTCGCCAAGCCCGCCGACTTCTTCGGTGCGGCCTGGAGCGCGGTGGCTGACGCCTACTCGGCCATGTTCCGCGGCGCGGTCTACAACTACGAGGCCCCGACGTTCGCCCGCGGCATCCGCTCGCTGACCGAGACCATGACCGTCTCGACGCCGCTCATCATCGCGGCCCTCGGCGTGGCCGTCGGCTTCCGTGCGGGCCTGTTCAACATCGGCGCGCAGGGGCAGGTCCTCATGGGGGCTGCGATCGGCGGCTACGTGGGCTTCGCCTGGAACCTGCCACCCGTCCTGCACCTGCTGCTCGCGCTGCTCGGCGGCGTGCTCGCCGGTGGCTTCTGGGCCGGCATCGCCGGATTCCTCAAGGCCCGTACGGGCGCGCACGAGGTGATCGTGACGATCATGCTGAACTACGTCGCGCTCTACCTCGTCGCGTGGTTCCTCACGACCAGCGCGTTCACCCGGCCGGGCTCCAACCAGCCCAAGAGCCCGGGCGTCAAGGACACGGCCCAGCTGCCGCTGCTCCTGGGCGACCAGTTCCGCCTCAACGCGGGCTTCCTGGTCGCGATCCTGGCCGCGGTCTTCGTCTGGTGGCTCATGTCCCGCTCGACGTGGGGCTTCCGGTTCCGCGCGGTGGGCTCCAACCCGCAGGCCGCCCGGACCGCAGGCATGGGAGTGGCGTCGTCGTTCGTGCTCGTCATGGTCGTCTCGGGTGCCCTCGCGGGCCTCGCGGGCGCCGTGCAGATCCTCGGTACGGAGAAGGCGCTGACCGGCGGGATCGCCGGTTCGATCGGGTTCGACGCGATCACCGTCGCCCTGCTGGGCAGGTCCAAGCCGCTCGGCATCTTCTTCGCGGGCCTGCTGTACGCCGGGCTCAACGTGGGTGGACGGGCCATGGAGGCCTCGACGGGTACGTCGATCAACATCGTCCTGGTCATCCAGTCGCTCGTCGTGCTCTTCATCGCGGCCCCGCCGCTCGTCCGGGCCATCTTCCGGCTGCCCGCCCCGAACCCCGTCGTCGTGAAGGGAGCCAGCGCATGACCGCCATGGCCGCACCGCGTACCCAGGTCGCTGCCGTGACGGCGACCCGCAGCTGGAAGGTCCCCATCACGCTCGGGGTCTTCGGCCTGCTCTCGTTCGTCCTGTTCGGTCTCCTGGGACCTGCCGGTTCCGTGACGACCTTCGGGATCTCCACGGGGGCCGACCTCCTCAAGTTCGACCCGGTCGAGCTCCCCACGCGGGCCACCGCGATCGTGCTCTCGGTGCTCTGCCTGCTCCTGGCCGGCTACGCGACCTTGCGGGTCCGCGCGGACAAGCCGGTCGGGCGCTGGGTGCTCGCGGTCTTCGGCGTCCTGTGGGTCCTGACGTTCCTCGTGTGGGCCGTCGCGGACAAGAGCACGTCGATCGTGAGCCTCCTGCAGGGCTCGCTGCTCCTCGCGGTCCCGCTCGCGTTCGGTGCGCTCGGCGGTCTGCTCAACGAGCGGGCCGGCGTCGTCAACATCGCGATCGAGGGTCAGCTGCTCACGGGCGCTTTCGGCGCTGCGGTGCTCGCCTCGGTCGTGGGCAACGCGTACGTGGGTCTGGTCGCCGCTCCGCTCGCGGGGCTGCTCATCGGCGCGATGCTCGCGCTGTTCACGGTCAAGTACCACGTGAACCAGATCATCGTCGGTGTGGTGCTCAACGTGTTCGCCGTGGGCCTGACGAGCTTCCTGTTCTCCTCGGTGCTCAAGAACGACCCCGCGACGCTCAACACGCCGCCGCGCCTGCCGACGCTCCCGATCCCGCTGCTCTCCGAGATCCCGATCATCGGCCCGGTGCTGTTCCGCCAGTCGATCATCGTGTACCTGCTCTACGTCGCGGTCATCGTCATTAGCATCGCGCTCTTCCGCACCCGCTGGGGCCTGCGCGTCCGTTCGGTCGGGGAGTACCCCCAGGCTGCGGACACGGTCGGCATCAACGTCAACCGCACCCGGTGGGGCAACGTCCTGCTCGGGTCCATGGTCGCGGGCCTCGGCGGTGCGTTCTTCACGATCGGGTCCGTGGGTGCGTTCGGCCAGGAGATGACGGCCGGCAAGGGCTACATCGCGCTCGCCGCGATGATCCTGGGTCGCTGGAGCCCGTGGGGGGCCCTGGGCGCCGCGCTGCTCTTCGGGTTCGCCGACAAGCTGCAGCAGGTGCTCGGCGTCCTCGAGACCCCGATCCCCAACCAGTTCATGCTCATGCTGCCCTACGTCGTGACGATCTTCGCGGTCGCCGGCCTGGTCGGTCGCGTGCGCGGGCCCGCTGCCGCGGGCGAACCGTACGTGAAGGGATGACCGGATGAGCGACGAGACACCGACGATCGACTGGGAGGGCCTGCGGGTCGCCGCCCGGGCCGCGATGGAGAAGGCGTACGCGCCCTACTCCTCGTTCAAGGTCGGGGCCGCGGCGCTGGTCGACGACGGCCGGCTGGTCACGGGCGCCAACATCGAGAACGCGGCGTACGGCGTGACGCTGTGCGCCGAGTGCTCGCTCGTGAGCGACCTGATCGGGAGCGGAGGCGGGCGCCTCGTGGCGTTCGCCTGCGTCGACGGGCACGGCAACGTGCTCATGCCGTGCGGACGGTGCCGCCAGCTCCTGTGGGAGCACGGCGGGCCCCGGCTGCTCGTGGAGACGACCCGTGGCATCAAGCCCATGACCGATGTGCTGCCCGACGCTTTCGGGCCTGAAGATCTGGTGGAGCGAGCATGAGCACGCAGAGCACTCCGGTGGGCGCCTCCGGCGCGCTGCCGAACAAGGAGACCGAGTCGTTCGACGCGGTCGACGTCATCCGCACCAAGCGGGACAAGGGCCGTCTGTCGGCCGAGCAGATCGACTGGGTCATCGACGCCTACACGCGCGGTGTCGTGGCCGAGGAGCAGATGGCCGCCCTCAACATGGCGATCCTGCTCAACGGCATGGACCGCACGGAGATCGGGCGCTGGACCGCGGCCATGATCGCCTCGGGCGAGCGCATGAACTTCTCGGCGCTCTCGCGTCCCACGGCCGACAAGCACTCGACGGGAGGCGTGGGGGACAAGATCACGTTGCCGCTCGCTCCGCTCGTCGCGGTCTTCGGGGTCGCGGTGCCGCAGCTCTCGGGGCGCGGTCTGGGGCACACGGGGGGCACGCTCGACAAGCTCGAGTCCATCCCCGGCTGGCGCGCCGCCCTGACGAACGAGCAGATGATGAACCAGCTCGAGCACGTGGGCGCCGTCATCTGCCAGGCGGGCTCGGGGCTGGCCCCGGCCGACCGCAAGCTCTACGCGCTGCGCGACGTCACGGCCACGGTCGAGGCGATCCCGCTCATCGCGTCCTCGATCATGAGCAAGAAGATCGCCGAGGGCACGGGTGCGCTCGTCCTGGACGTCAAGGTCGGCTCGGGCGCGTTCATGAAGGACATCGAGCAGGCGCGCGAGCTCGCGCGGACCATGGTGGACCTGGGCACGGACGCGGGCGTCCGCACGGTCGCGCTGCTGACCGACATGTCGACCCCGCTGGGGCTGACGGCAGGCAACGCGCTCGAGGTCCGCGAGACGCTCGACGTGCTCTCCGGCGGAGGCCCGCGCGACGTCGTCGACCTGACCGTCGCGCTCGCGGTCGAGATGCTCGACGCGGCGGGCAGGCCCGTCCCGGAGGACGAGGTGCGGCACGCGCTCTCCAACGGCCGGGCCATGGACAAGTGGCGCGAGATGATCGCGGAGCAGGGCGGCGACGCCCGCGCTCCGCTTCCCGTGGCGCGCGAGAAGGAGCACGTGGTCGCCGACCGCGACGGCGTCCTCTCGCACCTCGACGCGTTCGGCGTGGGGGTCGCGGCCTGGCGCCTCGGTGCGGGCCGTGCCCGCAAGGAGGACCCGGTGCAGGCCGGGGCGGGGATCGAGATCCACGCCAAGCCGGGCGACGTGGTCACCAAGGGGCAGCACCTGCTCACGCTCCACACCGACACCCCGGAGCGGTTCGACCGGGCGGTCGAGGCGCTCGAGGGCGCCTGGGCCGTCGCGGACCCGGGCACGGTCGTCGAGACGCCGGCCCTGATCCTCGACCGGCTCGCCTGACATGACGGCGGAGGGGGAGGCCTCGGGGGGCGCGGCACCGCGCGACCCGGAGGCCTCCCCGCCCGACGACCGCCGACCCCGTTCGGTCTACGGCGTCGGCGAGGAGCCGGACATCCGCTTCAGCCTGGCCAACGAGCGCACTGCGTTGGCCTGGGTACGCACGGGGCTCGGCCTGGTCGCGGGCGGGGTCGCGCTGACGTCGTTCGCGTCGTTCGCGGACCTCACGGGGTTCGTCGACCTGATCGCCGCGGTGGCCTGCCTCACGGGGGCCGGGTTCGCGGGGTACGCGCTCCTCTCCTGGAAGCGCGTCGAGCGGGCGATCCGCCGGGGCGACCCGCTGCCGTCCCCGACCGGTCTGCCCGTGCTCGTCGCGGGCGTCGTCGTGCTCGCGCTGCTCGTGGCCGGGTACGCGGTCACCGAGGTCTGGCGGCGGTGACGCCGCCGACCCGGGACCCGGGGCTCCAGCCAGAGCGCACGGCCCTGGCCTGGCAGCGCACGGTCCTCGCGGTCGTGATCGGCGCGATCCTGCTCGCGGTGGCCGGTCTGCGCGCGGGACAGCCGGTCCTCGCGGCGTGCGCGGGGACGCTCGCGGTCGCGACGCTCGTGCCCGCGGTCCTGCGGCCGCCGTCGGGCGGTCTGCCCCGGGACGGCCGTCTGAGGTCGTGGGGTTTCCTGGTCCGGGTCGCCGCGCTCGTGGGCGTCCTGGGCCTGCTGGGCGCGGCGAGCGCACTCGTCCGGCTGCTCTGAGGGCGGCGGTGCGAGGAGCGAGGCGCTCGACGTGTGCGAAGGATGGCAGGCTGTCCGGATGATCCTCGCCGACCTCCAGCTCACCCGGGTCCTGCGCGCAGCGGGCGCGGGCCGGGGTCCGTTGCCCCTGCCGCCTCCGTCGGGGCGCTATGCCCTGCCCGACGCCGCAGCCTCCTCGGCCCGTCGGGCCGCCCTGCGCGCGGGGCATCCCGGGCAGGTCGCCGACCGGCTCGTCACGGTGCTCGAGTCGCTGCGCCCGTGGGAGCGCGAGCACGTGCTCGACCCGCTGCGTCGCCGCTCCGTCGCACCCGACCAGCGCCGTGACCTCGCGGGTGGACCCGACCTGACGGTCGGGCGGCCGGTCGGTCAGGGGCAGGGGTCGGCCCCGGGGCGCCCGGACCTGCGCTTCCCCGAACCGCTCGTGCTGGGCCGGGCCCGCGCCGTCCAGGTCGACGAGACGACGTGCGGGTCCGCGGTGCTGGCCGTCCTGGCCGCGGCGGGGGACCCGGTGGTCTCGTTGTGGCTCGTCGCCGGGACGGACGTCTCGCGAGGGGCCCGCGAGCTCGTCGTGAGCGAGGGCCAGGTGGACGCGACCGCCCGGGAGCTCGAGACGTCGTCGGGCCGGTTCCAGGCGCTCCAGCGCCTCCTCAAGGCGCGCACGACGCGGGCCGCGCTCGGCCCCTTCCCGTGGCCCGGCAGGCTCGGGACGCCGCCCTGGACGGCCGCACGCGACGCCCGCTACGCGGACGTGCGCTTCACGCACCGGATCGTCGCGGGCGGCGGGCCAGGGGACCCGGTGCTCGCGAGCGCGCTGCGGTCCGTGGCCGCGGGCGTGCCGGTGCCGCTGTACACGGGCGGCGACGTCGGGACCGGGTGGTCCACCGCGGTGCCGCGGCACGTCGTGCTCCTGGCCGGGGTGAGCGGTCCTCAGGCCGAGGCGGGAGGGGACGACGGGACACCGGCGCACGGGGGTCGCTGGTGCTCGGTCTACGAGCCGTCGTCCGGGGCGCTGCACCGCGTGCGGGTCGCCGACCTCCTGGCGGGCACCCGCGTCGCGGGGGACCCGAGCAAGGCCGTGCGCCGCGCGCTCGGGGGCTGGCCGTACGTGACCTGGGCGGTCCTGCCCGCCGGACGGGCTGGCGGGTCGCGCCGGGTCGGGTGACGATGGAGGGACGGCGAGAGGAGCACCCCCATGAGCACCGTGCCCGGAGCGGAGGCCTGGCGAGACGCCGGGCTGGTCACCCCCGACGACGTCCCCACGAACCTGGTCGAGGAGGAGTCGCAGGGCGACCCGCCGCCCTCGCCCGAGGACGCCGAGGACTACACCCCGGGGACCCCGCGGCCCGACCTGGACGGTGAGGCCGCCGAGGCCGACGTCGTCGAGCAGGCTGCCGTGGTCCCGGTCGGCGAGGGCGGGGACGACGACGCGGACGTCCCGGGCGACGACGGCGCGTGAGACCGCATGACCGCCCGTGACGCAGCCGTGACCTGCCCGGCGGGGCGGACGTCGGGTGCACCCGTCCCCTGCCCGGTAGCGTGAGCGCATGACCTCCACACCCTCCTCAGTGAGCGAGACCGTCGCGGCGATCGCCGCGCTCCCCAAGGTCGTCCTCCACGACCACCTCGACGGCGGGCTGCGCCCCGCGACGATCATCGAGCTGGCCGCCGCGATCGGGCACGACCTGCCCGCGACCGAGCCGGACGCGCTGGGCACCTGGTTCGTCGAGTCGGCCGACTCGGGCTCGCTCGTGCGCTACCTCGAGACCTTCGACCACACCATCGCCGTCATGCAGACGCCCGAGGCCCTCGCGCGCGTCGCCCGCGAGTCCGTCCTCGACCTGGCCGCGGACGGCGTCGTGTACGCCGAGCAGCGCTGGGCCCCCGAGCAGCACGTGCAGCGCGGCCTGAGCCTGCAGGACACCGTGGACGCCGTCCAGGCCGGGCTCGAGGAGGGCGTGGCCCTCGCCGCGGCCCAGGGACGCACCATCCGCGTGGGCCAGCTCGTGACCGCGATGCGGCACGCCGACCGCTGGCAGGAGATCGCCGAGCTCGCGGTCGCCAACCGGGGCAACGGCGTCGTCGGGTTCGACATCGCCGGGGCCGAGGACGGCTTCCCGCCCTCGCGCTTCCCCGCCGTGTGGCAGTACCTGGCCGACGAGAACTTCCCCGTGACGATCCACGCGGGCGAGGCGTCGGGCGTCACGTCGATCGCCGAGGCGGTCCACCTGGGCCAGGCCTCGCGCGTGGGCCACGGTGTGCGCCTCATCGAGGACATCTCGTTCGACGAGAGCCACGGCACGGCGGCCCTGGGGCAGTTCGCCCACTGGGTCCGCGACCACCAGATCCCGCTCGAGCTGTGCCCCGTCTCGAACCTGCAGACCGGTGCGGCGGGCTCGATCGCGACGCACCCCATCACCCGCCTCAAGGAGCTCGACTTCGCGGTCACGCTCAACACGGACAACCGCCTCATGTCGCGCACGTCCATGACCCACGAGATGACGCTGCTCGTCGAGCAGGCCGGCTGGACGCTCGAGGACCTCTACGACGTGACGGCCACGGCCGCGTGGAGCGCCTTCATCCACCACGACGAGCGCCGTGCGCTCATCGACGACGTCATCCTCCCCGGCTACCAGGAGATCCAAGGAGCACAGCTGTGAGCACCGCAGGCACGTCCCCCCTGGACCGCGCGTCCCTCGCGCAGTTCGTCGACCACACCCTCCTCAAGCCCGAGGCGACCCGCGCGGACTTCGAGGCGCTCGTCGACGAGGGCGTCGCGCTCGGCGTCTACTCGGTGTGCGTCTCGCCCTCGGTCCTGCCGCTCGACGGCAAGGGCCTGAAGATCGCGACCGTGTGCGGGTTCCCGTCGGGCACCCACCACAGCGAGGTCAAGGCCGCCGAGGCGGCCCGCTCGATCGCGGACGGCGCGGACGAGGTCGACATGGTCATCGACCTGGGTGCGGCCAAGGCGGGGGACTGGGCGTACGTCCAGGCGGACATCGCGGCCGTGCGGGCCGCTGTCCCGGCCCCCAAGATCCTCAAGGTCATCATCGAGTCCGCGGCACTGACGGACCACGAGATCGTCGAGGCGTGCCGCGCCTCGGAGGCCGCGGGCGCCGACTTCGTCAAGACCTCGACGGGCTTCCACCCGGCCGGTGGCGCCTCGACGCACGCGGTGTCCATCATGGCGGAGACCGTGGGCGGCCGGCTCGGGGTCAAGGCCTCGGGCGGCGTGCGCACGCTCGCCGACGCTCTCGCGATGATCGAGCACGGCGCGACGCGCCTGGGCCTGTCCGGGACCGCGGCCGTGCTCGCGGGCTTCGACGGGATCGAGCCCGTCGAGGGCGGTTCGTCGGGCTACTGACCCGTTCGTCACGACCGAGGGGTGGCCGAGCCTGGACGGGCGGCCACCCCTCGGCACGTCCGGGATTAGGCTAGCCTCACTTCGCCATCACCGGCGGAGCGCACCCTGGAGGACCGCATGACCGACCCCACCCCCCGCAGGCCCGAGCGCGTCGCGACCCACGCCGTGGTGGTGCGCACCGAGCGGCTCACGCCGCACATGATCCGCGTCGTCCTCGGCGGGGACGGGCTCGACGGGTTCGACGCCGGTCCGTACACCGACCGCTACGTCAAGCTGCTCTTCCCCGAGGCGGCCGGGCCCGAGGGGCGCGTCCCGATGCGCACGTACACGATCCGCTCGTGGGACCCCGCGGCGCGCGAGCTGGCCATCGACTTCGTCGCGCACGGCGACGAGGGGCTCGCGGGCCCCTGGGCGTCCGCCGCACGGGTGGGGGACCCGATCTCCTTCTTCGGTCCGGGAGGCGACTACGCGCCGTCGGGCACCGCGGACTGGCACCTGCTGGTGGGTGACGAGAGCGCCCTGCCCGCGATCGCTGCGGCCCTCGAGGCCGTGCCCGACGGCGTGCCCGTCCTCGCGGTCGTCGAGGTCGCCTCCGCGGACGAGCAGCAGCCCCTCACCTCACCCGGAGCGCTCGACCTGCGATGGGTGCGCCGCGACGAGCACCCCGACCGGGCGCCCGGCGAGGCGCTCGTCGAGGCCGTCGAGAGCCTCACGTTCCTGCCCGGGACGCCCCAGGTGTTCCTGCACGGCGACGCCGGGTTCGTACGGACCCTGCGCCGCCACGTCCGGCTCGAGCGGCAGGTACCCGTGACGTCGCTCTCGGCGTCGGGCTACTGGCGCCGCGGACGCACCGAGGAGGGCTGGCGCGCCGAGAAGGCCGACTGGAAGGCCGCCGTGGCGCGCGACGAGGAGCCCGCGCTGCGGTCCTGATCCGCGGACCTCGGCCCCCACGTCTCGGGCCGCCGCCCGTCCCCGGACGGGGACTGCACGGCGGCCCGAGGGGCGCAGGAGCGATGGGTCAGATCCCGAGCGCCGCCGCGACGTCGCGGCGGACGTGGTCGAGCCGGGTCCGTGCGAACGCGCGGGCGGCCGTGAGGTCGTCGTAGCTCGCGTCGGGTGCGACCGGGACGATGACCTCGAGGTAGCACTTGACCTTGGGCTCGGTACCGCTGGGGCGCACGATGACCCGGGTCCCGTCCGCGGACAGCAGCCGCACGCCGTCGGTCGGGGGCAGGCCGTCGAGACCGTCCGACAGGTCGACGACCTCGCTCACGCCCGAACCGGCGAGCGTCCGCGGAGGCGCTGCACGCAGCCGCGACATGGCCGCCGTGATCTGGTCCAGGTCCGTGAACCGGGCCGAGAGCTGGTCGGTCACGTGCAGGCCGTGCGTGCGCGCCAGGTCGTCGAGCGCGTCGACGAGCGTGCGCCCCTCGGCCTTGAGCCGGTTGGCGAGCTGTGCGAGCAGCAGCGCAGCACTGATGCCGTCCTTGTCGCGCACGTTCTGCGGGTCCACGCAGTAGCCGAGCGCTTCCTCGTAGCCGTAGACCAGGCCGTCGACGCGCGAGATCCACTTGAACCCCGTGAGCGTCGAGGCGTAGCCCAGGCCGTGGCTCTCGGCGATCTTGCGCAGCAGCCGCGAGGACACGATCGAGCTCGCGAAGAACTGCGTCCCGGGGGCGGTGCGCAGCCGTTCCGCCCGCTTGCCGATCTCCTCGCCGAGGAGCGAACCCACCTCGTCACCGTGCAGCATGCGCCACCCGTTCGAGCGCGCGGTCTCGGCGCCCTGGTAGGTCCCGACGCGCGGGTCGTAGACGGCCAGCGCGCACCGGTCGGCGTCCGGGTCGTTCGCGATCACCAGGTCTGCCTTGGCGTCCTGCGCGTACGCGAGCGCGAGGTCGATCGCGCCGGGCTCCTCCGGGTTGGGGAAGGCCACGGTCGGGAACAGGGGGTTCGCCTCGAACTGCTCGGCGACGCTGATGACGTCGGTGAAGCCCGCGTTCTCGAGGACCCGGTTGACGACCGCCCCGCCCACGCCGTGCAGCGGGGTCGCGACGATGCGCAGGTCGCGCGCCGCGCCGTCGGACAGGCGGCCCACGGACTCGACGTAGCCGAGTGCCAGGTCACGACCGAGGACCGTCCAGCCGTCGGTCGCCCGCGGGACCCGTGCCGCCACGGGGGCGCGGTGGATCGCCGCCGCGATCTCGGCGTCGTACGGGGGCACGATCTGGGCGCCCTGGCCCGAGTCGGTCACGACCCGCCCACCCAGGTAGACCTTGTAGCCGTTGTCCCGCGGAGGGTTGTGGCTCGCGGTCACCATGACGCCCGCGTCGGCGCCCAGGTGGCGCACGGCGTAGGCGAGCACAGGCGTGGGGAGGGCCGACGGGAGGATCGAGGCCTCGACCCCGGCGGCGGTGAAGACCGCGGCGCTGTCCTGCGCGAACGTGTGCGAGTGGTGGCGGGCGTCGTAGCCGATCACGACCCGCGGGGTCTGGCCGGGCAGAGCGTCGCGCAGGAACGACGCGAGGCCCGCGGCGGCGCGGATGACCACCGCACGGTTCATGCGGTTCGGGCCGGCCGCCATCTCGCCGCGCAGGCCGGCCGTGCCGAACTGCAGCGTCCCGGAGAAGCGGTCGCGGAGCTCGGCGCGGGCCCGTGCACGCACCTCGTGGTCGCGCGGGTCGGGGGAGTCGGCCTCCGCGAGCAGCGTGCGCAGCTCGAGCTGGTCGGCGGGCTCGGGGTCCGCCTCGATCCAGGCCTCGACCTGCGCGAGGAAGGCCGCGTGGCCGGCGCCGGCCTCGTACCCGGGGTCGTCGACCTCGTTGGCGAAGGGCTCGGGGTTCGTCATCTCACACCAACTTCGCGATCTGGGCGAGCAGGGAGCTGATCCGGGGACCGGCAGCCTGGCCGGCCTCGATGACCTCGCCGTGCGAGAGCGGCGTGGGGCTGATCCCCGCGGCGAGGTTGGTCACGAGCGAGATGCCCAGCACCTCGAGGCCCGCGTGCCGTGCGGCGATGGCCTCGAGAGTGGTCGACATGCCCACCAGGTCCGCGCCCAGGATCCCGGCCATGCGGACCTCGGCCGGGGTCTCGTAGTGCGGGCCGGGGAACTGCGCGTAGACGCCCTCGCCGAGCGAGCCGTCGACCGACCGGGCCAGGTCCCGCAGGCGCGGGGAGTACAGGTCCGTGAGGTCGACGAACGTGGCCCCCTCGAGGGGCGAGGTCGCGGTGAGGTTGATGTGGTCACGGATGAGGACCGGGGTGCCCGGCCCATGGTCCAGGTTCAGGCCACCGCAGCCGTTGGTCAGGATGACGGTCTGCGCGCCGGTCGCGGCAGCGGTCCGCACGCCGTGGACGACGTGGCGGACGCCCTTGCCCTCGTACAGGTGCGTGCGCGACCCGAGCACGAGCGCGTGGCGGACCGAGCCGTCGGCGCGCTCGATCCGGATCGAGCGGGTCGTGCCCACGTGCCCGGCGACGGCAGGCTTGGAGAAGCCGGGGATCTCGTTCGTGGGGATCTCCGCGACGACGTCGCCCAGGAGCTCGGCAGCCCCGCCCCAGCCGGACCCGAGCACGAGGGCCACGTCGTGCCCCTCGATCCCGGTGGCGTGGGCGATGTGGTCGGCAGCGGCGCGGGCCACGAGGAACGGGTCGGTGGTGGGGTCGTCGAGAGACAAGGTCGTCGTCATAGGACGAGGCTAGCCGTTCTTGGGCCTCGCGCCCCGCCGAAGACCCACCCGGGGACCGGGTGACCGATCTGTCCGCATGCTGACACGGTGACCTCGGACTTCCTGACACAATGGCACCCGTGACGAACGAGAACAGTGACCTGCAGGCCAGCCGTATCGTGATCGTGGGCGGTGGTCCCGGAGGCTACGAGGCGGCCCTCGTCGCCCGTCGGCTCGGTGCGGACGTCACGGTGGTCGAGCGCCAGGGGCTCGGGGGGGCCGCGGTGCTCACCGACGTCGTCCCCTCCAAGACCCTCATCGCGACCGCCGACTGGATGACCATCGCGGACCGCGCGGCAGACCTCGGCATCCGCCTGCCGGTCGACACCGTCAAGGCGGCGCACCCGGCGATGCGCCGGCACATGGTGGACCTCGACGCCGTCAACACCCGTGTCATGGCGCTCGCGGCCGCCCAGTCGGCCGACATCCACGCGCGTCTCGAGCGCGAGGGCGTGCGCGTGCTCCTCGGCGAGGGCCGCCTCGACGGGCCCACGCGCGTGCAGGTGACGCCCGCGGACGCGGACGAGCCACCCGTCACGCTCGACGCGGACGTCATCCTGCTCGCGCTCGGCGCGACGCCGCGCGTGCTGCCGACCGCCGTCCCGGACGGCGAGCGCATCCTCACGTGGACCCAGCTCTACAACCTCAAGGAGCTCCCCGAGCGGCTGATCGTCGTCGGCTCGGGCGTCACGGGCGCCGAGTTCGCGGGGGCGTACAACGCACTGGGCTCGGACGTCGTGCTCGTCTCGAGCCGCGACCGCGTCCTGCCGGGTGAGGACGCCGACGCCGCCGAGCTCATCGAGGGCGTCTTCCGCTCGCGGGGCATGACGGTCATGTCGCGCTCGCGTGCCGAGGCCGCCGTGCGCACCGAGGACGGGGTCGAGGTCACGCTCGCCGACGGCCGGGTCGTCCAGGGAACCCACGTCCTGCTCGCGGTCGGGTCCATCCCCTCGACGCAGGGGATCGGGCTCGAGGAGGCGGGGGTGCGCCTCACGCCGAGCGGCCACGTCCAGGTCGACAAGGTCTCGCGCACGTCGGTGCGCGGCATCTACGCGGCCGGCGACTGCACGGGCATCCTGCCGCTCGCCTCGGTCGCCGCGATGCAGGGCCGTGTCGCCATGTCGCACGCCCTGGGCGACGCCGTGAGCCCCATCAAGCTGCGCACGGTCGCGGCGAACATCTTCACGGCCCCCGAGATCGCGACCGTCGGGTACAGCGAGGAGAAGCTCAAGGAGCAGGGCTCCAAGTACGTGACCACGACGCTGCCCCTGGCCCGCAACCCGCGCGCCAAGATGCTCGGCATGCGCGACGGGTTCGTCAAGCTGTTCGCGCACCCCGAGGCCGGCGTCGTGCTCGGCGGCGTGGTCGTGGCGCCGCGGGCCAGCGAGCTCGTCTTCCCGATCACCCTCGCGGTCGCGCACCGCCTCACGGTCGACGACGTGGCCGAGGCCTTCACGGTCTACCCGTCGCTGAGCGGGTCCATCGCCGAGGTCGCCCGCATGCTCCACCACCGCGAGGACTGAAAGCGCAAAGGTGCTGCAGTTCTGCCCACTTCGAAGAGTGTCCTTATCTCCAAAGTAGTGCCCTACGAGTAGGAACTAAGCCCGGCGTCGAGGCTCCAAATCTCGACGTTGCTAAGGCCGGACCGAACTTGATAGTCATCGCGCTCGGCGATAATAGCGAGGTCGCCAACGCCTATTCTTCGTGTCAGAAGTTCCAAGAGCTCCTCGCCTGTAGAAGCCCCATGTAGTAGTGTGAGCCAAAACTCTTCGGACCAATCTACCTGATTGAATAGCCAAGGCGACTTGCTTCCCGCGATCAGGCTGAGCAATCTACAGAAGCGTTCGGATGTGGTTCGGCGTGTAGGTCCGTCATTAAGTTGAGCAACAAAGTTCCCGCACTCAATCACAGCGGTCACAGGCAGGAGGAGTGTGGCGCCGGAAGCGGCCAATTGCTGAAACTCCGATTGAACCTCGTCCCGATCCTGATCTCGCCCGGGTACTGGAATGAAGTTGACGAGAACGCTTGTGTCTACAAACATGATGCGCGTCATTCGACATTCCCCAGAAAATCCAAAAAGTCAGAGTAGTCAGTAGGTGTTTTGCTCGGTCCAGCAAGATTTCCACTGGTCACTACATCGCCAAGGCCCCCCAGGGTCATTGCTCGAGCATATCCAGGCAAACTCGTCACTCGCCCGAGTTCGGATTTGCCGGTTTCTCTATTTCGATAGCAAACGATGACTGATCGATTGAGTGGGCCCTTGATAGCGTTCAAGAGAGCGGGACTGTGGGTTGTAAGGAGTACTTGGGTATCGAGTTCCGCACTTACTTCTCGAATAAAGTTCAGTACGTGCTCGGCTTGGGCTGGATGCAGACCGTTCTCGATCTCTTCGACAACCAGCGTAACGCCTGGTTCTGCCGCCGTGGGGTCTAGAGTCTCGGCGATATCTAGCCCCCGATTCGATGTCAGGAGGGCGGTGCAGATCGCGGTAAACCTAAGCAGTCC
Organism: Oerskovia sp. Root918; assembly: GCF_001428945.1. Lineage (NCBI taxonomy): Bacteria > Bacillati > Actinomycetota > Actinomycetes > Micrococcales > Cellulomonadaceae > Oerskovia > Oerskovia sp. Root918. The sequence goes on from NZ_LMJG01000013.1 coordinate 151,746, forward strand.
ATCGCTCATTTCTCTAGCTGGGGTGACTTCCTCGTCTCCTCCGACCATTTCCGAAAGTGCCATCATTACGTCGCCAAAATCTGATCGAACAACCCTAATGGTATTAAGGTCGAGGTCCGAGACGCTTCCAAGCAATGCAACGATGCGGCCCAGTGTGTCGTTGTCGGTAGAGCGGAGCTTCCCGATCGCTGCTGAGATATTCGCTCCGGTGCGCTGGAGATCGCTGAATCGCTCGGGCGTATAGGAGCGCATCAGATGTGGGATCGGATCGAGGTGAAAGATTCCGATCATCGCACTTGTCACCGCAGAGCACGCGGCTTGAATTGCGCGCTCTGCCGAATTCTTGCCTGAAAGGCGAATGGGAGCCTGTGTAATTATAAGTCTGTTGTCGCGAAAAGCCTCGCTCGGGTTTGTTCCGCGTCTGCCATTGTATATTTCAGCATTGATAGACGATGAGCGGCCTGACGTTAGTTGCGACTTGATGAGGTCGCGCTGTTCGATCCGGCCAGACTTAATCGCGGGCGCTGGGCCTGTGAGTGATTCGCGCAATACCCGCACTTCCGGGCTTGTTTGGATCGAGACGTCGTATTCGAATGCTCTGCCTTCGTGAACGACTCGACATCCGATTTCGAAAGAGTTGGATCCATGTGGAGAGCAGCCAGCAGAGCCACCCCGAATGGCGTCGCGGCTTCTTGATTCGGTATCGAGCGCGTCCCGGATGTCATCGCCAGATGCGAGCCTAGAAAGCACTTCGAGCCCGTCGAGGGCGTTAGATTTTCCGGCCCCGTTGCGGCCGATCAGGATCGTTGTGGCATCGATTGGAAGCGTTTGACGTCGAAACGACTTGAATGAAGTTAGGCGTAGTTCTGTGATTCTCGCTGCTGCCATGACGGTTCCCTTCGGGGTCTTGCGGTGATGATAGCGCGCTCGCGGTGGAGTTGTGCCTCTGGAGGGTGCCAAGTGAGCCGATGTGAACATCTACCTCCGGGACTAGCTGCTCGCCAGGAAGGGGAGGTCCAGTGACGGTCGCCGGTACCGGTATGGAGTGCGGTTCTACCGCCACGACTTGGTCTACTCAGAATCTGTTTCCCTTCAACTAGTCCAGGATGCTCGGCCGGACCACCGCGACGAGCGGGCGGTGGTCGGACCAGGCGACGTCGAGCACCGTGACGCGCTGGAACTCCAGCCCCGCGCCGAACACCCAGTCGATCCGGTAGGCGGGCGCGTCCGCGGGCGAGGTCAGGTCGCCAGGGTTCCCGACGTCGTCCTGCCCGCTGACGAGACCGTGGGACTCGACGAGCTCGATCTCCTCCCAGCCGGGCTCGGCGTTGAGGTCTCCCGCGAGCAGGTACGGGCCCGTCACGGGCTCGGCCGCGAACAGTGCGTCGAGCTGGTCGAGGCGCGTCGGGGTGTTCGCCTCGCGGTGCTGCAGGTGCACCGAGGTCACCCGGACGCCGTCGGGCCACGAGGTGTCGCCGTCCACGGGGGTGAACGTGGCCGAGACGGTCGAGCGGTTCTGCGGACCGGCGCCCAGCGGCAGTTCGAGGCGCGCGACGTCGCTCGCCGCGACCACGTCGGGGTTCCACAGGATCGCGTTGCCGAACTGGCGGTCGGCCGCACCCACGAACTCGACCTCCAGCCCCGTCTCGCGGGCGAGGTAGGACGCCATGTCCACTCCGCCCCCGAGCACCCAGCCGCGGGAGACCTCCTGGAGCGTCACGACCTGGGCGCCCGAGTCGCGGACGATCGCGACGACCTCGTCGAGGTCGACCGACGGTGTCGCGCTCACGCCGTAGTGCAGGTTCCAGTCGAGCACCGTGAGGCGCTGCTCGCGGTCGGCCACCGCGACGGCGGCCGCGCTCGTGGAGACGAGCAGCGCGCCGGCGGCGGCCAGGGCCGCGACCGCCGCGGTGACGGGCAGGGAGATGCGCAGCCCCGGTGCGGGCGCGTGGGCCGCGTCGGCTGCGGCGCCCGCGGCTGTGCCGGCTGCCTCGGGGAGGTCGGCCGGACCGCCGCGCGCACGGCGCAGGCCCGCGACCGCGAGCACGACCGCGACGGCGACCGGGACGGTTGCGTTGGGCACGGGCAGGGGGACGTCGTAGTCGAGCTGGTAGACGAGCAGCGGCAGGATCAGGCCCAGCCCGACGGCGGTGCTCGCCCCGGCGAGGCGCGCCCACCCGAGCTCGTGGGCGGGTCGGGTCAGGGCGTGGCGGACCGCGTCGGTCGCGGTCGCCGCGAGCCCCACGACGCACACCAGCAGCGCCCAGCCGAGCGGCGACGAGACGTCCTGCGTGCGCCCGGGCACCAGGAACAGCACCGCGGTGAACGCGGGCAGCAGCACGAGCGAGACCCAGCGGCCCGTCGAGGCCAGGGCGCGAGCGGCGGGTGTGCTCGTCCCGGCGACGCCCCAGAGCGGGAGCAGCCCGACGACCAGGGCCGTGACGGCGACCGCTCCACCGGCCACGGGCAGCGAGAGGCCGGTCTGCGACGCGACGAACGCGGGGTTGCCGAAGACCATGACGCCCAGCGCGAGGTAGGGCCCGAGCACCCACAGGCCGCGCGAGCCCGGGGTGGCGGGGTCGCGACGCAGGAGCCAGGCCGCGACCACTGCCACGCCGCCGAGGACGACCGGCGCGACCCAGCCGAGCAGGTCGGTGCGCCAGTACGCGTCCCACGTGCCGTGCAGCAGGCTGACCCCGGCCGCGCCGAGGATCCCGAGGCCGATGCCCATCGCGACCATCCGGCCGTTCGCCGGGCGCGGCAGGCCCGCATGGCTGCCGTCTGGCTCGGTCGAGGGATGAGGCCGGGTGCCGCTCGCGAACCCGGCGACCAGGACGACGGTCGCGACCGCGAGCGCGGCGCCCCCGAGCCCGAGCCCGTAGCGGGCCGTGCCGAGCCAGGAGCCCGAGGCGGCCGCGAGCCCGAGTCCTTGCAGGCCCAGGCGCCACACCACGAGCGCGACGACGGCACCGACGACGACGCGACCGTTCACGGGCAGGCGGGCCGCGACGATGGTCACCGCGAGGGCCGGCGCGGCGTAGGTGACCAGTGCCGTGACCGCGGCTGTGACGACCCCCGAGGTGAACGCGTGGTCCAGCAGGGGCCCGCTCGCCCGGATCATCTCGACCGCGAGCGCGGTGACCACCGTGAGGAGCAGCAGCCTCGCCGCGTTGCCGCGTCCGAGGCTCGCGACCCGGCGTGCGGCGTGCGCGATCTGGCGGCGCGTCGTGTGCGGTGCGGTGCCCGAGGTCGATGGGCCTGCCGAGGAGGGGGGCTCTTCTCCGGCGGTGTCCGTCGACGGGGCGTGCGGGGTGTCGTCGGCCGGGGCCGGGGTGGTCGTCGGCACGGTCGGCATGACAGGTGCTGACGCCACCGAAGGTGCGGACCGCGCCGAGGACATCACGCTCGACGGTGCCGGCAGGGGTGCCGGCGGGTTCGACGGTGCCGGTGCGAAGCGCGCGTCGGCCTGCGGGGTCGTGGGGGCGGTGTCGGGCGAGGCGGCCGGCGCGACCTGGCCGATCGCCGCGGTGTGCGTGGGGACGCGGTGCACCGTGCTGTCCGACCGCCGGGCCAGGTCCGCGAGCTCCGCGGCGCGCTGGGCGGCGCGACGCTCGGCCCGGGTCGCGGGTGTCGAGGGCGCGTCCCGCGGTGCGTCCGTGGCAGGGGGAGCGGCCGAGGCCGGCGGGTCGTCCGGGAGGTCGGTACGGGTGCGGTGGTCGTCGGTCACGGCCCGACGGTACTAGGGGCCGCTGACGCGGTGGCGGGGGACGCGCGACGTTCACAGGTCGCTCACCACCTCCCACGGTCGTACTGTGATCCGGATCACAGAAACAGGGCGATCGTGCCACACTGAGAAGCAGTCGTCGACGACCCGGGCCACCGCTCACCGAGCCACGCCCGGGAGGGAGGCCAGCATGACGAGCACCGTCCCCGCCCCGCCTGCAGGGGTGGTCGGCCACGTCGTCGGGGGCCGCCCCGTGCGAGAGGCCGAGAGGTTCGGCCCGGTCCACGACCCCGCCACGGGGCGCGTCACGGCGCACGTCGCGCTGGCCTCGGTGGACGACGTCGACCGGGCCGTGGCCGCGGCGCTCGCGGCCTTCCCGGGCTGGTCCTCGACGGGCCTGTCCCGGCGCGTCGAGATCCTCTTCGCGTTCCACGAGCTCCTGCGCTCGCACCGCGACGAGATCGCGCACCTGGTCTCGGCCGAGCACGGCAAGGTCGTGAGCGATGCCGAGGGCGAGGTCTCGCGCGCGCTCGAGAACGTCGAGTTCGCGGCGGGGATCCCGCACCTGCTCAAGGGCGGGTTCAGCCAGCAGGTCGCCACGGGCGTGGACGTCCACGAGGTCAAGCAGCCGCTGGGCGTCATGGCGGGCATCACGCCGTTCAACTTCCCGGCCATGGTGCCCCTGTGGATGATCCCGACGGCCATCGCGTGCGGCAACACGTTCGTCCTCAAGCCCAGCGAGCGAGACCCCTCGGTCTCCCTGCTGCTCGTGCGCCTGCTCGCGCAGGCGGGGCTGCCGGACGGCGTCGTCAACGTGGTGCAGGGCGACCGGGTCGCGGTCGACCGGCTCCTGGAGCACCCCGACGTCGCGGCGGTCAGCTTCGTCGGCTCGACGCCCGTCGCGCGGCACGTCTACGAGACGGGCACGCGCCACGGCAAGCGGGTCCAGGCCCTGGGCGGGGCGAAGAACCACCTCGTCGTCCTGCCCGACGCCGAGCTCGACGCCGCTGCGGACGCTGCGGTCTCGGCGGGGTACGGGTCCGCGGGAGAGCGGTGCATGGCGATCTCGGTCGTGGTCGCGGTCGGTGAGATCGGCGACCGGCTGGTCGAGGCGATCCGGACGCGCGTGGAGGGGCTCGTCGTCGGGCCGGGGAACGACCCCACCTCCCAGATGGGGCCGCTCATCACGGCCGAACACCGCGACCGCGTCGCGTCGCGCGTGCAGAGCGCGCTCGACGAGGGCGCGAGCCTCGTCGTGGACGGACGCGCGGGGCCGCCCGTGGCTCCCGGGGCCGACGGCGTGGACGTGAGCGGCGGGTTCTTCCTGCGACCCAGCCTGGTCGACCACGTGCTGCCCGAGCACACCGTGTACCGCGAGGAGGTGTTCGGCCCCGTGCTCTCGGTCGTCCGCGTCCGGACGTTCGACGACGCGCTGCGCCTCGTCAACGAGAACCCCTACGGCAACGGGGCGGCGATCTTCACGCGCGACGGAGGCGCGGCCCGACGCTTCGAGGTCGAGGCGCAGGCCGGGATGATCGGGATCAACGTGCCCATCCCGGTGCCCGTCGGCTACTACTCGTTCGGGGGCTGGAAGGGCTCGCTGTTCGGCGACTCGCACATCTACGGACCCGAGGCCATCCACTTCTCGACACGGACCAAGGTCGTGACGTCGCGCTGGCCCGACCCGGCGACGAGCACGATCGACCTCGGCTTCCCCCGGAACAGGTGACCCCACGTGACCGCACGCGACGGCAGGTGGAGAAAGGCATCGGCGGCGACCGTGCGACCCGGCGTGGGGAGCGGGCCGAGGACCGGACGGAGGACCGGCGCATGACGGACGAGGTGACGGGCACGGGGCGGCGCGACCGCGAGGACGTCCACGTCTTCTACTCGTGGTCGGCCCAGGAGCTGATCCACCCCGTGACCATCGCGGGCGGCGAGGGGGCCTGGTTCTGGGACACGGACGGGCGCCGCTACCTCGACTTCGCGTCACAGCTGATCAACCTCAACCTCGGGCACCAGCACCCCGCGCTCGTGGGCGCGATCCAGGAGCAGGCCGGGCGTCTCGCGACGGTCGCGCCGTCGTTCGCGAACCCGGTCCGCAGCGAGCTCGCGCGGCTCGTCGTCGAGCGCGCGCCGGGAGGCGCCGACGGCGGGCTGACCCGCGTGTTCTTCACCAACGGTGGCGCCGACGCGGTCGAGAACGCCGTGCGGCTCGCACGTCGCCACACGGGGCGCCAGAAGGTCCTGGCGGCCTACCGCTCGTACCACGGGAACACCGGCACGGCCGTGACGGCCACGGGGGACCCTCGCCGCTGGCCGAACGAGGTGGACCCGGGCGTGCGGCACTTCTTCGGGCCGTACACCTACCGCTCGGCGTTCGGCGCCGCCGACGACACCGAGGAGTGCGTGGCAGCGCTGCGCCACCTGCGCGAGGTCGTCGAGCTAGAGGGCCCCGCGACGATCGCGGCGATCCTGCTCGAGACGGTCGTGGGGACCAACGGCGTGCTCGTCCCGCCCGACGGCTACCTCGCCGGCGTCCGCGAGCTGTGCGACGAGCACGGCATCCTGTACGTCGCCGACGAGGTCATGGTCGGGTTCGGTCGCGTGGGCGAGTGGTTCGCGGTCGACCGCTGGGGGGTGGTGCCGGACCTCGTGGTCTTCGCCAAGGGAGTGAACTCCGGGTACGTGCCGCTCGGCGGCGTCATCATCTCCGAGCGCGTGGCCGCGAGCTTCGACCATGCTGCGTTCCCCGGCGGCCTGACCTACTCGGGGCACCCGCTCGCGTGCGCGCCGGGCGTCGCGAGCATCCGGGTCTTCGAGGAGCAGGGGATCCTCGACCGCGTCCGCACGCTGGGCGAGAAGGTGATCGGCGCGCGCCTGCGTGACATGGCAGCCCGCCACCCGAGCGTGGGGGAGGTGCGCGGGCTCGGGTTCCTGTGGGCGATCGAGCTCGTCCGCGACCCCGCCACGCGCGAGCGCCTCGTGCCCTTCCAGGGGACGGCTGCCCAGAACGCGCCCATGGCGCAGGTCGTCGCGGCCGTGACGGCGGGCGGCGTCTGGCCCTTCCCCCAGGTCAACCGGCTGCACCTCGCCCCACCGCTCGTGACGTCGGTCGAGGACCTCGAGCACGGCCTCGACGTGATCGACGCCGCTCTCGACGTCGCCGACCGGTACGTCGTCGACCCCTCGCCCACCTGACCGCACCCGCCCTCCGAGGCGGTTGGCCCGGCCGGACCAGCCGGACCGCCACCCGCAGGAGACCCGCCGACCCAGCAGCCACACAGACCCGAGGAGAACCCATGATCGTGCGAGCCGCCCTCACCCAGGTCCGCTGGACCGGCGACCAGGAGTCCATGCTCGCGGCCCACGAGACGTTCACACGTCTGGCCGCGGACCAGGGGGCGAAGGTCATCTGCTTCCAGGAGGTGTTCAACGCTCCCTACTTCCCCCAGGTCGAGGACGCCGCGTTCTACTCCTACGCCGAGCCGGTGCCGGGCCCCACGACCGAGCGTTTCGCGGCTCTCGCCCGGGAGCTGGGCATCGTGATCGTCCTGCCCGTGTACGAGCTCGAGCAGCCCGGGATCCTCTACAACACCGCTGCCGTGATCGACGCCGACGGCAGCTACCTGGGCAAGTACCGCAAGACCCACATCCCGCACCTGCCCGGGTTCTGGGAGAAGTTCTACTTCCGCCCCGGGAACCTCGGCTACCCCGTCTTCGACACCGCGGTCGGGCGGATCGGGGTCTACATCTGCTATGACCGGCACTTCCCCGAGGGGTGGCGGGCCCTGGGCCTGGCCGGGGCGACCGTCGTGTTCAACCCGAGCGCCACGAGCCGCGGCCTGTCGAACTACCTGTGGAAGCTCGAGCAGCCTGCGGCGGCCGTGGCCAACGAGTACTACGTCGGGGCCATCAACCGGGTCGGGTTCGAGGAGCTCGGGTCGAACGACTTCTACGGCACGAGCTACTTCGTGAGCCCCGAGGGAGCGTTCGTGGGGGAGACGGCAGACGCCTACGAGGAGGAGCTCGTGGTCCGTGACCTCGACCTCGACCTGCTGACCGAGGTCCGCAACCGCTGGCAGTTCTACCGCGACCGCCGCCCAGACGCGTACGGCCCGCTGACGGCGCCCTGAGCCGAGGGCCCCGAGCAGGCACTTCGTCAGCTCGGAGCCGGCCCCCGCACAGAAGACCGACCGAGGAACGAGAGGACCGCACCATGGCACTGACCCTCATCACGGGTGGCACCGTCGTCGGGCCCACGGGGCGCTCGCGCGCCGACGTCCTGCTCGACGGCGAGCAGGTCGCCGCGCTCGTGCGCCCGGGCGACACGACGCTCGGCGTGGACCTCGCCTCGGTCGCGGAGACGGTGATCGACGCGACCGGCAAGTACGTGATCCCGGGCGCGGTGGACCCGCACACCCACATGGAGCTGCCGTTCGGCGGCACGGCCGCCTCGGACACGTTCGAGACCGGGACGCGCGCCGCAGCCTGGGGAGGCACGACGACGATCGTCGACTTCGCGGTCCAGCGCACCGGGGAGCGGGTCCAGGACTCGCTCGCCGCCTGGTTCGCCAAGGCCGAGGGGAACTGCGCCGTGGACTACGGGTTCCACCAGATCCTCGGCGGGGTCGACGACGACTCGCTCAAGGCCATGGACGAGCTCGTGGCCGAGGGCATCACGAGCTTCAAGCTCTTCATGGCCTACCCCGGGGTGTTCTACAGCGACGACGGCCAGATCCTGCGGGCCATGCAGAAGGCCGCGACCAACGGCTCGATGGTCATGATGCACGCCGAGAACGGCATCGCGATCGACGTCCTCGTGCGTCAGGCCCTCGACCGCGGCGACACGGCCCCCTACTTCCACGGCACCACGCGCCCCTGGGAGACCGAGGAGGAGGCCACGCACCGCGCGATCATGCTCGCGCGGCTCGCAGGCGCCCCGCTCTACGTGGTGCACATGTCGGCCAAGCAGGCCGTGGCCACGCTCGCCCGGGCCCGCGACGACGGCTGGAACGTGTTCGGCGAGACGTGCCCGCAGTACCTGTACCTCTCGCTCGAGGAACAGCTCGGGGCGCCCGGTTTCGAGGGAGCCAAGTGGGTCTGCTCGACCCCGCTGCGCTCGCGGGCCGAGGAGCACCAGGACGAGCTGTGGCGCTACCTGCGCACGGGCGACCTGTCGGTCGTGAGCACCGACCACTGCCCGTTCTGCTTCAAGGAGCAGAAGGAGCTCGGGCTCGGCGACTTCTCCAAGATCCCCAACGGGATCGGCGGCGTCGAGCACCGCCTCGACCTCGTGTACCAGGGCGTGGTCGACGGGAAGATCTCGCTCGAGCGCTGGGTCGAGCTGTGCTGCACGACGCCGGCGCGCATGTTCGGGCTGGGCGACCGCAAGGGCGTGCTCGCCCCGGGGGCCGACGCCGACGTCGTGGTCTACGACCCCGCCGGGCACACCTCGATCGGCTACCCCTCGGACGGCAACGGCAAGACCCACCACATGAACATGGACCACTCCGCGTGGGAGGGCTTCGAGATCGACGGGCACGTGGACGTCGTGATCTCGCGCGGAACGGTCCTGATCTCGGACGGCGAGTACCACGGGCACCCCGGGCACGGTCGGTACCTGCGCCGCAGCACCTCGGCCTACCTGCGATGACGGGCGGGAACCAGCCATGACCGCGGCAGGCACCGCCGAGCGCCTCGACCTGGGCGTCGTCCTGCAGACCAACCCACCCGCCTGGCGTGTGGTCGACCTCGCGCGCCGCGCCGAGCTCCACGGGTTCAGCCACGTGTGGACGTTCGACTCGCACCTGCTGTGGCAGGAGCCGTTCGTCATCTACTCCCAGATCCTGTCCGCGACCCATCGCGTGACCGTGGGGCCCATGGTCACCAACCCCGCGACGCGCGACGTGACCGTGACCGCCTCGCTCTTCGCGACCCTCAACGACATGTTCGGCAACCGCACCGTCTGCGGGATCGGTCGCGGGGACTCCGCGGTCCGGGTGACCAACGGCAAGCCCGTGACCCTGGCCGAGCTGCGGGCAGCGGTCACGACCATCCGGGGGCTCGCCGGCGGGCAGTCGGTCGAGTACCACGGCACGACCCTGCACCTGCCCTGGGCACCCGACAGCCGCACCCCCGTGTGGGTCGCGGCGTACGGCCCGCGCGCCCTGGCGCTCGCGGGCGAGGTCGGGGACGGCTTCATCCTCCAGCTCGCCGACCCCGACATCGTGGCCTGGTCGATCGACGCGGTGCGCCAGGCCGCGGAGCAGGCCGGCCGCGACCCGGCCGAGGTGACCATCTGCGTGGCCGCACCCGCGTACGTGACGGGAGACTCGGCGTCGGGCACAGGTACAGGCACGGGTGGGAGCGCGGGCGGGCGGGCGCTCGCCCACGCCTATGACCAGTGCCGCTGGTTCGGCGGCATGGTCGGCAACCACGTCGCGGAGATCGTCGCGCGCTACGGGGCGGGGGAGAGCACGGGCACAGGGCCGGGCGGCGACGCGGGCCCGCGCATCCCTCGTGCCCTGACCGACTTCGTGGCCGGGCGCGTCGACTACGACTACAACGAGCACGGGCGCGCGGGGAACACGCACGCCGCGTTCGTGAGCGACGAGATCGTGGACCGGTTCTGCCTGGTCGGGCCGCCCGAGCGGCACGTCGAGCGGCTGCTCGAGCTCAAGGCGCTCGGCGTCGACCAGTTCGCGCTCTACCTCCAGCACGACGCGAACGACGAGACGCTCCAGGCCTACGGCGAGCTGGTCCGTCCCGCGGTCCAGGAGGCGGGCCGGGTCCGCGGGTGACGCCCCGGCCCGGGCGGGGTCAGGCGAACAGCTCCTGACCCACGAACGCACCCTGGTCCCCGCCCAGCGAGGCCCCCTCGGCGACCCCGCGCGGGACGGCCCAGATCCCCGAGCCGGTGTGCCGCAGGTACTCGCTCATGAGGTCGTGCTTGGCGAGCGCGTTCTGCATGGGCACGTACTGGGTCGCGGGGTCGCGCACGTACGCGAGGAAGAACAGCCCAGCGTCGAGCCGGCCCAGCCCGTCCGAGCCGTCGGTGTAGTTGTAGCCGCGGCGCAGCATGCGCGCGCCGCCGTTGCTCGTGGGGTGCGCGAGGCGCACGTGGGACGCCGGGTCGATGAGGGGGACACCCCCGCGGCCCGCGGCCTCGAAGTCGGGCTCGGTGCGCTCCTCGCCGCCGGACAGCGGCGCCCCCGAGCCCTTGGTCCGCCCCACGATGGTCTCCTGCTCGCGCAGGGGAGCGCGGTCCCACGTCTCGATCGTCATGCGGATGCGGCGCGCGACGAGGTACGAGCCGCCCGCCAGCCAGTCGGCCCCGTCGCCCGGCGCGACCCACACGTGCTCGTCGATCGCCGAGGACTCCTCGGACGTGATGTTGGCCGTGCCGTCCTTGAAGCCGAACAGGTTCCGGGGCGTGGGCTGCGCGGTCGTGGTCGAGGACGTGCGCCCGTAGCCGAGCTGGCTCCACCGCACCGACGCCGTCCCGAACGCGATGCGCGCGAGGTTGCGGATCGCGTGGACCGCGACCTGCGGGTCGTTAGCGCACGCCTGGACGGCGAGGTCGCCGCCGCAGCGCGCGTCCTCGAGCATGTCGCCCGGGAAGTGCGGCAGGTCGGCGAGGAGGTCGGGCTTGCGCCCGTCGAGGCCGAAGCGGGCAGAGCCGTCGGCGGCCGTGAAGAACGAGGGGCCGAACCCGAACGTGATCGTCAGTCCGGAGGCCGGCAGCCCTTCGGCCTCGCCCGTGTCGTCCGGCGGCGCGTCGTACGGACCGGACATGGGGCCGAACTCCCCGGCGGGCAGGCCCTGCGTCATGCGCGAGGCCGCGAGCGTCCAGGCGCGCAGCAGCGCGACGACCTCGTCGCGGTCCTGGGTCGTGACGTCCCAGGTCGCGAAGTGCAGGCTGTCCTGGACCGGGGTCGTGATCCCCGCCTGGTGCTCGCCCAGGAACGCGAACGCTCCGTCCCCCTCGGCGGGGCCCGCGCTCGGCGCGGTGTCGCGCGCCGAGGCCGTGGCGCTCCCCGCGAGGAAGCCCCCGGCGAGCCCCGCACCGGCCAGCCCGACGCCGGCCATCCCCAGGACGGCGCGCCGCGAGATGCGTCGCGCCTCGTGCACGGGTTCTGCAGGTCCCGCCGGGGCGCCGGGCGAGGAGGGGCGGGAGTCGGGCTGGTCGGGCGAGGTCGTCATGGTGCGTCGGTCCTCAGAGCACCACGGCGGCGGTGAGCTGCGAGAGCGGCTCGCTCAGCGAGTCAACGGCCTGCGAGAGCGCCTTGACCTGCTCGGGCGTGAGGTCGGTGTAGAGCACGAACCCGTCGCCCTGCCTCTGCTCGTCGAGCAGGCCCTGAAGGGCCTGGAAGCGCTCGTCGAGCGTCGTGGCGAGCTTCTCGTCCTTGGCCGAGACCACGTCGCGCAGACCGTCGTAGGCGACCTTGGCGCCGTCGACGTTGGCCTGGAAGTCCCACAGGTCCGTGTGCGACCAGATCTCCTCCTCGCCCGTGACCTTGCCCGTCGCGACCTCGTCGAGCAGGCCCTTGGCGCCGTTGCCGATCGCGGGCGCGTCGATGCCGCCCGCGAACGACGCCTCGTGCGTGCGGTCGAAGAGCTCCTGGGTGTCCGCGAGGAGCTGGTCGGCGTACTGCGTGCGCTGCTCGGGCGTCAGGGCCACGTAGGTCTCGCCGCCGTTGGCGTCGGGCGCGGGCTGCCACAGGTCCTTCTCGAGCAGGTGCCAGCCGGTCCACTCCTGGCCCTCTTCGAGGTCGGCCTCGCGCAGGTCCATCTTGGGGTCGAGGTCGCCGAACGACTCGGCCACGGGCTCGATGCGCTCCCAGTGGACGCGCACCGGGGCGTAGAGGGCCTTGGCCGCTTCGTCGTCGCCCGCCTTGTACGCGGTCACGAACTCCTGGGTGCCCTCGAGGAGCTGCTCGGTCTGGTCCTTGACGTACGCGACGTAGTTGGTCGAGGCCAGGGCGATCTGGTCGGCGACCGCGCCCGTGGGCTCGACGTCCTTGCCCGAGTCGGTCACGGTGAAGTCGGAGCGGATGCCGTCGCCGATCATGCCGGGCTTGCAGGCCGTCACGTACTGGCCGGGCTTGGCCGTGAGGACCAGGTCGCGGCTGATGCCCGGGCCGATGTTCTCGACCTCGGACACGATCCGCAGGCCGTCCTCGGCGAGCAGGTAGAACTCGGTCACGTCGTCGCCCGTGTTGGTCACGCTGAAGACGATGTTGCCCGACGGCGCCTCGGCGGCCGAGAGCGTGCACGCGTCGGCCGAGGAGTCGACCGTGAGCTTCGCGGAACCGTCCGCGGCGCCGGTCGCACCGGCAGCGGCCGGGTCGTTGGGCGTGCAGGCGGCCAGGGCGGGGACGAGCAGTGCGACGGCGAGCAGCGGCGCTGCGACGCGGGTGGCCCGTGAGCGGGTCATCGGTTTCCTCCGGGAGTCGTGACGATGGTTGCCGGGGTGCTGGCCTGCGCGGTGGCACTGCTGCGAGGCGCGCTGAACCAGACGGTCCGGACGAAGAAGAACAGCGTGGGGACGAGGTAGAGCCACCAGGCGGCGAGCTCGAGCCAGGTGGTCGCGGGGGAGAAGTTGAAGACGCCCTTGAGGACCGTGCCGTACCAGCTCGAGGGCGGGATCTGCGCGCTGACGTCGAACGCCAGGTTGTGCAGCCCGGGCAGGATGCCGGCCTCCTGGAGGTCGTGCACGCCGTAGGAGAGGACCCCCGCGGCGACGACGATCAGGAACAGGCCGGTCCAGGCGAAGAAGACGCGCAGGTTGAGCTTGACGGCACCCTTGTAGACGGCCCAGCCGAGCAGGACGGCCACGGCCAGCCCGAGCACGGCTCCGAGCAGCGGCTTGGTCGTGGTGCCCGTGGCCTGGGCACCGGCCCACAGGAAGAGCGCGGTCTCGAGGCCCTCGCGCCCGACGGCGAGCAGCGCCATGACGACCACGGCCCACTTCCCGGCCGCCACGGCGTCGTCGAGCTTGTGCTGCAGATCGGTCTTGAGGTGCCGGGCGGTCTTGCCCATCCAGAAGATCATCCACGTGATGAGTCCGACCGCGACGATCGACAGCGTGCCGCCGATGGCCTCCTGGGCCTCGAACGTCAGCCCCTGCGGGCCGTACGTCAGGGCCGCGCCGAAGCCGATCGAGACGGCCACGGCGATGCCGACCCCGAGCCAGAGGTACGGGAGCAGGTCGCGCCGACCGGTCTTGACCAGGTAGGCGACGAGGATGCTGACGACGAGCGCGGCCTCGAGGCCTTCACGCAGGCCGATGAGGAAGTTGGCGAACACGGGAGTCCTTCGACGGGTCGCGGGGCGGGGGAGCCCGGGAGCCGGAGGCCGGGGCGGCCGGTGGTCGCAGCGGTGGGGCCCGGCCGACTTGGGACTCGCGTCCTAGTTTGGTAAGGCTTGCCTTCCTCCGCGAGAACAGTACTCCCGTCGCCCGGGTGCGGGAACCGGAGTCCGCGTGACCTGTCCCACACGACCTGGATCCTCTCCCTGGCCGCAGCGGCGCACTCTTGGTACACTGGTACCAAGTTCCTCCGACGAGGAACGCGCGGACGAGGGAGCAGTACCCGCACGGACAAGACTGACTCAGAGGGGTTACTTGTCATGGCTTGGGTTGTCCTCGTCCTCTCCGGGATGCTGGAGGCCGTCTGGGCGACGGCGCTGTCCGCATCGGAGAACTTCACGCGCAAGCGACCGACGGTCGTCTTCGCCCTGTCCCTGACGCTGAGCATGGTCGGTCTCGCCTGGGCGATGACCTCGCTGCCCACGGGTACCGCCTACGCGGTGTGGGTCGGCATCGGCGCCACGCTCACGGTCGTCTGGGGATTCTTCACCGGCGCCGAGCGGTTCACCTGGCTGCGCGGGCTGCTCCTGGTCCTGCTCGTCGGTTCCGTGGTCGGCCTCAAGGTGGTGAGCTGACATGCCGTGGATCGTCCTGCTCGTCAGTGCCGTCTTCGAGGCGGTCTGGGCCACGGCCCTGGGCCAGTCCGACGGATTCTCGAACCTCGTCCCGTCGATCGTCTTCTTCGTCGCGCTCGCCGTCAGCATGGGTGGGCTCGGCTGGGCCGTCAAGCACATCCCGATCGGCACCGCCTACGCGGTGTGGGTCGGCATCGGTGCGGCCCTGACCGTGTCCTACGCGATCCTGACGGGCGACGAGTCCGCCTCCGTCGGCAAGATCGTCTTCATCGCGGGCATCATCGCCGCGGTCGTGGGGCTCAAGCTCGTCCCGCACGGACCCGCGAAGGCGTCCACGCCCGCCGAGGTCGAGAGCGCCCCGGCGGACGGACCGGAGCACTAGCGCCACGCGGCGACGGCCCGTGGTCGCCCCTCGACGTACGAGGGGCGACCACGGGGGCGGCCGACGTCGTCAGGCGACCTCGGCGAACCGCCCCACGAGCTCGGGCCACGCGTCCCGGAACGCGTCCAGCAGGGGGAGCGAGGTGACGTCCTCGACCGCGACCCACGCGATCTCGAGGCTCTCGGCGTCGGTCGCTCGTGCCTCGAGGTGCGCACCCGGCACGACCTCCGCGAGCACCGTCGTGTATCGCCACGGCCCGTGGTCCAGGACCCGGTCGCCGACGATCGTCACGAGTGCGGGGTCCACGCCGGCCTCCTCGTGCGCCTCGCGCAGCGCGCCCTGCTCGGGCGTCTCGTCGGGGTGGATCGCGCCACCGGGCACGCCCCACGTGCCGCCCTGGTCGCTCCAGGTCGCCCGGTGCTGCAGCAGGACGTGGCCCACGCGCCCGTCCTCGCCCCGGCGCGCGACGAGCAGGCCCGCGGCTCCCGCGAGCCCCCAGTGCCGCCTGCCGCACGTGCACTCGACCCAGCCGTCCCCGGGCTGGAGGTGTCGTGGGGCGCGGGGAGCGTCGGTCGTGGGGCTCGGAGGCGTGGGCTCGGTCGGGATCGTCACGGTCCCACCCTGCCATCCGGCGGGCCCGCCGGGACAGCGCCCGGCCGCGGTGACCACGTCGTGGACAGCCAGCCCCGCAGGGGGACCTGCGAAGAGAACGGAGGCTCCGCCGTCGGGCAGGAGGAAGGACCGGCCCGACGGCGCCACGCGGCCGGGGCGCGCACCGCGCCCGGGTGGCCCTCACGCCGCGCGGCGACGCCTGCCGACCGTGAGGACCCCGTAGGTGACGAGCCCGACGACGACTCCCCAGAACGCCGACCCGACGTGGGCGACCACGATCCCCGAGGTCGTGACGACGAGCGTCAGCACGGCCGCCTCGAGTGCCGCAGGAGAGGGGCTCGCGCCGGGCGTCGAGGCCGCGGGTGCGAAGGTCCCCGCGAGGGCACCCGTGAGCGCACCGACGAGCGCGACGCCCGCGACGGTCGTGACCAGGGCCGTCGGCACGGCGTGGAACAGGCCCACCAGGCTCCCCGCGAACGTCCCCACGACCAGATACCCCACGCCGCACGCGACCCCCGCGACGTAGCGGCGCGTGCGGTCCTCGTGGGCCTCCGGGCCCGTGCAGATGCCCGCGGTGATCGCGGCCAGGTTGATGCCGTGCGCGCCGAACGGTGCGAGGAAGGCCCAGGCCGCCGCGGTCCCGCCGACCAGCAGCCGGCTGTTCGGGCGGTATCCGCTCGCGCGCAGCATCTCCAGGCCCGGGCCGTTCTGGGCGCTCAGCGTCACGAGCAGGAGAGGGACGGAGATCCCGACGACCGCGCCCAGGTCGAGCGTCGGGGTGGTCCACTCGGGGACGGCCAGGGCGAGCGCGGTCGTCGGGCGCGAGACGTCGCCCGCGACGAGCGCCGCCACGACCCCGGCGAGCAGCGCCGCCAGGACGGCGTAGCGCGGCGCGAGGCGACGCACCACGACGAACGCGACCGCGACGCTCGCCCCGATCGCGGGCGAGCCGACCGCGCTCACGACCGCCCCCAGGACGAACGGGAGCAGGACCCCCGCGAGCAGCGCCGAGAGGATCTGGGGCGGGACGGCCGCCAGGAGCCGTCCGAACACCCCGCTCGCGCCGAGCGCGAGCGCTGCCACGGCTGCGACGAGGTAGGCGCCCACGACGTCGGAGAACGCGAAGTCGCCCAGCGTGCCGAGCAGCAGGGCGGCGCCGGGCGTCGACCACGCCGTGATGACGGGCTGACGCGTCAGCAGGCTCAGGACCACGCCCGTCAGTCCGCTGCCGATCGAGACGGCCCACAGCCAGGAGGTCGTCTGGGCCGTCGTGAGCCCGCCGTCGTGCGCGGCCTGCAGGATGATGAGCGACGGTCCGGCGAACGAGACCATGACCGCGACCAGGCCCGCGACCACGGCCGAGATCGACGATGCGCGCACCAGACCGGGGGACGGCACCGGTCCCGTGAGCAGGTCGACGGTCCGGGCAGGGGCGGCGCGGGGGCTCCCGGCGGGGATCGGTGCGGGCGGTTCGGACGTCACGGGCCCACCCTGCCACCACGGCGGTGCCGCGAGCGGGAACCGGGCGGGGAGACGGCCGTGCGCCCTCCCGGGGTGCCCCGGCCCGGGCGACTCGTCTGGGGACGGGACGACGGGCCCGAATTCGGTGGACGCACGGTCCTGCGCCCCGCACCATGGACGGGTGAGTCATCCCGAGCCGAACATCGTGTCCGACCCGACCGCAGAGGATGCCTCGACAGGCGCCGACGCCAGTCCCTCCCACCCTACTGAGCCCGCCGATCCTGCGGCTGCTCCCTACGGTCCCTCCGGTCCCGCGGGCCAGCCCGAGCCCGCAGACCAGGCTGACCCCGCCAGCCCGTCCGGCCCGTCCGGCCCGCCGCCGACCGACGACGAGGCCGACAAGCCGCGCTGGCGTCGCGACGCCACGATCTTCCTGGGCGGGCAGACCGTCTCGCTGTTCGGGTCGATGCTCGTGCAGTACGCGATCATGTGGCACCTGACGCTCGAGACCAAGTCCGGGTCGGTCCTGGCGCTCGCGACCGTCTTCGGGTTCCTGCCCCAGGCGGTCGTGTCGATCTTCGGCGGGGTCTGGGCGGACCGGCTCAACCGCAAGTTCCTGATCATCGCGGCCGACGCCTCGATCGCGGTCACGACCCTCGCGCTCGCGCTGCTCATGCTCTCGGGCAGCGACGACCTGTGGTTCATCTACGCCGCGCTCGCGATCCGCTCGGTAGGTGCCGGGATCCAGATGCCCGCGGTGTCCTCGCTCCTCCCGCAGCTCGTCCCGGTGAGCAAGCTCATGCGGGTCAACGGCATCAACGGGTCGATCCAGTCGGCCATGACGCTGCTCGCCCCCGCGGTCGCGGCGGGCGTCTACGCGAGCGCCTCGATCGTCGCGATCTTCTTCGTCGACGTCGTCACGGCCGTGATCGGGATCGGCCTCCTGGCGCTGATCCCGGTGACCAAGGTGCTGCGCGCCGACCTGGCGGCGGGCGAGAAGGTCGGGTACTTCGACGACCTCGTGGGCGGCCTGCGCTACCTGCGTGGCCACACCTTCGTGCGCTGGGTCCTGGGCCTCTACGCGATCGTGTTCCTGCTGATCGTGGCCCCGTCCTACCTCACGCCGCTCATGGTCGTGCGGACGTTCGGCGAGGAGGTCTGGAAGCTCACGGCCAACGAGCTCGCGTTCTCGTTCGGCGCGATCGTCGGCGGCGTGCTGCTCGCCACCTGGGGCGGGCTCAAGAACCGGGTCGCGATGATCGTCGGCGCGACGTTCGTGTTCGGGGTGCTCTCGGTCGGCCTGGGCCTGTCGACGAACATGTGGGTCTTCTTCACGTTCATGTTCCTCCTCGGCGTCGCCGTGCCCGCTTTCGCCACGACCTCGATGACGGTCCTGCAGGAGACGGTCGAACCCGACCGGCAGGGGCGTGTCTTCGGGTTCGTCGGCATCGTGATGGCGCTCGCGATGCCGCTCGGCATGCTGATCTTCGGCCCGCTCGCGGACCGGTACTCGGTCGAGTCGCTCCTGATCGTGTCGGGCGCGCTCATGTTCGTCGTGATCGCGGTCGCGACCCTGGTTCCCTCGGGGCGCCGGGCCATGCGTGCGGCGGACGCGCACACCTCGACCACGGTCTGACCGTCAGACGCCGGAGACGCCGACGGGGTCCGGCCGGCACGCTCGGTGGAGCGTGCCGACCGGACCCCGTCGGCGTCTCGGTGGAAGAACCTCAGGCAGACGCCTCGGTCACGTCCGTGATCTCGCAGATCGAGGTGCCCGAGCTGACGCTCGCGCCGACGCCCGCCGTCAGGCCCGTGATGCGCCCTGCACGGTGCGCGACGAGAGGCTGCTCCATCTTCATGGCCTCGAGGACCACGATGAGGTCGCCCTCGGCGACCACGGCACCCTCGGCCACGGCGACCTTGACGATCGTGCCCTGCATGGGCGAGGCCAGCGTGGTGCCGTTGCTCGACCCCGCCTTGGCGGTCGAACGACGGGCGGGGCGGCGAGCCGCGTTGGCCGAGCGGGCGCGGCCCGCCGCCATGCCGAGGCCCGCGGGGAGCACGACCTCGAGGCGCTTGCCGCCGACCTCGACGACCACGCGCTCGGTCGCGGGGGCCTCGTCCTCCTCGGTGGGCGACTGGGCGGGCGTGGCCGGCGCGAGCTTGGTCAGCTCGTCGGCGAACGTGGTCTCGATCCAGCGCGTGTGCACGCGGAACGCCGAGCCGTCGGTCGGGACGAAGTCCTCGGAGTCGAGCACCGCGCGGTGGAACGGGACGACCGTCGGGATGCCCTCGACGACCATCTCGCGCAGCGCGCGCCGCGCCCGCTGGACGGCCTCGAGGCGCGTCGCGCCGGTCACGATGACCTTGGCGATCATCGAGTCGAACGCGCCGGAGATGACGTCGCCCTCGCTCACGCCGCTGTCGACGCGTACGCCGGGGCCGCTGGGGAAGTGCAGGCGCGAGATGCGACCGGGCGCCGGCAGGAAGTTCGCGGCCGGGTCCTCGCCGTTGATGCGGAACTCGAGCGAGTGCCCCCGGGTGGCGACCTGGGTGTAGCCGAGCGGCTCGCCCGCCGCGATGCGCAGCTGCTCGCGCACCAGGTCGATGCCCGTGACCTCCTCGGAGACCGGGTGCTCGACCTGCAGGCGCGTGTTGACCTCGAGGAACGAGATGGTGCCGTCGGCGCCCACGAGGAACTCGCAGGTCCCGGCGCCGACGTACCCGGCCTCGCGCAGGATCGCCTCGGACGCCTTGTAGAGCTCGGCCTGCTGCTCGTCGGTCAGGAACGGCGCGGGGGCCTCCTCGACGAGCTTCTGGTGGCGGCGCTGGAGCGAGCAGTCGCGCGTCGAGACGACCACGACCGTGCCGTGCTCGTCGGCCAGGCACTGGGTCTCGACGTGGCGCGGGGTGTCCAGGTAGCGCTCGACGAAGCACTCGCCGCGACCGAACGCGGCCGTGGCCTCGCGGACCGCGGAGTCGAACAGCTCGTCGATCTCGTCGACCGTGCGTGCGACCTTGAGCCCGCGCCCGCCGCCGCCGAAGGCCGCCTTGATCGCGATGGGCAGGCCGTGCTCGGCGGCGAACGCGTGGACCTCGGTCGCGTCGGCGACGGGGTCCGGGGTGCCCGGGACCAGGGGAGCGCCGGCGCGGTGCGCGATGTGCCGGGCGCTCACCTTGTCGCCGAGCGCGTCGATCGCGGCGGGGGGCGGGCCGATCCAGACGAGGCCCGCGTCGATCACGGCCTGGGCGAACCCGGCGTTCTCGGCGAGGAAGCCGTAGCCCGGGTGCACAGCGTCGGCGCCCGCGCGGCGTGCGACGTCGAGCAGCTTGGCGACGTCGAGGTAGGTGTCGGCGGCGCGTGCGCCGTCGAGCGCGTACGCCTCGTCGGCGAGGCGGACGTGCAGGGCCTCGCGGTCGGAGTCCGCGTAGACGGCGACCGACGCGATCGAGGCGTCGGCGCAGGCGCGGGCGATACGGACCGCGATCTCCCCGCGGTTGGCGATGAGAACCTTCGACAGTCGTCTGGGCAGGCTGGTCGCGGGGTTCGTTGAGTTCACGGGCACGGCTCACGGTAACGCGTCGGGCGCCCTCGGTTCACGCTCCGACCACCGGTACCGGACAAGATTGGAGATCAGGCCAAGGCGCACCGGGGTCGTTTGTAGGAACCCTCCATGGTCGGCGGGACGAACCGCCCCGGGGTCGGCCTGGGTTGTGCGGCCTCGACAAGCGACGGCCCGCCCGCTCCGCCGCGCCGCGCCCGAGGGCGTGGCGCGGGGGAGCGGGCGGGCCGTCAGGGGCTCACGCCCAGAGGTCGGTCCAGGCCACGTCGATCTCGCCGAGCAGCTCGCGCACGAGCGGCAGGCTGATGCCGACCACGCCGTGGTGGTCGCCCTCGATGCTCTCGACGAACGCCCCGCCCAGCCCGTCGACCGTGAACGCGCCGGCGACCGCGAGGGGCTCGCCCGTCGCGACGTAGGCGGCGATCTCGGCGTCGGTCACGTCGGCGAAGTGGATCGTGGTCGAGCTGGTCGCGCCCAGCGTCGCCCCGCTGCCGCCGTCCTGCGGGTCGCGCAGGTCGACGAGCCAGTGCCCGGTGTGCAGCACGCCGGACCGGCCGCGCATCGCGCGCCACCGGGCGGTCGCCTCGTCGGCGTCCTTCGGCTTGCCGTACACCTCGCCCGCGAGCTCGAGCATCGAGTCGCAGCCGACCACGATCGGTGCGCTCTCCTCGGGCCCGACGGCGTCGCTCGCCTCGTCCCGCTCGCGCACCTCGCGCGTGATCACCTGGGCGACCTCCTCGGCCTTCGCCTGGGCGAGGACGAGCACCGCGTCGGCGGGGTCGAGCGCACCGAACCGTGCGGTCGCGGCGTCGAGGACCGCGTCCTCGTCGAGCCCCGAGACCCGGACCTCGGGCGTGACGCCCGCCGAGCGTAGGGTCGCGAGCCTGGCCGGGGACTGCGAGGCCAGGAGCAGGCGGGGTGCAGGGGGGCTGGTGGGCTCGTTCACCGCAGGGCCCCGCGCAGCACGTCGAGGCCGACCGAGCCGAGGTTCAGCGCGCGCTCGTGGAACGCCTTGACGTCGAACTCCTCGCCGCGGGCCGCCGCCGCCGCACGGGCCGCGTCGCGCGTCTGCTCCCACAGGCGCTGGCCGACCTTGTAGGACGGGGCCTGCCCCGGCCACCCGAGGTAGCGGTTGAGCTCGAAGCGCACGAACGACTCGTCCATGTTGACGTTGGCCTTGAGGAACTCCCAGGCCTTGTCCGCGTCCCAGCGCGGGTCCTCGGAGTCGCCGCGCCACTCCTCGGGGGCGTCGAGCCCCAGGTGCACGCCGATGTCGAGCACGACGCGCGCCGCGCGCATGCGCTGGCCGTCGAGCATCCCGAGCCGGTCGCCCGGGTCGTCGAGGTAGCCCAGGTCGGCCATGAGGCGCTCGGCGTACAGGGCCCAGCCCTCGCCGTGGCCCGAGACCCAGCACGCGAGGCGGCGCCAGGAGTTGAGCGTGTCGCGCGCCGCGACGGCCTGGCCGCACTGCAGGTGGTGGCCCGGGACGCCCTCGTGGTAGACGGTCGTCTTCTCGCGCCACGTGTTGAACTCGGTGACGCCCGGGGGCACGGACCACCACATGCGCCCGGGGCGCGAGAAGTCGTCGCTCGGGGGCGTGTAGTAGATCCCGCCGGTCTGGGTCGGGGCGATCATGCACTCGAGGTCCAGGACCGGGGTGGGGATGTCGAAGTGCACGCCGTCGAGCGCCTGGATCGCGGCGTCGGACGTCTCCTGCATCCACGCGCGCAGCGCGTCGGTGCCGTCGAGCTTGCGGCTCGGGTCCGCGTCGAGGATCGCGACGGCCTCCTCGACCGTGGCGCCGGGCCCGGCGATCTGGGCGGCGACAGCCTCCTGCTCGGCGATGACGCGCGCGAGCTCCTCGAGACCCCACCGGTAGGTCTCCTCGAGGTCGACCTCGGCCCCGAGGAAGTTGCGCGACGCGAGGGCGTAGCGCTCGCGCCCCACGCCGTCGGCCGTGGGGGCCTGCGGGGCGAGCTCGTCCTCGAGGAAGGCAGCGAGCCTGCCGTAGGCGGCCACGGCGTCGGCGGCGCCGATCTCGAGCTCCTTGCGCACCAGGGAGCATGCGGCGGACTCGTCGAGGACCGCTGCGGCCTCGTCGCCACGGACGAACGTGACGAAGAACGACGTCTCGGGGTCCGCGAGCTCGCGGGCCTGCTTGACGCCCTCGCGGACCTGGCGGATCGCTGCGACGTTGCCGCGCGCGGCGCCGGCCCTGAGCGAGGCGATGTACCCGTCCATGGCGCCCGGGAGGGCGGCGAGCCGGGCCGCGACGTTCTCCCAGGCCTCGACCGTGCCCGTGGGCATCATGTCGAAGATGTCGCGCAGCTCCTGCAGCGGGGACGCGATGTTGTTGAGCAGCGAGAGGTCCTCGCCGGCCTCGTGGAGCTCGAGCGAGAGACCGATGCGCTCGCGCATCGCGGCGAGCGTGACGCGGTCGACGTCGTCGACGGGCTCGACGTCCGCGAGCTCGGCCAGCACGGCCCGGTCCGCGGCCGCGAGGGCCTCGTACCCGGCGGGCGACAGGTCGGTCATGCGGTGGTCGTAGCCCGTGAGGCCCATGGCCGTGGCGGCGAGCGGGTTCAGGTCGGCGACCGTCAGCACGTACGCGTCGGCGATCGCGTCGATCGCCGAGGGCGTGCGGGGGGTCCGGGCGGTGGGGGTGCCGGGCTCGGCCGGCGAGGTGGGTGAGGTCACCCGGTAGAGGTTACTGCGTGGTACCCGCAGGGGCAGTCGTCCGTGAGGATGATCAGTCCTGGCGCAGGAGTCGTTCCGCCAGGTCGAGCACGGCCGACGGGGCGGTCAGGTCCAGCGACTGCGCACCGCCCCCGTCCGGGCCGATGTACACGAGCTCGTCATCGTCCTCGAAGACGAGGACGGACCGCGTGCTGCCCGGGAGCGAGAGCTCGACGCGCACGGATCTCCACGCCCCGGTGGGCGCGACCAGCTCGGTGTCCAGGCGAGGGTGCTCTGCGCCCGCCCGGCCGAGGGCATCGAGGAGGTCCTGGTTCGTCGGCGCCGAGGACGGGGTGGCCTCACCGGCAGGCGACGGGTCGGCGGTCGCGGCCTCGGGGGCGCTCGTCCCTCGCTCCGGGTGCATCGCCGCGAGCAGGTCGTCGGCCCAGGCGCGCTGGTAGCGCACGAGGACGACGCGTGGGCGTCCTTCCGTGCCCCGGGGGTACCAGACCGCGACGGGGTCGCCCGAGCGGGGGCCGTCCGTCCCGGCGGGGACGGGCACCGTGAACGGTGCCCGGACGGGGACGTGGTCGACCGAGAAGGTGAGCCGACCGCTCACGTGCGCGGCGCCGTCGGGCAGTTCGCGTGCGGATCCTGAGGGAACCCCGGCCGTGATGTCGACGAGCACCGAGCCCGTGGTGCGCTCGGCCGCCGTGAGCAGTGCGTCGCGTGCGCGGGTCTCGCGCTGCGCGTCGCGGTCGTCGAGGTAGCGCGCGAGCGCGAGGACCGCGACGAGCAGGAGCAGGACGGTCAGGACGCCCAGCACGGCGGCCGGCAGGGGCCAGCCCTGCGACGGGGCGAGCTGCTGGTAGGCGACGAGCGCGACCGTCGGGACGGTCGGGACGATCCACGCCCACCGGCGCCAGCCGGTGCGGGCCGGGAGCGGTGGCAGGGCGGGCCCGCTGCCGTCGGTCGTGAGCGGGCGTTCGACGGCCCCGGGGCCGTCCGCGAGCTCGACCAGGACGGTCGTGGACTGGCTCATGACTGCAGGCTCCACCGCCAGGAGTCGGCGTTGTGCCGACCCGAGCGGCCACCGAAGCTCTTGGCCGTCGCGCCCGCCCCGGTCCCGCGCAGACCGCGCGCACGGTTGGTCCACTCGGACAGGGGCGCCTCGTCGTCGGGCACGTGCGCGGCCGCCGCGGCCGCGGCGAGGCCGGCGACGAGCGCCGCGACCTCGAGGTCGTCGGGAGCGCCGCGCACCACGCGCAGCGAGCGTCCCGACGACGCCTCGGGGGTCCCGCTCACAGGTTGCCGTCCGTCGGGTCGTCCGCCGCGTCCCCGTACCCCTCGAAGTCGGCGGCCTCGCCGCGCGACGCGGCCCACTCGGGGATGTCGAAGCCGGCCTCGGCGAGGGCCGCGACGACCTGCTCGCCCGCGTTGTCGAGGAAGTCGATGACCGAGTCGAGCGAGGAGTCGGGCGTCGAGCCCGGCCCCACGACGAAGCCCAGGTAGAAGGGCTCGGCGACCTCCGGGGCCGGGGGCGCGTCCGCGTCGACGCCCGCGCCGAGCTCCTCGTCCGAGGCCCACACGAGCGACGTGAGGTCCGGGTGCATGCCGAGCGAACCGTGCAGCGCGTCGTAGACCTGGGCGTTGAGCGTGCTGATGCGCGCCTCGAGGGCCAGGACGCGCGGGTCCTCGTCGGCCTCGGACGCGCCGAACTCGGAGCGCACGCCGACCGCGGTGCCGATGTAGTCGTGCAGCGCCGCCGCCAGGGCGTCGACCGCGGCGTGCAGCGGTGCCTCGTCGACCGGGCCGAGCGGCTCGGCGCCGTGCGACACGCTGTCGTGACCGTTGTCCGGGTGGTCGTGGCCCTCGTGGCCCTCGTGGCCCTCGTGGCTGTCGCTCGTGTGCTCGTCGGGCATGTCGTCCTCGCGGTTCGTCTCGTGGTTCGCGTCGTCGTGCGGTGCTGAGGTCACAGCGGGATGTTCCCGTGCTTCTTGGGGGGCAGGCTCGCACGCTTGGTGCGCAGCGCGCGCAGCGCGCGCACGACCTGCACGCGGGTCTCCGACGGACGGATCACCGCGTCGACGTAGCCGCGCTCGGCCGCGTCCCAGGGGTTCACGATGGCCTCCTCGTACTCCCCGACCAGGCGGGCCCGCTCGGCGTCGACGTCCAGCCCCGCGTCCGCCGCGGCCTTGAGGGTGCCGCGCTGGAGGATGTTGACCGCGCCGCCCGCGCCCATGACGGCGATCTGGGCCGTGGGCCACGCCAGGTTGACGTCGGCGCCGAGCTGCTTGGAGCCCATGACGATGTACGCGCCACCGTACGCCTTGCGGGTGATGAGCGTGACGAGCGGGACCGTGGCCTCGGCGTACGCGTAGATGAGCTTGGCGCCGCGACGGATGATGCCCTGGTGCTCCTGGTCGACGCCCGGCAGGAAGCCCGGGACGTCCACGAGGGTCAGGACGGGGATGTTGAACGCGTCGCACGTGCGCACGAACCGCGCGGCCTTCTCGGCCGCGTCGATGTCGAGCGTCCCGGCCATCGCGAGGGGCTGGTTGGCCACGACGCCGACCGACTGGCCCTCGACGTGCCCGAACCCGATCAGCACGTTCTTCGCGAACAGCGGCTGGACCTCGAGGAAGTCGCCGCCGTCCAGGACGTGCTCGATCACGGTGCGCATGTCGTACGGCTGCGAGTCCGAGTCGGGCACCAGGGTGTCGAGCTCGAGGTCCTCGTCCGTGACCTCGAGCTCGGTGTCCTCGGGCGGGAAGCCGGGGGCGTCCGAGAGGTTGTTCTGCGGCAGGTAGCCGATGAGGTGGCGCACGTAGTCGATCGCGTCGTCCTCGTCGGTGCCCATGTAGTGCGCGACGCCCGAGCGCTCGTTGTGGGTGCGCGCCCCGCCGAGCTCCTCGAAGCCCACGTCCTCGCCCGTGACCGCACGGATCACGTCGGGGCCCGTGATGAACATGTTCGACGTCTGGTCGGCCATGACGATGAAGTCGGTCAGGGCCGGGGAGTACACGGCCCCGCCCGCGCTCGGGCCGAGGATGAGCGAGATCTGCGGGATGACGCCCGAGGCCGCGACGTTGCGGCGGAAGATCTCCGCGAACTGCGTCAGGGCCGCGACGCCCTCCTGGATGCGTGCGCCGCCGCCGTCGGAGATCCCGATGAGCGGTACGCCCGTGCGTAGCGCCAGGTCCTGGACCTTGGTGATCTTCTGGCCGTGCACCTCGCCGAGGCTCCCGCCGAAGACCGTGAAGTCCTGGGAGTAGATGCACACCTGACGGCCGTCGACCGTCCCGTGCCCCACGACCACGCCGTCGCCCGCGAGCCGCTTCTTCTCGAGCCCGAAGTTGGTCGAGCGGTGCTTGGCGAACGCGTCGAGCTCGACGAAGCTGCCCTCGTCGAGCAGGGCCTCGATGCGCTCGCGGGCCGT
This sequence comes from Oerskovia sp. Root918, assembly GCF_001428945.1. Taxonomy (NCBI): domain Bacteria; kingdom Bacillati; phylum Actinomycetota; class Actinomycetes; order Micrococcales; family Cellulomonadaceae; genus Oerskovia; species Oerskovia sp. Root918. The sequence continues at coordinate 178,550 of NZ_LMJG01000013.1, forward strand.
CTTCTTGTTCCGGGCGTGCTGCTTGGCGCGAGCCGTCTCCTCGGGCGCGACGGACGCCTCGGCGCGCCGACGGTCGAGGTCGGCGAGCTTCGCTGCGGTGCCGATGAGCTGACCGGTGGGGGCCGGGGTGGTGCCGGCGACAGGTTCGTTCACGCAGACGAGCCTAGTTGGTGGGTGGGACCAAGCGGGTGCGGGGGATCGCACCGGCGTCCGCGTCGGCGTTGGAGGGTTCCCACAAACCGTTGCGAGGCGGTGCCCGTCGTCGTGCGGGATGCCGGTTCGTCGTGCGGGTGGTGCTGCCGTCCCCCGGGCGCGTCCGTGCATGATGGGGGCATGACGACTGCCGATCGCCCCGCGCTGCGCCCCGACTTCCTGCGGGACCTGCTCGTGGTCCCGCACGGCCCGCTCGAGCGCCTCGAGGTCGTCGAGGAGTCCGTCTCGACCAACACCGAGCTGGCCGCGGCCGTGGCTGCGGACCCGCGGGCCTGGCCTGCGCCCGCGCTGCTCGTGGCCGAGCACCAGGTCGGTGGGCGGGGACGTGCGGGGCGCACCTGGGAGACGCCCGCGCGGACCGCGCTGACGGGCTCGCTCCTGGTCCGGCCCGACGTGCCGCGCGAGAGCCTGAGCTGGCTGCCGCTGCTCGCGGGCCTCGCGACGGTCCGGTGCCTGCGCGCGACCGCGGGCGTCGAGGCCGTGGTCAAGTGGCCCAACGACGTGCTCGTCCCGGGGCCGGGCGCCGCTGCCGGTGGCGAGGAAGCGGAGGAGATCGAGGGGTGGGGGACGTACCGCAAGGTCGCGGGCATCCTGTGCGAGCTCCTGCCCGACGGCGGAGCGATCGTGGGCGTCGGGCTCAACGTCCTGCAGGGCGTGGGCGAGCTCCCGGTCGCCTCGGCCACGTCGCTCGCCCTGGCGGGGGCGGCCACGACCGACCGCGAGGTCCTGCTCACCGCGCTCGAGGAGTCGTTCGCGCTGACGCTCGGTCGGTGGCAGGACGCGGGCGGGGACGCCGAGGCCGCGGGCCTCGTCGCGGAGTGCGTCGAGGTCAGCGGGACGCTGGGTGCGCACGTGCGCATCGACCTCACGGGCGGGGGACAGGTCACGGGCGAGGCCTACGGGTTCGGCCCCGACGGTTCGTTGCTCGTCCGGGGCGACGACGGGACGGCCCGTTCGCTGCACAGCGGCGACGTGCACCACCTGCGCGTGGGCTCGGGATCCGCGGCCGGCTCGGGGACCTCCTCGGTGACCGGCGGGACGGCCTCCTCGGGGCCTGTCGGCGGCCCCGTCGGTGCTCCCGCCGGGTGAGCGGGCCGAGGCGCACGGCCGCGCTGAACTAGGATCTGTCTGTGACGCACGACATCCCTGAGGCAGCCGAAGAGACCACCGAGACGACGAAGGCAGCCGAGGAGAGTCGAGCGGACGGCCCTGGTGTCCCCGAGCGGGTGACGGTCGAGGCAGACGTCGACGCGGCCCTCCTGGGTGGGCCCCGTGCCCTCACGGTCGAGGGGCTCGCGGAGCGGGCCGGGCTCACGGAGAAGCAGGTGCGCTCGTACTGGCAGGCGCTCGGGCTCCCGATCACCGAGGAGCAGGAGCAGATGTTCACCGAGGACGACGCGGTCGCCCTCGAGCAGATCTACTCGGTCGCCGAGCGCGAGCAGTTCGACGACCGGTCGCTGACGACCCTCATCCGGTCGATGGGCCACACGACCGAACGGCTCGTGCTCTGGCAGGTCGAGGCGCTCGTCGAGCACATGACCAAGCGGTTCGACCTCGACGACACGAGCGCCCGGCTGCTCGTGCTCGACCGCCTCCCGGACCTCGCGCCCGTGCTGGAGACCCAGCTGAGCCACGCCTGGCGCCGCCAGCTCGCGGCCGTCGCCGCGCGCTTCACGGTCGAGTTCTCCGACGCGCGCGCGGGCGACGTCACGGATTCCCAGGCGCTGCCGCTCCCGCGGGCCGTCGGGTTCGCCGACATCGTGTCGTTCACCAAGCGGACGGCGGGTCTGGGGTCGAGCGAGCTCGCCGAGTTCGTCCAGCTCTTCGAGACCCGGGCGCGCGACGTCATCACCGCCGCGGGCGGTCGGGTCGTCAAGACCATCGGCGACGCGGTCCTGTACGTCGCCGACGACGTCGCGACGGGTGCCAAGGTCGCGCTCGGTCTCGCCGAGGAGGCCGAGCGGGCCGGCGAGGGGGTCGAGGTCCCGCCCGTCCGGGTCAGCCTCGTCTGGGGCAGGGTGCTCTCGCGCTTCGGTGACGTGTTCGGCCCGTCGGTCAACCTCGCGTCGCGGCTCACCGAGATCGCCGAGCCGGCGACCGTGCTGATCGACCGCGAGACGGCCGCGCTCCTGTCGCGGGACTCGCGGTTCGCGCTGACGGCCCAGCCCGAGCGCGAGGTCCATGGCCTCGGGGTGATCGAGCCCGTGCGCCTCCAGTGGGCGTACAAGGGCTGACCTGCCCGTCGGCCAAAGCGGCGCGGACCGGTGACCGGTCCGCGCCGTAGTGCACGCCCGTCGTCGCCGGAACGGCACCCCGCGTCTCAGACCGCGAGGACCAGCTCGGGCCCGTTGTTGGCGACGCTGTTGACCAGCGGTGCGACCTCCTGCGCCGTCATGCGTACCTCGGGGGCGACGAGCAGACCGGCCGCCTCGTCCTTGCCGACCGCAGGATCGAGCCACGCGTCCCACAGGTCAGGGGCGAGCGTCAGCGGCATGCGGTCGTGGATCGACGCGAGCGCCGGCGCGGCGGCGGTCGTCACGACGGTCGCCGACACGAGCCAGCGGTCCGGGTCGTCGTCGGCCTTGGTGCGGTCGCGCCAGAACTCGTAGAGCCCCGCGAACGCGGCGACCGCGGACCCCTCGGGGTGGATGAAGAAGGGCTGCTTGGAGACCTTGGGCTTGCGGGCGGTCGATCCCGGAGCCGGGGGAGTCTCGATGCGGCGCCACTCGTAGTACCCGTCGGCGGGCACCAGGCAGCGGCGGGCCGCGAACGGCTTGGCGAACGCGGGCTTGTCCAGCAGCGACTCCGCGCGGGCGTTGATCATCCGGGCTCCGACGCCCGGGTCCTTGGCCCAACTCGGCACGAGTCCCCACCGGGCCACCCGCAGGGAGCGGCGGACCTCGCCCGTGTCCCTGGCCGCGCGCTCGACCACGATCCGCACGGGGTCGGTCGGGGCGACGTTCCAGGAGGACGGCAGGAGGCGCGCGTCGTCGGCGAGGTCGGCGATCGCGAACTCGTCGGCCAGGTCCTGGGCGTCCCGGAAGGAGGCATAGCGTCCGCACATGTCTCCCAGGATGCCTCGCGCCACCCACGCTGCGCCCGGCCGCCGCGTCGGAGGCGGGGTGCGCGGCGCCGTCGGGCATGGTGCCCGGCGGCGCCGTCGGGCATGGTGCCCAACTAGATTGACAGCCTGACTAGTTCGCGACACTATCTAGTCATGTCCGAGAACACCTGGCCCAGCGAGTGGCTGCGCGGCGTCCTCGACGTCTGCGTGCTGCGCATCCTCGCCGACGGCCCCACCTACGGGTACGCGATCGCCGCGCGTCTCGCCGACGCCGGGCTCGGCGCGATCAAGGGCGGCACGCTCTACCCGCTGCTGGGGCGCCTCGAGGCGGGCGGGCTCGTGACCGTCGAGTGGCGGGCCGGCGACGGCGGACCCGGGCGCAAGTACTACGACCTGACCCCGGCGGGCCGCGCCGAGCTCGCACAGCGCGCCGCGCTGTGGGACGCGTTCGTGCAGACCACCCATGACCTTGTCGTCGGACCGGACCGCACCGAGCCCGCCGACCGACCAGCACAGACCGAGGAGACCTGATGTCCCGCACCCCTCAGACATCCCCCCTGCGCGAGAGGCGCAGAGCCGCGCGCTACGAGATCGAGCGAAGCCTGGCCCCTCACGTCGAGGAGGAGTGGGCCGAGGGCTTCGTGATCGAGCTGCGCCTGCTCGACGTGCCCGGGGACGTGCTCGGGGCGGCTCTCACAGAGGTCGAGTCCCACTGCGCCGAGAGCGGCGAGAAGGCGTCCGAGGTGTTCGGGGACCCGGTGGCCTACGCGCGCAGCCTCGACCTGCCCGTGCAGCCCGCAGGGCGGTGGGACATGGTGACGGTCCTGGGGCCCGTGGGGAGTCAGGTCCTCGGGATGCTGGTGCTCGGGTGGGGAGGTGGCGCCGCCGTCGACGCGTGGCGCACGGGTGCGGCGGGCGCGACCGTCGGCCTCACGGTCGGGATGCTGCTCATGGTCGTGGCGCTCGGCGTCGTGCTCCTGCTCTTCGCGCGACACAGCTCGACGGTGCTGCGGCACATCCTCGACCGGCCGGTGGTCTCCTGGCTCGTCCTCACGCTGCTGACGGGATCGCTCGGGGTCTGTGCCGTCCTGCTGGACAGCGAGGTCCTCGTCCTCCCGGCGGTGCCGGTCGCGACCGCGGGGGCGCTGGTCCTCGTCGCGGGCACGGTCTGGAGCGTCGTCCAGGTCCGCCAGGGTGCCCTCGACGACCCCGTCGTCTCGCCGCTGCCGGTCGCGGGAGAGGGGGCTGGGGAAGCGGCAGACCGAGGTGCACGGGTCGTCTCGTCCCTGATCACCTGGACCGTCCCGCTCCTCGCGCTCGCCCCCCTCGGTGCGGCCTGGCTCTTCGCGGGACCCTAGGCGTCCAGTACCCGCTGGGGCGTCCGGCCGGGACGCCGCGCTCGCCCCGCGCCACGGAGCCGCGAGGGCTACCGCCTCGTGGCGGTGGCTCGGGGCAATCATCGAATCGTTATGATTGGCTCCCATGAGCACCCCACCGGCAGGACCTGCCTCCGCCCCGACGGCGCCGCCCCTCGACGTCGTCCGCAGCACCGTCGGCACCCCGGCCCGCAGGTCCGGCCGCTCCACGGTCAAGTGGGTCCTCCTCCTCGGCGCCCTCGCGACGCTCCCGGCCTTCACGGTCGACATGTACCTGCCGCTGCTGCCCGACGTCGCCACCGACCTGGACGCGAGCCCCGCGCTCGCGCAGCTCACCCTGGCCGGGATGCTCGTCGGAGGCGCCGTGGGACAGCTGGTGATCGGACCGCTCTCCGACCGGTACGGACGCCGTGCGCCCGTGATCGTCGGGCTCGCGCTGCACGTCGTCACCTCGATCCTGTGCGCGGTCGTGCCCGGGATCGGGTGGCTCATCACGCTGCGCGTGCTCCAGGGCTTCTTCAACGCCTCGGCCCAGGTCGTCTCGATCGCCGTGATCCGCGACCGGTTCACCGGGTCGGACGCGGCCCGCATCCTGTCGCGCCTCATGCTCGTGATCGGGCTCGCGCCCCTCCTCGCGCCCACGTTCGGCTCGCTGATCGCCTCGCACGGGACGTGGCGCTGGGTCTTCTGGGTCCTCGCGGTGCTCGGCGTGATCCTGGCCCTGATCGTGCTGCGCTTCATGCCCGAGACGCTCGAGACCGAGCGGCGCCAGACCGGCGGGATCGGCAGCGTCTTCCGTGGGTACGGGACCCTGTTGCGCGACCGCCACTTCCTAGCCCTGGCCGTGCTGCCCGGGCTCGGCATGGCCGTCCTCATGAGCTACGTCGTCGGCTCCCCGTTCGTGCTGCAGGAGGGCTACGGCCTGACGCACGGGCAGTTCGCGGCGCTCTTCGCGGTGAACGGGATCGGGCTCGTGATCTCCGCCCAGGTCAACGCCTCGCTGGTGCGCCGGGTCGCGCCCATCCGGATCCTGCGTACGGCCCTCGTCCTGCAGTCGGTGTTCGCCGTAGGTCTGCTCGTCGTGGCGCTCACCGGGGCGGGCGGGCTGATCGGTCTCCTCGCGGCGCTCTGGCTCACGCTCGCGCTCCAGGGGCTCATCCCGGCCAACGCGTCGGCGCTCGCGCTCACGCGCCACGGCGAGAGGGCCGGCACCGCAGCGGCGGTCATCGGGGCGTTCCAGGCCGGTGTCGCGGGCCTCGTGAGCCCCCTCGTGGGCGTTCTCGGGGGCGACGAGGTGGCCATGAGCGCGGTCATGCTCGGCGCCGTGCTGGCGTCCCTGCTGGTGCTCGGTCTGGCCACCCCGGCCTTCCGCAAGGGCGGCTGGCACCTGCCGACCTGACGGGTCGTGGGACTGCCGCGCGCCCCCATGCCGACGGGACACTTCACACTTCCTTTGCACGACACGAAGGCCGCACCCTTCTGGTGCCTCTAGGCTCTTCCCATGCCCAGCCCGAAGACCGCCTCGAAGAGCGGCCCTCATCACGCGCGCTCCCTGCGCTCGCACAAGGCCCTTCGCATCGTCGGAATGGTCGCCACGGGGAGCCTGGTCTTCGCCGGGACGGCCGCGGCCGCGATGTACGTCGACTTCCAGAACGCGGTGGACGTGAGCGACGTCTCGGACCTCGTCGAGGGCGCGTCACCGGAGCCTCCTCGGGACCCGGACGACCCGTTCGCGGGCAAGGCGCTCAACATCCTCGTGATGGGCACGGACTACCGCGACGCGGAGAACGCTGCGATCGCGGGCGAGGAAGAGGGTATGCGGTCGGACACCACGTTCGTGGTGCACGTCTCGGGTGACCGCACGCGCATGGAGGTCGTCTCCATCCCGCGCGACTCGCTGGTCGACATCCCGTCGTGCAACCTGTCGGACGGCTCGACGTCGAAGCCGCGCAAGGACACGATGTTCAACGAGGCGTTCCAGATCGGGGCCGGGCAGGACGACGACATGGTGGGCGCTGCCGCCTGCACCATCACGACCGTGCAGTCGCTCACCGGGCTGACGATCACCGACCACGTCGTGCTGAAGATGAACGGCGTCGTGGGCGTCGTCAACGCGATCGGCGGGGTCACCATGTGCTTCCCCGAACCCATGAAGGAGAACCCGCGGTACGGGACGCTCGACCTGCCGGCAGGTCAGACCACCTTGAACGGCGACCAGGCGATCAGCTACCTGAGGGCGCGCCACGGGACGGGCATGGGCCTCGAGATGGGGAGCGACCTCTCCCGGATCCCGCGCCAGCAGGCGTTCATCGACTCGATGCTCCGCGAGGTCCTGTCCAAGAACCTCATCACCAACGCGCCCGAGCTCTACGGCATGATCAAGGCCGTCCTGTCCTCCGTGAGCGCGAGCCCCAGCCTCGCGGGCCTCGACTCGCTCGCCGGCCTGGCGTTCTCGCTCAAGGACATCGACACGAACGAGATCGTCTTCAGCGAGCTGCCCGTCATCGATGCGCCCACCGACAAGAACCGTGTCGTGTGGACCAAGGACGCCCAGGCGATCTGGGACCGCATGGCCGCCGACGAACCGCCGCCCGGGCACGAGACCCCCGCCCCCACCGACGTGGCGCCGGACACCGGCGCGGTCCAGGGCACGGACCCCGCGGCCGGCACGGACCCGGAAGCGGGGACCGATCCGGGAACGGACCCCGGTGCCGGCGCGGGAGAGGTCGCTCCTCCGGTCGCCCCCCCGGTGGTCGAGGAGCGGCTGCCCGGCGTCTGCTGACGCCTCGCCCCCGGCGAGCCGGGTGCTCGGCGAGCAGAGGCGGGAACCGTCCGGCCCGCGCCTACCGGCCTTCGCGCAGTGCGCCGAGGCGCCCGACCGCGTCACGGAGCACGTCCTCGCGCTTGACGAACGTGAAGCGGACCCGCGAGGCCAGGGCGCGGGCAGTCGTCGGGCCGTGCGCCTGGTCACCCGGCACTCCGGGCGCGCGGCAGAACGCGCTCACGGGCACGCCCACGACGCCTGCGAGGCCCGGGAGACGGCGGCACAGCTCGATGCCGTCGTCGAAACCCAACGGGGCGCCGTCCGCGACCACGAAGTACGTCCCGCGAGGGACGACGACCTCGAACCCGGCCGCCACGAGACCCTCGCACAGCAGGTCCCGCCGGTCGCGCAAGGACGCCGCGAGCGCGCGCGGGGCCTCGTCGTCGGCGAGCGCCTGGGCGATCGCGGGCTGGAACGGTGACCCCGACGTGTACGTCAGGAACTGCTTGACCGTCCGCACGGCCTCGACGAGGTGTGCCGGCCCGTGCAGCCAGCCGATCTTCCAGCCCGTGAACGAGAAGGTCTTGCCCGCCGAGGAGATGGTGATCGTGCGCTCGGCCATGCCCGGCAGGGTCGCGACGGGCACGTGCACGGCGTCGTCGTACACGAGGTGCTCGTAGACCTCGTCGGTCACGACGATCGCGTCCACGGAGCGGGCCGCGTCCGCGACCACCTGCAGCTCGGCGCGCGTGAGGACCGTCCCGGTCGGGTTGTGCGGTGTGTTGACGAGGACCAGCCGGGTCCGCGGCCCGACGGCGGCACGCACCTGGGCGGGGTCGAGGCGGAAGCCGTCCGGGGTCGGGTGGAGCGGCACGGTCACGTGCGTGGCCCCCGCGAGAGCGATGACAGCCGCGTGGGAGTCGTAGAAGGGCTCCAGGGTCACGACCTCGTCGCCCGGGCCCGCGAGGGCCAGGACGGTGGCCGCGAGCGCCTCGGTGGCCCCCGTGGTGACCAGGACCTCGGTGTCCGGGTCCGGGTCCAGGCCGTAGTGGCGTCGCTGGTGGTCCGCGACGGCCCGGCGCAGCTCGGGGACTCCCGTGCCCGGCGGGTACTGGTTGTACCCGTCCTCGATCGCGCGGATCGCGGCCTGCTTGATGGCGTGCGGGCCGTCGACGTCCGGGAAGCCCTGGCCCAGGTTGATCGCGCCCGTGCGCGCCGCGAGGTTCGTCATCTCGGCGAAGATCGTGGACGCGACGCTGCCGTCGGCGCGCAGGAGCCCGGTGGCTGCCGCGGCCGCGCGCCAGCGGCCCGGGACGTGGGGCGAGGACTGGGTGCGCTGCGGGGGCCTCGGGTCTGCGGGGCGGGGCGTCGACATGACCACGACCCTAAGCCTGGCGGCGTCGGTGTGTGCCGAGGGCGCCGCCGGGCGGGGTGGTCGCCACCAGGTCGAACGTGGCTGGACGTCCGAACGGGCGCGACCGGGTCCCGGAACGAACGTGACGGTGACCACATTCCGGACAGTTCGCGGCGACCCGGGGCGCGGAAATCCGCCGATCCTGACCCGTCGTCCACAGGGCGCGTGCGCGCCCGGGGCGATGTGCCCTAGTGTCGGCGCTCAGCCGCTCCGCGACGCCGGGGCCGCTGGCTGCGCGGGGGGCGTGCAGGGGGACGCAAGGGGGCGTGACGACGACGTGAGCACCAGCGGTGTGACGATCCTCGAGACCGAGGTGCGCGAGCTGATCCGTCGGCGGGGAGTGGACCCGGTGCGCGACAAGGACGGGATCGACCGCCTCGTCGCGGACGCCCTGGCCGACTACGACTCCCGGACCGCTCTCGGGGTCGTCCCACCGCTCGCCGACGCGCAGGGCGCGATGCGTGCGGTCCTCGACGCGGTCGCGGGGCTCGGTCCGCTCCAGAAGTACCTCGACGACCCGGAGGTCGAGGAGATATGGATCAACTCGCCCGCCAAGGTGTTCGTCGCCCGGGGCGGGAGCGCCGAGCTCACCTCGACCATCCTGACCTCGACGCAGGTCCGCGACCTCGTCGAGCAGATGCTCAAGTCCTCCGGTCGGCGCCTCGACCTCTCGAGCCCGTTCGTCGACGCCGCGCTGCCCGGCGGTGAGAGGCTCCACGTGGTGATCCCGGACGTGACCCGCGAGCACTTCGCGGTGAACGTCCGCAAGCACGTCGTGCGGGCCTCGCACCTGGACCACCTGGTGCGGCTGGGTTCCCTGACCCCGCACGCGGCGGCGTTCCTGCACGCCTCGGTCCGGGCCGGTCTCAACGTCCTCGTCGCCGGGGCGACCCAGGCGGGCAAGACGACCATGCTCAACGCTCTCGCCGGATCGATCCCGTCGCAGGACCGGGTCGTCACGTGCGAGGAGGTGTTCGAGCTGAGGTTCGCGGTGCGAGACATCGTCTCGATGCAGTGCCGCCAGCCCAGCCTCGAGGGGACCGGCGAGATCCCGCTGCGGCGGCTCGTCAAGGAGGCGCTGCGCATGCGCCCGGACCGTATCGTGATCGGGGAGGTGCGCGAGGCCGAGAGCTTCGACCTGCTGATCGCTCTGAACGCGGGTGTTCCCGGGATGTGCACGATCCACGCGAACTCGGCCAGGGAAGCGATCTCCAAGATGTGCACCCTGCCGCTCCTGGCCGGGGAGAACGTGTCGGACCGCTTCGTCGTCCCGACGGTCGCGAACGCTGTGGACGTGGTCGTGCACCTCGGCGTGACGGCGGACGGTCGGCGCGAGGTCCGCGAGATCGTCGGGGTGACGGGACGCGTCGAGCAGGGGGTCGTCGAGGTCTCTGACCTGTTCCACCGGTCCGGCGGCCGACTGGTCCGCGGTGACGGGTTCCCGCCGGCCGAGGACCGCTTCGCGCGGGTGGGTGTCGACCTGGCGGCTCTGATGTCGCCTCGACCCGGGGGGCAGGGCTGACATGGGGGTCGTTGTCGGTCTGCTGTTGGGCGCGGGGCTCGTCTGCCTGTGGTCGTCCTGGTGGGAGCCGCGCCCTCGTGCGCCGCGGGAGGCGGACGGCTGGTCCGTCCGTACCCAGGACGCCCTGGTGCAGGCGGGGCTTCCGGGTGTCTCGCCTCGAGCGCTCGTCGCCGGGAGCGTGGGAGCAGGGCTCTTCGTGCTAGTCGTCGGGCTCGCCCTGACGCGCGCTCTGCCGATCGCCGCGTGCTTCGCGCTGTTCGCCGCTCTCGCGCCGGTCGCCGTGGTGCGTTCGCGGGCCCGACGTCGAAGGACGAGCCTGCGGGACGTGTGGCCAGAGGCCGTGGACCACCTGGCGTCGGGAGTTCGTGCGGGCCTCTCGCTCCCGGAGGCCGTGGGGCAGCTCGGCGAGCGCGGTCCTGTCGAGCTGCGGGAGCCGTTCGCACAGTTCGCCCAGGACTTTCGGGCTTCCGGCCGGTTCGGTGACTGCCTGGACGCGCTCAAGACACGGCTCGCAGACCCGGTCGCGGACCGGATCGTCGAGGCGCTGCGCATGACCAGGGAGGTCGGTGGGACCGACCTCGGGAGGCTCTTGCGCACGCTCGCCCTGTTCTTGCGGGAGGACGCGAGGACGCGTGGTGAGCTCGAGGCGCGGCAGTCGTGGACGGTCAGCGGCGCGCGGCTCGCGGTGGCCGGTCCTTGGGTCGTCCTCGCGCTGCTGGCGACCCGGCCCGAGACCGCGCAGGCCTACAACTCGATGCAGGGGGTCGCGGTCCTCGGGGGAGGAGCCGTGTGCTCGCTCGTGGCCTACCAGCTGATGCGAAGGATCGGTCGCCTGCCCGAGGAAGCGCGGGTGCTGCGGTGAGCGGGGCGGACGGTTCCGGGCTCTTGTGGTCCGGGGCGACGGTCGGCGCCCTGTTCGGGTGGGGAGTCCTGGTGATCTCCTCCCGGCTCCGGGCGCGGCGGGTCCGGCTCGACGAGCGGGTCGGTCCGTACCTGAGGCTCCACGGCGCGACCTCGGGACTGCTGGCGGAGACGTCGTCGGCGAGCAGGCTCCACACGGTCGACCGTGTCCTCGGGCTGAGGATCGCGGCGGCGGGCCGGCTGCTGGAACGGTTCGGCTCCTCACGCTCCGAGGTGCGCCGTCGTCTCGACCGGGCCGGCTCGCAGGAGAGCGTGGACCAGTTCCGAGCCCGTCAGGTCGTCTGGGGGGCCGTGGGGCTCGCCGGGGGCCTGGTCGTTGCGCTCCTCCTCGCGGCCACGCGGGGGTCCTCGGTCGTCGTGCTCCTCCTGCTGGTGCTCCTCTGCGGGGTCGGCGGGCTGCTGTCCTGCGATCAGATGCTCTCGCGTCGGATCGCTCGGCGCGAGGAGCGGATGCTCAGCGAGTTCCCGACGATCGCCGAGCTGCTCGCCCTGTCGGTCGGAGCCGGAGAAGGGCCGGTCGCGGCGATGGAGAGGGTCGCCACCAGCGCGCACGGCGAGCTCTCCGTCGAGCTCGCAGCCACGCTGTCAGCCGTCCGGTCCGGGGTTCCCCTGGCCCGCGCGCTCGAGGACCTCGCCGACCGGACGACGCTCGCGAGCCTGACCCGGTTCGCCGAGGGGGTGGCGGTGGCCGTCGAGCGAGGAACGCCTCTCGCGGAGGTGCTCCGAGCCCAGGCCCAGGACGTGCGCGAGGCGGGAAGGCGAGCACTCATGGAGTCCGGCGGACGCAAGGAGGTCCTCATGATGATCCCGGTGGTGTTCCTCATCCTTCCGGTGACGGTCGTCTTCGCGGTCTATCCGTCGATCGTGACACTGCAGATCGGGCTCTGAGCGTGGGGCCGGAAGTGCTGGCATGCCGGCGGGGCACCACCTCGGGCGCCGCGGCGGGTGGTCGCGCGTCGCACCGGCCCGCGGCCTTCGAAAGACCGCCGACATGAACACTCGTCCTGGACGACCGTCCAGGTCAGGATCCGAGAAGCGAACGATCAGGGAGCAGCGGTGGAGCAGCAGGTGAAGGACTGGACGAGCAGGCTGGTGCGACGGGTCTCGGGCCGAGGGGCAGAACGGGGTGACGTCCCGGGGTGGGTCCTCGTGACGCTCATGACGGCAGGGCTCGTCATCGCCCTGTGGGCCGTGGCCGGTCCCGCGCTGACCAGCACCTTCAGCGACGCGATCAGCAGCGTGAGCGGGCCCTGAGATGGGCCGGGACGCCGACCTGGGGGATGCGCGAGGAGCGGAGGACGGATCTGCCGTCGTCGACTTCGTGCTGGTGTCGGTCCTCGTGGTCGCGCTCCTCCTCGGCGTCGTGCAGGTGGTGCTCGCACTCCACGTGCGCGCCGTCGTGATCGACAGTGCTGCTGAGGGAGCGCGCCTCGCGGGGCGGGCGGACCGCACCCCCGCGGACGGTGTCGAACGCACGCGGCAACTGATCGATGCCGCGCTCTCCGAGCGGTTCGCCCAGGACGTGACCGCACGTGAGGTCGAGCTGGAGGGCCTGTCGGTCGTGGAGGTGACCGTGACGGCCCCGTTCCCGGTGGTCGGCCTGCTCGGCCCGGCCGGCACGCTGACGGTCAGCGGTCACGCGCTGGTGGAGGAGCCGTGAGATCCCGGGCCCGCTCGGTCCACGAGGGGTACCCGCGCGGGGTCTCGAAGGTCGTCGAGCGACGTACCCGCCCACGGTCGATCCCCGACGACCGGGTGAATTCTGGTCATCAGGTCGCCGCCCGAGCGCGCGGCGACGAAGGGAACGCGCAGGTCGAGTTCCTCGGTGTGGCACTTGTCCTGATTCTCCCGGTCCTGTACCTGGCACTGACTCTCGGCCGGATCCAGGCGGCGACCTTTGCGGTCGAGGGCGCGGCGAAGGAGTCCGCTCGCGCTTTCGTGACAGCGGACTCGGTGGCCGAGGGGCAGGTACGGGCGGCGGTGGCCACCGCGCTGGCGCTCTCCGACCAGGGTTTCGATGACGTGCTGCCCTCGGAGATCCTCGAGCTCTCCTGTTCCAGCGACCCCTGCCTCGCTCCGGGAAGCGAGGTCGTGGCGGTCGTGCGATACGACGTCGGGCTGCCCTTCGTCCCCTCGGGGATCCGGTCCTGGGTGCCGCTGTCGATCCCGGTCCAGGCCGTGCACACCTCGCCGGTCGACAGCTACGCGGGGGCTCGGTCGTGAGGCGTTCCTGTGGTGCCCCCGGACGAGGGCGTGCGCACGAGCGAGACGGCGAGAGCGGCCAGATCATGCTTCTCACCAGCATGTTCGTCGCGTTCGCGCTCGTCCTGGTGGCCGTGGTCGTCTCCGCGTCGGAGGTCCACCTGGACCGCAAGCGGCTGTTCGACCTGGCCGACGCCTCTGCTCTCGATGCCGCCGACGCGATGCCCGCCGAGGCCGTCTACCAGGGAGGTCTGGCGGACCCGGTCGAGGGGGCGGTCCTGGTCCTGAGCGACGCGGACGTCGAGTCGTCCGTCCGGTCGTTTCTCGTCGCTCACCCGGCCACGCTGGCAGGGCTCGACGACGTCACGATCGTCGAGGCCTCCACGCCGGACGGGCGTACGGCGACCGTCCGGCTGGCGGCACGGTCGCGCCCGGTTCTCGTCAGCTGGGTGACGCAGCTCTGGTCTGATGGCATCATCGTGCGTGCAGAGTCCAGTGCGCGAGCTTGGTGATCCACCCTCCCTTCCCGAAAAAGTGTCGGGCGAGTGAACATGATTGAGTTAGCGCTAACACGATCGTTAACTTTCTTAACGAAAGGTGCGACTTTTGACTGGGGGCTGCCAAAACCGCCGGTTCGCCGCTATGGTGATCCGGTCCGACACCCTCCAACGACGGAGACTTACATGAATGCACGTGCAAGGAAGCAGTGGATCGCTGGCGGAGCGCTCAGCGCGATGCTGCTCGGGACCATCGCGATGGCGTCGTCGGCCGCGGCCGACGTGAACCAGGACGAGGACGTTCAGATCCAGGTCTCGGTCACCCCGGTCGGAGCGCTCACGCTCACGGTCGCCAACCCGTCCGTCACGCTGAACGAGTCCACCAGCGACGACATCTGGGCAGCGGGCAACCGTGAGTTCACGGGCACCCTCGACGGCGTCAGCGTCTCCGACGACCGCAACGACGTGGGTGCCGACGCAGCCTGGAACGTCAGCGGCCAGGTGAGCAACTTCGTGGCAGCCGGCCTGCCGGAGATCGACTCCGCCAACCTCGGCTGGGTCCCCGAGCTGACCAACCCGATCCCCGGCGACTTCAACGTCACCCCGGGCCAGCCGATCGCCGGTGAGCTCCAGGAGGTGCCGGACACCGAGGGTCCCGGTGGCGACTGGCTCACGGGCGGTGTCCAGGTCGGCGACCTCCTGGTCTCGTCCGGTTCGTCCGCCGAGGCCAACGGCCAGACGTTCGGCGTCAAGGCCGGGCTCAACCTGACCGTGCCGAAGAGCACCCCCTCCGGTGCGTACGCGTCGACGCTGACGCTGACGCTCATGGAGAGCTGACCGCTTCACGCGATCAGTGTCACGGACGGTGACGACACAGGGCCGGCGGATCTCCGTCGGCCCTGTACCGTCTCCGGAGCAGGTAGACCGTTCGAGGATGATCGGAAGTCGTGGTGAGCAAGGAAGTGCACAAGGTGTCGGGCGCGGGATCTCGGCCCGTGGTCTCTCGTCGTGCGGGCCGTCTCCGCAGGAGCGTCCTGGGGCTGAGCGCTCTGCTGCTGGCACTGGCCGGCGGCCTCGGGGCGGCGCAGGCTGACGAGAAGAATCCCGGGGAGATCCGCTTCTCGGTCACGACGGCGACGCCCGAGGGGCCGGACGAGCGTCGGATCTTCGACTTCGTCGCCGAGCCGGGGGAGCAGATCCAGGATCAGGTGGCCGTCTCGAACCACGGGGCCGGACCGGTCACGTTCACGATGGTCACCAACGACGGCATCTTCACACCCATGGGCAAGTTCGACATCCGTACCTCGGACCAGGAACCCCAGGACTCGGGCGGGTGGTTCGAGGTCCAGCCGACCGTGGACGTGCCCGCGGGGGAGACCGTGATCGTGCCGTTCACCGTCACGGTCCCCGAGGGCGCGACCCCGGGAGACCACCCGGCCGGCATCGTCGCGACCGTGACGTCCGCGTCCACCGCAGCGGGTCCCGGCGTCGGCGTCGAGAGTCGCGTCGGCGTGCGCGTCAACCTGCGCGTGCCCGGGGAGGTCACGCCCTCGCTCGCGCTCACGGACGTCAAGGCGACGTACGAGCCGTCGTGGAACCCGTTCGCCCCCGGTTCGGTGCGGGTCGCGTACGGCGTGACCAACGACGGGAATCTCCGCGTCGGCGCCGAGCAGCAGGCGCACGTGTCCGGCCCGTTCGGCATCGGCGACACCACGGTCGACCGGGGGACCGAGGGCGTCGAGGAGCTGATCCCGGGGACCTCCCGCTCGACCGCGTTCGCCGTGGCGGGGATCTGGCCCGTCGGACCCGTGACGACCGAGATCACCGTGACTCCTGTGCCCGTCAGCACGGGAGGGGCCGTGGACATCCCGGTCGAGGCTCCGTTCGAGCCCGTCACGGTCACCGTGACGACCTGGGCGATCCCGTGGGTCCAGATCCTCCTCCTCGCCGCGGTGGCCGTCCTGGTGATCGGTCTGCGCGACAACCGCAAGCGCAAGAAGCAGCGCCTCGAGGCGCTGCTCGCCAAGGCGCGCGCCGAAGGCCGCGCAGCGGCCGGGACAGGCGACGTCGACCAGGAGCAGGGCGGTGCGACCGCACCCGCACCGACGGCGCCCGCGACGTCCTCGGCCGGGAGCACGGACCGCGGCGACACCGCCGCCGGAGCCGACGCTCCGTCGTCGGGCGCGTGACGTGCTCGGTGCCCGCCACGGCGGGCACCGAGCCACGTGAGCCCCCGCGTCGCGTAACCTAGACGATCGTGGCCACCATCGACTTCCCGCACGAGATCCGCGCCCTCCGTACGACGCTCGGCACCATCAGCGCCGTGAGCAACCCGGACGCGCTGCGCGTCCAGATCGCGGAGCTCTCGGACAAGGCGTCGGCTCCCGACCTCTGGGACGACCCTGACGCCGCCCAGAAGGTCACGACGGCCCTCTCGCAGACGCAGTCCGAGCTGGACCGCATCACGAACATGGGCGACCGGATCGACGACCTCGAGACGCTCGTCGAGATGGCGAGTGACGCCGACGTCGGTGATGCCGACAGCGCTGCGACGCTCGCGGAGGCGGCCTCCGAGCTCGAGCAGATCCGCAAGGACCTGGGCGCGCTCGAGGTCAAGACCCTCCTCTCGGGCGAGTACGACGCCCGCGAGGCCGTCGTGACGATCCGCGCGGGGGCAGGCGGCGTGGACGCGGCCGACTTCGCCGAGATGCTCATGCGCATGTACCTGCGCTGGGCCGAGCGCCACGGCTACCCGACCCAGGTCCTCGACACGTCCTACGCGGAGGAGGCGGGGCTCAAGTCCGCGACCTTCGAGGTCAAGGCCCCCTACGCGTTCGGCAACCTGTCGGTCGAGGCCGGCACGCACCGCCTGGTGCGCATCTCCCCGTTCGACAACCAGGGGCGTCGTCAGACGTCGTTCGCCGCGGTCGAGGTCATCCCGCTCATCGAGCAGACGGACTCGGTCGAGATCCCCGAGTCGGAGATCAAGGTCGACGTCTTCCGCTCGTCGGGCCCGGGTGGCCAGTCCGTCAACACGACCGACTCGGCCGTGCGCATGACCCACATCCCCACCGGGATCGTCGTGTCGATGCAGAACGAGAAGTCGCAGATCCAGAACCGTGCCGCTGCGCTGCGCGTCCTCCAGTCGCGCCTGCTGCTCCAGCGCCAGGCCGAGGAGAGCGCGGCCAAGAAGGCCATGGCAGGCGACATCAAGGCGAGCTGGGGCGACCAGATGCGCTCCTACGTGCTGCACCCGTACCAGATGGTCAAGGACCTGCGCACCGAGTACGAGGTCGGCAACACCTCGGGCGTGTTCGACGGGGACATCGACGGCTTCATCGAGGCCGGCATCCGCTGGCGACGGGGCGCCGAGCAGGCCTGACGCCACGCGCCGGGGGTCGGGCCGGGCCAGAGCGCCCTGCCCCGGCCCCGGCGGGCCCAGCACCTGATCCCGAGCCGGCCTCACCGCGGGGCCGCCACCATCGCGAACCGTGCCCGATCCGGGCGAGCCCGGCGTGTCAGCGGTGTCAGCCCTGCGGGGCGTGCCTACTCTCGTGGGCGACCAGCGAACGAATTCGCTTCCCCCACCGAGAGACTGGTCAACAGCTGTGATCCGATTTGAGAACGTCTCGAAGGTCTACGCCCGCGGCGCCAGGCCTGCCCTGGACGACATGTCCGCAGAGATCGAGCGCGGTGAGTTCGTCTTCCTGGTCGGCGCGTCCGGCTCCGGGAAGTCGACGTGCCTGCGCCTGGTGCTGCGTGAGGAGCGGCCCACGCGGGGCAAGGTGTTCGTCGCGGGCCGTGACCTCTCGACCCTGTCGAGCTGGAAGGTCCCGTCGCTGCGTCGACAGATCGGCGTCGTCTTCCAGGACTTCCGCCTGCTCCAGAACAAGACCGTCTTCGAGAACGTCGCGTTCGCGCTGCAGGTGACCGGCAAGCCGCGCCACACGATCGCCGTGACCGTCCCCGAGGTCCTCGAGATGGTCGGACTGCAGGGCAAGGAGAAGCGGCGCCCGCACGAGCTCTCGGGTGGTGAGCAGCAGCGCGTCGCGATCGCGCGGGCCTTCGTCAACCGGCCCTCCATCCTGCTCGCCGACGAGCCGACCGGGAACCTGGACCCGAACACCTCGCTGGGGATCATGAACCTGCTCTCGCGCATCAACGGCACGGGGACCACCGTGGTCATGGCGACGCACGACTCGGGGTTCGTCAACCAGATGCGTCAGCGAGTGATCGAGCTCGCCTCGGGGGTCGTGGTCCGGGACCAGAAGGACGGCGTCTACGGCGCCGGCGTGCCGCTGTCCGACGACGACGCCCTGCGCGAGCCGTCGGGTCACCTCGCGGGGCGGGCGGGATCGCACCTCGGCCCGCGCACGACGACGCTCGTCGCCCCGGGCGAGGACGTCACCGAGCGGCCCGGCGAACCTGAACCAGCCCAGTCCTCCAGCCGCGGGGAGTGGTAGCCCGGTGCGCGCTCAGTTCATCCTCGCCGAGATCGGGTCCGGTCTGCGTCGCAACCTGGCGATGACGATCTCGGTCGTCCTCGTGACCTTCGTGTCCCTGACCTTCGTGGGCGCCTCGGCGCTGCTCCAGATCCAGATCGACAAGCTCAAGGACGACTGGTACGACCGGGTCGAGGTCTCCGTCTTCCTGTGCCCGATCGACTCGCCCAACCCGACGTGTGCCGGGGGCGAGGCGTCGCCCGAGCAGATCGAGGCGCTCGAGGGAGTGTTCGCGGGCGAGCTCGGCGACGAGGTCGAGACGGTGTTCTTCGAGACCAAGGAGGAGGCGTTCGCCGCCTTCCAGGAGCGGTTCCCCGACGGGTTCAACGGCACCCAGCTCACGGTGGACGACATGCAGGCCTCGTTCCGGCTCAAGCTCACCAACCCTGAGAACTACGAGGTCGTCAACGACGTCGTCACGGGGCGGCCGGGGGTCGAGGACGTCGAGGACCAGCGACGCATCTTCGACTCGCTCTTCCTCGCTCTCAACCGCGCCTCGCTCATGTCGGGCGGGTTGGCGGTCGTGATGATGCTCGCCGCGGTGCTCCTCATCACGACGACGATCCGGTTGTCGGCCATGAGCCGGCAGCGCGAGACCGAGATCATGAAGCTTGTCGGGGCCTCCAAGCTCTTCATCCAGCTGCCGTTCATCCTGGAGGGGGCGATCGCCGCGGTCACGGGTGCGCTCCTCGCCGTCGGCGGCCTCTGGCTGGGGGTCAAGTACCTGGTCACCGACTGGTTGCAGAGCTCCGTCAGCTGGATCGCATACATCTCCGAGACGGACGTGCTGCGCATCGCGCCGCTCCTGATCCTGATCGCATTCGTCCTGGCGGCCATCTCCTCGGTCGTCACGCTCAGCCGCTACACGAGGGTGTGACATGTCCCAGCTGACCCGACGTCTCGCTGCTGCGGGAACCGCCCTGATCCTTCTCCTCGGGACGGCGGTCGTCGCGACCGCCGACGACCTGGACGACCAGCGTGCAGCGGCCGAGCGTCGCCAGTCCCAGGCGCAGCAGGACCGTGAGGGCCTCGAGTCGCAGCTCGAGGGCACCGACGCCGAGCTCGCGCAGGCGATCCTCGACCTCCAGACGATCGAGGCGCGTCTCCCCGTGGCGCAGGCAGAGCTCGACCAGGCCGAGGCCGAGCTCGAGCGCACACAGCGAGAGGCTGCGCAGCTCGCGGTCAGGCTCCAGGATGCGCAGGTCGAGGAAGCGGCCATCAACGAGGAGATCCAGGAGTCCGCGGGCAAGGTGAGCACCGCGAAGTCGAGCATCGCCGAGATGGCCCGGCAGGCGTACCGAGGGCAGGGCGAGGTGAGCGGGCTCGGGATCGTCACGGGCGCGCAGAGCACCGACGACTTCATCGAGCAGTACGCGATGTCCTCGACCGCGGCGCGTACGCAGGCCCGTACCCTGACGGACCTGCAGGAGGCCGAGTCGATCGCGCGCAACCGCGAGGCCCGCCTGACCGCGATCCGCGAGACCATCGCCGACCTCAAGGTGCAGGCCGACCAGAACGTCGTCGCGGCCGACGCTGCCCGCAAGGCCGCAGCCGACCGGAAGGCCGAGATCGAGGGCCTGATCGTCGAGCAGCAGGCCAAGCAGGCCACGATCGAGTCGCGCAAGGAGGCCGCACTCGCGCAGATCGCGGCCAACGAGAAGGCGCAGGCCGATCTCACGACGGAGCTCAAGGGGATCATCGCCGCGCAGACCGAGCGCGACCGCAAGGCCGCCGAGGAGGCGGCCAAGCAGCCCCCGCCCGCGACCGGTGGCGGTGGAGGAGGTGGCGGCGGCAACTCCGGCGGAGGAGGCGGCGGCGGCGGTGGCGGCGGTGGCGGAGGCGCACCGACCGGCAAGTTCCTCGCCTATCCGACCGCGGTCCCGCACATCACGTCCAAGTACGGGATGCGGCACCACCCCTTCCTTCCGGGGGTCTACCGCCTGCACGCCGGGACGGACCTGCGCGCCTACTGCGGTACCCCGATCTACGCGGCCGCAGGGGGAACGGTCCTGTTCGCCCGCACCTACGGGGGGCTCGGCAACCAGGTCATGATCAACCACGGCACGGTCGGTGGTGCAAACCTCATGACGAGCTACAACCACCTGTCCCGTTTCGCGGTCTCGCCCGGACAGAGCGTCGCGCAAGGGACCCTCATCGGGTACTCCGGCACGACGGGGACGAGCCAGGTCTGCCACCTGCACTTCGAGGTGTACGTCAACGGCAGCACGGTGGACCCGCAGACCATGCTCTGAGGTTGAGGTAATCACCTACTGGTCGCGGGCCGAACTCGCGTAACCTGGGACGTCGCGCCGCACGGCGCGGGTGGGTCCGTCCTGGGCGCACCACGAGCACGAGCAGATCGGACGACGTACCCATGGCGAAGGAGACTGGCCGCAAGATCATCGCCAGCAACCGCAAGGCCCGCCATGACTACCTCATCCTGGACGTGCTCGAGGCGGGACTGGTGCTGAGCGGCACCGAGGTCAAGGCGCTGCGGCAGGGCCGGGCGTCGCTTCTCGACGGCTACGTCGCGGTCGACGGCGGTGAGGCGTGGCTCGAGAACGTCCACATCCAGGAGTACTCCCAGGGCACGTGGAACAACCACGCCCCGCGGCGCAAGCGCAAGCTCCTGCTGCACAAGGACGAGATCCTGCGTCTCGAGGCCAAGCTGCGCGAGAAGGGGTACACGATCGTCCCCCTCGCCCTCTACTTCCTCGACGGCAGGGCCAAGGTAGAGATCGCCCTCGCGCAGGGCAAGCGGGAGTACGACAAGCGTCAGGCGCTGCGAGAGCAGCAGGACAACCGTGAGGCACAGCGCGCCATGCGCCACCGGCAGAACCGGTGACCCGGATGCGTGCGGCGCGTGCCGCCGTCGGGCCGGGGATGCGGGCGCGCGCCGCCGCACGCGCACGGCTCCTGGGCCTCGCGGCCGTCGCGACCGCGCTGAGCAGCCTGGTCCTCGCCCCCGTCGCCGCCGCAGACGTCTCGGACCGCGCAGTGACGCGGTACGACGTCGCGGCCCAGGTCGAGCGGGACGGCACCATGGGTGTGTCGATCGACATGGACTACGACTTCCGGGGGGACGAGGGGCACGGGCCCACGCTCGTGATCCCCACGCTGTTCGAGATCGACGGCGACCCGGACCACCTGCGCCGTTACGAGGTCTCGGACGTCCGCGCGTCGAGCGACTCGGGGGCAGCGGCCGACGTCGAGGTCGAGGACCAGGGTGGGGGAGACCTCCTGGTGCGGGTCGGGTCCGCCGACCGGACGTTCGACGGGCTCGAGCAGTACACGATCACCTACACGCTGCGCGGTCTCGTGAACCCCGGCGTCGGCGCGGAGGGCCAGGACGAGATCTACTGGAACGTCCTGCCGGACACGTCCGAGATCGACATCGAGAACGCGAGCGTGACCCTCGACGGCCCCGGGGACGTGTCGCGCACGAGCTGCTTCGCCGGGCCCGGAGGATCGACCGACCCGTGCACCGCGAGCTCCGCGACCGGGACCGTCGCGAGCTTCACCCAGGCCGACGTGCCGGCCGGGACCTTCTTCACGGTCCTTGCCGAGTACCCGGCGGGAACCTTCGAGGGTGCCGAGCCGGTCGTGGTCGACCGTGCCCAGGCCACGGGCGAGCGTCCGTTCGAGGTGACCCCGGTGTCGGGCGGGCTCACCGCGCTGCTCCTCGGCGGTGGCGCGTGGTTCATGGTGCACCGCGTCCGGCAGCGCGGACGGGACGAGCAGTACCTGGGGCTGGTCCCGGGCACGGTTCCCGTGGCGGGCGACGACGCTCGCGTGGGCCCCCGCGACCGTCGGCTTCCCGTCGCCGTCCAGTTCACGCCACCGGCCGCGAGCAGGCCCGGTGAGATCGGGACGCTCGTCGACGAACGTGCCGACCCCCACGACGTGACCGCGACGATCGTCGATCTCGCGGTTCGCGGGCACCTGCAGATCGTCGAGGTCGAGGCCCCGAGCAAGCGGGGCAAGGGCGGCGACTGGCGTCTGGACCGGCTCGCCGGCCCGGACGAGGAGCTGCTCGGCTTCGAGCGCACGCTCCTGGACAAGATCTTCGCGGGGCGCGAGAGCGTGACGCTCTCCGACCTCCGCACGACGTTCGCGGCCTCGATGGCCCTCGTGCAGTCCGAGCTCTACGCCGAGGTCACGCGTCGGGGCTGGTTCCGCGCCAACCCGAGGTCCGTGCGCAACCACTGGCTCCTCGCGGGCATGGTGCTGCTCGTGGGAGGAGTGGTCCTCGCGTTGGTGCTCGGGGCGGTCTTCGGCTCGACGTGGGCCCTCGTCGCGGCCCCCGTGGCGGTGCTCGGAGTGCTGGCGCTCGTCCTGTGCGAGAAGGCGCCCGCCCGCACGGCCGAGGGGACCGCGGTGCTCACGCAGACGCTCGGCTTCCGGCGCTACCTCGAGACCGCGGAGGCCGGGCAGCTCCGCTTCGAGGAGGGTGAGGACGTGTTCTCGCGGTACCTGCCGTACGCGATCGTGTTCGGTGTCGCGGACCGGTGGGCCGGGATCTTCGCGCGGCTCGCGGCGCAGGGGCAGTCGGTGGCCGAGCCCACCTGGTACGTCGGCCCCGGCTACGGGCCGGGGATGTTCTGGGTCGGGTACTCGTCGTTCGGGTCGTCGCTGACCGCCTTCTCGGACGCGGCCACGACGTCGATCTCGGCCGCGACGCCCAGCTCCTCGGGGGACTCCGGCTTCTCGAGCGGTGGCGGGTTCTCGGGTGGCGGCGGCGGCGGGGGCGGAGGCGTGGGCGGCTGGTGACGGCCGCGTCCCAGGGCGGGTCACGAGGGCGGTCGACACGCGGGTGAGGACGTGTCGGGGGACACGCCGCGTGGGGATGCATCCTCCTGCCCGACGACGTAGCGTCGCAGGGTAGTCGACGTCACCCTGCCGAGGAGGCCCCATGGTCAAGCTCCGTCAGTACATCCCGCGCGTCGCCGCGGGTGCGTTCATCCTCAACTCCGGGCTCAACAAGAGGAACGCCGACGAGGCGACCGCACAGGGGATCCACGGCATGGCCGCGGGGACGTTCCCGTTCCTCGAGGACCAGGACCCCGTGCAGTTCACCCGGACGCTGTCCACGACCGAGATCTCCCTGGGTACCGCGCTGCTCGTGCCCTTCGTCCCGACGGGAGTGGTCGCGCTCGGCCTCGGGGCCTTCTCCGCAGGCCTCGTCGCGATGTACCTCAAGACGCCGGGGATGACGGAGTCGGACGGGATCCGCCCCACGCCGCAGGGGATCGGGCTCGCGAAGGACGTGTTCCTGCTGGGCATCGCGGGTGGTCTGCTGGTCGACGCGCTGAGCCGCAAGAAGTAGCCACGGAAATAGGTTCGCCCGCGGTGGTGTTGATCCCGTAGGCTGGTACCACTGACTCGGTGACGCACCGGACGGACGCCTCGGCGGACGGACGGGTGGAATCGGTCGGTGATTGACAACTGCATAGGGGGTGATCGGTTTCGACGGTGGTCGTGCTTCGAGGAGAAGCGGGCCGAGGATGCAGACTTATCTCGTAAACGACGTCTGCAAACCAATAGGTGCCGATTCCAAGCGCACCGACTTCGCACTCGCCGCCTGAGCGAGTCTTCGAAGTCCGTCAGCCCGGGGTTGCTCTCGCCCCGGTTCCTGGCGTCAGCTAGAGAGCCACTGCTTACGACGCTCGTCATTGGCGGCGTAGGGACTCTTAGATGACTGAGCCCGTCAGCACCTTGTCTGTGTGAGTGCTGGGGCCGAGAAAATCAACAGCAGACTGCGCCCGGAGAAGACCTGGATTTGCGTCACCGGACCGGGGTTCGATTCCCCGCACCTCCACCACGTCGCCCTCGGGCGGCGCATCACCCCAGTTGTCACTGCGAAGGGGCCGCCCGTCGGGCGGCCCCTTCGTCGTGTCCGTGGTGCGTGCGCTACCAGCTGTTGGCCGCCCAGGCGGCGTCAGCGTCCGAGCCGTCGAGCCACTCGATGCGCAGCGTCTGCTCGTCGAGCTCGAGGAGTCCGGCCTCCCAGGCGTCGGTCTCGTGCCCGCGCAGGAGGTCCACGCAGCGGTCCTGGTCGTCGCTGAAGGTGTCCGGGCGTGCCGGGTCGTCGAAGTGGACCCTCCACTGGAGGCGTTCCTCGGGATTGACGTACGTCGGGAACGAGTGGGGACCCACGGTCTCCCAGTGCGTGCAGACCCGGGTGACGAGGTGCCCGACCGGGCCGTCGGCGTCGCGCAGGCGTCCGATCCGGCGCCGGTACGTCTCGAGCCGGGCGGTTCCCTGCCCGGGCTTCGACGCCTCATCCACGGCGGTCACCGGCCTCGACGAGCGGCTTGGTCTCGTGGGGAGGGGCGCCCGGCCCCACGTCAGGGCCGGAGAGGGGCGCGCGTCCGGTGTCGGTGGGGCTCCCCCCTGCCCGACGGCGTCGCGTGCGTCGGACGACGACTCTCACCACGAGCGCGACGAGGGCCGCGACGGCGATCCAGGGGAGCAGGACCCCGAGGACGACCACGAGCCCGTCGATCGTCTTCAGGAGGGCGCTCCAGCCGCGGTCCAGACCTCCCAGGAACCCGGCGGGCCGGATCGTCGCGGCAGGGGCCTCGGCGACGACCTGGATGTGGAGGGTCGACATGTCCACCCGGTCGGTGAGCGAGGCGCGCTGCGACTGGAGGCTCTCGAGCTCGGCCTGGCGCGCGGTGAGCTCCTTCTCCGCGGCCAGGAGGTCGGCCGTGGTCGCCGCCTGCCCCATGAGGGCCTCGAGTCGCGCGACGGACGTCCCGAGGGCCTGGACCCGCGCGTCGAGGTCGATGGCCGTCGCCGTGACGTCCTCGGCATCGAGGGAGACGTCCTGTACCTCGCCCACGCCGTCCAGCGCGTCGACGGTGGCGGTGACCTGGGCTGCGGGAACGCGGACCGTGATCTGTCCGGAGGCGTCGGAGCCGGCCTGCGCCGAGTGCTCGGACCGGCTCTCGACCCGGCCGCCTGACGACTCGACGAGCTCGGCGATCGCCTGCACGGCCGCGCGTGGCTCGTCGGTGACCACGGTCAGGCTGCCGGTGGTGATGACCTCACGGAGATCACCTTCGACGGCGCCGTCGAGCTGGATACCGGCTGCCTCGGCGGGCGCCTCCGGTGCGACGTCAGCCGCGCTGTCGGCGCCCGCGGAAGCGGAGCGGGACTCGTCGCCTCCCGATCCGGTGCAGCCGGCGAGCAGCAGGACGGCCAGGAGAGCGGTCCCGAGGACGCCCGACGTGCGAGAGGAGGTGCGCATGCGACGACCCTAGGCGTGGGTTCGCCCGGAGGGTGGGGGTTCGGGCAGATCGTGACCGTGTTGTGAACTGGTCGTCACCGCACCGTCACCGGGCCTCGCGTGTCGGGCCGTGCCGGGTCCGGGAGGTCGGCTGACCCCCCGGACCTGCGGGAACGCTCCCATCCGAGAGGATCCGGTATCGGACGGCGGCTGCGCGGAGCGGTCCGGTCGACCTAGCCGAGCGCGGCCCGCACGCGGGGGGCGACCTCGGTCCCGAGGAGCTCGATCGCCCGCAGCGACTCCTTCTGCGGAACTCCGGAGAGGTCCATCTGGAAGATCTGACGGTCGTGCCCGAGGGCACCGTGCAGCTCGATGATGCGGTCGGCGATCTCCTCGGGCGAACCGATGAAGTAGGCACCTCCGCGTGCTGCGGTGGCGTCGTAGGAGATCCGGTTGGGCATCGGGAAGCCGCGCTCGGCCGAGATCTTCTTCATGTTCTGCAGGTAGTACGGGTAGAAGAAGTCCCTGGCCTGCTTGCCGTCGTCGGCGACGAAGCCCATGGTCGACACCGAGACCTCGAGCGAGGCCGCGTCGTGGCCCGACTGCGCGGCGGCCCGCCGGTAGAGGTCGACGAGCGGTGCGAACTGGGCGGGCTTGCCGCCGATGATCGCGTAGTTGATCGGGAGGCCGAGCACGCCCGCGCGCACGGAGGACTGCGGGTTGCCACCCGTGGCGATCGCGATGTCGAGGTGCTCGCCGCGACCAGGCTTGTCGAACGGCCGGGGGAGGATCACGGCCTCGTCGAGCGCAGGCCGGAAGCGGCCCGACCACGTGACGGGGTTGCCCTCGTCGATCAGGCGCAGGAGGACGATCTTCTCGTCGTAGAGGGCGTCGTAGTCGTCGAGGTCTGCGCCGTAGAGGGGATAGGACTCGATGAACGAGCCACGCCCGGCGAGGAGCTCGACGCGGCCGCCCGAGAACTGGTCCATGGTCGCGAACTGCTGGTAGACGCGCACGGGGTCCTCGGTCGAGAGGACGGTCACGGCGCTCCCCACCGTGATCTGCTCGGTCTGTGCCAGGGCCGCGGAGATCATGGTCGCGGGGGACGAGATCGCGTAGTCCGAGCGGTGGTGCTCGCCGATGCCGGCATAGTCGAGGCCGACCTCGTCGGCGACGCGGATCCGCTCGAGGACGTCGCGCAAGCGCTGGGAGACCGGCATCTGCTCGCCGGTGGTCGGGTCGGGGGCGTTGTCGCCGAAGGTGTAGAAGCCAAGTCGCATGTGTATGCAAACGCATGGAGCGGCGCCTTATTCCCCGGGGCGTCCTGCTCCCGGAGTGATGGGGAAGGATGGGGGCGTGCTCATCTGCTGCGGTCTCGTGACCCTCGACCTGACCCAGGTGGTCCGCGCGCTCCCGGGGCCGAACGCGAAGGTCGTGGCGCTCTCGCAGAACGCGACCTTCGGAGGTCCGGCAGCCAACGCGGCAGCGACGGCCGCGGTGCTCGGCGTCCCCGTCCGGCTGGTGACCGCTGTGGGTTCGGGTGTGCTCGCGGACGTCGTGAGGGCAGAGGTCGCTGCCGCGGGGGTCGAGCTGGTAGAACCCGTCGACCGTGCGGAGGGTGCCGTCCCGCCGGGCGGAGCGAGCGGCCCGGCCGTGTCCACGGTGCTCGTGACCGCGGGGACCGGAGAGCGGGCCGTGGTGAGCACGAACGCGGCGAACCGGCCGGTCGCGCTGCCGGACGGGTCGCTGCTCGACCGTGTGTTCGGACCCCGGCCGAAGGGCCGCGACGAGGGGAGGGTCTCGTCCCTGGAGCGGGACGTCCTGCTCCTCGACGGGCACCACCCGGCGCTCGCCTCGGCAGTGGCGCTTCGAGCGCGAGCCGCTGGGTATGCCGTCGTCCTCGACGGCGGGTCGTGGAAGGACGGGACGGCCGATCTCCTTCCGCTGTGCGACGCGGTCGTGCTCTCGGAGGACTTCCGTGTCCCGGACGTGCCCGTCGGCCGCGTGCTCGACGCGGTCGCAGAGCTCGGCCCGTCGTTCGTCGCGCGCTCGCGCGGGGCGGCGCCGCTCGAGCTGCTCGACAAGGGCGCCAGGTCGACCGTCCCTGTCCCGGTGGTCCACGAGGTCGTCGACACCCTGGGGGCGGGTGACGTGCTGCACGGTGCGTTCGCCGCCGGAGTCGCCCGCGGGGGGGCCGTGGGAGCGCGCGCTCGAGGAAGCGGCCGTGGTCGCCTCGCGTTCCGTGACCTTTCCGGGCGCCAGGGGATGGATCCACCAGAGCGGCGCGTCAGACCGCTGACCAGCGACGACGCACCGCATGCCCGAGGCGCGCGACCTGGCGGCGGGTGCCCGCGGGGTGGCGTAGAGCCTCAGGCTCGTGCCGCATATCGCGGGAGTGTGAACGAAGTACAACGGTTTGGACACGACGCGCTGAACGGGTTGACACGCGCTTAGTAAAGGAGGTCTACTAACAAACATGACAACGGCAGTCACGAGAAGTGCAGCAGCACGGAGGGGTCTGAGCACAGGCCTCCGACCCACCTCCAAGGTGCTCCCCGAGCACGCTCGTGCGCACAACCGGTCGTTGGTCCTCCAGCACCTGTTCCACGAGGGGCCCACCTCGCGTGCGGACCTGGCTCGCGCCACCTCGCTGACGAGGGTGACCATCTCCGACCTGGTCTCGGTGCTCATCGCCGAGGGGCTGGTCGAGGAGCTCGGCATCCGCCCGGGACAGCGCGTGGGCAAGCCCGCGATCCTCATCGGGATGCGGACGAGCGCGTACCAGATCGTCTCGGTCGACCTGACGGACGACGCGCTCATGCGCGGCGCGGTCATGTCGCTCACGGGCGACTTCGTGGTCCGCCAGAGCCTCGCGATCGAGGGCCGTGCCGGCACCGAGCTGGTGGACCTCCTCACACGCTTCTGTCGCGGGCTCATCGCCGTCGCGACGCGCCCTGTCCTCGGCGTGGGCATCGGTTCGCCTGGAGTGGTCGACACCGCCGGGCGCGTCATCGAGGCTCCGAACCGTCGCTGGTACGACGTGCCGCTCGCCGAGCAGCTCGCCGAGAGTCTCGCTCTTCCCGTCCACGTCGCGAACGACGCGAACATCGCCGCGCTCGGCGAGTTCACCTTCGGCGGCGCGGACGGCACCGGGCTCATGGTCCTCACGGTCGGTGAGGGTGTCGGGGCCGGCATCATGCTCGACGGGTCCAGGGTTCGCGGCGCGGTCGACGCGGCCGGCGAGCTGGGGCACGTCACCGTCGTCGACGACGGACTGCCCTGTGCCTGCGGGCGCACGGGCTGCCTCGAGACCATCCTCTCCGTGCCGGCGCTCCGCCGTGCCGTCGAGGGGCTCGACAAAGAAGCTTCCGATGCCGTCCTGGCGTCGGTCGGCAGGCTCCTGGGCATCGCCCTCGCTCCTGTTGTCTCAGCGCTCAACCTCGGCGAGATCCTCATCAGCGGTCCCGCGGACCTGCTCGACGGTCCTCTCCGTGATGCGGCGATCGACACCATCAACGCTCGGACCATGCCGGCGATCAACGCCGGTCTCGAGCTCCGGATGGCTTCGCTCGACGAGGACGTCGTCCTCGCCGGGGCAGCCGTCCTCATCCTGTCCGGCCAGCTGGGCGTCTCGTGAGCTCGTCTCACAGCCGTCGGGCTGACCCGGTCCTGCAGTAATCCCAGTAGCAGTACCGCAGTACCTCCCGTATCACCTCAGGTGGTGTCATCGACGCCGCCACTTCGAATTACCGAGAGGAAGTACCCCAGTGAAGAGGAACCGCCTCGTTGCCACCACGGTGGCTTCGACGATCACCCTGGCGCTCGCGCTGACCGCTTGTGGCTCCGGCGACTCCGGCTCCGGCGACGGCGCTTCGGGCGACGCCGCGAAGACGGGCGACATCCGCGTCTGGCTCGTCGGCACCGACACGCCCGCGGACGCTCGCGAGTACCTCAAGACGACCTTCGAGAAGGAGAACCCCGGTTCTACCCTCACCATCGAGGAGCAGTCCTGGACGGGTCTGGTCGACAAGCTCACGACCTCGCTCGCCAGCTCCGACAGCCCCGACGTCGTCGAGGTCGGCAACACCCAGGCCGCCGCCTTCACCTCGGCCGGCTTCTTCACCGACCTGACGGACAAGTACGAGGCGCTCGGCGGCGACGACCTGCTCCCCGGCTTCGTCGAGGCCGGCACGTACGACGAGAAGTTCTACGCAGCCCCGTACTACTCCGGTGCACGTGCAGTCTTCTACTCGCAGCAGATCGTCGGCGACGGCTTCGTCGCCCCCGAGACGCTCGACGACTACGTGGCGCAGGGCAAGGCCCTCACGACCGACACGCGCTCGGGCATCTACTGGCCTGGCCAGGACTGGTACAACGGTCTCCCGTACATCTGGGAGAACGGTGGCTTCATCGCCGAGAAGAAGGGCGACAAGTGGGAGGCCGGCTTCTCCTCCGAGGGTGGCATCAAGGGCCTCGAGCAGATCCAGGACGTCATGCTGACGGCCTCGAAGGCTCCGAAGGACGGTCAGGAGACCGACCAGCAGATCCCCTTCTGCGAGGGCAACATCGGCTTCCTCTCCGCGCCCACGTGGGTCCAGTGGTCCATCAAGGCTGAGGAGACGGCCGAGGCGCCGGGTTGCGCCACGACCTATGGCTCCGACCTGCACGCCTTCGCCCTGCCGGGCAAGGAGGCCGGCACGGCCGCTCAGGTCATGGCCGGTGGCTCGAACATCGCCATCGCGACCAAGTCCCAGAACCAGGAGCTCGCGCTGAGCGCGCTCGAGATCATGCTGAGCGACGGCTACCAGGAGATCATGGCCACCAACGGTCTGATCCCGGCCAAGGTCTCGCAGGCCAAGTTCCTGCCGGACGACGAGATCACGCAGGCGGGCGCCGCTGCCGCAGCTGCTGCCAAGCTGACCCCGGCTTCCCCGAAGTGGGCCGACGTCGAGGCCAAGCGCTACCTCCAGGACGCATTCGTGCAGCTCGCTCAGGGTGGCGACGTCCAGGCGATCGCCACGAAGCTCGACGAGCAGATCGAGTCGACGCTCAACAGCTGATCCCGGATGGCCCTCCCGTGCGGGAGGGCCATCGACCAGATGCCGCAGGGGTGGGAGTTCCGCGGAGCTCCCACCCCTCGGCATGACTGGACCCCCTCGCACCACCTGCCTCCGCACGGTCCTGCTCGAACCGTGCAAGCCCTCGACGGAGTGAGAAAATGAGCTCATCCACCCTCGAGTCGTCCCCAGCGGTCGAGCTGAAGGACACTCTCAAGCCCCCGAAGAAGCGGTCATCCAAGCTGCCCTGGCTCTTGCTGGCCCCTAGCCTCCTGGTCCTGGCCATCATGGTCGGTTACCCGTTGGTCAACCTCTTCATCATGTCGTTCCAGAAGTACGAGCGAGCCCAGCTCATGGGAGTCCCTGCCGAATGGGTGGGCTTCCAGAACTACACCGACACGCTCACCGATCCGGTCTTCTGGACCGTCCTCGCCCGCAGCTTCGCCTTCATGGTGGTCTGCGTGTTCCTGACGATGGCCATCGGCATCCTGCTCGCGCTGCTGATGATGCGCCTCAACAAGTTCTTCCGTCTGCTCGTCTCGATCGGCCTGCTGCTGGCTTGGGCCATGCCCGCCCTCGCGGCCGTGATCGTGTGGGGCTGGATCTTCGACACCCAGTACGGGGTGGTCAACAACGTGCTGACGAAGATCACCGGAGACAACTGGATGGGCCACTCGTGGCTCATCAACCCCTTGATGTTCTACATCGTGGCTGCCCTGATCATCGTCTGGCAGAGCGTGCCCTTCGTGGCGTTCACCATGTACGCCGGTCTGACCCAGGTTCCCGGTGAGGTCCTCGAGGCCGCCTCGCTCGACGGGGCGACCCCGGCCCAGCGCTTCCGCCTGATCATGGTGCCCTACGTGCGGAGCATCATCGTCGTCCTCATCATCCTGTCGATCATCTGGGACCTGCGCGTCTTCACCCAGATCTTCGTTCTCCAGGGCATCGGCGGTATCGCCGAGAAGACCAACACCATCGGCGTGTACATCTACCAGATGGGCATGGCCCAGGGGCACTACGGAACCGCAAGCGCGATCGCGGTGATCCTGGTGTTCATCATGATGGGGATCTCGTACTACTACGTGCGTCAGACCGTCAAGGAGGAAGAGCTGTGAGCACCCTCAACCCGACCGTCGCAGGGACCGCCACGACGGCACCTCGATCCTCGGGGAGCGGCCCGCGCAAGACCCGTGAGGGACAGCGCAAGAAGGTCTCGAACGTCGTCTACAGCGTGATCGCCGTGATCGTCTTCGCGGCCTCGGCCTTCCCGGTCTACTGGATGATCAACTCGTCCTTCCTGCCGACGAACATGATCCGCAGCACGGACCTGACGTTCTTCCCCGGGTCCTCGTTCACGATCGACAACTACAAGAACGCGATCTTCGACCAGGAGCGCGCACCGTTCCTGCCCGCCCTGGGCAACTCGGTCATGGTCACGTTCTTCGTCCTGATCGTGTCCATGGTCCTGGCCTTCCTGGCCTCGCTCGCCGTGACCCGGTTCAACTTCAAGGGCCGCAAGGCCTTCATCATCGCGATCCTCGCGGTCCAGATGATCCCGGGCGAGGCCATGATGATCTCGATCTTCCGGATCATCGACGGGTGGCAGCTGCTCAACTCGATCATCGGCCTGGGCATCGTCTACCTGTCGGGTGTTCTTCCCTTCACCATCTGGACGCTGCGCGGGTTCGTCGCCGGGGTGCCGGCCGAGCTCGAGGAGGCGGCCATGATCGACGGCTGCTCGCGCGCCAAGGCCTTCTGGCGGATCACGTTCCCCTTGCTGGCGCCGGGCCTCGTGGCGACGGGAGTCTTCGCGTTCATCCAGGCCTGGAACGAGTTCGTGATGGCGTTGATCATCATGACGCGACCGGAGTCCATGACCCTGCCGCTGTGGCTGCGCACGTTCCAGCAGGCCACGCAGGCCACCAACTGGGGTGGCCTGATGGCCGGCTCGGTGCTGATCGCTATCCCGGTCGTCATCTTCTTCCTCATCGTCCAGGGGCGGATGACCGGCGGTCTCGTCTCAGGTGCGGTGAAGGGCTGACGTGAGTGAGGTGAGCACGGCTACCTCGTCGCTCGGCGAGGCAGCCGCACTACCGGGCGGCCATTCGGTCGGGCTGGACGTCGGTGGGACCAAGGTCCTCGGCGTCCTGCTCGGACCGGACGGAGCGATCGAGGGGTCGGTCAAGCTGCCGACCGTCCGCGGCCCGCAGGGCGTGGTCTCGAGCGCAGCCCAGGCCGTCAGGTCCCTGACGGACGCGGCGGGCCTCGCGCCCGCCGCGCTCGCGGGCCTCGGCCTGGGCGTGCCCGGGCTGGTCGACCCGGAGAGCGGATCGGTGATGCACGCGGTGAACCTCGGGATCGAGGGAGAGCCGTTCGGGCTCGCCCACGAGCTCTCGGCCCTCTTCGGCGGGATCCCGGTGGACGTGGACAACGACCTGAACGTGGCGGCGCTCGGCGCCTCGCACGCCATGGGCCCGGACGGTCAGGACCTGGCGTTCCTCGCGCTCGGGACGGGGCTCGCGGCAGGCATCGTCCTGGGTGGCGAGCTCCGACGAGGCGTGAGCGGGGCTGCTGGTGAGATCGGACACATCCCCATCAATCCCGAGGGTCCGCTGTGCGCGTGCGGCCAACGAGGCTGTGTCGAGACCTATGCTTCGGGGACCGCGCTCAGCGCGCGGTGGCCCTCGAGGTTCGGTCGCCCGGCCCCCGCGGAGCTCTTCGAGGCGGCAGCGGCCGGAGACTCGGAAGCGCTGAGGATCAGGGACGAGTTCGCCGCCGCGGTGGCGAGTGCGGTCCGCATCCTCGAGCTGACGGTCGACGTGCAGCACGTCGTCCTCGGGGGAGGGGTCACCGGTCTCGGCCAGCCTCTCCTCGACGTGGTGCGCAGCGCGCTCGTCGCGCAGTCGAGCACGTCGCCGTTCTTGTCCTCCCTGGAGCTCGAGAAGCGTGTCTCTCTGGCTCCGAGTGATGTGCCCGTTGCCGCGGTGGGAGCAGCCATCGCCGGCCGTAGGAAGGTGTCCTGATGGAAGTTGTCATTGCCCCCGCCGATCAGCTCGCGGTGCTCGCCGCAGACGCGATCGACAAGCTGGTCCGCGCGACCCCGACCGCAGTCGTGGGCCTGGCGACCGGCTCGAGCCCGTTGAAGGTGTACGACGAGCTGGTCCGGCGCCACACCGAGGAAGGGCTCTCGTTCGCGCAGGCCAAGGCCTTCATGCTCGACGAGTACGTCGGGATCGCGGAGGACCACCCGGAGCGCTACCGCAACGTGATCGAGAAGGAGATCGCCTCGCGCGTCGACTTCGCTCCCGGTGCGGTGCAGGGGCCTGACGGCAACGCCGAGGACCTGGTCGCCGCGTGCGCCGACTACGAGCGCAAGATCGTCGACGCAGGGGGCGTGGACCTGCAGATCCTCGGGATCGGCACCGACGGGCACATCGCGTTCAACGAGCCGGGCTCGTCGCTCGCCTCGCGCACGCGTATCAAGACGCTGACGGCCCAGACGCGTGAGGACAACGCGCGCTTCTTCGGCGACGACCTCGCACAGGTGCCGCAGCACTGCCTCACGCAGGGGTTGGCGACCATCATGTCGGCCAAGCACCTCGTGCTCCTCGCCTCGGGCAAGGGCAAGGCTGAGGCGGTCCACCAGCTCGTCGAGGGCCCGGTGTCCGCGATGTGGCCCGCGACGATCATGCAGATGCACCCGCACGCGACCGTCCTCGTGGACGACGCCGCGGCCTCGCGCCTGCAGCTCGGCGACTACTACCGCCAGACGTTCCTCTCGAAGCCGGAGTGGCAGGGCCTCTGACCCCAGCTCTCCCAGGCCACCCCTCCGGGGAGGCCGCAGGACAACCCGCCGACCCTGGTCACGCCCCTGACCCGGGTCGGCGGGTCTCTTCTTCCCCGACGTAGACTCGAGACCATGATCGAACCCCTGACCACCCCCACCAGCGGACCCGCCGCAGGCAGCCCGGCCGGACCGGAGCCGCTCGTTCCGGACAGCGACCCGAACGGCGGGACGTCGACGAGCGTCCTCGAGCGCACGGAGACCACGGCCGAGGTCGAGCCGGGGGATCACGAGCGTTTTGCGCACTACGTGCGCAAGGAGAAGATCATGCAGTCGGCGCTGTCCGGCAAGCCCGTGATCGCCCTGTGCGGCAAGGTCTGGGTCCCGGGCCGCGACCCCAAGAAGTTCCCGGTCTGCCCCACGTGCAAGGAGATCTACGACGGCCTTCGCGCCCCGCAGGACGGCGAGGGTGATTCCGGCAAGTGAGTGGACAGCCTCTCTCGAACTCGTCCGCTCGCCCGTCCTCGAACCTTCCCCCCTCGGCCCCGCTGGGGGCCTCGTCGGCTGCTGCCTCGCACCTGTCGCCCGCGTTCCCCCGCCGTGCCCCGTGGGGCACCGCCTCCAAGCTGCGCGCATGGCAGGCAGAGGCGCTCGAGACCTATCGTGCACGCGCCCCGCGTGACTTCCTCGCGGTCGCTACCCCTGGCGCCGGCAAGACGACGTTCGCGCTGCGCGTCGCGACCGAGCTCCTCGAGCAGGGTGTCGTCCGGCGCGTGACGGTCGTCGCGCCCACCGAGCACCTCAAGCACCAGTGGGCCGACGCGGCCGCGCGCGTCGGGATCCGGATCGACCCGAACTTCCGCAACAGCCAGGGCCGCCATGGCGCGGGCTACGACGGGGTCGCTCTGACGTACGCCCAGGTGGCGGCCAAGCCGGCGCTCCACACGGCGCGCACCGAGGCCGAGCGGACCCTGGTCATCCTGGACGAGGTCCACCACGGCGGCGACGCGCTGTCCTGGGGAGAGGCGGTCCGGGACGCTTTCGAACCCGCGACCAGGCGCCTGGCGCTGACCGGTACGCCGTTCCGCTCGGACACCGCGGCCATCCCGTTCGTGACGTACGAACGAGGGGCCGACGGGATCCGGCGCTCCTCGGCGGACTACACCTACGGCTACGGCGACGCGCTGCGCGACCACGTCGTGCGCCCGGTGATCTTCCTGTCCTACTCGGGGCAGATGCGGTGGCGGACCAAGTCCGGTGACGAGGTCAGCGCGCGCCTGGGCGAGGCGCTGACCAAGGACATGACGGGCCAGGCGTGGCGGACCGCGCTGGACCCGGAGGGTGAGTGGATCCCGTCGGTCCTGGCCGCCGCGGACAAGCGTCTGACCGAGGTCCGTCGGGCGATCCCCGACGCGGGCGGCCTGGTCATCGCGACCGACCAGACCGACGCGCGTGCCTACGCAGGGCACCTGGCTCGGATCACGGGGAAGTCGCCCACGGTCGTGCTGTCCGACGACGAGGGCGCGAGCGGGCGGATCGACGAGTTCTCCGACGGCGACGCCCGGTGGATGGTGGCGGTCCGCATGGTCTCCGAGGGAGTCGATGTCCCCCGCCTCGCCGTGGGCGTGTACGCGACGTCGACCGCGACGCCGTTGTTCTTCGCCCAGGCGGTGGGGCGGTTCGTGCGTGCCCGACGCCGCGGTGAGACCGCGTCGGTCTTCCTTCCGAGCGTGCCGCACCTGCTGGCGCTCGCGAACGGCCTCGAGCTCGAGCGCGACCATGCGCTCGACCGCCCGCTCACGGCCGAGGAGCAGGGGGACATGTACAACCCCGAGGACGCGCTCATGGCAGCCGCGAACCGGGAGGACAAGGCGTCCGACGACCTCGCGGACGGCATGCAGGGCTCGTTCCAGGCGCTCGAGGCGCAGGCCTCGTTCGACCGCGTGCTGTTCGACGGGGGAGAGTTCGGGACCGAGGCCGACGTCGGGTCGGACGAGGAGCAGGACTTCCTGGGGCTGCCCGGTCTGCTGGACGCGGACCAGGTGACGAGCCTGCTGCGTCAGCGCCAGGCCGACCAGATGACCGCCCGGACCAAGAAGGCCAAGAGCTCGGAGGCCGAGCGCAGCGAGCTCGAGCACCGGCGGGCCGCCGAGCTGCGCAAGGAGCTGTCCCAGCTCGTCGGCGCGTGGGCGCGCCGGAGCGGGCAGCCGCACGGCACGGTCCACACCGAGCTGCGCCGCCGGTGCGGTGGGCCGGAGGTCCCGCTCGCGACGGTCGCTCAGCTCGACGCGCGCGTGGCCGTGCTCCGCGGCTGGTTCGTGGGCAAGAAGTAGCGGTCGTCGTCGCGGCGCGCTCCGCGACCGCAGAGGGCCCGCACGCTCGGTGAGCGTGCGGGCCCTCTCGCGTCAGTCGAGGCGGCGCACCACGGTCGGCAGCGCAGGGTCGCCCGCGGACAGGCGCCGGGCGCCGCGAGGAAGCTCCGCGCGTGCCTCGGCGTGGCGCCTCGCCGCGTTGTGCACGCCGTACGCGCCGATCCAGCGGGAGTCGACCGCGCCGTCGACGACGAGCGGGACGTGCAGGGGACGCAGGTCCTCGTCGGCGTCGGCCTCCCAGGCCGCGACGACGTCGTCGGGCCCGGTGACGAGGACCTCGGCGACGGCCCGCCCGTCGTCGCCGAACTGGCGGGCCGCGGACTTGCGACCACCCGTGCTTGTCTTGGCGGTCGATGCCTTCGCGACGGGCTGCAGGATCCCGTCGGCGTCGGCGCGGGACACGAGCTTGTAGACCATGCCGCACGTCGGGGCGCCCGAGCCCGTCACGAGCGAGGTGCCCACGC
Organism: Oerskovia sp. Root918; assembly: GCF_001428945.1. Lineage (NCBI taxonomy): Bacteria > Bacillati > Actinomycetota > Actinomycetes > Micrococcales > Cellulomonadaceae > Oerskovia > Oerskovia sp. Root918. The sequence goes on from NZ_LMJG01000013.1 coordinate 215,933, forward strand.
CGTAGGCGTCGACGGGCGCCGCCGCGAGCGCGGCGATCGCGTACTCGTCGAGGTCGGAGGTCACGGTGATCCGGGTGTTCTGGGCGCCCAGCCCGTCGAGCTGCTTGCGGACCTCGACGGCCTGGATGCCGAGGTCCCCGGAGTCGAGGCGGACGGCCCCGAGCCCGGTCCCTGCCGCGGCGATCGCGTTCTTGACGCCTTGGCGCACGTCGTAGGTGTCGACGAGGAGCGTGGTCCCCGCCCCCAGGGAGGCGACCTGGGCCGCGAAGGCCGAGGGCTCGTCGTCGTGCAGGAGCGTGAACGCGTGCGCGGCGGTGCCGATCGTCTCGATCCCGTACCGGCGCCCGGCCTCGAGGTTGGACGTCCCCGCGAAGCCGGCGACGGCCGCGGCGCGCGCCGCCGCGACGGCTGCGTGCTCGTTCGCCCGCCGCGAGCCCATCTCGAGGCAGGGGCGCTCGACGGCGGCGCTCGTCATGCGCGAGGCGGCCGAGGCGACCGCGGAGTCGTAGTTGAGGATCGAGAGCACGAGCGTCTCGAGCAGGACGGCCTCGGCGAACGTGCCCTCGACGACCATGACGGGGGACTGGGGGAAGAACACGTCGCCCTCGGCGTACCCGGTGATCGAGCCCGTGAACCGGTAGCCCGCGAGGTAGTCGAGCGTGCGGTCGTCGACCACGCCCGCCTCTCGGAGCCAGTCGAGCTCGAGGTCGGTGAACCGGAACGTCGCGAGCGACTCGAGGACGCGACCGGTCCCGGCGAGCACGCCGTAGCGGCGTCCAGCGGGCAGGCGTCGCGTGAAGACCTCGAAGAGGCAGTGCCTCTCGGCGGTGCCGTCGGCGAGCGCGGCCTGGAGCATCGTGAGCTCGTAGCGGTCCGTCAGCAGCGAGGTCTGGGCGGAGGGGGCGAACGGGGCACGGTGAGCGGCCGGGGCGCCGGTGCCCGGGCGGTCTGCGGGACTCATGTGCCCAACCTAGGGCAGAAGCGGCTCGGGGGGCGTGCGTGCCCGCACGAGCGGGCGCACGCACGAGCCGGCCGGGGCGCCCTGCACCCGCGTTCAGGGCTCCCACCTGCGCATGGACGGCGCGCGGCGGGTGGTGGGGCACCGCATAGAGTGGGGTCGTGACTGGAACGGCGACAGCGGGGCCTCGCCTCGACGAGGAGATCGACACGCGGGAGGGGCTCTCCCTCGCCGACACCTGGGTGACCCTCGTGTGGAACGACCCGGTGAATCTCATGAGCTACGTCAGCTACGTCTTCGAGAGCTACTTCGGGTACAGCCAGCAGAAGGCCAAGACGCTCATGCTCCAGGTGCACCACGAGGGCCGGGCGGTGGTCTCGTCCGGTGGGCGGGAGAAGGTCGAGGTGGACGTGCAGGCGATGCACGAGTTCGGGCTGTGGGCCACGATGCAGCGGAGCGGGGAGTAGTGCGCCCGTTCCGTCGGGCGCGCCGCGGCTACGTCGCGGAGCTGAGCGCCGCCGAGCGGCTCGTCCTCGCGCACGTCGTGGGTGACGTCGTCGAGCTGTTGCAGGAGCAGGTGGGCCCCGGGAGCGAGGAGGTCGCGCCGCCCTTGGAGGCCGCGACCATCGAGGGCGTCGCTCCGCTCTCCGCGCCTCCCGAGGAGGTGCGCGCGCCCACGGACCCTGCGGTCCGCCGTCTGCTCCCTGACGCCGCTCCCGAGGACGCGGGGGTCTCGGCCGAGTTCCGCCGGTTCACCCAGGGCGACCTGGCGGCCGAGAAGTCGCAGCGGCTGCTGCTGCTCGCGGACCTCCTGCTCGCGGGGGACCCGCAGGACGCGGAGGCGCTCACGCCGCTCGTCGTCCGGCCCGACGACGCACGTCGCGTCGCGGGGGCCCTCACCGACGTCCGGGTCGTCCTGGCGGAGCGCCTCGAGCTGCGCACCGACGACCAGGTGGAGGACCTGCACGACGAGGTGCTCGCACGCGAGGCCGCTGACGTCGAGGAGGACGAGGGCGCTCCCGACGCCGCCAGGCGGTTCCTCGCGAGCGTGTTCCTCATGTCGGGCTGGCTCCAGGAGTCGCTCGTGGACCTGATGCTCGCCGAGGTCCGCCGCTCGCCCCGCTGAGTCGCGCAAACGACCTAGCATGCTTGTAGGTCACTCGCCACATTTCTGTCAAGATGCGCAGAGGGTGAAGTGGTGTCAGGATTGTCCTTGTTGAACCGGGACGTCCGCGTCCCGGCCGAGAGAAAGAGGGACAACATGCCTACGTGGCTCATCATCCTGCTCGTCGGAGTCGTGCTGCTCGTGTTCGGTGTGGCCGTCGAAGCAGCGAAGTTCCTGATCTGGCTCGGCATCATCGTGCTCGTCGTCAGCCTCGTCGTGGGGCTGATCGGACGGGGCAAGGCGAAGGTCTAGGCAGCCCGGGTCGCCGTCCTGACAGGCAGACCCGGGGCCAGGGCCGGAGGGCGCCGCACGTACGTGCGGCGCCCTTCGTCGTGCCCGGCGCCCCTTGTGTCGGTCGACACAGGGGTGCCGGGGCGCCGGAGACGTCCAACCGGGGTGGGCGGCACTAGGCTCGACCCCGTGAACGACGCACCCATCGGCATCTTCGACTCGGGAGTCGGGGGACTCACCGTCGCCCGCTCGATCCTCGACCAGCTGCCGAACGAGTCGCTGCTGTACATCGGGGACACGGCGAACAGCCCGTACGGGCCCAAGCCGCTCGCCGCGGTGCGAGCCATGGCGCTCTCGATCATGGACCAGCTGGTCGACGAGGGCGTCAAGATGCTCGTCATCGCGTGCAACACGGCGTCGTCCGCGGTGCTGCGCGACGCGCGCGAGCGGTACACGGCGCGCTACGGGATGCCCGTGATCGAGGTCATCCTGCCCGCGGCGCGCCGCGCGGTGGCGGCGACCCGCACGGGGAACATCGGCGTGATCGGGACGCGGGGGACCATCGAGTCGCGCGCCTACGACGACGCGTTCGCCGTGGCCCCGGGGCTGCGGCTCACGTCGCAGGCCTGCCCGGAGTTCGTCCGCCTCGTCGAGGCCGGGGTGACCTCGGGCCCCGAGGTCCTGGAGATCGCGCACGAGTACCTCGCACCGGTGCGCGCCGCCGGGGTCGACACCCTGGTGCTCGGCTGCACGCACTACCCGCTGCTCGCGGGCGCCATCTCGTACGTCATGGGCGACGAGGTCACGCTCGTCTCGAGCGCCGAGGAGACCGCGAAGGACGTCTACCGCACGCTCGTGGCGCACGGCCTCGAGCGCTCGCGCGAGGCAGGTGCGCCGCGGCACCGCTTCCGCGCGACCGGGAGCGCCGAGCCCTTCGACCAGCTCGCGCGTCGGTTCCTCGGGCCCGAGGTCTCGCTCGTGGAGGCCGTCTGATGCGGCTGGTCGTCGTCGGCTGCTCCGGCTCGTTCGCCGGCCCCGACTCTCCTGCGTCCTCCTACCTGGTCCAGGTGCCCGCCGCGGACTCGCCGGACGGGCGGGAGTGGAACCTCCTGCTGGACATGGGCAACGGCGCGCTCGGTGCGCTCCAGGGGATCCTCGACCCGCGCCGGCTCGACGCGATCGGCCTGTCCCACCTGCACCCCGACCACTTCGTGGACGTCTGCGGGCTGTACGTGTACCTCAAGTACCACCCGGACCGGCTCACGGCGGCGGCCGCCTCGGGCACGGGAGCGGACGTGGCCCCCGTCGCCCCTGGTGGGTCCGCCGACCAGGCCACGGCGGGCACGCTGCCCGTGTGGGGCCCCTCGAACACGGCCGAGCGGATCGGGGCGACCTACGGCCTGGAGGCGGGGGAGTCCCTCGAGTCCCAGTTCGACTTCCGGGCGTGGGTCCCGGGGCAGGTCGTCAGTGTCGGCCCGCTCGAGATCGAGCCGTTCCGCGTGTTCCACCCGGTCGAGGCCTACGGCGTGCGCGTGACCGGGCCCTCGAGCCTGGCCCCGGGGGAGCGGGTCACGCTCGCGTACACGGGCGACACCGACGTCTGCGACGGCGTGGTCGAGCTGGCCCGTGGCGCCGACCTGCTCCTGGCAGAGGCCGCGTTCCACGAGGGGCGCGACGACGCGGTCGACCGCGGCATCCACCTCACGGGACGGCGGGCGGGCGAGGTCGCCACCGCGGCGGGCGTCAAGCGCCTGGTCCTCACCCACCTGCCCGCGTGGAACGACAAGCGGGCCGCGCGCGACGAGGCCACCGCGGTCTACGCGGGTCCGGTCGACCTCGCCGCGACGGGCCGGGTCTTCACGCTCTGAGCCCGGATAGGCTGGCTCCATGACTTCAGCCTCCACCTCCCAGACCGTCCGCGCGGACGGCCGCGCGCCCGACGAGCTCCGTCCCGTCACGATCACCCGGAACTGGCTCGACGCCGCCGAGGGCAGCGTGCTCGTCGAGTTCGGCCGCACGCGCGTGCTGTGCGCGGCCTCGTTCACCGAGGGCGTGCCGCGCTGGCGCAAGGGCTCGGGTCAGGGCTGGGTCACGGCCGAGTACTCGATGCTGCCGCGCGCGACCAGCACCCGCAGCGACCGCGAGTCCGTCAAGGGCCGCATCGGCGGGCGCACGCACGAGATCTCGCGCCTCATCGGCCGTTCGCTGCGTGCCGTGATCGACGTCTCGGCGCTCGGCGAGAACACGATCGTGCTCGACTGCGACGTCCTGCAGGCCGACGGCGGCACGCGCACCGCGGCCATCACGGGCGCGTACGTCGCGCTCGCGGACGCCGTGACCTGGGGCAAGAAGCACGGCGCGATCAAGGGCGGCAAGAAGGTCCTCACGGACTCGGTGTCGGCCGTGAGCGTCGGCATCATCGACGGCACGCCCATGCTGGACCTGCCCTACGTCGAGGACGTGCGCGCGGACACCGACATGAACGTGGTGGTCACGGGCTCGGGCGACTTCGTCGAGGTGCAGGGCACGGCCGAGCACGCGCCGTTCAACCGCACCGAGCTCGACGTCCTGCTGGACCTCGCCCTCCACGGCACGTCCGAGCTCGCGATCATCCAGCAGCTCGCGCTCGACGAGGCGTCGCGGTGAGCGCTGCGTCCGGCGTGAGCGTCCCGGCCGGCGCACGGCTCGTGCTCGCGACCCACAACGTGGGCAAGCTCGCCGAGCTGCGGGCCATCCTCGCGGCCCAGCCGGGCCTGGACCTGCCGCCCGAGGCCGTGGTCTCGGCGCGCGAGGTCGGAGCGCCGGAACCCGTCGAGGACGGCGTGACGTTCGCGGAGAACGCGCTCATCAAGGCTCGAGCGCTGGCTGCGGCGACCGGCCTGCCCGCCGTGGCGGACGACTCGGGGCTCGCGGTCGACGTCCTGGGCGGGGCGCCGGGGATCTTCTCGGCACGCTGGTCCGGTCGTCACGGCGACGACCAGGCGAACCTCGACCTGCTGCTCGCACAGCTCGGTGACGTTCCCGCCGGGCACCGGGCTGCGGGCTTCGTGTGTGCTGCCGCGCTCGTGACGCCGGGTGGGGGAGAGTGGGTGCGCACCGGTGAGATGCGTGGCACGCTCCTGACCGCCCCGCGTGGCGAGGGCGGGTTCGGCTACGACCCGATCCTGCTCCCCGACGGCGAGACCCGCTCGGCCGCCGAGCTGTCGGCCGCGGAGAAGAACGCGATCAGCCACCGCGGCAAGGCGTTCCGCGCTCTCGCGCCGCAGGTCGTCGCGGTGCTCACGGGGACGGCCGTCGACGAGGTCCAGGTCCAGCCGCTCGCCTGAGCTGCGCGTGGCGACGGCCTGCCTGGTCGCCGGGGTGCCCCGGTCGCCGGGGTGCTCCGGTCGCCGGGGTGCCCGGTCGCCGGGCCACCGGTCGGATCGGCGACGAGCGTCCGAGCGAGCGCGACCTCCGGGTCGCGCTCGCTCGGACGTCGAGCCGCACGTCGAGAACGACGTTCCGTGCGCTCGACCACGATGTTGCGGCCGCCAGACCGGGCAGAACGATCTCCACCTCGTTCTCGGCACCAGGGGGTGCAGGGCATCGAGCGGTGCTCGGTCACGAGACGGGCTACCTTCGCCCGCGCAGGGGGCCCCAAGTCGCGAGACGTACCGCCCTACCGGCGCCCGCGCAGCGTGACCACCAGGAGCGCGACGAGCCGCCAGCCCACGAGCGTCGCGAGCAGGAACGCTGCCGACACCACGAGGAACGCGGTCGCCAGCCCTTCGCCCGTGGCCCAGCGCAGCGCCATCCCTACGACCCACGTCGTGACCCACAGCACGAGGCCCGTCGGCCAGGCCGCGATCGGCCGGCGCCACGCGCGCAGCAGGACCCAGCCCGCGGCGAGGCCCACGAGGAACGGCCAGGCGATCGACAGGACCGCGGTCAGCGGGCTGTCCGCGGAGTGCGTCGCCCGGCCTCCCGCCGCGAACGCGAGGACCGCGACGACGTCGAGCACGACGGCCAGGGCGACGACGCCCGTCCGGACGGTCGGGCGGGTCGGGTTCGGGGCGGTGGCAGGCGTCGAGGTCATGGCCACGACGCTACCGGAGCACCACCCTCTCCTGGCTCCCCGCGGCGCCCTGCCCGCTGTTGCGCGGGCCACGTCCACGGCCGGGACGAAGGCCAGGCTGGAGGCAAGTGCGCGCTCGCCCGTCGGCTCCCTCTAGGGTTGACCCGTGCACCTGGCTGTCGACGACCTCTCCTTCTCCTACCCCGGACGCCCCGTCCTCTCGGGCGTCTCCCTGCGCGTCGCCCCCGGCACGCGCCTCGGCGTGGTCGGTGAGAACGGCAGCGGGAAGTCGACGCTCCTGGGCGTCCTGGCCGGGACGCTGCCGCCCGGCGGAGGTGACGTGCGCCGCCAGGGCTCGCTCGCCGTCGTCGAGCAGGAGCTCGTCCCGCTGCCCGGTCAGACCGTGGGCGACCTGGTCCGCGACAGCCTCGCGACCGTGCGCGCCGTGGGAGCGGAGCTCGACGCCGTGACGCGCGACTTCGACCACGAGCACGGCAGCCTCGCCGAGCTCTCGGACGTCCTGGCCCGCGCCGAGCACCTGGCCGTGTGGGACGCCGACCGTCGCGTCGAGGTCGCGCTGTCCCGGCTGGGCGCGTGCCGCGACCCGCACCGCGAGCTCCTGACGCTCTCGGTCGGCGAGCGCTACCGCGTGCGCCTCGCGTGCCGCCTGGCCGAGCGCAGCGACCTGCTCCTGCTCGACGAGCCGACCAACCACCTCGACACGAGCGGCATCGACTTCCTCACGGGCGAGATCGTGGCGTGGGGCGGCGGGATCGTCATGGTCACGCACGACCGCCAGCTGCTCGACGACGTCGCGACCGAGATCCTCGACCTCGATCCCGCGATGGACGGCAAGCCCGTCCTGTACGGGCAGCCGGGCTACCTCGCCTACCGCTTCGCCAAGAACCAGGCCCTGCACCGGTGGCGTCAGCGCTACCGGGCCGAGCGCAAGCGTGCCGAGAAGCTCGCCGAGCGCCTCGACGCGTCGTACGAGGGGCTCTCCGACGAGTGGCGACCCGCCAAGGGGAGCCAGAAGCACCGTCGTGCGACGCACGCGCGCATCCACGTCAAGGCCGCGGACCGGCTCGTGCAGAAGCTCGAGGCCGAGGCCGTCGAGGTGCCCGTGCCCCCGCTCGAGCTGCGCTTCCCCGACCTGCTGGCCATGTCGCCCGGGTGGGCCCCCGACCTGTCGCTGCTCGAGGTGCGCAGCCCGCGCGTGGACGCGGGGCCGCGCGAGCGTCAGAGCGAGCCCGGCGGCCGTCCCGACGGCGACGACGTCCCGGCTACCGCTGCAGCACCCGCCGGTGCCCGGCTCGATCTGCCCGGGACGCGCATCGCGATCCCGCCGTCGGGACGGCTGCTGATCACCGGGCCGAACGGGTCGGGCAAGTCGACCCTGCTCGCGGCGCTCGCGGGAACGGTCCGGCTCGACCGCGGCACGCGGTCCGTCGCTGAGGGGGTGCGGGTCGGGATCGTCGCGCAGGAGGGCCCCGTGCTCCCGCCGGGCGCCGAGGAGCGCACGGGCTTCGAGGAGTACGCGCAGGAGGCGCTCGACCTGCTCTCGGCCGGGACGCTCGACCCGGACCACCTGGTGCCCGTCGCGTTCCTCGGGCTGCTGACCGAGGAAGACCTGGACCGCCCGCTGCGCGAGCTGTCCGCGGGGCAGCGTCGGCGCTTCGACCTGGCCCGCGCGCTGCTCGCGGTGCCGCACGTCCTGCTGCTCGACGAGCCGACCAACCACCTCTCGATCGACCTGGTCGACGAGCTCACCCAGGCGCTGCGCGTCACGCCTGCGGCCGTGGTCGTCGCGACGCACGACCGCAGGATGCGCGAGGACTTCGCGGACTGGCCCACGCTCGAGCTCTAGAGCGCGCCGCTCAGAACCCGTTCTCGGGGTCGCCCAGGAGCTGGGCCACGTGGTCCGGGACGTAGTTCGCCAGCTCGCGCGGCGGGCGCACGTAGCTGCTCGACGCCTGGGGGCGGTCGGGCAGCACGACCTTGTCGTGCGGCACGTCGACGTACGGGATGGTCGAGAGCAGGTGGGCGATCATGTTGAGCCGGGCGTTCTTCTTGGAGTCCGACTCGACGACGAACCACGGGCTCTCGGGGACGTCGGTGTGCACCATCATCTCGTCCTTGGCGCGCGAGTAGTCCTCCCAGCGGTGGATCGACTCGAGGTCCATGGGGCTCAGCTTCCACTGACGCACCGGGTCGGACAGACGTGAGCGGAAACGCTTGAGCTGCTCGGCGTCCGAGACCGAGAACCAGTACTTGCGCAGCAGGATCCCGTCGTCGATGAGCATCTCCTCGAAGACCGGGGTCTGGCGCATGAAGCGCTGGTACTCCTGGGGGGTGCAGAAGCCCATGACCTTCTCGACGCCTGCCCTGTTGTACCAGGAGCGGTCGAACAGCACGATCTCGCCCGCCGCCGGCAGGTGGGCGATGTAGCGCTGGTAGTACCACTCGGAGCGCTCGCGCTCGGTGGGCGTGGGCAGTGCCGCGATGCGGGCGACGCGGGGGCTGAGGTACTGCGTGATGCGCTTGATCGTGCCGCCCTTGCCCGCGGCGTCACGACCCTCGAAGATCACCACGACCCGAGCGCCCGTGGCCTGCGTCCACTGCTGGAGCTTGACGAGCTCTGCCTGGAGCCGGAACAGCTCGGCCTCGTAGACCTCACGGGACAGGGACGGGGCCTTGTCCTTCTTCGACTTCTTCTTCGACGTCTTCGACATGGCGACACGCTACCGCCGCCAGGGGGCCGCTCCGGCAGGCGCGCGAGACGAGCGGTCCGGGCCGAGCGGGTGAAGATCAGGACGTCTCGCGAGCCCGACGGGACGCGGCCGTCAGCCCCGCGCGGGGGCCGGCTCCATGCGCCGGTCGATCCAGCCCAGGAGGGCCGCGAGCCCTAGGAACACCACGGCCACGATGCCCGTGTTGACCAGCGCCTGCGGGTACCCGATCTGGGTCACGTCCATGAACGGGTAGGGGTACCAGCGGGAGAACGCTCCCTGGACGAAGATGTAGACGATCCACGCGAGCGGAGCCACGACGGACCACCACACGGTCGCGGCGTCGATGCGCGGGCGCGGGCCCACGACGAGCCAACCCACGACCGCGAGCAACGGTCCCGCCTGGTGCATGAGGAGGTTCGTGAAGAAGCCGGCGACGCTCAGCTCGTTGAGCCCCGCGAGCACGGTGTTGTAGACGATCCCCGTCACGGCGATGCACAGCAGCGCGTCGAGCCGCGCGACGCGGAACACCCGCCCGTCGCGCAGCGGGTCCACGAGGAGCAGCGCGCACGTGACCCCGACGAGGATGTTCGACAGGATGGTGAAGTAGCTGAAGAAGTGGACGACGAGGTCCACGGTGGTGTCGCCCAGGAGCGGCCCGCGCCCGAGCGTGCCGAAGAGCTCCCAGACGACGCCGACGAGCGCCATGGCTGCGACGACGCCGTGCCACCAGCGGGCAGCCGTCAGGCCTCGCCATCCGGTGCTCGACGGCGAGGCGACGCGCGCCGTGCTCACGTGAGCCGGCCGACGTACGCCATCGCCTGGCGCAGGAGCGTGCCCTGCCCGCCGTGCATCTCGAGCTGCACCTGGTCGCTGCACGCCTGCTCGGGCGTGAGCCACGCCAGCTCGAGCGCCTGCTGCTGGGGCTGGCAGTCTCCCGAGACCGGGACGACGTACGCGAGCGAGACCGCGTGCTGACGAGGGTCGTGGTAGCCCGTGATGCCGGGTGTCGGGAGGTACTCGGCGACCGTGAACGGCTGCGGGGAGGCCGGGACGTGGGGGAGGGCCACCGGGCCCAGGTCCTTCTCGATGTGCCGCAGCAGCGCGTCGCGGATCCGCTCGTGGTACATCACGCGCCCCGACACCAGGGCCCGTGTCATCTGGCCCTCGGGCGTCACGCGCAGGAGCAGGCCCACCGCGACGACGTCGCCCGAGTCGTCGACCCGGACCGGGATGGCGTCGACGTAGACGAGGGGAAGGTGCGACCGTGCGGCCGCGAGGTCCTCGGCGCTCAGCCACCCGGCCGGCTGGGGGAGCTCACGGGAGAAGTCGTCGGGCGGGAAGTCCGCGGTGTCCGTCACCCGACTGTTCTACCACCCGCGCCCGTCCGTGCGCTGGACCGCGGGCGACGGGACCCCGACGGGAGGGGCGCCGCGGCGTCTCGTCGAGCGAGCACCGCGACGCCCTCCACCCGGGGGCCTCAGTCCTCGACCGACCCGGGAACGGGCTCGGCAAGCCGGGCGATGAGCTCGACGAGCAGGCGCTCGCTCACCGCGGGCGGCAGCGCCTCGACGAGCGCCAGGAGCGGGGCCATGGGCCCCGTGCCAGGCTCGGGCGTGTCGCCTCCGCGTGTGTCGGCGCCCCCCAGCACCGTGCGCTGCACGAGCTCCCAGGCCGTGGCCGAGTCGAGCGACCCGAGCGCGGCGACCGCGTCGGTGGGCTCGACGCCCGGGGCGAGGGTCGCGAGCAGCCCGGCCAGGACCTGCTGGGGGTCGGGCCGCGGCACACCGCGCACGGCTTCCGCGGCGTCGAGGAGCGCGGCTCCCAGCTCGCCGACGACGCCCGCCGTCACCGGTGTCACCGTGAAGTGCGTCGTGTGCGGCAGCCGCGAGCCGTCGGGCTGCGTGAAGCCCGGCTGGGGCTGGAGCACGAACCCGCTCGCGCGCACCGCGTCCGACCACACGTGCGGGTCGATCCGGCGGCCGGCAGGGACGGACTCGTCGGTCGCGACCGCCACGAGCGGTCCCACCGGGAGCCCGACGACCCGCAGGCCCTCGATCGACCCGAGCACCTCGTGCAAGGCGGACGTGGCCTCCGCGCAGCGGGCCGTCACGGCCTGGTAGCCGGGCACGCCGAGCGCCTGCGTCACGGCCCAGGCCGCAGCGAGCGGCCCCGCCGACTTGGAGCCCATGATGGTCGAGTTCACCACGGGGTAGCCGGGCCAGCGCGTCGTCGCGAACAGCTGGTGGCGCTGGCGGTCGCGGTCGCGTGTCAGGAGGACCGAGGTGCCCTTGGGGGCGTACCCGTACTTGTGGATGTCGGCCGAGACCGACGTGACCCCCGGGACGCGGAAGTCGAAGACCGGGACCTGGGCTGCGGCGTCGGGCCAGAAGGGCAGGACCCAGCCGCCCACGCACGCGTCCACGTGGACCGGCACGCCCAGGGCGCTCGCGGCCGCCGCGACCTCCTCGACAGGGTCCACGACCCCGTGCGGGTAGGAGGGCGCCGAGACCACGACGAGCGCGACGTCGCGTCCGTCGCCCACGGCCTCGGCCAGGGCGGCCGGGTCGGCGCGGCACGACGCGGGGTCGACGGGGACCAGCACGAGCTCGAGCCCCAGGTAGGCCGCGGCCTTGTGGAACGCGGCGTGCACGGTCGTGGGTGCGACGACGCGCAGCGCGAAGCCGAGCGTCGCGAGGGTGCGCGGCGACCCGTCGGCCTGTGCCGGCTGGGCGGCGAGGAACGCGTCGCGCGCGGTCTTGACCGCCAGCAGGCAGCTCTCGGTCCCGCCGGACGTCACGGTCCCGACGACGCCGCTCGCGTCCTGCGCGCCCGTCCCGTGCAGCATGTCGCGCGCGAAGGACACGAGCTCGCGCTCCATGACCGCGACCGACGAGAAGGTCGTGGGGTCCAGGGCGTTGAGCGGCTGGACCGCGCGGATCGCGTCGCCGGCGAGAGCGTCGAGCTCGGCCAGGTCCGGGTCGTAGACGTACGAGAGCACGCGGCCCCCGTGCGTGGGGGCGTCGGCCGCTCGCAGTGCTGCGAGGCGGTCGAGGATGCCCTCGGTCCTCAGGACGGTCGGGGCGGGCAGGGGGGTGTCGTCAAGGGCGCTCATGCGCGGCGGACTCCTCGGTGGGCACGTCGATGTCGCCCCTGCGCAGTCGATAGCGTACGAGGGCGACGAGGCTCAGCGCGACAAGAACCGCCGGGACCAGCGAGAACGAGAGCGCGATGCCGTCGATCGCGGCGCTGGACTGCTCGGGCGTGACTCCCGCGCTCGAGGACTGGTAGCCCGTGACCCACTGCACGAGGCTCAGCAGGCCGGCGCCGAACGCCATGCCCGTCGTCTCGCCCGCGGTCCACACGCCGCTGAACGCCCCGCCCCGGTCGGCGACACCGGGTGTGTTGCGCGCGTCGTGCGCGATCACGTCGGGGAGCATCGCGAGCGGCAGGGCCTGCATGCCCGCGTAGCCGACGCCCGCGAGGGCCGTGGGCAGGTAGACCCAGGCCCCCGGGGCCCATGCGAGGGGCACCATGCACAGCGTCGCGAGCGCGAACAGCGCGCTCGCGAGGATGAAGCTGCGCTCCTTGCCGACGCGGCGCGCGAGCCGGTTCCAGAGCGGCATGACGAGCAACGCGGGGGCGATGAGCGCCGCGAACAGCAGGCTCACCGCGAGGTCCGACTCCAGGACGTACGTCGCGACGTAGTTCGCGGCCGCGAGCATGAGGCCCGTCGCGAGCGCCTGGAGGAAGAACGCGGTCAGCAGCACGCGGAACGGCTGGCTCCGGCGCAGGGTCGAGACCGCCTCGGCGACCGCGATCCGGAAGGCTCCCAGCGCCGAGACCGCCGCTGCCGGGGCCGCGGCCTGCACGCCCGGGGGGAGCGGCGCCGTCGGGCCTGCTGCGCGTGCGCCGCGCGGGGCCACGCGCGACGCGACGAACATGCCTGCCCCGATGACCAGGCCCGCGACCACGCCGAGCGTCAGGTACCCGGACAGCGAGCTCGTCTCGCCGCGCAGCACCGGGCCCCCGGCCCCGAAGAGCAGGATCGCGAACGCGAGCGTCGCCACGCGCCAGCTGATGAGGCGCGTGCGCTCGTCGTACGTCGGGGCGATCTCCGCGGGCAGCGCGATGTACGGGACCTGGAACATCGAGAACGCGGTGGCCGCGAGCAGGAACGCGACCAGCACCCAGATCGAGGCGGCCACGGTCGAGGCCCCCGCAGGCACGGCGAACGTCAGCGCGAAGAACACCGGGATCGCGACCGCGCCGATCGTCATGAAGCGCCGCCTGGACCCGGTGCGGACCAGATCGCGGTCGCTGCCGTACCCGATGAACGGGTCGATCACGACGTCCCAGACCTTGGCGCCCGTGACGACCAGGCCCGCGACCGCGGCCGGGACGGCGAGCGCGTCGGTCAGGTAGTACAGGAGCATGAGGCCGGGCAGCGTGCCGAACCCACCCGTGCCGACCGAACCGATGGCGTATCCCGCGATCGTGCGCGGCCTGAGGCGTTCCACGCGCCACAGCCTAGACGTGACCTCGCTCACGGCCGTGCAGGCCGGGCGGACGGGGGTCGACCGAGCCGACGGCACGCGCGGATTCCCACCCGCCGCGCCGGGAATACCCGGCCGCGGCAGGTTGCTGCACCTGGTGAACCCCTCAGGAAGGACCTTCATGGCAACCCAGGAACTCACCGGCGCCACGTTCGAGCAGACCATCAAGGACAACGACATCGTCCTGGTGGACTTCTGGGCGTCGTGGTGCGGCCCGTGCCGCCAGTTCGCCCCGGTGTTCGAGGCCTCCTCGGAGACCCACCCGGACGTCGTGCACGGCAAGATCGACACCGAGGCCGAGCAGGGCCTCGCGGCCGCGGCGAACATCACCTCGATCCCGACGCTCATGGCGTTCCGCGAGGGCGTGCTCGTCTTCTCGCAGCCCGGCGCGCTCCCCGCACCCGCTCTCGAGCAGGTCGTCGAGGCGGTCAAGGGCCTCGACATGGACGACGTCCGCGCCCAGATCGCCCAGGCGCAGGCCGCCGGGTCGAACGGTCAGGCGGACGCCTGACGCTCTGGCGCACGCAGCACGCAGCTCGACGAAGGACCCCGGCTCCGGCCGGGGTCCTTCGTCGTCCCGGGGTCAGGCGCTCAGGCCGCGGGCCCGACGGGCGTCGGGCTCGGCAGGGCGTGCCGCGCGGCCTCCTGCGCGTCCAGGTCGCGGCGGCGCCGGACTGCGCGGTCGCGGACGGCTCCCGACGGCTCGGGGAGCTCCGCGGCGAGGCGCTCGAGGCGCCGGAGCCAGCGCTCGCGCCGCGCCGGCGAGACCTGGGCGACGCGCGCGTGGTTGACCCACCGGACCCGCCGCACGCCGAGCTGGCCGAAGACCCCGCGGGCGACGACCCTCTGGACCGGCGCGCCGAACCACGTGCGGTAGAGCGGGCCGGGGGTCGTCATGGTCGTCACGAGCGTGACCCCCGACAGCCCGAGCAGGCCCTGGAGAGCCCCGACCCTGTTCTCGGTGTAGGCGAACCCGGGCACGAGGACCTTGTCGAAGAAGCCCTTGAGGCGCGCGGGCATGACCTCCCACCAGACCGGGTGGACGAGGACGAGGTGGTCGGCCGCGGCCAGCCGCTCCTGGTACTCCGCGGCCCGTGGGTCCACGGTCCGTCCCTCGCGCCATGCGCCCAGGTCCGCGCGCCGGACCACGGGATCGAAGTCGTCGAGGTCGAGGTCGATCACGTCGACCTCGTGCCCGGCCGTCGTGGCGCCGCGGATCGCGGCTGCGGCGAGCGCCCGGCTGTAGCTGCCCTCGTAGGGGTGGTCGATCACGAGCAGGACGCGCATCAGAGTCTCCTTAACGTCGTTCAATCTAACAGCGTTAGAGTTGCTGAGCATCGTTAAGGTGTCAAGGTGTGGTGGTCCGGAGGTGCCGGGCGCGCGAGGAGGTGGAGCGGTGGCCGAGCGGCTCGACCGGCAACGGGTGGTGCGGGCGGCGCTCGCGCTGCTCGACGAGGTCGGCCTCGACGGGCTGACGCTGCGCCGGCTCGCCCAGGACCTCGACGTCAAGGCGCCCGCGCTCTACTGGCACTTCGCGGGCAAGCGCGACCTGCTCGACGAGATGGCGGCCACCATGCTGCGCGACCTCGTCGAGGGCGCGGCCTGGGACGAGGCGGTGGCTGCGGGGGCGCCCTGGCAGGAGTGCGTGCGCGAGTCCGCGACCGCCCTGCGCGAGATGCTGCTCTCGCACCGCGACGGGGCGCGGGTCTTCAGCGGGACCTTCGTCACCGACGAGTCGCTGCGCGGCGCGGTCGAGGTGCCCATGGGCATCCTCACGGCGGCGGGGTTCGGGCCCGACGGCGCCGCGCGCGCCTGGGGGACGCTGCTCGCCTTCGTCCTGGGCTTCGTCGTGGAGGAGCAGGCCGTCGACCTGCGCGAGCTCGACCGCTCGCAGGCGGCGGCGTTCGAGGAGCGGTTCGTGTTCGGGGTCGACGTGATCGTGGCGGGGCTCGCGACGCGGCTCGGGTGAGGGCCGGTGCCGAGGCGCTCGTCGGCGGCCCCGTCTCGCCCGGCCTCGGGCGGCTGGGCTCGCACGCCGGCGGGCGATCCGGCCGCTGCGCTGGCGACCCGCGGGGGCGCGGAGGATCGTGGAGGGGAGCGCGGGCGCGACGAGGCGTCCGCCCGACGATGACGGAGGACGTCATGAGCGGCTCGGTAGCGCGCATCACCCAGATCAGTGCACGGTCCGACGTGAGCTTCGACGACGCGGTCAAGACCGGGATCGAGCGGGCGAGCGAGACCCTGCGCAACCTCACGGGCGCGTGGGTCAAGGAGCAGAAGGTCGAGGTCAGGGACGGGAAGATCGTGGCCTGGCAGGTGGCGCTCGAGGTCACGTTCGTCCTCGACTGAACCCGGTCCTCGAACGGGGGGCCGATCGCCGCGCCCGGGCGTGCCGACTTGACCGGCGGGCCCGGGTGCGGTTATTTGACCCTGCGCCCGTGATTCCGTAATCTTGAACGTCGGTGCGCTCGGTGCGCACTGGTCCCGTGTGCCCATGGACAGGTCGCACTCGCACGCACAGGTGTGTTGAGTCCTGCCAAGACGGCCAGACATGGCGAGCACGCCAAGACTAGAAGAGATGAGCAACAACGTGGTGTACGCGATCGTCAAGGCCGGTGGCCGCCAGGAGAAGGTGTCCGTCGGCGATATCGTCGTCGTCGACCGTCTGTCGGCTGGTGCCGGACAGTCCGTCGAGCTTCCTGCGATCCTGCTGGTGGACGGGGAGAAGGTGACCCACGACGCTGCGGCGCTCGCGAAGGTCAAGGTCACTGCTGAGGTCGTCCGGGACGAAAAGGGCCCGAAGATCACGATCCTCAAGTACAAGAACAAGACCGGCTACCGCAAGCGCCAGGGTCACCGTCAGCAGCTGACCCGCCTCAAGGTCACCGGCATCAAGTGACTTCCCTCGGTGGCTCGTGAGAGCCGCCGCAGGTGATCCCACCCCCTCTTCTTCCAGCACGAAAGCAGGTTCGACATGGCACACAAGAAGGGCGCGAGCTCCTCGCGCAACGGTCGTGACTCCAACGCCCAGCGCCTCGGCGTGAAGCGCTTCGGTGGCCAGGTCGTCAGCGCCGGCGAGATCATCGTCCGCCAGCGCGGCACCCACTTCCACCCGGGCAACAACGTCGGTCGCGGTGGCGACGACACGCTGTTCGCCCTGACCGCCGGCGCCGTCCAGTTCGGCACGCGCCGTGGTCGCAAGGTCGTCGACATCGTCTCTGCCGAGGCCTGATCCACGACGCTGCACATGCTTGACAGGAGGGGCGCACCGACGCGGTGCGCCCCTCCTGGTGTTCTTCCCCCCGCTCGAGAGGACCCTTTCCATGGCCACGTTCGTCGACCGCGTCGTTCTGCACGCCTCCGGCGGTGACGGCGGAAACGGCTGCGCCTCCATCCGTCGGGAGAAGTTCAAGCCGCTCGCCGGCCCCGACGGCGGCAAGGGTGGGGACGGTGGGAGCGTGCGGATCGTCGTCGACACGCAGACCACGACGCTCCTCGAGTTCCACCACTCGCCGCACCGGCACGCCGCGTCCGGGACCCAGGGCAAGGGCGACTACCGGGAAGGTGCCAACGGTGAGGACCTGATCCTGCGCGTGCCCGACGGCACCGTGGTCAAGGACCGTCAGGGGAACGTGCTGGCCGACCTCATCGGCGAGGGCGCCGAGTACGTCGCCGCTGCGGGCGGTCGCGGCGGCCTGGGCAACCACGGCCTCGCCTCCCCGCGCCGCAAGGCCCCGGGCTTCGCTCTCCTGGGCGAGCCCGGCGAGGAGGTCGACTTCGTCCTCGAGCTCAAGTCGATCGCGGACGTCGCGCTCGTCGGCTTCCCCAGCGCGGGCAAGTCCTCGCTCGTCGCCGCGATCTCGGCCGCACGACCCAAGATCGCCGACTACCCGTTCACGACCCTCGTCCCGAACCTCGGCGTGGTCCAGGCCGGCGACGTGCGCTTCACGGTCGCCGACGTCCCGGGCCTCATCCCCGGTGCGAGCGAGGGCAAGGGGCTCGGGCTCGAGTTCCTGCGCCACATCGAGCGCACGGCCGTGATCGTGCACGTGCTCGACTGCGCGACGCTCGAGCCGGGCCGCGACCCCATCTCCGACCTCGAGGCCCTCGAGGCCGAGCTGGCCGCCTACTCGGGCGACCTCGACGGTTCGGGCGTCGTGGGCGGGCTCCCGCTCAACGAGCGCCCGCGCCTCGTCGTGCTCAACAAGATCGACGTGCCCGAGGCGCGCGAGCTCGCCGACCTGGTCCGCCCCGACCTCGAGGCCCGCGGCCTGCAGGTCTTCGAGATCTCGGCAGCGAGCCACGAGGGCCTGCGCCAGCTGACCTACGCGCTCGCCGGGCTCGTCGACACGGCGCGCCGCGAGACCCCCGCGCCCGCTCCGGTGCGCACGATCTTGCGCCCCAAGGCCGTCGACGACGCCGGGTTCACGGTCACCCGCAAGAACGCGGGCGACGGCACGTTCTACTTCGAGGTCCGCGGTGCCAAGCCCGAGCGCTGGGTCCGTCAGACCGACTTCGCGAACGAGGAGGCCGTCGGCTACCTCGCGGACCGTCTCGCCCGCCTGGGTGTCGAGGAGAAGCTCTTCAAGGCCGGGGCGGTCGCCGGCGACGAGGTGCGGATCGGGTCCGAGAAGAACGCCGTGGTCTTCGACTGGGAGCCCACGCTCATCACGGGCTCCGAGCACCTCGGCGGACCCCGTGGCACCGACCTGCGCTTCGACGACCACTCGCGCCCCACGCGCAACGACAAGCGTCGCGAGTACAACGAGCGCATGGACGCCAAGGCCGAGGCCCGCGCAGAGCTCTGGACCGAGCGCGAGTCCGGTCACTGGACGGACCCCGAGAAGGACTGACCTCCGGACACGGTGCCGCAGGGCAGCGACGGGCCGAGCGGTCGGGTGCCCCGACGCCCGACTCCCGCGCCGATGCTGTCGCCCACGACGTCCGCCCGCAGGGCGGGTACGGCCCCTCGGGTCGTGCCCGCCCTGTGGCGTACCGGTCGAGCGACGACCACCGCCCGGGTGGGACGGGAGCGGGAGGTGGGCGACGTCGTCGGGCGGGCTCACGCCGGAGAAGCTGTCAGAAATGCACCGGGCCATGCGCCGGTGCAGTTCTGACACCACGGCGCGGCAGGGTCCATGTCGTCTCACCCCGGGGTGTCACACGGTGACATGACTCCGCGCCCGGGCGCCTGGCGCGCGATGATGTCCCGGTGAATGCGCTCTCCGCACGCTCCCAGGTCGCCACGGCCCACCGGGTCGTCGTCAAGATCGGCTCCTCCTCGCTCACCGGACCGGACGGGCACCTCAGCGTCCCGGCCCTGCACGCGCTCGTCGACGTCATCGCCGCGCGGCACGCCGCGGGCGGGCAGGTCGTGCTCGTGACCTCGGGGGCGATCGCGGCGGGGATCGGTCCGCTCGGCCTCAGCGCCCGACCACGCGACCTCGCCACGGCCCAGGCCGCGGCCTCGGTGGGCCAGGGCCTCCTGGTCGCCCGGTACGCCCAGGCGTTCGCCGAGTACGGCATCCGCGTGGGGCAGGTCCTCCTCACGGCCGAGGACACCATCCGCCGCGGGCACTACCGCAACGCGCAGCGCTCGCTCGAGCGGCTCCTCGACCTGGGCGTCGTGCCCGTCGTCAACGAGAACGACGCGGTCGCGACCGACGAGATCCGCTTCGGCGACAACGACCGCCTCGCGGCGCTCGTCTCGCACCTGGTCCGCGCCGACGTCATGGTGCTGCTGACCGACGTCGACGGGCTCTACGACGGCCCGCCCTCGCGCCCCGGCACCCAACGCATCCGCGAGGTCCGCTCGCCGCTCGACCTCGAGGGCATCGAGGTCACGGGGCGCGGCAGCTCGGTCGGGACGGGCGGCATGCTCACCAAGCTCGAGTCCGTGCGCATCGCGACCGGCTCGGGCATCCCGGTCGTGCTGACCAAGGCCGCGAACGCCGAGGGCGCGCTCGCCGGGCGCGAGGTCGGGACCTGGTTCGCCGTGACGGGCAAGCGCACCACGCGCCGACGCCTGTGGCTCGCGCACGCCGCGCGCACGCGGGGGCGCCTCGAGCTCGACGAGGGGGCCGTGACCGCGGTCCTGGGCGGGCGGGCCTCGCTGCTGCCCGCGGGCGTGGTCGGGGTCACGGGCGACTTCGACGCGGGCGACCCCGTCGAGCTCGTCGCGCCCGACGGGCGCGTGATCGCGCGCGGCCTCGTGGCCTTCGACTCGACCGACATCCCCGACCTCCTCGGCCGCTCGACGCACGAGCTGCGCGACAAGCTCGGCGAGGGCTACGACCGCGAGGTCGTGCACCGCGACGACCTGGTGCTCGTGGGGCGCAGGCGCAAGGCGTCCTGAGGGCGGCTCGCGGCTGCAGCGCGGAGGCGGCGCTCGGTCCCACGACGGGGCCCGGAGACCTGGAACGGTCTCCGGGCCCCGTCTCTCGTTTGCGTTGTCTCATGGAGTGGGACGCCGCTCTCACTCCTTGACTGCACGGCGCCGGGAGGCTTTCCTGTGCGGCAGGTGAAGAGCGCCAGCGCCAAGACCCGGCTCGCTGGCCAGCAACCCTTCGATGTGACGGGGTGCTCCGGGCAGGACCTGACCGCGCCGACAGGTCGCGGTAAGCACACGACGTGACGAACGACCCCCGTCCACGGGTTCCTGTGGCGTGCCCGGGGACGGGCGGGACCCGCACGTCGTCCGACCGAAGGACGCACCATCGTGAGCCAGAGCACCCCGGCGATCTCCTCGCTGGCCTTCCTCACCCCCGGGAACTTCCCGGACGACGACCCCGCCAGCGGTCTCGAGGCGACGCTGCGGCTGTTCGAGCGCGCCGAGGCCTGGGGGTTCGACGGAGCGTGGGTCCGCCAGCGGCACCTCGAGCACGGGATCTCGTCGGCGACCGTCTTCCTCGCTGCGGCGTCCCAACGCACGAGCACGATCGAGCTGGGGACAGGCGTCATCCCGATCGGGTACGAGAGCCCGTTCCGCCTCGGGGAGGACCTCTCGACCGCCGACGTCCTCGCGCAGGGGCGCCTCCAGGTGGGCCTGAGCGCGGGCCGTCCGCCGCACGCCGACCTGATCGGTGACCTGGTCTTCGACGGGGACTGGGAGTCCCACGACTTCTCGCACGCACGCATCGAGCGGCTCGCGGCCAACCTGTCGGGCGGTTTCATCGGCGACGAGGACACCGTGGTGCACTCGCCCGGGAACGTCCAGCGGCCCCGGCTGCAGCCGCACAGCCCGGGGCTCGTCGACCGCCTCTGGTACGGCGCCGGCTCGCGCCGCTCGACCGAGTGGGCCGCGCGCAACGGGCTCAACCTCCTGACCGGCAACATCGTGGCAGGCGAGGAGTCGGACGACTTCGTCACCGCCCAGCTCGCGAACCTCGCCGCCTACCGCGCGGGGCGCGGCGACGCGCGGACCACGCGGGTCGCGCTCGGGCGGGTCATCGTGCCGACCGACTGCGCCGACGCCTCGTCGCGCCGACGCTACCGAGCCTTCGAGGAGTCGCGCCGAGCCCGGACCCTCGCCCCGCAGGGCGAGCGCCGGACGCTCTTCGCGCCCGATCTCGTGGGGCCCAGCGAGGAGATCCTCGAGCGGCTCGTGGCGGACGCCGTCGTGGGCGAGGTCAGCGAGCTGCGCCTCGAGCTGCCCTACGAGCTCAGCGACGAGGAGTACGAGCAGATCCTGCACGACGTCGCGACTCTCGTCGCCCCGGCCCTCGGCTGGACGCCGGCCACGGACCGTGCGGGAACGGCCGGCTCGACGGTGCCGGGATCGCCGCCCGTCGAGCGGACCGCCGCCGCCGTCGCCGTCGGCGCCTGACGGAGGGGGAGAACCACCATGGGACGCTATCTCGCGACGCGACTGGCCCAGGCGGTCGGCGTGCTCTGGGCCGCCTACACGGTGTCCTTCATCGTGCTCTACGCCCTGCCCGGCGACCCGGCCCAGCTCATGGCCGGGGCCGACGCCAACGACATCACCCCCGAGCAGCTCGACGCGCTCCGTGCCGAGCACGGTCTGGACCGCCCGCTCGTGGTCCAGTACTTCTCCCAGCTCGCCGGGCTGTTCCGCGGGGACCTCGGTCAGTCGATCAGCACGGGGCGCCCCGCTGCGGACCTCATCGTCGAGGCGATCCCACCGACCGTGCAGATCGCCGCGGCCGGTCTGCTGCTCGCGGTGGTGCTCGGCGGAGGGCTGGCCGTCGCGGCCACCTACACACGGTTCCGCGGTCTCGGGCAGCTGCTCCTCGGGCTGCCGCCCCTCGGGGTCGCGATCCCCGCCTTCTGGTTCGGCCTCCTGCTCATCCAGTGGTTCTCCTTCACCCTGCCGATCTTCCCCGCGATGGGGAACAAGGGGTTCGCCTCGATCGTCCTGCCCGCGATCACGCTCGCCGTGCCCACCGGGGCGACGATCGCCCAGCTGTTGTCCAAGAGCCTGGCCACCACGCTGCGGGAGCCGTACATCGACGCGGTGTGGGCCAAGGGAGCCGGTCGCCCGAGGGTCTTCTTCTCGCACGCCCTGCGCAACGCCGCGCTGCCCGCACTGACGATGACCGGCCTGATCGTCGGCCAGCTGCTCTCCGGCACGGTCGTCACCGAGACGGTGTTCTCCCGACCGGGACTCGGCCGCGTGACCGCGTCCGCGGTGCAGACCCAGGACATCCCGGTCGTGCAGGGCATCGTGATCTTCGCCGCCGTCGTGTTCGTCGTGTCCAACCTGCTCGTCGACCTGGCCTACCCGTTGCTCGATCCCCGCGTGGTGACGGGACGTCGCCGAGGCGCGACCACGCCTGGGGCGACGCCCGGGGGAGGGGCCGCCGCCCCCGAGGACCAGACCGTACCCACCAGATCGTCGACCCCCGAGGTCGCCGTCCTTCACGGAGGTGCAGCATGACCGACACCGCCCTCGCCCCGCACGAGCAGAGCGTCCTGCCGGAGGCCGATGCCGTCGACGGCACCACGCCCGGTCTTCGGCGGCCCTCGTCCGCGGACCTGCCGCCCGGCCGCGTCCGTGGCCTCTCGAGCCTCGTGGCGGGCCTGGGCTTCGTGGTCCGGCGGCCCGGTCTGCTCGCGGCCGTGGTCTGGATCGTCGTCGTCCTGGTGGCCGCCTTCGCCCCGACGCTGCTCGCGCACTCCGACCCGCTGACCGGGGTGCCGGCCGACAAGCTCCAGCCGCCGTCGGCCGAGCACTGGTTCGGGACCGACCAGCTCGGCCGCGACCTCTACTCCCGGGTGGTTCACGGCACAGCGCTCACGCTCCAGGCCTCGCTCATCGCGGTCGGCCTCGGGCTCGTCGTCGGCTCGACGCTGGGCCTGCTCGCGGGGTTCTTCGGCTCCTGGGTCGACGACGCCGTCATGCGGGTCGCCGACGTCCTGCTCGCGATCCCGAGCCTGCTGCTCTCGCTCGCGCTCGTCACGGTCCTCGGGTTCGGCACCGTGAACGTCGCGATCGCGGTGGGGCTCGCGAGCGTCGCGAGCGTCGCCCGCATCATGCGGTCCGAGGTCGTGCGCGTCCGCAGCTCGGTGTACGTCGAGGCCGCGCAGGCGTCGGGGAACCGCTGGCACCGCGTGCTGCTGCGGCACGTCCTGCCGAACTCGGCCGGGCCCGTCGTGGTCCTCGCGACCCTCGAGCTCGGCACCGCGATCCTGGCGGTCTCGTCCCTCAGCTTCCTGGGCTACGGGGCGCCGCCGCCTGCCCCCGAGTGGGGTCAGCTCGTCTCGACCGGACGTGACTTCCTGCGCAACGCGTGGTGGCTCACGACCCTCCCCGGGCTCGCGATCGTGCTGACGGTCCTCTCGGCCAACCGCATCTCGCGAGCCCTCGACACCGAAGGACGGCGGAACCGATGAGCACGGACCGGAGCGCACCGCTGCTGCGCATCGACAGCCTGGCGGTCGAGTACCGCACGCGCCGCGGGACGGTCGCGGCCGTCCAGGACGTCTCGTTCGACGTGCTCCCCGGCGAGACCGTGGCGGTCGTCGGCGAGTCCGGGTCGGGGAAGTCCACGACCGCGCACGCGATCGTCCAGCTCCTCGCATCGTCCGCGGCGGTCACGCACGGCCGGATCGTCTTCCAGGGAACCGACCTGGCGACCGCCTCGCCCGCGGCGCTGAGGTCGTTCCGCGGCCGGCAGATCGGGCTCGTCCCGCAGGACCCCACGGTCTCGCTCGACCCGGTCAAGCGCATCGGCCACCAGGTGGCAGAGGTCCTGCTCGTCCACGGTCTGGCCGACCGCAGGTCTGCCAGGGCGCAGGCCGTCGAGGCGCTCGGGGCCGCGGGCCTCGAGGACCCCGAGGTCCGCGCGCAGCAGTACCCGCACGAGCTCTCGGGCGGCATGCGCCAGCGCGTCCTCATCGCGATCGCGATCATCGCGGAACCCGCGCTGCTGATCGCCGACGAACCCACGAGCGCGCTCGACGTGACGGTCCAGCGACAGATCCTCGACCACCTCGCGGCACTGACCCGACGGACCGCGACGAGCGTCCTCCTGGTGACCCACGACCTCGGCGTGGCAGCGGACCGGGCAGACCGGATCGTCGTCATGTCGGAGGGGCGGGTCGTCGAGGTCGGCACCCCGCGCGAGGTGCTCGAGCACCCTGAGCACCCCTACACGCGAGCACTCCTCGCCTCGGCTCCGAGCCTCAACGCGCACGGCGAGCTGCGTCGGACAGCGACACCCTTGACCCGAGCCGTGAGCGAACGGACGTTCGCCGGGCGCGCGGGGGACCCGTTCGTCGCACGGGCGGCCGACGACGGACCGGCGGACCCGACCGGGCAGGACGTCCTGGTGGCCCGACACCTGGTCAAGGACTTCCCCCTCCCGCGCGCCGCCGGGGGCGGCACCCATCGTGCCGTCGACGACGTGAGCTTCCGGATCCCGCGCGGCCACACGTTCGCCCTCGTGGGGGAGTCCGGCTCCGGGAAGTCGACGACCGCGCGGCTCGCGCTGCGGCTGACCGACGTCACGAGCGGGACCGTGACGTTCGACGGGGCCGATGTGACCGAGGTGCGTGGGGCACGCCTGCGCGACCTCCGGCGCCGGGTGCAGCTCGTGCACCAGAACCCGTTCGCCTCGCTCAACCCCCGGCTGTCGGTGGGCGAGGTCGTGACCGACCCGCTCGCCGCGTACGGCCTGGGTTCGAGGCACGAGCGGCGCTCGCGCGCGCTCGAGCTGCTCGACGTCGTCGCCCTGCCGGCCTCGGCGCTCGACCGCAAGCCGTCCGAGCTCTCGGGCGGGCAGCGCCAGCGGGTCGCGATTGCACGGGCCCTCGCGATCAACCCCGAGCTTCTCGTGCTCGACGAGCCCGTCTCGGCCCTCGACGTCCAGGTGCAGTCCCAGATCCTCGGGCTGCTCTCCGGTCTCCAGGAGTCGCTCGGGCTCAGCTACCTGTTCATCTCGCACGACCTCGCGGTGGTCCGGGAGATCGCCCACACCGTCGCGGTCATGCACCGGGGCAAGGTCGTCGAGACCGGGCAGGTCGACGAGGTCTTCCGCTCACCCCGGCACGAGTACACCCGCAACCTGCTCGACGCGATCCCGGGCGCCCGCGCGCTCCACCAGGACTGACCCGCGCTTTCCGCACCACCACCACCGGACCTCGGTCCACGACGAAGGAGAATCATGAACGCACGTATCCGACGGGGAGGAACCGCCCTCGCGACGTCCGTCGCCGCCACCCTTGCCCTGACCGCGTGCGGTGGGGGAGCAGGAGCAGGGACCGGTTCGGTCGCGGACGACGTCTCGGCCTCGACCTCTAGCCCGGTCGACGGAGGTGAGCTCACCTTCGCGATCGGGAACGACCCGATCTCGCTCAATCCCTCCGGCACGGGGTCGGGCAACGACACCCTCTACGTCACCCGGCAGATCGTGGACTCGTTGCTCTACCAGAACCCGGACACGAACGAGCTCGAACCGTGGCTCGCGACGAGCTGGAGCGCCAACGCGGACGCCACGACCTTCACGTTCGAGCTGCGTGACGACGTCACGTTCTCCGACGGCACGCCCCTGACGGCGGCCGAGGTCAAGGGGACCTTCGACGACATCGTGGCGGCAGGGGCGAAGAGCGGCGCGCTCAGCTCTTTCGTGGGCTACGAAGGGACGAACGTGATCGACGACGACACCGTCGAGGTCGACTTCGCGACGCCCAACGCGGCCTTCCCCAGCTCGACGGCGTCGCCCGCCCTGGGGATCGTCGCCGCGTCGACGGTCGCGATCCCGTTCGACGACCGGGCGACGGGAGAAGGGGTCGTCGGCACCGGTCCGTTCGTCCTCGAGTCGTACACCAAGGACGTCGAGACGGTCCTGGCGCAGCGCGCCGAGTACGCCTGGGCACCTTCCGCGCTGGGCAACGACGGTGCACCGCACCTCGAGAAGGTCACGTTCCAGGTGGTCCCCGAGGCGGGTGTGCGCACCGGCAGCCTGACCTCCGACCAGGTCGACGTCGCCGGAGGGATCCAGCCGACGGACATCGAGACGCTCGAGATCAGCGACTTCCCGGTCATCAGCCGCGCCAACCCGGGCAACGTGTTCGGCGTCTACTTCAACAACTCGCGCCCCATCGTGTCGGACGTCGAGGTGCGCGAGGCGATCTCCTTCGCGATCGATGCCGAGGAGATCAGGGACACGTCGCTCAACGGGAGCTTCGCGGTCGCGACGAGCGTCCTCGCGAGCACCACACCCGGCTGGGCCGACCAGAGCTCGTACTTCGCGTTCGACCGCGCCAAGGCCGAGAAGCTCCTGGACCAGGCCGGGTGGACGGTCGGCTCCGACGGCGTCCGCGAGAAGGACGGGCAGAAGCTGTCCCTCAAGGTCGCGTGGATCACGAACTTCGGCCCGAACCAGACCTCGCTCGAGCTCCTCCAGCAGCAGCTCAAGGCGGTCGGCATCGAGATCACCCTCGAAGGCGGGACCGTGCCGGAGTTCCTCGAGCGCCAGCAGGGCGGGGACTACGACTTCGCCTGGCACAACCAGTCCCGTGCCGACGGGGACATCCTGCGGACGGCCTTCTCGACCGGCGCGACGAACTACCCGCGCATCACCGACCCTGAGCTCGAGGCTCTGCTCCAGGCCCAGCTGGCCGCTGGCGACCCGGCCGAGCGCGCGGAGATCCTGGCGCAGGCCCAGGAGCGCCTCGCGAGCCAGTACTACCAGATCCCGGTGCACGAGCTCACGAGCGTGATCGGCACCCAGCCGACCGTGCACGGGCTCACGTTCGGTGCCGACTCCCGGCTCGACTCGCTCGTCAGCACCTGGAAGGACGCCGACTAGCATCCCGGGTCCCGGTGGGACCGCTCCGTCAGGGGCGGTCCCACCGGGCGCGTCCCGACCGTCGTCCGAACCACGGTCCCGCGGTCGGCGGGCCGACGACCACCACGGAGCAGAGCACACCATGTCGAGACGTCTCGTTCCCGTCGTCCCCACCCGCACCCCGCTCCAGACCCGCGTCCTGGTCGTGTGCCTCGTCACGGGATTCGCGACGCTCCTCGACTCCGCGGTGCTCACGGTCGCCGCGCCTGCTCTGCGCGACGGGCTCGGGGCGAGCACGGTCCAGCTCCAGTGGATCCTCGCGGGGTACTCGTTGACGTTCGGGCTCGCGCTCGTCCCGGCGGGCAGACTGGGCGACCGTTACGGACGCCCGTGGTTCCTCGTGGCCGGTCTCGTGCTGTTCGCCCTGACGAGCCTCGTCGGGGCGAGCGCGCGGGACGCCGACGTGCTCGTCGTCGCGCGACTGGTCCAGGGAGTGGGGGCAGGCACAGCCAACCCGCAGGTCATCGGGCTGCTCCAGGACCACTTCGACGGCCCCGCGCGAGCGCGCAGCCTGGGTTCCTACGCCTCGACGGGCGCGTTCGCCGCCGTGATCGCCCCGCTCGTCGGTGGGGTCGTGCTCGCCGCGGCAGGTCCAGCGGGCTGGCGGATCTCCCTGGTCCTGACCCTCCCGTTCGCGCTCGCGGCCGCGGTGCTGTGCGCACGCTTCGTGCCGCGCGCCGGCCGTCCGCTCAGGTCGGCGCCCGGGATCGACCCGGTGGGCCTCGCGCTCCTCTCGGTGACGGCGCTCGGGCTCCTCGTGCCGTTCGTCCTGCCCGGTTCGCTCGCGGGACGGGCGTCGTGGGGTGCGGCCGCCGTGGTGGGCGCGACGACACTCGTGTGGTGGGAGCGCCGGTACTCCCGCTCGGGGCGGACTCCGGTCCTGTCGCCCGAGCTGCTCCGGGCGCCGGGCTTCGCGCTCGGCTGTCTCGTGGCGACGTTCACGTTCGGCTCGGCGCTCGGGTTCTCGGCGGTCCTCATGATCTATCTCCAGGAGGGGGCTGGGCTCACCCCGCTCCAGGCCGGGCTCGCCACGACCCCTGGCGCCCTGGCGTCGGTCGTCGCGGCCCACCTCTCGTGGCGGCTCGTGCGACGCTTCGGCCGTGCGGGGGTCACCGCCGCGGTCGGGGCCAAGATCCCGGTCGCCGTCGCGCTCCTCCTGGCGGTGCTGCTCCTGCCGGACCGGTTCGTGGTGGCGAGCCTCGTCGTCGGGCAGGTGCTCACCGGGGTGACGGGCGGCCTGAGCATCTCGACCAACCAGGCCCTCACGCTCGACCAGGCGCCGACCGGGCAGCACGGCGTCGCGGCCGGGATGCTCCAGGTCTCCCAGCGGCTCTCCGCGACCGTGTGCATCGCCGCGATGACCGGCGCGTTCGTCGGCGCCGCCGCGAGCCCGGCAGGGCACGATGCGGCGCTCGCGGGCGCGGTCGTCGTGACCGCGCTCCTCGCCGTGGCGGCCACGGTGTGCTCGGTGCTCGACGACGTGCTGGCGCGCCGCCGTCGGGCCCGAGCCGGGAGCCCCGCAGCCGAGGCCGCGCTGCAGCCTGCGTGAGCCTCTCGGTCGACACCAGTTCTCGAACGGTGGGAAGAACGGGCGCAGGCCTTGTCCTCCGGCCCTCGGGGTGATCGCATGCGCGCATGAGTCTTCCCACCCGCACCCTCGGCGGCGCCGCGCCCGCCGGTCCGCTCACGGTCTCCGCGATCGGCTTCGGCGGCATGTCCGTCACGGACGCCTACGGGCCGGCCGACGAGCGCGAGGCCACCGACACCCTGCGTGCAGCCCTGGACGCCGGTGTCACGTTGTTCGACACGGCCGACGTGTACGGGCACGGTCGCAACGAGGAGCTGCTCGGGCGAGTCCTCGGGCCGGACCGGGACCGCGTCGTCATCGCGTCCAAGCTGGGCCTGCCTCCGGCCGGGGGCCACCCGGACGGGCGCCCCGTCGACGGACGTCCTGCCTACGTTCGCCGCGCGATCGACGCGAGCCTGGGCCGTCTCGGCACGGACCGGCTCGACCTCTACTACCTGCACCGCGTCGATCCCCAGGTCCCTGTCGAGGACACGGTCGGGGCGCTCGCGGAGCTGGTCGCGGCGGGCAAGGTGCTCCACGTCGGCCTCTCGGAGGCCTCGGTCGAGACGGTCCGGCGCGCGCACGCCGTGCACCCGGTGACGGCGGTCCAGAGCGAGTACTCGCTCTGGACGCGCGACCCCGAGGACGAGGTGCTGCCTGCCCTGACCGAGCTCGGGATCGGGTTCGTGCCGTTCTCACCGCTGGGGCGCGGCATCCTCACGGGGACGGTCGACCTGACCGAGGGCTTCGCCGCCGACGACGTCCGTCGCTCCCACGCGCGCTACCGCGGCGAGGACTTCGCGCACAACCGGGCGCTCGTCGCCCGGCTCGAGGAGGTCGCCGCAGGCCGTGGGGTCACGACGGCGCAGCTCGCCCTCGCGTGGATCCTCGCCCAGGGGGAGCACGTCGTCCCGATCCCGGGCACCAAGCGCACCGCCTACCTCGAGCAGAACGTGGATGCGGCGCTCGTGGACCTGAGCGCGGACGAGGTCGAGTCCATCGGTGCGCTGTGGCCGCGCAGCGAGGTCCGTGGCCAGCGGCACCCCCAGATGGAGCTGCTCGGGGGATGACCGCCTCAGTCCCCGGACGCCGCAGACAGGCTCGGCTCGTGCGACGTAGGCTCGTCGCATGACCGCGCTGATCCCCGACTCGGACCTCGACCAGACCGCGACCACCGCCACAGGTGCCCCGCAGGCGTCTGGCACCCCGGCCCCCACGGTCGCGGAGGCCGTCGAGGCGACGGCGCGCCGCGCCAAGACGGCCTCGCGCACGCTCGCGACCGCCACGCGCGCGACCAAGGACGCCGCGCTGCTCGCGCTGGCCGACGCCCTGGTCGAGGCGACCGAGGAGATCGTCACGGCCAATGCGCAGGACCTCAAGCGTGGCCGCGAGAACGGCACGTCCGCCGGTCTTCTCGACCGCCTCGCGCTGACCCCCGAGCGGATCGCCGCGATCGCCGACGCGCTGCGCGACCTCGCGTCGTTGCCGGACCCGGTCGGCGAGGTCGTGCGGGGCTCGACCCTGCCCAACGGCCTGCGCCTGCGACAGGTCCGCGTGCCCATGGGCGTCGTCGGGATGATCTACGAGGCACGCCCCAACGTGACCGTGGACGCGGCGGGCCTCGCGCTCAAGAGTGGCAACGCCGTGATCCTGCGCGGCGGCTCGGCCGCGGCGGCCTCGAACGAGGTCATCGTCGACGTGCTCGGGCGTGCGCTCGAGGCCCAGGGGCTGCCCGCGGACCTCGTCCAGTCCATCGACCGGCACGGGCGTCCGGGCGCCGTCGCGCTCATGCACGCGCGCGGTCTGGTCGACGTGCTGGTGCCGCGTGGCGGAGCAGACCTCATCCAGACGGTCGTGCGCGAGTCGACCGTCCCCGTGATCGAGACGGGCGTCGGCAACTGCCACGTCTACGTGGACGCCTCGGCGGACCAGGCGAGCGCGCTCGCGATCCTGCTCAACTCCAAGACGCAGCGCGTCGGGGTCTGCAACGCCGCCGAGACGCTGCTGGTCCACGCCGACGCAGCCCCCGAGTTCCTGCCCTCGGCGCTCGCCGCGCTCGACGGGGCCGGGGTGGTGCTGCACGGCGACGCGCGCACCGCGGAGCTCGCTCCCGCGGGTGTCGAGGTGCTCGCTGCGACCGACGACGACTGGGCGCGCGAGTACCTCGCGCCGGAGATCGCGGTGCGTGTCGTCCCGGACCTCGACGCCGCGCTCGAGCACATCCGCACCTGGACGTCGGGGCACACCGAGGCCATCGTCACGCGCGACCTGGCCTCGTCCGAGCGCTTCGTCGCCGAGCTCGACTCGGCCGCGATCATGGTCAACGCCTCGACCCGTTTCACCGACGGGGCCCAGTTCGGGCTCGGCGCGGAGATCGGGATCTCGACCCAGAAGCTGCACGCGCGCGGGCCCATGGGCCTGGCCGAGCTCACGACGACCAAGTGGGTCGTCCACGGCGACGGCCACGTGCGTCCCTGATCACAGGCTGCCCTGCGTCCAGCACGACCGTGAGAGACTGGACGACGATCGGCGCCCGGCGCCGGTCATCCACTGATCCACGCTCCACGTACCAGAACTAGTAGGAGGACATCGTGCTCGCTGCTGCCGCACAGGTTGCCCAGGAGAACGCCGAGGCCGTCACCCACCTTCCGATCCCGCCGATCGGGTTCGGCATCGTCGGGTTCGGCGTGCTCATCGGTCTCCTCCTCGTGACCTACGCCTTCCGTAGCGTCGGTACCCGCCACTGACCCGGTCGCTGGTGGACCCGTCGGACATGACCTCGAGCAGGCCCCGGCTCGGGGTGATGGGTGGCACGTTCGACCCCATCCACCACGGCCACCTCGTCGCGGCGAGCGAGGCAGCAGCCCGTTTCGGTCTCGACGAGGTCGTCTTCGTCCCCACGGGCAAGCCCAGCTTCAAGCAGCACCAGAAGGTCACGGCTCCCGAGCACCGCTACCTGATGACGGTCATCGCGACGGCCTCGAACCCACGGTTCACGGTCAGCCGGGTGGACGTCGACCGACCGGGGCTCACCTACACGGTCGACACGCTGCGCGACCTGCGCGCGCAACGCCCGGACGCGGACCTCTTCTTCATCTCGGGAGCGGACGCGATCGAGCAGATGCTGACCTGGAAGGATGCCGACGACCTGTGGAAGATGGCACACTTCGTGGCGGTCTCCCGTCCGGGTCATCAGCTCAGCGTCGAGGGACTGCCGCCGGGGGTCGTCTCCACGCTGGAGATCCCCGCGCTCGCCATCTCGTCGACGGACTGTCGGCAGCGGGCGGAGGCCGGCCAGCCGGTCTGGTATCTGGTACCGGACGGTGTCGTCCAGTACATCGCGAAGCACGGTCTGTATAGAGGTCAGCACCATGAGTGATCAGCACGGGGGCAGCATGCAGCCCGTCCGTCCCTTGACGCGCCGAGAGATCCGCGAGCGCGAGGCCGCCGCAGCCGAGCAGGCCGCCGCCTCCGCCCCGCCCGCCTCGGGCGGGTTCCCGCCGCCGGCAGCCGCTCCCGCTCCCGCTCCGGAGGCCCCGGCCGCGCCGGCAGGACCGCCGCCCTCGCGCCGCTCGATGCGTGAGCCGGTCGGCCCGGCGGGGAGCGACGGGTTTCCGAGCCCCGCCCCGGTCGTGCGTCCGCCCTCCATGACGGGCGGCATGCGAGGAGTCGACCAGACGGGCCGTCTCACGCCGATCCAGGAGACCGTCGAGCACGTCGCGATCCGACCGAACCAGGCACCGCCGGCAGGGATGACCCCCCCTGTCCGTCAGAGCATGCGGGCGCCGTCGACCGCGCCGTCCCCGTTCGAGTCCCCGGCCTCGCGGCCCACCCCGGCTCCACAGTCAGCCCCGCCCGCGGCGCAGGCAGCCCCCGTCCCGTCGCCGTTCCCGCCGTCCCAGACGGCCACCCCTGCCCGAGAGTCCGTGTCCTCGCGGATCCAGCCCTCGGAGACGCCGCGAGCTGCGGCGACGCCCGCGCCTGCGCAGCCGACGCTGCCCTGGCAGCAGGCGACCGCACCTGCGGCACCCCCGCCGGTCCCGCCGCAGGCGCCAGCGAGCGAGGCGCCCCCGGTACTGCCGTGGGAGACCGGTCCCGCGGCCGGTTCGCCGTTCGGTGCACCGGGCGCCGCGGTGCGCGACGAGCCGGTCGATTCCCTCTTCCCCGTCGCTGGTGGTGCTCGCCCGGCGACGCCCGCACGGCGCGCCACGGACGACGAGCTCGACGAGGACGAACGTCCCCCGGGCCACGCCTACACCTGGCTCCACTACCTGATCCTGATCGCCGTCGCGTTCGTGCTCGGCCTGCTGATCTGGCAGATGCTCCTCAAGGGCAGCTCTGCAGAGGCCGCAGCCGCCACCCCCGGCGAGATCGTGGCCAGTGCCACCCACCCACACGTCGGCCTGTCCTCCTGACAGGCCTCGGAACACACAACGGAGAGTCGTGACTGCAACGGAACGCGCTGTCGAGCTTGCGGTGATTGCGGCTCGCGCCGCATCGGACCGTAAGGCCGAAGAGATCATCGCCCTGGACGTCAGTGAGCAGCTCGTGCTCACGGACGTCTTCCTGATCGCCTCGGGAACGAGCGAGCGGCAGGTGTCCGCGATCGTGGACGCGGTCGAGGAAGAGCTGCACAAGGTCGGCGTCAAGCCGATCCGTCGCGAGGGCAAGGCGGAGGCCCGCTGGGTCCTGCTGGACTTCGGCGACATCGTCGTGCACGTCCAGCACGCCGAGGACCGGGTCTACTACGCGCTCGAGCGCCTGTGGAAGGACTGCCCGGTCATTGAGCTGCCCGAAGACGCGCGTGGCGGAGACGGGTCGTCGAGCACCGACGATGCCGACGCCTCGGACGACGGCGCCATCTACCTCGCGGAGGACACGCAGGCGTGAGCGCGCGCACCGTCGTCTTCCTGCGCCACGGGCGCACCGAGTACAACGCGGCCATGCGCCTCCAGGGGCAGGTCGACATCCCGCTGGACGCCGTCGGGCACTGGCAGGCCGAGCAGGGGGCGCGATCGCTCGCGGCCGCGCACTCCCCGACGCTCGTCGTCGCGTCGGACCTGACGCGTGCGGCCGAGACGGCCGGGTACTACGGGAAGGCGACGGGCATGCCCGTCTCTCTCGACGAGCGTCTGCGCGAGCGCGGGTTCGGCGAGTGGGAGGGCATGACGGGCGAGGAGCTCTCCGAGCGCTGGCCCGACGAGTACGCGGCGTGGCGCCGTGGCGAGGAGCCCGCTCGTGCGGGCGCCGAGTCGCGGGCCGACGTCGCGGCGCGCATGGTCGAGGCCGTCACCGAGCACGCCGACGCACTGGACGAGAAGGACACGCTCGTCGTCGTCTCGCACGGTGCGGCGATCACGTTGGCCATCACGGCCATGCTCGGTCTGGACCCGACGAGCTGGCGGGGGATCTCGGGCCTGAACAACGTCCACTGGTCCCAGCTCCAGCGCTCGGGAGCGAACGCGTACCCCTCGTGGAGGCTCGTCGCGCACAACGTCGGAGCCGACTTCTCGCTCGACGAGTGGAGCTCTGGACCCGATTGGATTTTCCAGCCGACTTCGGCATAAACTAGCGATGCTTCCGAGGGGGAAAACCTCAAGGAAGTGCGGGACCAGCAATGGTTCTCGGGGCTGTGGCGCAGCTGGTAGCGCACCTGCATGGCATGCAGGGGGTCAGGGGTTCGAGTCCCCTCAGCTCCACCCGACACGAAGGCCGTCTCCCTCACGGGAGGCGGCCTTCGTCGTTTCCCAGGCCTGTTCTGCGGGACGGACCGCCCATTGTGTCGCGCATCACAGGGGTTTGGTCGGCCGTCTTTCGGGGAGGTCGTGGGGGTCGATCCTCTGTCCGGGCGCTGACGCCGGCGGGTCGCACCGAGGTCGCGGGGTGACCCCGATCACTGTCTGCGGCTGTGCCGCGGGGTCGTCCCTGGTTGACTGGTCGCGACGGGGTCCACGACGCGGCGCGTCGCAGCCCCCGTCCCGTGCCTGCACCGTCGAAGGAGACAGACCATGGACGCCTTGCACGTCGACCTTCTGGTCATCGGGTTCGGGAAGGGTGGCAAGACGATCGCCGCGGCGATGGGACGCGGGGGCCGGCGGGTCGTGATGGTCGAGCAGTCCGATCAGATGTACGGCGGGACGTGCATCAACATCGGGTGCGTACCGACCAAGGCGCTGGTCCACGACGCCGAGTCGCGTCGGTCGGGGGACGCTCCGAAGCACTGGTACGCGCGAGCGGTCACCCGCAAGGCCGACCTCACGGCGCTGCTGCGCGCCAAGAACTTCGACATGCTCGACGTGATCGACACCGTGACCGTCGTGACGGGGCGGGCGACGTTCGTGGGGTCGCGCGAGGTCGAGGTCCGGGCGGGAGGCGACGTCCTGCGGATCCGCGCGGAGACGGTGGTGATCGACACGGGCTCGGAGCCCGTGATCTCCGAGATCCCGGGGGTGCTCGACAACCCACGCGTGACGACGAGCACGACGCTCATCGCGACCGAGGACCTCCCGGCGCGGCTCGTCGTCATCGGCGGAGGCTACGTGGGGATCGAGCTGGCGGGCATGTATGCGCAGTTCGGGTCGCAGGTCACGGTCCTCGAGTCGGCGGAGCGGGTCTTCGTCCGGGAGGACGAGGACGTCGCGGACGCCGCGCGCGGGATCCTCGAGCGGCAGGGGGTCACGTTCCTGACCGGGGTGCGCGCGACCTCGATCCGGGACGCCGACGACGGCGCGACGGTCACGTACGAGGTCGCAGGGCCGGGGGAGGCCGGCACTGGCGCGGTGACGGGCGACCTGGTCCTGCTGGCCGCGGGGCGGCGTCCCGTCACGGCCGGGCTGGGGCTCGATGCGGCTGGGGTGCGCACGACGGACCGTGGAGCGATCGAGGTCGACGAGCGCCTGCGGACGAGCGTCCCCGGGGTGTACGCCGTCGGGGACGTCAACGGCGGTCCGCAGTTCACGTACATCTCGCTCGACGACTCGCGGATCGTGCTCGACCAGCTCGTGGGCTCGGGGGAGCGGTCCACCGCGGACCGGGTCGCGGTGCCCTACACGGTCTTCCTCTCACCCCCACTCGCGCGCGTGGGTCTCACGGAGCGGGAGGCGCGGGAGGCAGGGCACGATGTGTTGGTCGCGAGCAAGGCGGTCGCCTCGCTTGCCGCGATGCCGAGGGCGCGGATCGTCGAGCAGACCGACGGGCTCATGAAGTTCGTCGTGGACGCAAGGAGCGGCCTGGTCCTCGGCGCTGCACTTCTCTGCGTGGACTCGCAGGAGCTGATCAACACGGTCGCGCTCGCGATGCGGCACGGTGTGAAGGCCACAGAGCTTCGCGACGCGATCTACACCCACCCGTCCTCGACCGAGGGGTTCAACGAGGTGCTGGCGTCGCTCGCCTGACGGCTCACGTCTCCGTGCGCTGCAGTGCCTGGCGGTACGACTCGTAGGCGATCGGATCCTTGGCCGGATCGGGAAGATTGGCCTCGTTCCCCGTCGCGGCACGCGCGGCTCCGCCGTGGAAACGGCCGACGACGAGCGCTGCGTCGTCCGACGTGAGGGAGAACTCGCGCGCGACGGTGGCCTCCGTCTCCAGGTCGGTGGTCCCGTCCTCTACGAGCGCCTGGACGCGTGCGACGAGTCCTGCCACGTCCCGGCCGGTCGGCAACGGCACGGTCATGTCGCCAGTCCACTCTGGGGCCGCTGTGGACGTGGTCTCGCTGAACGTCTTCGAGGGGGCCACGCGGGACAGCCAGGCCGTAGCCTCGGCGGTCGGCAGCGGGGCGACCTCGACCCGTGCGCGAAGAAGCGGGTAGGCGCGACCGGAATCCCAGCCTCGCTGGTAGGGCGGTGGGTCGAGCACGACGACGCGTACGCCGTCGACCAACGGGATGTCGTCGGGCCTTCCCTCGTTCCAGATCCAATCGCCCGCGGCGTCGACGAGGTTGAACTGGCCGACGATCCCGCCCTCGGGCGCGTATTCACCGGACCCGTCGGCCGCGGCGACCATGGCGGAGGTCGGCACGTCGGGCAACCGTCCGGTGTCGCGTCGCCGGAACAGGCCCTGTCGTGGCGCGGGGAGCAGCGGGAGGACCTGCGCGGCGAGCAGCGTGTGGAGCTGGAAGTTGTCGGCGACGCCGGTGATCGTGGCGCGGAAGCCGACTCCCGTTTCCCTGTGCAGCACGATCACGGTGTCGTCGTCCAGGATCCTCAGCAGACCGAGCATCCATGGTGCGAGGTCCGGCAGGAGATCGTGCGCCGCGATCGCTGCCGCCGTCAGACGTTCCTTCTGCGGAAGCGAGCGGCGCACGTCGGCGCGTTGCAGCAGGACGAGCACCGGCTGGACCCATGACGTGGCGTTCATCCACCCCCCGGCCACGCGGCCAGGATCGCTGATGTGGTGGGCGGCGGCGGAGACGAAGGCCTCGTACTCGCGATCCCCGCAGTCATCACGATCGGGGACGGGACCGACGAGCTCCTCGTGGAGCGACACGAAGAGGTGGGTGCTGTCCAGCGCCGTGCACGCG
This sequence comes from Oerskovia sp. Root918, assembly GCF_001428945.1. Taxonomy (NCBI): domain Bacteria; kingdom Bacillati; phylum Actinomycetota; class Actinomycetes; order Micrococcales; family Cellulomonadaceae; genus Oerskovia; species Oerskovia sp. Root918. The sequence continues at coordinate 253,021 of NZ_LMJG01000013.1, forward strand.
CGCTCGACCAGGGTATCGAGGACCGGGGTCGCGTCGCCGTCCATGCCGACGAGGGAGCCGATGTACTGCGCGAGGGTGCCGCCCAGCGAACCACGAGCCTCGGTGAGCACGGGTGCGAGGAGGACTACTGCCGCGTCGAGGTCCTCCCGCGTCGCGTTGACGAACGAGTCGGCAAGTCGTTGCCCGGCGGCGAAGAACGCCTCGTGCTCGCCGGCGCGGGCTGCGTCGGCCAGGTTCTCGACGATCGTCGTCCAGCTGTTGGGAGTCTCCACGGCGCGAGCGTACTGGCTGGCGAACTCCCTGCGTGACCACCGATCACGACGAGCGAGTCATGTGTCGCCGGCCGATCAGGCGTGGGACCGTCTCGAGTCGATATCTGAGGAGGCGCTCAGGATCGTCGACCGATGCCCCGCCTGGGCGGGCACCGCCTGTGTCTCAAGGGGTCACCGCTCGTTCCCTCGACGGTAGTTCCCGGTCGCCCGCGCCAGCAGGTGCTGCGCCCGGTCCTCGTCGGCAGTCTCAAGAGCCGCGATCAGGCGCGCGGCCCGGGCACCGGAGATCGTGGCGACGAGCCGACCGCCTCGGTAGGCCAGGACGGTCCCGGAGGCTGTGACGCGGTGGTCGAACGGATCCTCGACGAGTCGTCCACGGGCATCGGCGGGTCCGGAAGCGCTCATGCCGTGACCCTAGCCAGCGGTGAGCGGGCCTCGCCAGGTGATTGACGCCGTCGGGCAGGGGCAAGGGCTGCAGGCGAGCGGCCACCTGTCTCGCGTCCCGGACCGCGATCCGCATGGACGACAACCGTCCACGATGCGTGCCTTGCGGCGGATCCTTTGCCGTACCGATACCGTGCAGCCATCCGAGCAAGGAGGTCAGCATGCGCATCGGCGTGCCCAGAGAGACCCGTCCCGGCGAGCGGCTCGTCGCCGCGACGCCCCGGACCGTGGCCCAGCTCGTGGGCCTGGGGTACGACGTCGTGGTCGAGCGCGGCGCCGGTGAGCGCGCGAGCTACCCCGACGAGGCGTACGTGGAGGCGGGCGCGAGCCTGGGCGACGCGGCGCAGGCGTGGGGAGCCGATGTCGTCACGGCCGTCAACAGCCCGTCGGCCGCGCAGGTCGCGTCGCTGCCGGAGGATGCGACCCTGATCGCGATGCTGGCCCCCGGCTCGAACGAGGCGCTCGTCCAGCAGCTCGCGGACCACGGCGTCACGGCCCTGGCTCTCGACGCCGTGCCCCGCATCTCGCGCGCCCAGTCGCTCGACGTGCTCAGCGCGATGTCGAACGTCGCGGGCTACCGCGCCGTGGTCGAGTCGGCCGAGGAGTACGGCGGCATGTTCGCCGGCCAGGTCACCGCGGCCGGCAAGACGGCCCCAGCGTCCGTGTTCGTGATCGGTGCGGGCGTCGCGGGTCTCGCGGCGATCGGCACGGCCGCTAGCCTCGGCGCGCAGGTGCGGGCGTTCGACGTGCGTCCCGAGGTCGGTGAGCAGATCGAGTCGATGGGCGCCGAGTTCGTCCAGGCTGAGGGCGCGCGCCAGGAGGTCAGCACCGACGGCTACGCGAGCGCGCTGACCGCCGAGCAGGAGCGCCGCACCGCGGAGATGTACGCGGCGGAGAGCGCGCGCGCCGACATCGTCATCACCACGGCGCTCGTGCGGGGCCGCGCGCCGCGCACCCTCAGCGCCGAGATGGTCGCCGCGATGCGGCCCGGCAGCGTGATCGTGGACCTCGCAGCCTCGGGCGGCGGGAACTGCGAGCTCACGGTGCCGGGGGAGCGCGTCGTCACGGACAACGGCGTCGTGATCCTGGGCTACACGGACCTCACGAGCCGCATGCCCAAGCACACGTCGCAGCTCGTCGGCACGAACATCGTCAACCTGCTCAAGCTCCTGACCCCGGGCAGCGACGGACAGGTCGTGCTCGACCTGGACGACGAGGTGCTGCGCGGCATGACGGTCGCGCGCGCGGGCGAGGTCCTGTGGCCGCCGCCCCCGGTCGCCGTCTCGGCCGCGGCCCCCGCGGCCCCGGCAGCGCCCGTGGTCGACGAGGCCCAGGCCGCTCTCGACGCGGCGACCGCGTTGGACGACGCCCGACGGCGCGGCACCCGCCGGGCGGTCGGGTACGCCCTGGCCGCGGTGCTGGCCGCGCTGGCCATCACGTTCTCGCCCCCGGCGTTCGTGGGGCACTTCACGGTGTTCGCCCTCGCGGTGGTCGTGGGCTACTACGTCATCTCCAACGTGAGCCACTCGCTGCACACCCCTCTCATGGCCCAGACGAACGCGATCTCCGGGATCATCCTGGTCGGCGCGCTCCTGCAGATCGGCGACTCGAGCTGGGTGGTCACCACGATCGCCTTCGTCGCGGCCGCCCTGGCCTCCGTCAACATCTTCGGTGGGTTCCTCGTGGCCTACCGCATGATCGGCATGTTCCGGAAGGAGGCCTGACCCGTGCTGACCTCCCTGGTCCAGGCTGCTTACGTCATCGCGGCCGTCCTGTTCATCCTCAGCCTCGCGGGCCTGTCCAAGCAGGAGACGGCCCGTCGCGGCAGCCTGCTCGGCATGACGGGCATGGGGCTCGCCCTCGTGGCCACGGTCGCGCTCGCGCTGCAGGACAGCGAGCGTCCCGTGATGGTGACGCTGCTGCTCATCTGCATGGTGTTCGTGATCGGCGCGGTCGTCGGGACGTGGCGTGCGCGCAGCGTCGAGATGACGCAGATGCCGGAGATGATCGCGCTCCTGCACAGCTTCGTGGGCCTCTCCGCGGTCCTCGTCGGCTTCAACTCGTACCTGACCGAGCAGGGCGACGTGGTGCACCTGGTCGAGGTCTTCCTCGGGGTGCTCATCGGCGCCGTGACGTTCACGGGCTCGATCGTGGCCTACCTCAAGCTGTCGGCACGCATCCGCTCCAACCCGCTCATGCTGCCGGGGCGCAACTGGTGGAACCTCGGGGCGCTCGTCGCCTCGGGCGGCCTCATGGCCTGGTTCATCGCGGGCCACGGGCTGCTGCCGCTGATCCTCATGACGGTCGTCGCGCTCGCGCTCGGCTGGCACCTGGTCGCCTCGATCGGTGGCGGCGACATGCCTGTCGTCGTCTCGATGCTCAACTCGTACTCCGGGTGGGCCGCGGCGGCAGCGGGCTTCATGCTCAGCAACGACCTGCTCATCATCACGGGAGCCCTGGTCGGCTCCTCGGGTGCGATCCTCAGCTACATCATGTGCAAGGCCATGAACCGGTCGTTCATCAGCGTGATCCTGGGCGGGTTCGGGGCCGAGGGCGGCACGGTCGTGGCGTCCGACCAGGACTACGGTGAGCACCACGAGATCCAGGCGGCCGAGGTCGCGGACCTGCTCAAGCACGCCCGCTCGGTCGTGGTCACGCCCGGCTACGGCATGGCCGTCGCCAAGGCGCAGTACCCTGTTGCGGACCTGGTGCGGCGGCTGCGCGAGCGAGGGGTCGACGTCCGGTTCGGCGTGCACCCCGTCGCGGGGCGTCTGCCGGGGCACATGAACGTGCTGCTCGCCGAGGCCAAGGTGCCCTACGACATCGTCCTCGAGATGGACGAGATCAACGGTGACCTGCCGGACACCGACGTGGTGCTGGTCATCGGCGCCAACGACACGGTCAACCCGGCGGCGCTCGACGACCCGGGCTCGCCCATCGCGGGCATGCCCGTGCTCGAGGTCTGGAACGCGAAGCAGGTGATCGTGTTCAAGCGGTCGATGGCCACGGGGTACGCGGGGGTCCAGAACCCGCTGTTCTTCAAGGACAACACCGCGATGCTCTTCGGAGACGCCAAGGACCAGGTGGAGAACATCATCCAGGCGCTCTGAGGCCCGGCGCGGGTGGAGCGACCCGCGCGAGGAGAGGGAAGCGAGGAGGTGGGTCGGTCGTCAGGCAGGGCGGCGGGCCCGCCTCCTCGTCGTCCGCCCGCCCGACGGCGGAGAGAGGCTCTCGCCGTCGGGTGGCCCGGACCGAGGGCCGGGTGGAGCATGGTGCCGACCCGGGGCGTGCACACCGTCGGCCCGGGTTCCCGATGCCGACCCACGCACCGACGAGCCGCTACGACGTCCGCTGGAGGACCCCATGGACAAGGTCGACCTGCGCAAGGAGTACCGCGAGCTCTACGCGCCGCCCCGTGAGTTCGTCCGGGTCGTCGTGCCGCCACTGACCTACCTGCAGATCGACGGCGAGGGCGACCCCAACTCGGCTCCGGCCTACGCCGAGGCGGTCGAGGCGCTGTTCTCGCTCGCGTACGCCGTGAAGTTCGCGAGCAAGAAGGACCTGGGCAGGGACTACGTCGTCGGGCCGCTCGAAGGCCTGTGGACCGCCGAGGACCCCGCGGCGTTCGTGCGCCGCGACAAGGACGCGTGGAGCTGGACCCTCATGGTCCTGCAGCCCGGCTGGCTCGACGACGCGTTCGTCGCGGACGTGGCCGAGACGACGCGTCGTAAGAAGGGGTTGCCGGCGCTCGATCGCGTGCGGTTCGCCGCGTACGACGAGGGCGACTGCGTGCAGGTCCTGCACGTGGGGTCGTACGACGGCGAGGCGCCCACGCTCGCGCGGCTGCACGACGAGTACCTGCCCGAGCACGGGCTGACGTTCAACGGGCCGCACCACGAGGTCTATCTCAGCGACGTGCGCCGGACGGCGCCCGAGAAGCTGCGGACGGTGCTGCGTCAGCCCGTCCGTCCCCTCTGACCGGTGCGGGGCCGACCCGCGTGAGCGCTCAGACCTTGCGGAGCTGGTTGAACAGGGGGCAGTCGAACGGGTCGCGTGCCGCGAGGCCCACCTGGTTGAGGTAGCGGACCACGATCGCGTAGGACGCGAGCAGGTTGGTCTCGGTGTACGGCATGCCGAGGCGGGCGCAGTGCTCACGGACCATGAGGCGGGCCTTGGCGAGGTGCGGTCGGGGCATGCTCGGGAACAGGTGGTGCTCGATCTGGTAGTTGAGCCCGCCCATGAGGACGTTCATGACGCGGCCGCCCGTGATGTTGCGCGAGGTCAGGACCTGCTTGGACAGGAAGTCGAGCTTGCTGTCCGCGGGGATGATCGCCATGCCCTTGTGGTTGGGGGCGAACGACGCACCCATGTACACACCGAACACCGCGAGCTGTACACCGAGGAACGCGAACGCCATGCCGAGCGGCAGGAACCAGAAGACGACGCCCACGTAGAGCGTGAGGCGCAGCGCGATCGTCACGAGCTCCATGGTCCGTGCGCGGCTCTTGGCCGAGGAGAGCAGCGACCGGATCGAGATCATGTGGAGGTTGATGCCCTCGAGCGTGAGCAGCGGGAAGAACAGCCAGCCCTGGTGGCGCGTGATGAGGGCGAGGAAGCCCTTCTGCTCGGCCGCGCTCTCCTCGAGGAACGAGATGGTGTCCGTCTCGATGTCCGGGTCCTTGCCCACGCGGTTCGGGTTCGCGTGGTGGCGGGTGTGCTTGTTCATCCACCACGAGTAGCTGATGCCGACCACGCCGTTGGCGAGGAACCGCCCCACACGGTCGTTCGCGGGGCCCGAGGTGAGGATCGTGCGGTGCGCGGCCTCGTGCGAGAGGAACGCGAACTGCGTGAGGATCAGTCCCAGGGCGCCCGCGATCAGGAGCTGGAACCACGAGTCGCCCAGGAGGACGAAGCCGGCCACGGCCCCGCCGAGCGCGACCGTGAGGATCGCCGCGACCCAGCCGTAGTACCCGTGCGTCCGCTCGAGGAGCCCGGCCTCACGGACGCGCTTGGACAGGTCCGTGTAGGTGCTGGTGATGCTGGTCCCGTCGCCCGTGCGGGGCTTGGTGGGGCGGAATCCGGGGAGAACGGCTGCGTCTGTCATACGTCCCTCTCAGGGCTGGAGTCGACTTCCCAGCCGCGGGGTGAGCGAGATGCCCGTTGTACAGATGGCCCGAGTCTACGTGTGGCGTCGGCATCGGCGTGGAGAAAGGACGAAGGTCCGGTGCGGACCCGGCCGAGTCGGTACGGGAACGGCGACGTCGCGCAGCCTGGTCGTCACGCCCGCTCGGGCGTGTCGCGGCCGGGAAGCGAGGGCTGCGCCGGCCTGTGCCGCGCTCATGGACGACGGTGACGACCGGTCGGTAGTGAGGTTAGCCTAGCCTTCTTTCCGAGCAGAAGGAGTGTCGTGGCCGGGTTCCAGATGGTCAAGCCGTCCGTCGTGCAGGTCATCGCCGCGGAGGTAGTCGCCTCGCAGCGGGTGAGCCCGTCGATCGTGCGGGTCACGGTCGGCGGCGAGGGGGTCGAGCACTTCTCGCCCATGGGGCTCGACCAGTGGTTCCGCCTCTTCCTGCCCCGGGACGAGCAGGAGTCGCTACGACTGCCGACCGCCACCTCGGGGCTCTGGTACGTGCAGTACCTCGCGACGCCCAAGTCTCGACGACCGTGGGTCCGCAACTACACGGTCCGGGACGCGCGCCCGGCGGATCGTGAGATCGACATCGACTTCGTGGCGCACGACGACGGCGGGCCGGCGTCGGCGTTCGCGCTCGGAGCGAGCGCCGGTCATCCCGTGGGCATCCTCGACCAGGGGGTCGGCTACAACCCGCGCGTCCCGCACGACTGGACGCTCCTGGTCGCGGACGAGACGGGCCTGCCCGCGGTCGCGGGCATCTGCGCCTCGCTGCCCGACGACGCGCGCGGGGTCGCGATCGTCGAGCTCCCGCACGCGGCCGACGCCCAGGAGTTCCGCGTCCCGGCCGGGGTGGAGCTCCGGTGGGTCGCGCGCGACGAGCACGGGGCCGACCCGCACGTGGTCCCCGGGCGCCTCGCGCTGGACGTGCTGAAGCGGGCGGACCTGCCGTCCGGCGACGTCTACGCCTACGTGGTCGGTGAGTCGAGCCTCGTCACGGGGGCGCGCCGTCACCTCGTGAACGACCGTGGGGTCCCCAAGGCGCACGTCGACTTCATCGGGTACTGGCGTCACGGACGCGCCGCGGCCTGACCTGCGACGTCTTGGCGCGGCGCGGCGCGGCGCCGCGCCGCGCAGTCGATGCAGACGGCCCGGCCGGCTGACATCTCGTCGAGGTCCCGGCCTGCGTGCCCGGAGGTGCCGCCGGCGTGCAGGTCAGTCGCGAGCCGGCGACGGCGCGCGGGCCGTGCCGAACGCCGTGTACACGGCCGCGATGTCGTCGCCGCCGTGCCCGCGCGCGGCCGCGCTGCCGTAGAGGTCGGTCAGCGCGTCGAGCAGCGCGGGGTCCAGGTGTGCCTGGGCCGCGGCCTCCGAGATGAGGCCGATGTCCTTGCGGAGCCCGTCGAGCGCGAACTGCGGGGCGAACTCGCCCGCGATCATCTCGGCTCCCTTGAGGTGGGCGTAGGGGGAGTCGGACGCGCCGCCCGCGATGGCGTCCAGGAACAGGTGCGGGTCGATCCCCTCGGCGCGGGCCAGGGCGATCGACTGTGCCGTGCCGGCCGTGATCGTCGCGAGCCAGGCGTTGCACGCGAGCTTGAGGGCGGTGCCCTGCCCCACCTCGGTGCCCGCGATCACGACCTTGGCCGAGATCGCGTCGAGCACGGGGGCGACGCCGGCCAGGACGTCGGGGTCGCCCGCTGCGAGCACCGTGAGCTTCCCTTCCTCGGCGGGCTGCCTGGTGCCGAGCAGGTTGGCCTCGACCAGGGTCACGCCGAGCTGTCGCGCGCGCTCGACGACGATGGCCGTCCCGTCGCGCCCGATCGTCGACGCCTGGACCCATACCGCGCCGGTGCCGACCGAGGGGCCCGCGGCGTCGAGGACGTCGAGGACCGCAGCCGTGTCGAACAGGATGCTCAGCACGACGTCGGCACCGTGGGCCGCCTGCGCCGCGGTCGGTGCCACGCGTGCTCCGGCGTCGGCGAGCGGCGCGGCGCGCGACCCGGTGCGGTTCCACACCGTGACGTCGAAACCCTCGCGCAGCAGCGAGTGCGCCACGCCCGTGCCCATGGTCCCGGTGCCCAGGACCGTGACGGTCGGCAGGTCGCTCATCAGAACTCCTCGTGCTCGTCGGAGTCGCGCGCGGCGTCCTCGCCGCGGTCGAGGCCCGCGATCCGGGCCATGTCGTCCTCGGTGAGGGCGAAGTCGAAGATCTCGGCGTTGGAACGCTGGCGCTCGGGGCTCGCGGACTTGGGGATCGTGACGATGCCCTGCTGGACGTGCCAGCGCAGCACGACCTGGCCGGGCGAGCGTCCGTGGGCGGCGGCGATCTCCTGGATCACGGGTTCGGTCAGCACGCCTTCCTCCTGCCCGAGCGGGCTCCAGCCCTCGACCGTGATGCCGCGGTCGGTGAGGTACCGGCGCAGGTTGGTGCGTGCGAGCGCGGGCGAGAGCTGGATCTGGTTCACGGCCGGGACGTGGCTCGTCTCCGCGATCAGCCGGTCGAGGTGGTGCTCGCGGAAGTTCGAGACGCCGATGCTGCGGACCAGGCCCTCTGCGGCGAGGTCGATCATCGCGCGGTAGGACTCGATGTACCGGTCGAGGCGGGGGAGGGGCCAGTGGATCAGGTAGAGGTCGACGTAGTCGAGACCCAGCCGGTCGAGGCTCGCGTGCAGCGCGTCGCGGGTCGCGTCGTACCCCTGGTCCGCGCCGCGGAGCTTGGTCGTGACGAACAGCTCGGCGCGGTCCACGCCTGACGCGGCGAGGCCCTGCCCCACCCCGACCTCGTTCTCGTAGCGGGACGCGGTGTCCACGAGCCGGTAGCCGAGGCCCATCGCGCTCTCGACCGCCCGCGCCGAGGCGTGGTCGTCGAGCGGCCAGGTGCCCAGGCCCAGCAGGGGCATGTGGTGGCCCGAGGACAGCAGGGTGGTGGGGATGGTCATGGAGCGCGCCTCACGTCGTACGGGACCGGACCCTCTCGACCCTAGGCGCGTGCCGTCGTCGTGCAACGTGGAGAACCGTGCCCGACGGCGCCGCGTGCCCGGCCGGTCACCTCACCCGGGCGCGACTCAGGACGCGTGGCGGAACGTCTGGCGGTAGTCGGTCGGCGGGACGCCGACCGCGCGCCGGAAGTGGTGGCGCAGCAGCGCGGCCGACCCGAACCCGCTCAGGCGCGCGATCTCCTCGAGGTCGAGGCCCGACTCCTCGAGCAGCGTCCGCGCGTGCTGCACGCGCTGGGTCGCGAGCCACTGCATGGGGGTGGTCCCGGTCTCGGCGACGAACGTCCGCGCGAACGTGCGTGTCGACAGGTGGGCGCGGCGCGCGAGGTCCTCGACGGTCTGGGGCTCGTCGAGGTGCTCGTCCATCCAGGCGAGCACCTCGCGGATGCTCTGCTCCTCGCACTGCGGCACGGGGCGGTCGATGTACTGGCGCTGGCCGCCGTCGCGCTGGGGAGGGACGACCATGCGGCGCGCGATCGCGTTGGCCGCCGCGCTGCCGAACTCCTTGCGCACGATGTGCAGGCACGCGTCGATCCCCGCGGCCGTGCCCGCGCTCGTGATGATGTCGCCGTCGTCCACGAACAGGACGTCCGGGTCCACCTCGACCTGCGGGAACCGGGCCGTGAGCTCGTCGGCGTGGCGCCAGTGCGTCGTGATGCGGCGTCCGTCGACGAGCCCCGCCTCGGCGAGGAGGAACGAGCCCGAGCAGACGCTCAGCAGGACCGCGCCGCGGGCGTGGGCCGCGCGCAGGGCGTCGATGATCTCCTGCGGGTACTCGTCGCGGATGAGGAGCGCGGGGATCGCGATGAGGTCCGCGTCCTCGAGCGCGTCGAGGCCGTGGTCGGGGATCAGCGAGGCGCCCATGCTCGTGCGGACAGGGACTCCCGCGACCGGGCCGCAGACGCGGAAGTCGACCAGGGGTACCCCGTCGTCCGTGCGGTCGAGGCCGAAGACCTCGCACACGACGCCGAACTCGAACGGGGCCAGTCCGTCGGCCACGACGGCCGCCACGGTGCGCAACATCCTTCGACGCTACGCCGCTGGCAGGATCTTGTCGATACCTGTCCCTCCTGCCACTCGTGCACGCCGCGCGGCCGGACCAGGGTGGAGGCATGGACATCCTGGAGCTCGTGATGAGACTGGTCGTGATCGCGGCGCTCGTGGCGCCGCTCGTGGTGATGGCGCTGCGGCGCCCGCCGGCAGGAGGCCGGTTCCCCGCCGGGACGGACGACGGATGGACCCTGCCGCCGGCCGGGCGGGGGGACCCGCGTCGGCAGGTCGACCTGGTCGGTGCGCGGGGTCTTCGGGGGTGAGACCCGGGTCGTGGCGGCCGCCCGGCGTGGCAGGTTGTGCCGAATTGGTGAGGTGCGGGAACATTTGCCCATGGCCTCCCGACGACGTGACCATGTCCCTGCCGTTGCCCTCCTGCTGACCGCTTCCCTGCTGGCTCTCGCTGCGTGCTCGGCGCCTCCGGAACCGGACCCGGCGATCGAGGTCGTCGCTCAGGACGGTGCGTTCGACCCGCTCGCGATCACGCTGACCGGGCTCGGTGCGGGACGCGAGGTGCGCCTGGTCGCGACGACGGAGCTCGACGGGGCGGCGATGTCGTCGCGAGCGACGTTCGTGGCCGACGAGGACGGTCGGGTCGACCTCACGACGACCGCCCCGACCGCGGGGTCGTGGACGACGGTCGACGCGATGGGGCCGTTCTGGTCCATGACGGGTAGCAGCCTCGCTATCGAGGCAGGGCGCGCGGACCACTCGGTGACCCTGTCGTTGAGCGCCGACGGCGAGCCTCTCGCCGAGACGGTCGTCGAGCGGACGGGTTACGGGGCGGACGTCGAGGTCCGCCCCGTGACCGACGACGCCATGGTGGCCGCATACGCTGTGCCGGCCGGGCTCTCGGCTGACGAAGCGTCGCCGGCCGTGCTCGTGTTCAGCGGGTCGGAGGGCGGGCTCGGGAACGCCCGAGCCGACGCCACCTGGCTCGCAGGGCTCGGGTACCCGGCGCTGGCGATCAGCTACTTCAAGAGCCCTGGGCAGCCGACCGAGCTCGCGGAGGTGCCGGTCGAGACCTTCCTCACCGGGCTCGCCTGGTTGCGTGAGCAGCCAGGGGTCGACACCGACCGGGTCTTCACGTTCGGCGTCTCGCGAGGTGGGGAGATGGCCCTGTGGTTGGCGGCCAACCACCCCGACGAGATCCATGGCGCGTTCGCACCGACCGGTGCGGGCAGCCTGTACTGCGGCTACCCGAACTGGAGGGTGTCGGCCTGGACGCTCGACGGGACGGGACTGCCGTGCGCGCCGAGCAGCGTGGTCGGCACACCGCCCGAGACCCAGGTGCCGGTCGAGGCGATCGAGGGCCCGGTCGTGCTGGCCTGCGGGACGGCCGACCCGCAGTGGGACGCATGCGGCCGCCTGCGGGACGTGAGGCCGCGCTTCGACGACCAGGAGCTGGTCACGACGGTCGAGCAGAAGGAAGCCGGGCACTTCCTCGCGGTCGCGCCCTACCTGCCGCTCGGCCTCGACGAGACCGGGGCGACTCCGGCCGCCACGCACCAGGCCCGCGTCGACTTCTGGGACGCGGTCGACGAGGTGCTCGCGGAGGCGAAGCAGTAGTCCTGACCTGGGCGTGAGCGTCCAGATCCGACGTCGCCCGGCACAGCACGACGCCCCGGTCTCCGTGCGGAGACCGGGGCGTCGGTGCGTTCAGCGGTGCGGGGTCAGCGGGCGCCGACCGCCTCCTCCGAGGGGCCGGCGGCAGCGGAGAGCGAGTCGAGCTCGGTCGCCTCCCACTGGGCCTGGCCGAGGCTCGGGATCATGGTCGCGAGCTCGGGACGCCAGGCGGCGAACTGCTGCGGGAAGCAGCGCTCGAGCAGGTCGATCATCGCGGGGACCGCGGTCGAGGCGCCCGGCGAGGCGCCCAGGAGGCCGGCGATCGAGCCGTCTGCGGCCGCGATGACCTCGGTGCCGAACTCGAGCACGCCGCCCTTCTTCGGGTCCTTCTTGATGACCTGGACGCGCTGGCCCGCGGTGATCTTCTCCCAGTCCTTGGGGTGCGCGGTGGGCATGAAGCCCTGGAGCGCCGTGAACTTGGACTCGGGGCTCGCGAGGAGCTGGCCCACCAGGTACTGGGTGAGGTCGATGTTCTTGAGGCCCGCACCGAGCATCGACCCGATGTTGTGGGTCCGCAGCGAGGTGAACAGGTCCAGCAGCGAGCCCTTCTTGAGGTACTTGGGGCTGAACCCGGCGTACGGGCCGAACATCAGGTACGTCTTGCCGTCGACCACGCGGGTGTCGAGGTGCGGGACGGACATGGGCGGCGAGCCGACGTCGGCCTTGCCGTAGACCTTGGCCTGGTGCTGCGCGACGAGCTCCGGGTCGTCCGTCCGCAGGAACTCACCGCTGATGGGGAAGCCGCCGTAGCCCTTGGCCTCCTTGATGCCCGCCTTCTGCAGGAGCGGCAGCGCGCCACCGCCCGCACCGACGAACACGAAGCGCGCGTTGACGGTGCGCGGGGCGGCCTTGGCGTTCCAGGACACGTCCTTGACGGTGACGTCCCAGGTGCCGTCCTTGCGCTTCTTGAGCCGGTTGACCTCGTGCTGGAGGTTCAGCTCGACGCCGTTGGCCGTGAGGTAGGCGAAGAGCTGGGAGGTCAGGGCGCCGAAGTCGACGTCGGTGCCGCTCGTCGCGCGGGTCGCCGCGACGGCCTCGTCGCTGTCCCGGTCGAGGACCAGGAGAGGGGCCCACTGCGCGATGACCGCGGGGTCGTCGGTGAACTCCATCTCGCTGAACAGCGGGTGGGCGCTCAGCGCGGTGAAGCGGCGCTTGAGGTAGTCCACGTTGGCCGCGCCGCGCACGAACGTCATGTGCGGGGTGTGGCTGATGAAGCTCGCGGGCTCGGGCAGGTGGCCGCCGGTGAGCAGGTGGTGCCAGAACTCGCGCGACACCTCGAACTGCTCGTTGATCGCGACCGCCTTGGAGATCTCGACGGTGCCGTCGGCCTTCTCGGGGGTGTAGTTCAGCTCGCAGAGCGCGGCGTGGCCGGTGCCAGCGTTGTTCCACGGGTTGGAGGACTCCTGGGCTACCGCGTCGAGGCGCTCGAAGACCTTGATGGTCCACGAGGGCTCGAGGAGCTTCAGGAGGGCGCCGAGGGTCGCACTCATGATGCCGCCGCCGATGAGGGCTACGTCGATGGTGTTCTGACCCGTTGTCTTCTTAGTCGCCACGCGCTCGATTTTACGCTTGTGAAGGAGTGCACATGGTGTGCGGTCCGTCACGGTCGTGGGTCACACTTTCTCGGGACCAAGGTCCCTCGACAGCCCCTCGAAGGTCCTCACGACGCGCTGATCAGCAGTTTTGACCAGGATCCCTCGTATCTATGGACGAGGATGGTGCGCGAGACCGATCCCGCCCCGGTCGGCCTCGACTCGTCACGTCGCTCCACGTCACACCCCAACGTCCTGTGAGGCCCCCCAGATGAGCACTCCCACCCCCGGTCGCGTCGTGGTGGTCGGCGCCGGCATGGTCGCCCACCGATTCGTGAGCCAGATGATCGCATGCTCGCCCGAGGGGGAGTGGCGGGTGTCCGTCGTCGGCGACGAGGACCGTGCCCCCTACGACCGCGTCCACCTGTCCGAGTTCTTCGGCGGCCGCTCGGCCGACGACCTCACGATGGACCCTGCCGTCTGGGAGGACCCGCGCACCGAGCTGGTCACGGGCGACGCGGTCGCGGCCGTGGACCGCGAGGCGCAGACCGTCACCACACGGTCGGGCCGGGTCCTCGCGTACGACCACCTGGTCCTGGCGACCGGCTCGTGGGCGTGGACGCCGCGGACCGAGGGCACCGATCTGCCGGGGGTCTTCAGCTACCGGACCATGGCCGACGTCCAGGCGCTGCGCGAGTACGTCGAGCTGCGCACCGAGCGGCTGGGGCGCACGCTGCACGGCGTCGTGGTCGGGGGAGGCGTGCTGGGGCTCGAGGCCGCAGCCGCGCTCCAGGGGCTCGGCACGTCCGCGACCGTCGTGGAGTTCGCCGACCGGCTCATGAGCGTCCAGCTCGACGACGCGGGCGGCGAGGCGCTGCGCGTGCTCGTGACGGACCGCGGAATCGACGTGCGGACGTCGACGGGCGCGACGGGGCTCACGGCCGCGGGCGACGGTGCCGTGGGGACCATGGACCTCTCCGACGGGTCGCGCATCCCGGCCGACGTCGTGATCTTCTCGACGGGCATCCGCCCGCGTGACCGCGTGGCGCGCGAGGCGGGCCTGGCGATCGGCGAGCGCGGCGGCGTCGTCGTGGGTGCGGCGTGCCACACCTCGGACCCGACCGTGTGGGCCGCGGGCGAGTGCGCGTCGTTCGAGGACCAGTGCGTGGGCCTGGTCGCGCCCGGCAACGCCATGGCCGACGTCGTGGTGGACCGGCTGCTGGGCGGCAGTGCCACGTACTCCCCGGCCCCCGAGGGGACCAAGCTCAAGGGCGTGGACATCGAGGCTGCGAGCTTCGGCGACGTGTTCGGGCTGACGCCCGGAGCGCTCGAGGTCACGTTCGCGGACCCCGTCGCCCGCACGTATCGCAAGCTCGTCGTCTCGGACGACGCGCGCACGCTGCTCGGCGGGGTCTTCGTGGGGGACGCGGCGCTGTACGCGTCGCTGCGCCCCATGCTGGGGCGCTCGCTGGGCGCGGACCCGTCGGCGTTCCTCGCCCCGGAGGGCGGGGTGCCCGCGCTCGGGGGCGACCTGCCCGACGACGTCGTGGTCTGCTCGTGCGCGAACGTCACGGCCGGGACGGTCCGGGGGGCGGTGACCGAGCACGGCTGCACGAGCGTGGGCGAGGTCAAGGCCTGCACCAAGGCCGGGACGGTGTGCGGGTCGTGCGTGCCGGTGCTCACCAAGATCGTCAACACCGCGCTCGAGGCGAGCGGCGTGATGGTGTCGAAGGCCATGTGCGAGCACTTCTCGATGTCGCGCGCCGAGCTGTTCGCCCTCGTGCGCCAGGACGGGTTGCGGACCTTCACCCAGATCGTCGCGGCGCACGGCACGGGTCGCGGCTGCGTGGTCTGCAAGCCCGTCGTGGCCTCGATCCTCGCGTCGCTGTGGGGCGGGTACATCCTCGACGGGGAGCAGGCCGCGCTCCAGGACACCAACGACCGGGCGCTCGCCAACCTGCAGAAGGACGGCACCTACTCGGTGGTGCCGCGCGTCCCGGCCGGGGAGATCACGCCCGAGAACCTCATCGTGATCGGGCAGGTCGCGAAGGACTTCGGGCTCTACACGCGCGTCACGGGAGCCCAGCGCATCGGGCTGTTCGGGGCGCGGATCGACCAGCTCCCCGAGATCTGGCGCCGCCTGGTCGACGCCGGCATGGAGTCGGGCCAGGCGTACGGCAAGTCGCTGCGAGCAGTGAAGTCGTGCGTCGGTTCCTCGTGGTGTCGGTTCGGGGTCCAGGACTCGGTGGGCATGGCCGTCCGCCTCGAGCTGCGGTACCGCGGGCTGCGCTCGCCGCACAAGTTCAAGGTCGGCGTCTCGGGGTGTGCACGCGAGTGCGCCGAGGCCCGCGGCAAGGACGTGGGGGTGATCGCGACCGAGAAGGGCTGGAACGTGTACGTGGGCGGCAACGGCGGCTTCACCCCGCGGCATGCCGAGCTCCTCGCGGAGGACCTCGACGACGAACGGCTCGTGGCCGTGATCGACCGGTTCCTCGCGTACTACGTGCGGACCGCGGACCGGTTGCAGCGCACGGCTCCCTGGGTCGCGGACTTCCCGGGCGGGATCGTCGAGCTGCGCAAGGTCCTGGTCGAGGACTCGCTCGGCATCGCTGCCGACCTCGAGGCCGAGATCGCGCAGCACGTCGAGTCGTACGTCGACGAGTGGGCCCAGACCCTCGACGACCCGGACCGCCTGTCGCGGTTCGTGTCGTTCGTCAACGCCCCCGACCAGCACGACCCCGACCTCGCCTACGTGGGCGTGCGCGGGCAGGTGCGCCCGGCCCGCCCGGGCGAGCCCTCGGACAACAACCCGGTGATCGCCCGCACGGTGGAGGTTCGCAAGTGAGCGCGACGGCATGGACCACGGTCTGCCCCTTCGAGCGGCTCGTCCCCGAGCGCGGTGTCGCTGCGCTCGTCGAGGGGACCCAGGTCGCGGTCTACCGCCTGGCCGACGACCGCGTGCTCGCGGTCCAGCAGCGTGACCCGTACTCGGGGGCGAACGTGCTCTCGCGCGGGATCGTGGGCTCGGTGGGCGAGACACCGACCATCACGTCCCCCATGTACAAGCAGGTGTGGGACCTGACGACGGGCGAGTGCCTCGACCCGAGCGGCAAGGAGCCCGAGTCGCTGCGGACCTTCGAGGTCGCGGTCGAGGACGGGACGGTCCTGGTCCGGGCGTGAGTCGCACCTAGCGCCGGACGGGGACGCCCGACGGCCACGGACCGAGCGCCGGAAGGTCGACGGTCTCGCCGTGCCGGTGCGCCGTCGGGTCGGTGGCCGTCGCGCGTCCCGCGAGCCACGCGGCGACGTCCGCCGCGCTGCCGGCCACGGTCGTGAGGCCGTCGTCGGTGCTCGTGTTCTCGACGGCGGGCCATACCCCTTCTGGCCCGACGACGGAGCGCGCCCCGTCCTCGTGGCGCACCGTGACCACCGGGCCGGGTAGGCGCGGGCTCAGGAAGTCGAGCAGGTGGTCCGTGAACGCGAGCTCCCACGTCTGCGACGGCGTGAGGCGCAGGGCGGCGCTGACCTCGCCGAGGTCGGTCGCGTGGATACGGGCCTCGCGCCACCAGCAGTCGAGGACGTCGGCGACGGTCCCCTCGCGGTAGGTCACCGGGGCGTCCCACCCCGTGCTGTCCGTGAGGGACCACGCGGCCTCGAGCCTCGCGCCTGCCGCGGTGAGCGCGTCGACGTGCTCGTCCCGGGTGCGGTGCGCGCCCGCCTCGATGCCCGCCGCGCGCCCCTCTGCCCCGCCCTCGTAGACCTCGGCGGTCTCGCCCTGAGCGGCGAGCTCGGCCTGCCGGGCGAGCGCCTCGCCGACCATCGCCACGTGCGACAGCACGTGCCCGACCGTCCACCCGTCGAGGGAGCTCGGGGACCCGAGCGAGTCGTCGTCGAGGTCGTGGGCGGCCTCGATGAGCGCGCGCAGCGCGGCTGCCGCGTCACGCCGGACGGCCGGGAGGTCCTCGCGGCCCGTTGCCGGTGGGGCGTCGAGCGGGCCCGTGCGAGCCGTGTCGACGGCGTGCGGTGCGGTCGTGTCCTGCGTGGTCCCTGTCATGGCCAGAGCAGCCCCTTCTCCCAGTGGTGTCCGGCCGCGCGGTAGCGCAGCCGGGTCTGTCCGCGGTCGTCCGACGCCTGCCAGAACTCGACCGACGTGGGCGCCAGCGCGTACGCGGTCCAGGCGGGTGCGAGGACCGTGGGGTCCTCCTGCACCGCCGCGAGCGTGCCCGCGAAGGCGTCCCAGTACTCCTGCCGCGACGTGAGGTCCTCGCTCTGGTGGCCCACGAGGGCTGCGGCACGCGAACCGTCCGAGCGGGCGAGGAAGTCCGCCGCGCTCGTCGAGGCGTCGGCCGGGAGCGCGGGCCCGACGATCCTGACCTGACGCCCGAGCGCGGGCCACAGGAACGTGAGGGCGGCGTTCGGGTTCTCCGCGAGGTCGTGGCCCTTGGGGCTCGACGAGCTGGTCGCGAACCACCATCCCGACGTGTCGACGTCCTTGAGGATCACGGTGCGCGCCGTCACCCGGCCTGAGGCCCCCGCGGTGGACAACGTCATGGCGTGGGGGAGCGGCACCCCGGCGTCGATCGCCTGCCCGATCCACTCCAGGAACAGCGTCGTGGGGTCCGGCGGCGCCGTGGCCGGGTCGAGCGTCGGCAGCCCGGGGCCGAACGTCGGCAGGGCGCGCAGTCGCTCGCGGAAGGTCGCAGGCGCGGGTTCGGTGCTGCCGCCCGCGCCCCCGGGGCCCTCGGTCCGACCGGCCGTCCGGGCCTGGCCGGGTCCCGCTCCTGCGAGGTCCTGCGACCGGTCGCTCATCGGGTCACCGCGGTGCCGGTCTCGAGCGCCGGTTCGAGCATCGTCACGAATCCCTCGACCGCTGCGGTCAGGGCCGCCGGGTCGTCGAGGGCGCGCGCGAGCACGTACCCGCCCTGGACGATCGCGACCGCCGCGTACGCGCGGTCGTGAGCGACGTCGTCGGGCAGGCCGGTCTCCTCGAAGACCTCCTGGACCCGCGCGACCAGACCCGCGAAGTAGGCGTGGACGGGCGAGCGCAGCTCCTCGTCCGCCATGACCGACCGGTCGCTCGTCAGACGCCCCACCTTGCACCCGGCGAGCGCCGGTCGCGGCCGTTCGAGATAGGCCACGAGCCGTTCCACGGGCGGGCGGTCGGTGTCGGTGAGGTCGCCCTCGACCGAGGCCAGCGCCTCCTGCGCGGTCGCGCTGATCGCGGCGAGCGAGAGATCGTGCTTGGTGGGGAAGTGGTGGTAGAGGCTGCCCTGCCCCACGCCGCTCACCTCCAGGACCTGGCGCGGGCTCGTGCCCTCGACCCCCTGGGCCCAGTAGAGGTCGCGTGCCGCGCGGACCAGGCGTTCGCGGCGGGGAAGGTCGGGATCGCTCATGCCGACACCATACCTACCTCTAGGTATGGTGTCGAGAGATGGGCCGGGGCCAACCCGTGGGCCGGGTTCTTGGAGGAAGCCCACCACCCGCTGCGGTCCCGCCCAACGAGCGGCCGGTCGCCTTGTGGAGGTCGGCCGGGGAGAAGGAGAGCCCAGGCGAGAAGGATCGTGGGTCGTGAACCCGCTCCCCGCTCTCCACACCGACCGCCTCGCGCCGGACCACGACGATCCTCACGATGCCCGCGCACTGTTCGACGTGCTCGTCGCGCAGGGCCTGCGCGACGAGTCACCGACCCGCGCCCAGGCGCTCGCGGTCCTGCGGACGACCGACGACGACCTGCTCGACCTCGTGGCCGCCGCCGGTCGGGTCCGTCGTCACCGGTTCGGCCGACGCGTGCGCCTCAACTACCTGGTCAACCTGAAGTCGGGGCTGTGCCCCGAGGACTGCACGTACTGCTCGCAGCGCCTCGGCTCGACGGCCCAGGTCCTGAAGTACTCGTGGCTGCGCACCGAGGACGCGGTCGCGGCGGCCCGGGCCGGGATCGCGGGCGGAGCGCGTCGCGTCTGCCTCGTCGCGAGCGGACGCGGGCCGAGCGAACGCGACGTGACACGCGTGACCGCGATGGTCGACGGCATCAAGAGCGAGCACCCCGACGTCGAGGTCTGCGCGTGCCTCGGGCTGCTGCGCGACGGGCAGGCCGAGCGGTTGGCCGCGGCAGGCGCCGACGCCTACAACCACAACCTCAACACGTCCGAGGCGACGTACGCCGACATCTGCACGACGCACGAGTACGCGGACCGCGTCGAGACCGTCGAGCGGGCGCGGGGAGCGGGGCTCTCGCCCTGCTCGGGGCTCATCGCGGGCCTGGGCGAGAGCGACGAGGACCTGGTCGACGTGGCCCTCGCGCTGCGCGCCCTCGGCGCGGACTCCGTCCCGGTCAACTTCCTCGTGCCGTTCGAGGGCACCCCGCTCGCGGGAACCTGGGACCTCACGCCCCAGCGGTGCTTGCGCATCCTCGCGATGCTGCGGTTCGTGTGCCCCGCTGCCGAGCTCCGGCTCGCGGCCGGCCGCGAGGTGCACCTGCGCTCGCTCCAGCCGCTCGCGCTGGAGATCGTGAGCTCGATCTTCCTGGGTGACTACCTCACGAGCGAGGGGCAGGCGGCGCAGGCGGACCTCGACCTGCTCGCCGACGGAGGGTTCGTGGTGGAGGGGGCCGACGGTGATGGACGAGCCACGGCACTCCCGGACGAGCACGACACGGCGATCGTGGTGAGCGGCGCCGGTGCTCCGTCGAGCGAGACCGGCGTGACGGTTCGTCGCCGCGGCCCCGGGACGTCCGTCGCCCCCAACGCGTGAGACCCCGCGCCGCCGATGAGTTCGGGGCCCCGCGCCGGTCGAAGGAGGACGGTGTGGCGACGGAGCCACCCGAGAGACGGAGGACCTCCCATGGTCGTAGAACCTGTCCAGCCCGCCCCCGCGGAGTCGCCCGACGACGGTCCCGTCGGAGAGCTCATGACGGACTTCTCGTCCCCCGGCGCAGCCCCCACCTCCTGGGCGGACGCCCTGACCGTGCTCCAGACCGCCGAGATCTTCTGGTTGTCCACGGTCCGCCCGGACGGGCGCCCCCACGTCACGCCGCTCATCACCGTCTGGGCCGATGGTGCGCTCCACTTCTGCACGGGCCGCACCGAGCGCAAGGCGCGCAACCTCGAGGAGAACCCCTGGTGCGTGCTGACCACCGGGACCAACCTCATGGGCCAGGGACTCGACGTCGTGCTCGCCGGAGCCGCTCAGCGCCTCACGGAGGACCATGTGCTCCGACGCCTGGCCGACCGCTGGGCGTGCAAGTACGACTGGCGTTTCGAGGTGCGTGACGGGGCGTTCTGGGACAGCGAGGCGCCCTCGGAGGGCACGCCCTCCGACGAGCGTGCTGCCGGGGAGGCCTTCGTCTTCCAGGTGCGCCCCGTCACCGTCCACGCGTACGGGCGCGGCGAGGACTACACCGCGACCCGGTGGAGGTTCGACGGCGGGGCTAGCGTGGAGGCGTGACGCCCGCTCAACGCCGCGTGCTGCTCGTCGCGATCCTCGCCTCGTTCGTGTCCTTCCTCGACG
Source organism: Oerskovia sp. Root918 (assembly GCF_001428945.1). Classification (NCBI taxonomy): domain Bacteria; kingdom Bacillati; phylum Actinomycetota; class Actinomycetes; order Micrococcales; family Cellulomonadaceae; genus Oerskovia; species Oerskovia sp. Root918. Next base: position 273,578 of record NZ_LMJG01000013.1, read on the forward strand.
GGACGGTGGTCAACGTCGCGCTGCCCGCGATCGCGGACGAGCTGGCCGGGGGAGCGCTCGGAGGGCTCGCCCTCCAGCAGTGGGTCGTCGACGCGTACCTCATCACGCTCGGTTCGCTCATCCTCGTGGCCGGCTCCCTGTCCGACGTCCACGGGCGCCGCCGCGTCATGTGGTGGGGGCTCGTCGGGTTCGCGGTGACCTCCGTGCTGTGCGCGCTCGCGCCCACCGGAGTCGTCCTCGTGATCGCGCGCGGGCTCCAGGGCGTCGCGGGCGCGCTGCTCGTGCCGAGCTCGCTCGCGATGATCATCTCGGCGTTCAGCGGCGCGGCGCAGGCCAAGGCGATCGGGACCTGGACGGCCTGGACGGGCACGGCGATGATCGCGGGCCCGCTGCTCGGAGGTGTGCTCGTCGACACGCTCTCGTGGCGCTGGGTGTTCGGCATCAACCTGCTGCCCGTGGCCGTGACCCTGTGGATCCTGCGCGGACTGGAGGAGGGAGACACCGCTACCGGGCGGCGGATCGACGTGCGCGGCGCGGTGCTCGCGGCCGTCGGGCTCGCCGGGCCCGTCTTCGCGCTCATCGAGCACGGGCGGTTCGGGTGGGCCAGCCCCGTCGTGTGGGTGCCGCTCGTCGTCGGGATCGCGGCGCTCGTGGCGTTCCTCGGCTGGGAGCGACGCGCCCCCGACCCCATGCTCCCGCTGTCCTTGTTCTCGGTGCGCAACTTCGCGGCGGGCAACGTCGCGACGGCCGCGATCTACGGGGCGCTCGCGTTCGGCGGGTTCGCCGTGACCCTGTTCGTCCAGCAGGTCGCCGGGTACAGCGCGACCCTCGCGGGCCTGGCCCTGCTGCCCGTGACGCTCCTCATGCTGTTCCTGTCCTCGCGCTTCGGGGCGCTCGCGGGCAGGTACGGGCCGCGCCTGTTCATGACCGTGGGCCCGCTGATCGCGGGCTGCGGTTACCTGCTCATGCTCACGACGACCGCCGAGGCGAGGTACTTCACGCAGCTCCTCCCCGGGATCCTGCTGTTCGGCCTGGGCCTCGCGATCACGGTGGCGCCCCTGACGGCCGCGATCCTCGGCTCCATCCCCGCGGCGGACGCGGGCATCGGGTCGGCCGTCAACAACGCGGTGTCGCGCATCGCGGGCCTCGTGGTCATCGCGTGCGCGGGGATCGTGATCGGTCCCGTGCTCGACGTCGCCGGGTTCCACCGGGCACTGATCGTCACGGCCGCACTGCTCGTCGCGGGCGGTCTCGTGAGCTGGGTAGGCATCCGCAACGAGCAGGTCGTGGCCGCGGGCGGCGTCGCCGACGCTCCGGCCACCTGAGACGCAGTCCGGCCTACTCGACCACGTGCAGCTCGTGCGGCGCGTTGTTGAGGCGGCGGGCGCCGTTGGGCACGTCGTCCGGGAACGCGACCACGATGTCCTCGATGCGCACCCCGAAGTTCCCCGGGAGGTAGATCCCGGGCTCGACCGAGAAGCACATGCCGGAGACGATCGGCTGCTCCTCGCCCTCGATCATGTACGGCGGCTCGTGCGTCGTCAGGCCGATCCCGTGGCCCGTGCGGTGGATGAACTGCTCGCCGTACCCGGCCTCGGTGATGACGGCGCGCGCTGCGCGGTCGACGTCCTGGCAGGTCGCCCCGGGACGTACCGCGTCGACGCCGGCCTGCTGCGCGGCGCGCACGATTTCGAAGACCTCGCGCTGCTGGTCCGTGACATCGCCCCCGACGTGCACCATGCGCGTCATGTCCGAGCCGTAGCCGTCCTTGAGGCCGCCGAAGTCGAGCACGACCATGTCGCCCTCCTGGATGACCCGGTCGCCCGCCTCGTGGTGCGGGTTGGCGCCGTTGGGCCCCGAGCCGACGACCGTGAAGTCGACCTGCGAGTGCCCGTGATCGCGCAGGAAGCCCGCGAGGTCCGCGGCGACGTCGAGCTCTCGGCGTCCGCTGAACCGGATCTCGACGATGTCCGCGAACGTCGCGTCGTTGGCCGCGCCCGCAGCCGCGAGGCGCTCGATCTCGTCGGGCCCCTTGACCGCGCGCAGCATGGGCAGGGCCTGCGTCATCGCGGAGTACGACGAGCCCGGCAGCGTGCGCTGGAGACCCAGCAGGTGCATGGCCCACGCCGAGTCAGAGATCGCGTACCGCCCCGCGGCGTCGAGCAGGCCGGCCGTGACCGCGTACTCGTCGACGCCGTCGGTCCACGGGGTGATGTGCAGGGCTGCGGCGCCGGCCGCGCGGTCCAGGTCCGGCCGTTCCAGGACGGGCACCACGATCGACGCCTCGCCCTCGACCGGCACCACGAGCAACGTGATGCGCTCGGTCATGGCCGTGGGCGTGTACCCCGTGAAGTACGTCATGTCCGGGCCGGGGGTGACGAGCACCCCGGCGAGGCCGGCGTCGCGGGCCTGGGCAGCGGCGCGGTCGATGCGCGCGGCGAAGTCCTGTGCGGTGAACTCCCTCATGGGGTCAGCCTGCCACCGGCAGCGCGGACGCGCCGGACGAGCGGGTCGCGCCGGCGCAGAAGGGGCCCGACGGCGGAGCGCGGCCCGGTCCCCGTCGCCCACCGTGGACGGGGTTCAGGCCTTGCGGTGCTCCGCGACCCCGCGCAGCGCCTCGCGACGCGTCCGGAGCTCCTCGCGGCCCTCGCGCGTGATCTGCGCCCAGTTCCGGTTCTTGGTGATCCGGGCGTGCACCAGGCCGGCCTCGGTGAGGTCGTGCAGGCGTGCCGCGAGGTTGCGCTCCTCGACACCTGTGAGGCGGGCGAGCGCGGGCTGGTCGGCCTCGTCGGCGTCCCCGAGCACCGCGAGCACGCGCAGGTTGTCGGTCGCGGGGTCGCCGATGCTCAGCGCGTCGCCGCCGCTCGCGAGGGTCTGCCGCTCACCGCGGAACGCGAGGCCCGCGACCACGAGGAGGGCCAGGCCGAGGGCGAGACCTCCGACCGCTGTGGGGGCGGACGGGTCGAACAGGGCGTCACCGGTGGTGGTGAGCACGAACGACACCGCCATCGTCGCGATGCCTGCGAGCCACAGGAAGCGGTCCGAGGCCCGCAGCCCCAGGACGGCGAGCCCCATCCCCAGGATCGACGGCACGCCGATCCAGAAGCTGATCGAGGGGAGTAGGAAGGCGATCACGGCACTCAGGACGATCGCGATCCCGTACCCGTCGCTCCCGACCCCTACCCCGGTAGGAAGTCGCAGGACGAACGCCGCCAGGAAGGTCAGCAGGAACGCCGCGACCGGCACGAGCACCATGAGCCACAGCCAGTCGCCCGCGAGCAGGCTCAGCCCCGTGATCACCAGGGTCGCGACCCCTGCTGCGGCGAGCGGGAGCGAGCGGGCGTGCCGTGCGGCGCGGGTCCGCAGGCGTGCGGAGTCGGCTGCGACGAGGGCGGGGACGGTGGCGGGCATGGGCTTCACGGTGCAGCACGGCCGCGCTACGGTCAAACCGTGCGGCCCCCGCGTCGGCCGGTGCGGTCCTGCCGCCTGGACGGACGGCGACCGTTCCGACGCCCCGGGGCGTCGATCCTTGGCGCTCCTGGGACAGGGACGGGGAAGAGGTCCGGGAGCGGTGACGGCAGCCGGGACGCGAGCTTGTCGTCGATCCTGGCCCCGCGAACGGCCTCGGACCACGACGGTTCGGCACGGCACCGGTCGGCGATCTGCTGGTGCAGGTCGGCGCGGTGGTTCAGGACGTCCTCGATCGCACCCGTGCTGACCCGGTCGAGGAAGGCGCCGTCGTCGTCGGTCTCGACACCCAGTGCGATCAGGGCGTCGAGCAGCGGCAGGGGATCGAGGTCGTGGAGGACCCGTTGGCTGACCTCCTCCGAGTCCTCGATGCGGCGGTCTGCCTCGAGCCGTCCAGCGCGTCCGCCTCCGTCGAGGAGGGACCACTCGCGATAGCGGAGCGCGATCCGGTGCGCGGAATGCGCGTCGAGGGGCGCTCTGGGTGATCGACGTCGTCGGGACCGTCCGCAGTTTCGTCGTCGGGCGCGCCGGTCTCGTGGTGCTTCACCTGGACACCTTCGCGGTTGAGTGCGGAGTTCTTGTGCGACACGCCCGGCGAGTCGCACAAGAACTCCGCACTCAGCGGCCGGGCGGCTCAGACCGTGATGACGACCTTGCCGCGCACGTGCCCGGTCCGGCTCGCCTCGTGGGCCTTCGCGGCGTCGGCCAGGTCGTAGACCTCGGCGACGTCGACCGTGAGCTGTCCGGCGTCCGCGAGGCGGGCCAGCTCGGTGAGCCCCTCGACGTCGGGGCGGACCCAGACGTAGTGTCCGCCGAGCTCGTCGCGGGCCGCGGCGTCGACGACCGAGGCGACCGTGCCGCCCTCGCGCAGGACGTCGGGCGTGGTGGCCAGGGCCTCGCCGCCGATGTAGTCGAGGACGACGTCCACGCCGTCGGGCGCGAGGGAACGTACGCGCTCGGCGAGGCCGTCGCCGTACGTCACGGGCTCGGCGCCCAGCGACCGCAGGTACTCGTGGTTGCGCTCGGACGCGGTGCCGATCACGCGCGCCCCGCGCGCGACCGCGATCTGGACGGCCATCGACCCGACGCCGCCCGCGGCCGCGTGCACGAGCACCGTCTGGCCGCTCGTCACCCCGGCGCGGTCGATCGTCTGCAGGGCCGTGAGCCCGGCGAGCGGCGCGCCCGCGGCCTGCTCCCACGTCCAGGACGCGGGCTTGCGGGCCAGCGTGCGGACCGGGGCCGCGACGAGCTCGGCCGTGGTGCCTCCGGAGACCACGTCCTTGCGGACGTAGCCGAAGACCTCGTCGCCGACCGAGAGCTCGGGCGTGTCCAGGCCGACGCGCTCGACGACGCCCGCGACGTCCCAGCCCGGCACCACGGGGAACGTGGTGTCCATGATCGCGTCGAGGTAGCCCTCGCGGACCTTCCAGTCCACGGGGTTCACGCTCGTGGCCTTGACCCGGACCAGAACGGTGTCCGGTCCGACCTTGGGCGTGGGGAGCTCGCTGAGCTCGAGGACGTCGGCTCCGCCGAAGCGGGAGTAGGTGATCGCTCGCATGCAGGCGGCAACGGGCGACGGTGCCGAGGCATTCCCCGACGCCGCCGCCCGTCGCGTCCCGGCAGGTCAGCCCTGAATCGTGCTGGGGTCCATGTACATGACCTCCCACAGGTGGCCGTCGAGGTCCGAGAAGCTGCGCGAGTACATGAAGCCCTCGTCCTGCGGCGGGTTGGTCTGCGCCCCGCCCGCGGCGAGCGCGCGGTCGGCGAGGTCGTCGACACCCGTGCGGGACTCGGCGCTGATCGCGTTGATCGCCTCGGTCGCGCCCTGCGCGTCGACGATCGCCTTGGGCGTGAACCGGCGGAAGAACTCGTGGGTCAGGAGCATCACGTAGATCGTGTCGCTGATGACCACGCACGACGCGTTCTCGTCGGTGAACTGCTCGTTGATCGAGAAGCCGAGCTGCGTGTAGAACGCCTTGGACTTCTCGAGGTCTGCCACGGGCAGGTTGACGAAGATCTGGGTTCCGGCCATGACGTTCTCCTTCGGACGTGCCGCCGGGTGCTGCTCCGGTCGGCGAGGACAGGGTGTCGTCGGTGTAGACCGGGCACCCCCCGAGAACTCATCGGTGCTCCTCGGAACCCCTGGCGCCGAGGTAGAGGGGATACGTCGAGGTAGAGGGTCGCAGCCCTCCACCTCGACGCGAGCCCTCTATCTCGGCGGACGCGTCAGACCAGGACCTCGCCGTCGCGGGCCACGACCTGGCCGGCCGCGACGACGAGCGCACGGGCCGGCGCGCGGACCACGGCGTCCTGGGTGTTCTCGGCGTCGACCAGCACGACGTCGGCCCGCGACCCGACGACCAGGTCGTGGACGTCGTGGCCCACGAAGAAGCCCGCGTCGCTCGTCGCGAGCCGGGCCGCGCGGACCAGGTCCTCGTCGTAGCGGAAGCGTGCGAGCTGGGCCAGGCGCGTGGTGAGCGCGAGCAGGTCGCCCGTCCCGTAGGGGGCCCACAGGTCGCGGATGCCGTCGGTGCCCAGGCCCACGCGCACGCCGTGCTCGCGCAGCAGGTCGAGCGGGAGCGGGGTGGCGCCGATCGGGGCGACGGTCGTCATGCTGATGCCCGCGTCGCCCATGGCCTCGACGAGGTCGGCCATGCGGGTCGCGGGCAGCTGCCCGACCGCGAAGCCGTGCGCCACGTTGACCTTGCCCTGGAGCCCGGCGCGGATCGTGCGGTCGATCATGAGCTCGATCTGGAACGCGCCCAGCTCGCCGCCGTCGTGCAGGTGGACGTCGACCCCCACGCCGCGCCGCTCGGCGATCTCGAACAGCCCGTCGAGCTGGGTCACGGGGTCGCGGTCGATCGAGGCGGGGTCGAGACCGCCGATGTGCTCGGCCCCCGCGGCAGCCGCGGCGTCGAGCAGCTCGAGCACGCCGGGCCGGCGCAGGACGCCGTCCTGGGGGAACGCGACGATCTCGGCGTCGACCGCGCCGCCCAGCACGAACAGCGACTCACGGACCACGTCGATGCCGCGCAGCCCGAGGCCCAGGTCGACGTCGACGTGGGTGCGGATCGCCGTCGTGCCGTGGCGCAGGAACTCGCGCAGGACCGCGACCGTGACGTCGACGCCGGGGATGCCGAGCTCGTCGCGGTGCTCGCGCTCGTGCGCGATGCGCCCCTGCGTGGTGGCCTCGCCGCCGTAGCTGACCCAGGGCTTGCCCCACCAGCTCTTGTCGACGTGCGCGTGCGCGTTGACGAACCCGGGCAGGGCGAGGAGGCCGCGCCCGTCGACCTCACCCGGGACGGCGGTCGTGCTGCCCGACGGCGCCTCGGCGGCCGGGACGTGGGGCGTCACCTGGGTGATGCGCCCGTCCGCGACGTGGAGGTCGACGGCGTCGCCGCCCCAGGGGCGGACGTTGCGCAGCACGGACACGGCGACCTGCGGCGTGGTGGAGAACGGGGGCATGAGAGGTCCTTCCTCGGGCGGTGCTCGGCGATCGCAGGCCGGCCCACCCCCCGGAGCAGCCTGCGCTCAAACGGTATACCATTTTTGGAGAGGCTGACCGGGAAGAATGGTGGGATGAGCCCAGCGGAGCAGTTCGAGCCCGAGGCCGAGCGCGTCGCCCGGATCGTGCGCGAGCAGATCATCGACGGCGAGCGGGCCCCGGGGGACAAGCTCGTCGAGCGCGACCTCGCGACCGAGCTCGGCGTGAGCCGCGTCCCGGTGCGCGACGCGCTCAAGACGCTCATCGCCGAGGGGCTCGTGACCCCGCGCCCCCGCACCTGGGCGGTCGTGCGTACCTTCACCGAAGCCGACGTCGAGGACCTCATCGAGGTGCGCTCCGCGATCGAGACCCTGACGTTCCGCCTCGCGGCCGAGCGCAGGACCCCCGAGCGTCTCGTCGAGCTCGAGGCCGCGCTCGACCGTGAGGAGCGCGCCGCGCGGGAGGGCGACGCGACGGCCGCCCACCGGGCAGGCGCCGACTTCCACGAGCTCGTCGCGACCACGGCCGCGAGCCCCCTGCTCGACGAGATCGGCGCGATCACCGCGAGCCGGCTGCGCTGGTTGCTCGGGCAGCACGTCGACCTCCAGGAGATGGTCGACGAGCACCGTGCGCTCCTGGCCGCGATCCGCGCGGGCGACGGGCAGGAGGCGGCGCGGCTCGCCGTCGGGCACCTGCGGACCAGCCGCGACGCGGCGCGCGCGCGGCTCGCCCAGCGCGGCGGGGTCGCGCGACGGGACGCACCGCAGGACTGAGGGCTCAGCCCTCCCGGCGCACGTCCTCGGGCGACTTGTCCGGGCGCCAGCCGCGCCAGACCGCGTGCCGCAGCTTGCCGTCGCCCTCGGGGGCGCTCGTCCAGTCCGCGTAGTCGACCTCGCCGACCAGGTGCGGCGTGACCCAGCGGGCGTCCGAGGCGTCCGCGGCCGGCACGTCGAGAGCAGGGTTCGTGACCCGTGCGATCCGGCCGAGCCGGGTCACGAGGTCGCGCCGGTCCTTCTCGGTGAAGCCCGACCCGACGCGGCCCACGTAGCGCAGCCCCTCGTCGTCGGGCACCGCGAGCAGCAACGAGCCCACGAGGTGCGACCTGTCCCCGTGCCCCGGACGCCAGCCGATCACCACGACCTCCTGGGTGTGCGAGTGCTTGACCTTGATCCAGCTCCGCGAGCGCCGCCCTGCCGTGTAGGTGCTCGTGCGCCGCTTGGCGACCACACCCTCGAGGCCGAGCTGCCTGCTCGTCGCGACGGCCCCCGCGAGGTCGCCGTCGAACGCGGGCGGCACGTGCACGATCCCCGACCCGTCGACCAGGTCCTCGAGGATCTCGCGCCGCTCGTCGTACGTTCGCCTGACGAGCGAGCGCCCTCGGACGGACAGGGCGTCGAACAGCATGAGCTCGACCCCGACCTTGGCGCGGGCCGCCGCGACGTCACCCGCCTTGGTGAGGTTCGCGCGCTGCTGCAGGCGGCGGAAGCTCGGCCGCCCGCGCGCGTCGAGCGCCACGATCTCGCCGTCCAGGACCACGGGCAGGTCCGCGGCAGGGACGCGGGCCGCGAGGTCCTGGAGCTCGGGGTAGGTCAGGGTCATGTCCTTGCCGCTGCGGCTCACGAGGCGGACCGAGGCGTCGTCGGCTGCGCCCGTGACCTGCGCGATCACGCGGAACCCGTCCCACTTCATCTCGTAGGCCCAGTCGTCGGGGTCGCCCTCGGCGGTCAGCGTCTCGACCGTCCCGGCGGTCGCGAGCATGGGGCGGGGCAGGGCGGGCCCGGCGGGCTCGTCGTCGGGCCCCGCGGGGCGGAGTGTCGCGCTGCCGTGCCCAGCTCGCTTCGGGGGGTGCGCCTCGTCGCGCGGGGCCATGAGATGGATGAGCCAGCTGTTCTCCTCGGCTCTGCTCGCACTGCCCGACGAGCTGCGCTCCTGATGACCTCCCGTGTGGATGAGCGCGAGCCTCCGCGTGCCGTGCTGCTCGCCGTGCAGCGTGACGATGACCTCCTCGTCGTCGCGCCACTTCTCGAGCTCGTACGTGCCCGCGTCCCAGATGGTCACCTCCCCTCCGCCGTACTCGCCCGCGGGGATCGTCCCTTCGAACGAGCCGTACGCGAGCGGGTGGTCCTCGGTCTGGACCGCGAGGTGGTTCTGCTTCGTGTCGGTCGGCTCGCCGCGCGGCAGAGCCCAGCTCACGAGCACTCCGTCGTGCTCCAGGCGGAAGTCCCAGTGCAGGCGGCGTGCGTGATGCTCCTGGATGACGAAGCTGTTGCCCCCTGGCGACCCGTCGGCCGGCTCTGCGGTGCCCGGGACGGGCTCGGGGGTCCGGGAGGCGTCGCGCTTGGCGCGGTAGGTCTCGAGGCGGTCGCGCCGGGGAGCGGCGTCGGCCTCGCCGCCTTGCTCGGCCTCGCCGCTGCTCCCGCGCGTGCTGCCCGACGGCGTCGCCCCCTTGCGCGCGAACGTCGCCATGCGCTCGGGCGTGGGTTCGAGCGAGGCCAGGTGGCCCGCGGTGAGGGCCGCGAGGGGGTCGCCGATCGTCCGCACCCGCTCGACGACCTCGTCCTTGTCGAGGTGTGCGAGGTCGGGGTCGTCGAGCTCGTCCCACGTGCGCGGTGCCGCGACCGTGGGGTGGGCGCGGCCCCGCAGCGAGTAGGGCGCGATGGTGGTCTTGTTGCCGTTGTTCTGGCTCCAGTCGACGAGCACCTTGCCGCCGCGCAGCGCCTTCTTCATGTCGCTCACGACGAGGTCCGGGTGCTCGGCCTCGAGGTAGCGGGCGAGCTCGTGCGCGACCGCGCTGACCTCGTCGGTGGTCTGGTGCCCGTCGAGCGCCGCGTACAGGTGGATGCCCTTGGAGCCGCTCGTCACGGGCAGGGGGTTCAGGCCCATGCCGCGCAGCACGTCACGGGCCAGGCGGGCGACCTCGGCGCACTCGGGCAGGCCCGCGCCCTCACCGGGGTCGAGGTCGAGGACCAGGCGGTCGGGGTTCTTCTGGACCCCTGTCCGGCCGAACTGCCACTGCGGCACGTGGATCTCCAGGGCGGCGATCTGCCCGAGCCACGTGAGGGTCGCGAGGTCGTTGACGAGCGGGTACGCGTTGGTGCTGTGCTTGTGCTGGATCGTGCGGCGCCGGACCCACGTGGGGGTTCCCGCGTCGAGGTTCTTCTGGAAGAACACGGGCCCCTCGACACCGTTGGGCCAGCGTTTGCGCGTCGCCGGCCTGTTCGAGGCGTGGGGGAGCAGGACGTCGGCGACCGCCGCGAGGTAGGCCAGGACCTCGCCCTTGGTCGTGCCCGTGGCGGGGTACAGGACCTTGTCCAGGTTGGTGAGCTTGAGGCGATGACCGCCGACGCTCACGGTCTGCGCCGCCGTCGAGGAGGCCATGGGTCCATGGTTGCCCGGGGCGGGTGGTCGCGCTCGGTGGGGGGCGTCGGTCGGTGGGCGGGAAGCGAGCGATTGACGGGCACCGGGGACTCGACGAGCATGTGACCCGCACCACTTCTCGGCCGTCTCGGCGGCGGTGAGCGGCCCGCGGGCGGCTCGTCCTCCCTGTCCCGGCCGCCCTGCCGACACCACAGGAGACGCCATGACCGTGTTCGACCTCACCGGGCGCCGGGCCCTCGTCACCGGCGGGGCCCAGGGCCTCGGCGAAGGGATGGCCCGCGCGCTCGCGGCGGCGGGCGCGAGCGTCGTGATCGCAGACCTGCAGGACAGCGGGGCGCAGGTCGCGGCCGGACTGCCGTCAGGCGGAGGCCAGCACCATGCGTTCACCCGCCTCGACGTCACGGCGGAGCCGGACTGGGAACGGGCGATCGCCGCGACGGTCGACGCCCTGGGTGGCCTCGACATCCTGGTGAACAACGCGGGCATCGAGATCTCCGGTCTGCTCACCGAGGTCGATCCCGACGACGTCCGGCGGATGCTCGAGGTGAACGTCCTCGGCACCACGCTCGGGATCAAGCACGGCCTGCGGGCGATGCGCCCGGGTGGGGCGGCGGGGTCCGGCGGCGCGATCGTGAACGTCTCCTCGGTCGCGGCCACGATCGCGTTCCCCGGCATCTCCGTCTACTCGGCCACCAAGTCCGCGGTCGACCGCCTCACGCGGGTCGCCGCGATGGAGAGCGGGAAGCTCGGCTACGGCGTCCGGGTCAACTGCGTCTACCCCGGCCTCGTACCGACCGCGATGGGTGCGGGCCTCGCGAACGACATGGCGACCCTGGGGCTGTACGGCTCGGCCGAGGAGGCGGTCGGCGCCGTGGTCGACCTGACTCCTTCAGGACGCCTGGGGACGGTCGAGGACATGGCGGACGCCGTCGTGTTCCTCGCGTCGGACGCGGCACGGTTCGTCAACGGCGCGGGCCTTCCCGTCGACGGCGGAATGGGGATGTGAACCGGAGCCGGCGAGCGCGGCGACGACGCGCCTGAGTGCGGCGTGGCTGTCGTCGATCTGTCCGTCGGGCGACAGCCGCTCCGCACTCAGCAGGCCCCGCTGCGCAAAGGTGCAGTTGTGCAATCATTGCAGTGCTGCATATAGTGCAGTAATGCACAACGCCCCGACGTCCCTCCGCGACCGCAAGCGCGCCGAGACCTGGCTCACGATCCATCAGGCAGCCGCTGCGCTGGTCCGTGAGAAGGGGCTCCAGCACGCGACCGTCGAGGAGATCGCCGCCACGGCGGGTGTCTCGCAGCGGACGTTCTTCAACTACTTCGCGACCAAGGAAGAGGCGATCCTGGGGCTCGTGCCCCCGCGCGTCTCCGACGAGGCGCTCGCAGCCTTCCGGGCGGAGACCGAGGGGCCCGCGTTCGAGCGGGTCGTGCGGTTCCTGCTCTCGATCCTGCGGTCCACGCTGCACCCCGGTGTGCCGTTCGCCGAGCGCAAGGCGCTCGTGCGGGAGCACCCCGAGCTGCGGCGGCACGCCATGGGCTACGTCTCCCAGGTCGAGGGGCTCGTCAACGACCTGCTGTCCGACCGGGCCGAGGACGGGACGGGGTTCAGCGAGCTCGCGTCGCTGGGCCTGCCCGACAGCCCCGACACCGCGCGAGCGCTCCTCATGCTCGCCGGCACCATCATGCGCTTCGCGTACTCGCGCGACCCCGGAGCCGCCCTGAGCGACGCCGACGCCGAAGCCGAGATCAGCGAAGCGATCACCATCTTCCGAGAGGTCTTCGAGGCCACGCTATGACCAACCCCACCCGAGCCGGCAGCACGCCGGCACCCACGCGAGGCGCGGCTCCCACCGCGCCCGGCCAGGCAGCGCCCGCAGCACCGGTCGCGCAGAAGGACCGCGGGATCGTCCTGCTCTTCATGGGCCTCATGGTCACCATGCTGCTCGCGTCACTCAACCAGACCGTGCTCTCGAGCGCGCTGCCGACGATCGTGGGCGAGCTCAACGGCGTCGAGCACATGAGCTGGGTCATCACGGCCTTCATCCTCGCCTCGACCATCACCATGCCGATCTACGGCAAGATCTCCGACGTCCTGGGGCGCAAGCCCCTCCTGATCACCGCGATCCTGCTGTTCATGGCGGGCTCGGTGATCGGCGCCGTCGCGGGCGACATGAACATGCTGATCGTGGGCCGCACGGTCCAGGGCCTGGGCGGCGGAGGTCTCATGATCCTGTCGCAGGCCGCGATCGCCGACGTCATCCCCGCACGCGAGCGCGGCAGGTACATGGGGATCATGGGCGCCGTCTTCGCGGTCTCCTCGGTCGCCGGCCCGCTGCTCGGCGGATGGTTCACCGAGGGGCCGGGCTGGCGCTGGGTGTTCTGGATCAACATCCCGCTGGGCATCCTCGCAGCGCTCGCCGCGATCTTCCTGCTGCACCTGCCCAAGAAGCAGCGTGGCCCCGAGCGCGTGCGCCACGACTACTTCGGCATGGCCCTCATGGCCGTGGCCACCACGGCGATCGTGCTGGTCGGGACCTGGGGCGGCTCGCAGTACGCGTGGGGCTCGGCGACGATCCTCGGGCTCATCGCGCTGGCCGTCGTGGCCGCCGTGGCGTTCGTGCTCGTCGAGAAGTGTGCCGACGAGCCGATCATCCCGCTGCACCTGTTCGCAGACCGCAACTTCACGGTCACGACCATCGCGGCCCTCGCGACCGGGATCGCGATGTTCGGCGCGATCGGCTACATGCCGACGTACCTGCAGATGGCGACCGGCGCGAGCGCGACCGTCGCGGGCCTGCTCATGATCCCCATGATGGGGTCCCTGCTCGTCACCTCGGTCGTCACGGGGCAGATGGTCTCGCGGACCGGGAAGTACAAGGTCCTCCCGATCGTCGGGTCGCTGATCCTGGGTGTGGGCCTGGCCCTGCTCTCGACCGTCAAGGCCGACACCCCGACCCCCATGATCTGCGTGTTCCTCGGGGTGATCGGGATCGGGCTGGGCAGCAGCATGCAGATCCTCACGCTGATCGTGCAGAACTCGTTCCCCCTGCGCGAGGTCGGCACCGCGACCGCGGCCAACAACTACTTCCGTCAGGTCGGCGCCACGCTGGGCTCGGCCGTGGTCGGCAGCGTCTTCATCTCGCGCCTGACCACGCTCATCGCGGAGAAGTTCCCGCAGGGCACGGGCTCGGCGGGAGGGACGGGCTCGCTCACCCCGGACCTGGTCCAGTCCCTGCCCGACGGCGTGCGCGCCCTCGTGATCGAGTCCTACAACGAGGCGCTCGTGCCGCTCTTCCTCTACATGGTGCCGCTCGCGATCATCGCGGCGATCGCCCTGTGCTTCGTCCACGAGAAGCCGCTCGCGACCTCGGTCGAGCACGAGATCGCCGCGGAGTCCCTGGCCGAGGGCCAGCTCCTGGTGACCGACGAGGACGAGGCGAGCGACGCCGTCGGGCCCCTCGAGGACGCGACCAGCGGGCCCCAGCACCGCGAGCGGTAGTCCCCACCGCGCACGAAGGGACCTCCGGCCGCGGCCGGAGGTCCCTTCGCATCTCGCCGTCCGGGAGAGAGCTTGTGCACTCTGAGGACGTGCGAGACTCTCGCGTGACGCGAGCAGGAACGCAGGTGGGGCAAGCGGGTTCGCGGCGCGGACCTTCTCCGCAGGGTCCGCACTTCGGCGTCAAGGATCTGAGTTCGTCCGGCTGTGGATGAGGAGCGCCAGTGGATCTTCCAGGTGAGCTGTCGCTGGTCCCTGGGGTCGAATCAGTATGGGTTCATGACGGCGAAGACGAATTGGTGGTCAGCTTCGACGACGACGCGTCCGGTGATCTGTCGATGGACGTCTGGCGGCTTGCAGAGGGCTGGGAGGTGGTTCGAGTCCTGCTGACGGACGTGAGCGTCCGGGCCTCGAAGGATGAGCTGTCGTCGATCGTCCAGGCGGTGGCCGCGCGGCGCTTCGCTACCGATCGTGGGCGCCTCTCCATCTGCTCGCCCGACGGCACCGAACGATGGTTCTGGTGAGTCGGTGGGCTCTCCCACTCACGACGACGGGTCGTCCGACAGCGTGTCGGGCGACCCGTCGTCGTGAGCGCAGAGCGGGACCTCAGGCCGTCGCCGCGCTGCCCGCTGTCGCCGCCACGGGGCCCGGGGCGGGACGGTCTTTCGCGAGCTCCTGGTACGACCGGTGGTCGGTGAACAGCTCGTCGCGCAGCGGGTTGCGCCGCCTGGTCACGATGACCTTGACCTGGTAGACCGCGACCGCGACGTTCGCGAGGAGCGAGACCAGGCTCACGACGAACAGCGCCGTCGGGTTGTGCGACGAGTCGACCGCGAACGCCGAGTCCGACACGAACGTCGGCACGGCCATCGTGAACATCATCCAGAACGCGAGCGTGTGAGCGCGGTGCTGGAGCCAGGCGCCCTTGCGCAGGAAGAACGCCGGGATGGTGCAGCTGATGAGCAGCGCCGCGCCCGCGTAGAACGCGTGGTCGCCCACGCAGTTGTAGACGTACGCGAAGTTCCACAGGTCGTACGCGATGATCCAGAACCACATCATGTCGGGCCAGACCATGTCCTTGAAGCGGTCGCGGGTGATGTAGATGCCGGCCCAGCCGCAGATCGTCAGCAGGTTCAGGATGCCCGCGACGCCGTTCATGACGTTCCACGAGCCGCCGACCATGAAGACGCCGTCGACCATGCCGTGCATGCCGGAGACCTGGAAGTCGCGGATCACGGCCTCGAGGATGTTGAGGCCCAGGATCGCCGGCGGGAACAGCAACGCGTACTTCATGGCCGCGATGCGGGGGTTGTAGCGGATGAGCATGAAGCCGATGCACCCGGCGAGGGCCGAGTACACCTTGACCCAGTGGAACCAGGTGCCGGTCGAGGACCCGGCGCCCGCGGTGTGCGGCCACACGAAGATCGTCAGCAGGACCGGCAGGACGATGAAGATCCCGATCGCGGCGGCCTTGGACCAGCGGACCAGCTCGTTGAGGCCGACGAGGGCCGCGAGCACCACGAACCACATGACGGCGGCTTGCCAGGGGATGGAGTCGAACAGGAACACGTCGCTCCCTTTCTCAGGACGGCGGGACGGCAGGTGTCGTCCCGGCGGGTGGGGGAGGTGCGCCAGGTGGACGGGCGCGGACCCCGGCGCACCGGTGTGGTCCGTGCTGTCGCGTCACTCGGAATCGGCCCGCGCCCCCTCGAGGTGCAGTGCCTGCCGCACGATCGTCACGAGCACCGCGTCGTCGACCTCGGGACAGTTCCGGGCCAGGCCCACGAGGCCGTAGACCAGGACGTAGAACGTCTCGGGCACGTGCTCGATGCGGACCTGGTGCCGGGCCGCGTAGGCCTCGACCGTGGTGGCCTCGACGCACTCGACGACCGCGCGCACGGCGCGGTCGAGGAACCGGTTGTACAGCCCCGTGTGCTCGGCGCGCTGCAGGTCGTCGCGCAGCGGGTCGACCGACCGCAGGTGGGTGCGGAACATCGCGACGCAGTCGACGAGCGCCTTGTCGATGTTGCCCGGCTCGCGGGCCGCGTCCCACGCGTGCACGGCCTCGACGAACTCGGTGACGTACCCCTCGAGCACCGCGTCGACGAGCGTGTCCTTGTCGGGGAAGTAGTAGTAGACGAGCCCTCGCGCGACGCCCGCCCGCTCGGCGACGTCCTTGGTCGAGGTGTGGGCGATGCCCTGCTCGGCGAAGAGGTCGCGCGCCGCGAGGACGATCTCCTCGGCCCGCACCTCGGGCGCCGAACGACGGCGTCTGGGCCTCGTGGCGTCGGTCATCTGGGGCTCCTTCCCGAGCTGATGACACCGACGCTAGGACCGCTATTGACACAGCGTCAACAGTGTTCCGGCAGGTCAGGACGTAGGTCCCGGAGAACTGGGCCGTTGGGCCCGCGACCGGGCAGTGCCCCTTGCCTCGGCCCGCGCCACGACGTGAGACGGCCCGGGGGCGAGGGCGGACGTGGTCCCTCCGGGGGTGCGCGGTGTGCGACGGTAGATGGTCGGTGTCAGCACGAGCAGCGAGGAACTCATGAGCGGTGAACCCCAGGTCGGGGCAGAGCTACGGGCCCTGCGGGAGCACTTCACGCGGCTGATGATGACGTACCGGTTCGGCATGGACGAGGTGATGACCAAGATCACCATCCTGCGCGACGAGTTCGCCTACGCCCACGAGTACAACCCGATCGAGCACGTGTCCTCGCGCCTCAAGTCGCCCGAGTCGCTGCTCGCCAAGGCGCGGCGCAAGGGCGTGGACCTGACGATCGAGGCCCTGCGTGCCGAGATCTTCGACATCGCGGGCGTGCGCGTCACGTGCAGCTTCGTGTCCGACATCTACAAGGTCCGCGACATGATCGCGGCGCAGCAGGACCTCGTGGTGCTCGAGGAGCGCGACTACATCTCCCACCCCAAGGGCAACGGGTACAAGAGCCTGCACCTGATCGTCGAGGTGCCCGTGTTCCTGTCAGACCGCGTGCAGCCCGTGGTCGTCGAGATCCAGATCCGCACCATCGCCATGGACTTCTGGGCCAGCCTCGAGCACAAGATCTACTACAAGTACGACAAGGCCGTCCCGCAGCGCCTGCTCGACGAGCTCAAGGAGGCCTCGCTCGCGGCCTCCGCGCTCGACGAGAAGATGGAGCGACTGCACGACGAGGTGCTCCAGCACTCTCGCGACACCGTGGACCTCCGCCCCGAGACGGAGAAGGTGGCGGGACCGTTCACGCCCTCGTGGGACCTGCTCGACTCCTACCTGCGGGGCACGGGGGGAGGGCAGGGCGCCACGGACGCTCCCGGTTCCGAGGGCACCGGCGGCGCCTCAGGGGTCGCGGGCTAGATCAGCGTCTCGACCGCGATCCGCACGGTGTCCCCGACGTCGACCGCCTCGCGCCGACGCACCGCGGCCTTGACGGGCAGCACGAACGTCCTGCGCTCCGCGTCGGGGAAGACCGACGTCGACCAGCGCGAGCCGCCGAGCGTGACCTCGACCTTGACCGACCCGAACCCGGCCGGAGGCAGCGGGGAGTCGGCGATCTCGTCGCTGACGTCGGTGGGCAGGGCCGCGAAGACCCACGTGTCGCTGCGTGCGGTCCAGCGCCACAGCTCCGCCTCGAACTCGTACCTGGTGCCGGCCATGCGCCCATGATGCCGGGCGCCGCCCACAGGGGCGAGACGGTCGGCGACGTGATCGGGGTCGAGCTGCCCGTGGGCCCGCACCACCGGCTCCAGATGGTCTGACGACTCGCCAGCCCCCGGCCCCGGGAGCACCATGGAGACATGAGGGCCATCTGGAAGGGTGCCATCACGTTCGGTCTCGTCAACGTGCCGATCAAGGTGTACTCGGCGACCGAGGACCACGACGTGCCGCTGCACCAGGTGCACGACAAGGACGGCGGTCGGATCCGCTACCAGCGACGGTGCGAGGTCTGCGGCGAGGTCGTGGCGTACGAGCACATCGACAAGGCGTACGACGACGGCGAGCGCACGGTCGTGCTCACGGCCGAGGACCTGGGGTCGCTGCCCGCCGAGCGGAGTCGCGAGGTCGAGGTCGTCGAGTTCGTGCCCACCGACCAGATCGACCCCATGCTCCTGGACCGCAGCTACTACCTCGAGCCCGACTCCTCCTCGAACAAGGCCTACGTGCTGCTGCGCCGCACGCTCGAGGAGACCGACCGCACCGCGATCGTGAAGTTCGCGCTGCGCCAGCGCACGCGGCTCGCGGCGCTGCGCGTGCGCGACGACGTGCTGGTGCTGCAGACGCTGCTGTGGGCCGACGAGGTGCGCGAGGCCGCGTTCCCGACGCTCGACGAGCCCGCGAAGGTCAGCGCCAAGGAGCTCGCGATGTCGTCGCAGCTCGTCGAGTCGTTCGCGGCCGACTTCACGCCCGAGGAGTACCAGGACGACTACCAGGCCCAGCTCCGCCAGCTCATCGAGGCCAAGATCGAAGCAGGGGACACGTTCAGCACCGAAGAGACCTTCGGCGAGCAGGAGGAGAAGGGCGGCGACGGCGCCGAGGTCATCGACCTGATGGAGGCGCTGCGCCGCAGCGTCGAGAGCTCGCGCGGCAAGAAGTCGGGTGACGCCAAGGGTGAGGTGCCAGCGAAGGAGGCTGCGTCGTCGGGCACCACGAAGAAGAAGAGCGAGCGCCCGACGGCGTCGCGCGCCTCGGGCGGCAAGGCCGCCTCGACCAAGGCGCCCGCCTCGACGAAGGAACCCGCGAAGAAGACGACGCGCAAGAAGGCCTCGGCGTGACGAGCCCTGGCGTGCCAGGCTGACGCCATGACTCACGACCAGCCCGAGAACCCCGACCTCGCCCGCCTCGTCGCCGAGGCCGAGCAGCACGAACGCGACCTTGTGCTCACGCGCTTCACGCACGACGACGCGTGGCGGCTCGGCTGCCTGCTCGTCGAGCTCGCCGCGGAGCGGTCGCTGCCGATCACGATCGACGTGCGCCGCGGGCCGCAGCAGGTCTTCCACGCCGCGACCGAGGGCACCACGCCCGACAACGACACCTGGGTCCAGCGCAAGGTGCGCGTGGTCGAGCGGTTCGGCGCGTCGTCGTACCTCATGGGGCTGCGCGCCAAGGCCAGGGGGACGACGTTCACGGCGCAGCACGAGCTGTCGCTCCAGGAGTACGCGGCCCACGGCGGGGCCTTCCCGCTGCGGGTCGAGGGCGTCGGGGTGATCGGCGTCGTGACCGTGTCCGGCCTGGCCCAGCGCGACGACCACCTGCTCGTGGTCGAGGCCCTGCGGACGTTCCTGCGGACCGCCGCCTGACGCGCCCGCCGCGCCGCCGCGCCTGACCGGGTGCGCCGACCGATGAGTTCGCCGGTCCCTGCCGGTCGAACCTGAAGAGCGCGACGCACCGCGCGCCGCGCGGGAGGAGGAGTGCGATGAGACCGATCGTCCCGAGCCTGTGGTTCAACGGAGGACTCGAGGAGGCCGTGGCCTTCTACACCTCGGTGTTCCCCGACAGCACCGTCGGTGACTCCCTGAGGATGCCCGACGGCACACTCGTCACCATCGACTTCACGTTGCAGGGGCAGCCCTTCAACCTCATCAACGGCGGCCCCGACCACCTGTTCCCGTTCAGCGAGGCCGTCTCGTTCATCGTGCGCTGCGAGGACGAGGCGGAGGTCGACCGCTACTGGGACGCCCTGCTCTCGGGCGGCGGCACCGAGTCGCAGTGCGGCTGGCTCAAGGACCGCTATGGGCTGTCGTGGCAGGTCGTGCCGGTCGAGTTCGAGGAGCTCGCTCAGTCCGACGACCAGGAGGCCGTGGCGCGGATGATGGGCGTCATGATGCAGATGATCAAGCTCGAGATGCCCGCGCTGCGGGCTGCGTTCGCAGGGGAGAATGCCCCGGGAGCCTGAGGCAGTCGTGCCCGAGGCCCGGACGAGCGGAGCGCTTCTGTGCGATCGACCATCCTCTCGAGGACGTTTCTCGGGAAGAAGAGGTTCCTTGCGTCGTTCGACGCGTTCTTCGAGCAAGGGCTCCTGGTGGTCGCCGAGGACGGGAGCAAGTCCGTCCACGAGACGTTCGACCCCACGGGCGGGCCCGTTCACCACGACGGTGACTCGCTCTGCGTCATCGTCCGGAGCGCCGTCGACGGCCCCGTGACGGTCGTCGTCTTCGACGCGAAGGCGCCGCGTTCGCTGGTTGCCGACCTGAGCCTGGTGTTCGACGGCCGGTTCGAGGGCGGGAACGGAAGGATCGTCCTCGAGGCCACGGACGATTCGTTGCGGGTCGTCGTCGCGGCGGAGGAGGACGACTCGCCACGCGTCCGGGTCTACCTCGACGACCTGCGGTGGGCGACGGTCGTCGTCGTGGTGCTCTCCTAGCGACAGTGCCGCGCGAGGCTCGGCCCTCGTCCCCACCGGCATGGGGACGAGGGCCGAGGTCTGTGGTGCGGGTGCAGCGCCAGGCAGGGCGCCGCACCCCGAGGTGGATCAGTCGCGGATCAGCCGCCGATCAGCACGACGTCGCGTCGTAGGGTGCGACGAGGGTCGCAGTCGACCCACCGGCCATGACGTCGAACGCGACCTCGCCGGCCGTGACCGAGGCGGAACGGGTCGCGAACCGCTGCGACGCGCTGCGCCCGGCCTCCACGCCCGCGAACGACTTGGAGCCCGCGCTCGTGCGGATCGTGACGTCCACCGCCTCGTCCCCGGCGTTGACCGCGCGGCCCGTGAGCTGGACCTTGCCCGCCACGCACTGGGCGCTCGCGGCGACGTCCACGGCCACGGGGGAGACGGGAGTCGTGGGCAGCTCGTAGGGCGCCACGTCGACCCGTCCGGTCACGGCGAGGTCGCCGTTCACGGCGTCCACCGTGACGGTCCGGCCCGCGAGCGAGCCTGCCGCGACGTCCGCCGCGGTGAGGGTGCGTCGCACCGTGCCGCACGAGGCCTCGGCTCCTGCCGCGAGCTCGGGCAGCGTGCACAGGCCCGTGGCCCCGACGCCCGTCAGCCGCACGTTGCCGGTGTTGCGCACCGTGACTTGGTTGACCACGACGTCGCCCGCGTTCACCGAGCCGGTCCCGTCGGTGTCCTCGACCGTGGGCTCGCCGACCGTCACCGCGAGCGAGGGACGGCGGTCGACCAGGTCGACGGGCTCGCCCGTGAGAGAGACCGACGAGGCCTGGTCCGCGTTCATGTACCAGCGGGTCTCGGGGACGAAGAAGCCGTCCGCGAGGTCGCCTGCCGTCACCACGCGGTACGCGAGCGCGCACAGGTAGGTGCCGCCCGCGGGCAGGCTGCTCCAGTTGCAGCCCGGGGAGAGGTTCGTCAGGTTGCCCGTCGCGGTCGAGCGGTAGGCCGTGGTCCCGGTGTTGTAGACGCGGAACGAGTAGGGGACGCGCTCGCCGACCGTGTACGGCTGGGTCGCGACGTCACGGTCGGTCGTGTACTTCCCGAACACCGCGAGCGAGGTCACGGCTCCCCCCGCGGGGCCGCCGGTCACGGTCACGTAGCCGTACGCACGCGCCTGCGTGCCGTCGGCCGCGGTCAGGACGCTCTGGACACGGACGGGGTTGGCAGCCGTGGTCGCCGCAGCGGTCGCGGACGCCGTGAGCGCGACCTGCACCGTGGCGGTCTCGCCGACCGCGAGCGCCGGCACGTCGACCGTCGTCGCGCTCCAGCCCACGGGGGCGTCGATCGTCAGGCGCGAGGCGGCCAGCGGCGCCTGGTTCTGGTTGGTGACGCGGACGGGGACCTGGACCGTGGCGCCCGTCGCGACGGTCGTGTCCGGCACGACGGTCGAGGCGCACGTCGCGTTCAGCCACGCCTGGTCGAAGCTCGCGAACGAGATGGCGTTCATGCCCTGCGTCTCGTACAGGAGCCCGAAGCGCCCGTCGCCGAGCGGCGAGAGCGTCGAGTAGGCGCCCGACCCGGGGTTGACGACCCGGAAGCCCGGCCAGGTCGCACCGTCGTCGCACGAGAGACGTACGGTCACGTTCTCGCGGCCCGTGGTGCTGTTGGAGTTGCTGAACAGCAGCATCTTCGCCTCGGCCGAGCCCTCGGGGGCGTCGGGGTACAGGCGCGAGATCGACGCGTTGTTGGTCGGGTCGGGGAGCTGGCGGTCGAGCGTGACGGGGCCGTAGGTGTGCCCGCCGTCGCTCGAGAACGCGATCTTGCGGTACTTGCTGCCCGCCGAGTCGCGCGAGTTCATCATGACGCGCCCGTCGGAGAGCTCGACCGACTTGTTCTCGTCCATGCCCGTGCCGAAGGCCTCGCCGTGCTGCCACGTGGCGCCGTGGTCGTCGGAGTAGACGCTGTAGGCCTTGTAGGTCCCGCCCGTGCGGGCCGTGAACTGCTGGACCAGGCGTCCGGCGTGCTCGCCGTAGCGCAGCTGGATGCCCTCGCCCGAGGCCGCGAAGATGCCGGCCCACGACGGGTCCTTGGCGCCCTCGGTGATGACGCGGCCCTCCCAGGTCTCGCCCCCGTCCTCGGAGACGCTGACCGCGGCGTGCAGGATCTGGCGGTTGGTCGGGTCGATGCCCGTGGCCGACCCGCCGAAGCCCTGGTCGAAGGACTTCACGTGGAAGTTGAAGATGGTGCCGGTCTCGCGGTCCACGACGTAGCTGGGGTCCGAGAACCCGTACTTGTCGGGGGAAGAGTTCGTCCCGTACCCCGCGGCCACGACGGTCGTGGGCTCCCAGGTCGCGCCGCCGTCACGGCTCACGCGCTGCAGGATCGAGTTGGGCTGCGGGGCGTCGCCCGCGTTGAACGGGCGCCCGTCGTACGAGGCGAGGATCGTGCCGTCGTTCGTCGTGGTGAGGGCGGGGATGCGGTAGTTCGCGTAGCCCCCCGTGCCGCCGACCGCGAGGGTCTGCTCGGAGAACGTCCCCGGCCCGTCGGTCGCGGCGGGCGGGAACGGGTCGAACGCCTGGGCGCTCGCGGCCGGCGCCACGAGGAGCAGGGACAGCCCGGCCGCGAGGGCCGTGCGCGACCCGCGGCGGCGGGCGCACGCCGGTGAGCGCGGGTCGGGCGGGGTCGCTGGGGTGGAAGGGTGCAGTGGCATCAGATACTCCTGGCTTCGTCGGGTCAGAGCTCTTGGTGCACGGTGCGGTCCTGCGGGTGCTGTGCCTGCCCCGGGGCGCGGGGAGAGCACTGCGCGGACCTCCGCCTCGGCACCGAGTCGGGTGCGGGGGTCCGGTCTGTGGTGCTCCTGGTGCGAGGTGCCCGACGGCGGAGCGTGCGTCGGGCGGGAGGGTGCGGGACCGTCGTGGTCGTCGCGACCCGTGGTGCTGGTGAGGGCGTCCGGTCTGGGCCCGGGGCGTCGGCGGCGGTGCGGACGACCCAGGACGGGGCGGGTTCGGGCGGGAGGAGCGGGGGCGTCAGCGCATCAGCGCGTCGACGAACCATCCCGTGATGCTCGTGGGGTGCGTGATCGCGGTCCCCACGACGACTGCCCACGCGCCCGCGTCGAGAGCGGACCGGGCCTGGGCGGGCGAGTGGACGCGGCCCTCGGCGATCACGGGCAGGTCGAGGCGGTCGACGAGCTCGGCGAGCAGCTCGAGGTCGGGCCCGTCGGTGCGGGGACGTTCGCCCGTGTACCCCGACAACGTGGTGCCGACCACGTCGACCCCGGCGTCGAGGGCCGCGAGCGCGTCGTCGAGGCTCCCGCAGTCGGCCATGACGAGGGCGGACGTGTGCTCGCGCAGCCCGGCGACCGTGCCCGCGAGGCTCAGGCGGTCGGGACGCGGGCGGCGGGTCCCGTCGATCGCGACGATCGTCGCGCCGGCCTCGGCGACCGCGACCGCGTGGCGCAGGGTCGGGGTGATGAAGACGCCGTCGGACCCGTCCTTCCACAGCCCCGTGACGGGCACCGTGATCCTGCGCTCCGCGAACGCACGCGTGACGTGCTCGATGTCGGCGATGCCCTGGACGCGGATGCCCGCCGCACCACCCTCGACCGCGGCGAGCGCGACCTGGGTCATGGTGCGCGGGTCGCGCATGGCCTCGCCCGGGTAGGCCTGGCACGAGACGACCAGCCCGCCGCGCAGGGCGATCAAGGGGTCCTGGGCGGGGGTGCCGGGCGGTGTCGACGAGCGGTCGGTCACGAGTTCCTCCGGGGAGCCGAGGGGGCGGACGGGACAGCGGTGACGAGGTCGAGGCCGACCTCGGGGTCGTGCGGGAGGGCGGTGGCACCGCCACGGGTCCGGTCGTGCGCGGCGAGCGCGAGCCGGGCGGCACCGAGGACCGCAGCGTCCCCGCCGAGCACGGCCGGGACCACGGGCAGACCTACGAGCGGAGGCATGAGCTCGGAGGCGAGCGCGGCGCTCATGGTGTCCCACCAGAGCGCCCCGGCCCCGGCGAGCCCGCCGCTGACCACGACGACCTCCGGGTCGAGCATGTTCGCGACGCCGCCGACCGTGCGACCGAGCGCGGTCGCCGCGACGACGACCGCGTGCCGCGCGATCGTGTCGACGTCGGCGACCTCGCACACCGCTCGTGCCGTCGTGTGCGCAGGGTCGCCGCCGAGCCGCAGGTAGAGCGCGTGCAGCGCGGGACCTGACCCGACGGCCTCGAGGTGGCCCGTGCGTGAGCACGTGCACGCGAGCCCTGCGGCCTCGGCCGCGGGAAGGTGCCCCAGGTGCCCCGCGACGTGCCGGGCGCCGTGCTGGGGCGAGCCGTCGAGCAGGAGCGTCGCGCCGACCCCCGTGCCCGCGGCGACCACGAGCGCGGTGCGCGTCCCCGCGCACGCGCCGAGCCAGTGCTCGCCCAGCGCGTGGGCGTGCACGTCGTTCTCGGCGAGCACGGGCAGGCGCGCCGCGAGGCTGCCGGAGGCCGCGAGCCGCGCCGCGACCCCGCCCGCGAGGTCGGTCCCGGCCCAGCCCGTGAGGGCGTCGGTCGCCGAGACCACGGTCCCGCGGCCCGAGTCGATCACCCCGGCCGAGCCGATGCCCACCCCGACCAGGAGGTCGGGCGAGCCGGATGACCCGGGCGCGTCGGCGCCGTCGGGCAGGACGAGCCCGACCAGGCGCGCGACCGCGTCGAGGATCGCGGCCGCCCCCTCCCGGGCAGGGGTGGGGACCCCGGCCCGGGCGAGGACCGTGCCGTCGTCGCGCACGAGCCCGGCGGCGATCTTGGTGCCGCCCAGGTCGATCCCGACGGCGGTGCGGTGGCTGATCGGGGAGCTCGTCACAGCAGCCCGGCCTCCGCGAGGATCACCTTGATCTGGTCGACGACCTCGCCCTCCAGGGCGGGGGCCGGCGTCGTCATGACGTTGGACTCGATCAGGCCGAGGAGCTGGAGCGAGGTCTTGAACGCGCCGAGGCCGCTCGCGCCGCCGCTGTAGCCGCGAGGCTGGAAGACGATCTCGAAGAGGGCCGCGAGCCGGTCCTGCTCGTCGCGCGCCGCGGTCCAGTCGCCGGCCTGCGCCGCGTCCCACAGGCGCACGTAGCCCGCCGGGTCGACGTTGCCGAGGCCGGGGACCACGCCGTCGGCGCCGAGCAGCAGCATGCCGTCGACCACGACCTCGTGACCCGTGAACAGGCGCAGCGGGCTGCCGGCGGCACGGTTCGCCGCGACCAGGCGGCGGAAGCCGACGTCGTCGCCGCTCGAGTCCTTGACGCCTGCGATGACGCCCTCGGTGCCCAGTCGCACCAGCATGTCCAGGTCGAGCTTCGAGTGCACGCACACCGGGACGTCGTACGCGAACAACGGCAGGTCGCTCGCCGCGGCCACGCCGCGGAAGTGACGCTCGATCTCCTCGTCGTTCGTGCGGATGTACAGCGGGGCGGTCGCGACGACCGCGTCGACGCCCGCGTCGACCGCGCGCCGGACCTGGTCCGCGACGCGGTGCGTCGTCAGGTCGATCACGCCTGCCATGACGGGGACGCGGCCGGCCGTGATCTCGACGGCGGCCTCCATGACCTGGGAGCGACGGGCGTCGTCGAGATAGGCGACCTCACCGGACGAGCCGAGCACGAACAGGCCGTGCACGCCCGCGTCGAGCTGGCTGGTGATGACGCGCTCGAACGATGCGCGGTCGAGCTCGCCGTCCGCCGTGAGAGGCGTGACGACGGGAGGGATGACGCCGGAGAAGGTGGGCGTGGTCGGGGTGGGCACAGCGGACTCCAAGGATGGTGCGGTGGTGCCGGGCGGGACGACCGCCCGGCACCGGGTGGATGAGGGGGGACCGTCAGAGCAGCGTCGGCGCGGCGCCGAGCAGGGTCCGGGTGTAGTCGTTCGTCGGGTGGTCGAAGACCTCCTCGGCCGTGCCCTCCTCGACGACCTTCCCGAAGTACATGACCGCGATGCGGTCCGAGACGTACCGGACGGTCTGGATGTCGTGCGAGATGAACACGAGCCCGAGGTTCAGGCGCGCCTTGAGGTCGGTCAGCAGGTTGAGCACCTGGGCCCGCACCGAGACGTCGAGCGCCGACGTGGGCTCGTCCGCGACGATCACGTCCGGGTCCAGTGCCAGGGCGCGGGCGATCGCCACGCGCTGGCGCTGGCCGCCCGAGACCTGGCTCGGCAGCACGTCGAGGGCCGACTGGGGAAGACCCACGAGATCGAGCAGCTCGGACACGCGCTTCTCGCGGTCGCGCGGCGAGCCGATCCCGTGCACGTCGAGCGGGTCGCGCAGGATGTCGCGCACCAGCATGCGGCCGTTGAGGGCCGTCGACGGGTCCTGGAACACGATCGAGATCGCGCGCCCGAACTCCTTGCGGGTGCGGGCGTTGCGCTTGAGCACGCTGCGGCCGTTGAACACCACGTCGCCGCTCGTGGGGGCCTGGAGGCCCACCATGACCTTCGCGAGCGTCGACTTTCCGCAACCCGACTCACCCACGATCCCGATGGTCTCGCCGCGCCGCACGGCCATGTCCACCCCGGCGACCGCGTGGACGCGGTCCGGGCGGAAGAGCTTGCCGGTGCGGGCCTTGTGCACCACGTGCACGTCCTTCAGCTCGAGCACGGGCGTGTCGTCGCTCATCGGGCACCTTCCTGGACGAGGAGACCGCTCTCGGTCGACTCCGTGTGGCTCGCATAGCGGTGGTCGGTCCCCGGCAGCGTGCGCAGCGGGGGCCTGGGCACGAACGCGTCCTGCGGTCGGGAGGACCGAGGCGCGAACCGGTCGCCCGTCGCGAAGTCGCGCGGGGAGGGGACCGTGCCGGGGATCTGGTGCAGGCGCTCGGCGCCCGACTCGATCGACAGGACCGCCCCGAGCAGACCCCGCGTGTACTCGTGCTGGGGGTTCATGAGCAGGCTCGGCACGGGGGCCGACTCGACGACCTGGCCCGCGTACATGACCGTCACGCGGTGCGCGAGCGAGGCGACGAGCGCCAGGTCGTGGCTCACGAAGACCATGGCGAACCCGAGCTCGTCGCGCAGCTCGTTGAGCAGGTCCACGACCTGCTTCTGGACCGTGACGTCGAGGGCCGTGGTCGGCTCGTCGGCCACGACCAGGTGTGGGTCGCGGGTCAGTGCCATCGCGATGAGCACGCGCTGGCGCTGGCCGCCCGAGAGCTCGTGCGGGTAGCTCTTGAGCGTGCGCTGGGCGTCGAGGCCCACGAGCTCGAGGAGCTCGACCGCGGTGCGCGTCCCGCCACGCTTGACGAGCTGCGCCATCTGGGTGCGGATCAGCATCGACGGGTTGAGCGAGCTGAGCGCGTCCTGGTAGACCATGGCCATCTCGTGGCCGCGCAGAGCGTTCCGGCGGGCCGGGGTCGCCGTGAGCAGGTCCACGCCGTCGAGGAGGATCTCGCCCGTGACCTGCGCGGAAGCGGGCAGCAGGCCCATGACCGCGAGGCTCGTGAGCGACTTGCCGCAGCCCGACTCGCCCACGAGCGCCATGGTCTCCCCGGGGCGCACCGCGAAGCTGATGTCGTCCACGACCGCCACGTCGCCGTGCCGTTCGGGGAACCGGATCGAGAGGTTCTTGACCTCGAGCAGGGGAGCGGCGTCGCCCGTGTAGACCAGGCGGTCGGAGCGCTCGCGCTCGGCCACCCGCAGGCGTTCGAGCTGGACCGCGAGGGCCTCGCGCTGGGCGGCGGCCGCCGCGACCGCGAGCTGCGGGTCGGGGATGACCGAGGTGTCCGCGACCAGCTCGTCGAGCACGCGAGGCTCGCGCAGGTCGGCCGCACCCGAGTACTCGAGGGGAGCGTCGGCGTCGGGCTCCGTGAGCGGGTCCGTGGCGTGCGCGGCGTCCTCGGACGCAGCGGCCGCGGCACGAGCCTCGGCCGGCTTGCGGGCCGCGGGGCGGACCATCGCGTCCGTCAGGCCCTCGGACAGGACGTTGAGCGAGAGGACCGTCAGGAGGATCGCCATGCCCGGGAAGAACGTCGCCCACCAGCCGCCGTTGAGCAGCAGGTTGCGCCCGTAGGCGATGACGTTGCCCCACGAGGGCTCGGGGTCCTGCACGCCCGCGCCGATGAACGACAGGCTCGCCTCGAACACGATCGCGTCGGCGACCAGGACGGTCGCGAACACCATGATCGGGGCGATGCAGTTGCGGGCCACGTGCTTCATCAGGATCAACGACGTCCGCGCCCCGATGACCTTCTCGGCCGACACGTAGTCCTCGCCGAACTGGCTCAGGACGTTGGCGCGGACGATGCGGGCGATCTGCGGGGTGTAGAGGAACGCGATCGTGAAGATGAGGACCGGCAGGGACTTGCCCCACACGGCCACGAAGACCACGGCCAGGGCGATGCCCGGGAAGGCCATGATGATGTCGAGGATGCGCATGAGCGTCTCGCTCACGGCCTTGTGGGCCGTCGCGGCGACCGAGCCGAGGATCGCACCGGCGACCAGGGCCACGGCAGTGGCCCCCAGGCCGATCACGAGCGAGTAGCGAGCACCGTAGACGATGCGCGAGAAGATGTCGCGACCCGTGCGGTCCGTGCCGAACCAGTGCTCGCCCGAGGGCGGCTGGGCCGGGGTGCCCGACTGCAGCGGGTCGTAGGCCGCGACGAGCGGGGCGAAGATCGCCAGGAGCGCGACCAGGAGCACGAACGCCAGGGCGATCTTGGAGCCCAGGGGGAGAGCGGCGAGGCGCAGACCCGGGCGGGACAGTCGTTCTGTCAGCTTCCGACGCATGTCACACCGTCCGGATTCGAGGGTTGACGACGAGATAGAGGAGGTCGACCAGGATGTTGACGACCACGAAGGTCAGGGCGACGGTCAGCGTCACTCCCTGCACCAGGGCCGTGTCGCTCGCGGTCACGCCGTTGAGGATGAGCTTGCCCATCCCGGGCAGGTCGAAGATGACCTCGATGATCACCGCGCCACCCATGAGGTAGCCGACGCGCAGGCCCAGCACCGTGATGGGCGTGATGAGCGCGTTGCGCAGGACGTTGCGTCCCACGACGACGCCGCGGGGCAGGCCCGAGCCGATCGCGGTGCGCACGTAGTCGCGGTCGAGCTCCTCGACCATGGCGGTGCGGACCACGCGGGTCAGCGACGCCGCGACGGGGATCGCGAGGGAGAGCGCGGGCAGGAACATCGAGGCGAGGAACATCCCGAAGTCGTCCGCGGGATTCGTGTAGCCGCCCGAGGGGAACCAGTCGAGGCGCAGCGAGAACTGCTGGATGAGGAGGATCGCGAGCCAGAAGGACGGCGTCGCGACGCCCGCGATCGACAGGACGCGGATGACCTGGTCGGGCCACCGGTCGCGGTAGAGCGCGGCGCTCACGCCGAGCACCAGGGCCAGCACGACGGCGATCGCCAGCCCCATGAAGGTCAGCTGGAGGGTGAGCGGGAACGCGTTCGAGATGAGCTCGCTCACGGGCTGGGAGGGCGGCACGGTCATGCCCATGTCGCCGCGCACGAGGCCGGCGAGGAAGTTGCCGTACTGCACGAGCATCGGGTCGTTCAGACCGTTCGCGGCGCGATAGGCCTCCTTGGCCGCGTCCGTGGCGGACTCGCCGAGGGCGTTGGTCGCCTGGTCGCTGGGCGCGAACTGCATGACGACGAAGACGAGCAGGGTGATGCCCAGGATCATGACGGGCAGGGCGAGCAGACGTCGTCCGGTCAGTCGTAGGAGCGCGGTCACGCGGTACTCCTCGGGGTCGGGGTGGGTGGCGGCGGCGCAGGGAGGGGCGCCGCCGCCACCCGGAACACGGGGACGTCAGGCGGTGCGGGAGACGTCCAGGAAGGACAGGCCCGTGACGGGGATGGGCTTGAACCCGGTGAGCGCGGAGTCCTCCCAGGCCGTGGGGAGCTTGCGGTGCAGCAGCGGGTAGAGCGGGACCTCGTCCGAGAGGATGTCGTAGATCTCGCCCCAGGTCTTCTTCTGCTTGGTCGCGTCCTGCTCGGCAGCGCCCGCGTCGAGCAGGCGCGTGACCTCGGCGAACTCGGGCGTGCTGGCCCAGCGGTAGCGCTTGACCGGCCACACCGAGCCCGAGTACCACCAGCGCAGGAGGAGGTCGGGGTCGTTGCCGAAGACCGACGGGTCGCCCGGGGCGACCATGACCTCGAGCTGGCCGTCGTCGACCTTCTTGTACTGGCCGCCGGACTGGCCGATGTCGAGCGTCGTGGAGATCCCGACCGCGTCGAGGTCCTCCTTGATGAGCGGGGCGACGTCCTTGACCCAGCTCGTGTCGGTCGTCAGGAGGGTGATCGACAGGTCGCTCACGCCCGCGTCGGTCAGGAGCTTCTTGGCCTTGGCCGGGTCGTACGTGTAGACCGTGCCGGCCTCGACGTAGGACGGGTGCTCCTTGTGCAGGAAGCTCGTGGCCGCGGTCGCGTTGCCCAGCAGGCCCGTGCTGATGATCTTGTCCATGTCGAGCGCGTGGAAGAACGCCTGGCGCACGCGCTTGTCCGTGAACGGCGCCTTGGTGCAGTCGAACATCATGAAGAGCAGGCCGAACGACTGGACCGACTCGACCGTGACGGCGTTGGAGAGGCGCTCGACGTCGAGGTAGGGCACGTCCTCGATCGACTGGACGCGACCCGACTCGACCGCGGTCACGCGGGCGGCCGCGTCGGAGAGCAGGTTCCAGGTCATGGCCTTGGCGAGCGCCGGGCGCGAACCGTTGTACGCGTCGAAGCGCTCGAACGTGATCTTGTCGTCGACTGTGGCGCTCGTGAGCTTGTACGGGCCGGTGCCGACGGGCAGCGAGTCGTACGCCTTGGGGTCGGCCTCGACGATGGCCTTCGGGACGATCTTGACGACCGAGACGCGGTCGACGAACAGCCCAAACGGGTAGTTGAGCGTGAACGTGACCGTCTTGTCGTCCTTGGCCGCGACCGAGGCGAGGAACGGCAGGAACTGGGAGTAGAGCGAGGCGTTCGCCGGGTCGAGGACGCGGTTGAAGCTGAAGACGACGTCGTCGGTCGTGACGGGGGAGCCGTCGTGGAAGGTGGCCCCGTCGCGGAGCGTGACCTCCCAGGTGGTCTCGTCGATCTTCTTGGGCAGCTCCTTGCCGAGCGCGGCGTAGGGCGTGCGGGCTGCGGGGTCGAGCTCGACGAGCCCCTCGAGGACGTGCCAGTTGGCGGCCATGGTCACGGCGCCCGACGTCGTCATGGGGTCGAAGCCCGTGGACAGGGCGTACGAGATGCCGGCCTCGATCGTGCCGTCGAGGTTGGGCTTGGCCCCGCTGCCGGCGGGGGTGGTCTGCGGGTCGGCCGAGGTGGACGCAGGTCCGCCGCAGGCGGCGACCGCGCTCGCCAGGACTGCTCCGGCGCCGATCACTCCGGCGAGCTTGAGGAAGCTGCGGCGAGAGGTGTCGGTCGCGTTCGTGCTATTCGCCATCGAGGTAGCCATGAACTCTCCAGATATAGGACGTCTGATGTCTGACGCTGGTAGGGTTGAACGGTAGAGGCAATTCCTGAGGAGGTCAAGGCGCATGACAGCTACCGATCCCGTGGATCATGGGGGATTCGCTCGACAGGGGGTTCGTCCCCCGACGACGACGGAGCAGATCAAGGAGTACATCCTGCGGGCCCACCTGCGGCCCGGTGACCTGCTGCCCACCGAGGCCGAGCTGTGCTCGCTGCTCGGCGTCAGCCGGTCGAACGTCCGGGAGGCGATCCGGACGCTCGCGGCGCTCGACATCGTCGAGGTGCGGCACGGGTACGGCACGTACGTGGGGCAGCTCTCGCTCAAGCCGCTGGTCGAGGGGCTCGTCTTCCGCGGGGTCCTGATCCCGGGGGACGACTTCTCGGCGCTGCGCGAGGTCGTCGAGGTCCGCCAGGCGCTCGACATCTCGATGGCCGAGCAGATCGTCACGGAGATGGCCGGGAGCAGGAACCCCGAGCTCGAGCGGCTCGTCGCGGAGATGGAGCGCAAGGCGCGCGCGGGTGAGGACTTCTTCGAGGAGGACCGCGCGTTCCACTCGCACCTGCTCGCCCACCTCGACAACTTCCTGGTGGCCCAGCTCGGCACCGCCTTCTGGGACGTGCACCAGGTCGTCTCGCCCAAGCTCGGCCTGCCGGCCCCCGACCAGATCGACCTCACGGCCAAGGCGCACGGGGCCATGCTCCGCGCTGCCGAGGCCGGGGACGCCGAGGCCTACCGCGACGCCGTCGTCGCGCACTACGCGCCCCTCCGGGACGCGCTCACTCAGATGGCCTCGACGGTCGAGGAGGGGCGCGTCGCCGCGGCAACGGCCGCCGGTGCCCAGGAGTCCCAGGGTGTGCGGGGCGGTGTCGCATGAGCGGCCCGTCGCTCGGCCCGGGCTCGCGGGTCGTGCTGATCGGTGACTCGATCACCGACGCGGGTCGCCTCGCCGAGGGGGAGTTCGGCCTGGGGCACGGCTATGCGGCCCGTGTCGCGGGCGTGTGCGGGCGTCGCGGCGTCACGGTCCTGAACCGGGGGGTGGGTGGCCACCGGGTGGTCGACCTCCAGGCGCGCTGGGACCAGGACGTCCTCGCGCTGGAGCCCGACCTCGTCTCGATCAAGATCGGCATCAACGACACCTGGCGCCGCTACGACGCGGGCGACGAGACGAGTGCCGAGGACTTCGAGGCCGGGTATCGCGACCTGCTCGACCGCACGCTCGCCGGTGCGCCGCGGGCGGCGCTCGTCCTGGTCGAGCCGTTCCTGGTGCCCGTGCGCCCGGAGCAGTGGGGCTGGCGCGAGGACCTCGACCCGAAGATCCAGGTCGTGCGCCGGCTCGCCGAGTCCTACGGCCTGCCGCTCGTGGCGACCGACGGGCCCTTCGCCCAGGCCGTCGCGACGAGCGGGCTGGGTCCCCAGGCGTGGGCGTACGACGGAGTCCACCCCACGCCCGCGGGCCACGACCTCCTCGCCGAGGCCTGGTTGAAAGTTGTACATCTGCGCTAGTACTTCCGTATCTCTTGCCTCCGACGCCGAGGTGGCTGATTCTTAGTGCGTGGTTCAAGGCTAAAACACGCACAACCAGTCATTAGGCAAGGGAGCTCAATGAAACCGGTCGTACAGCGCCGCCCCGCGACCCCCCGTCGCGGCGCACCGCCTTCATCCCGAGTCCTCGCTGCCTCGATCGCCGCTCTGGCGCTCGTGGGCACAGGCCTCGTCTCCGTCCCTGCCGGCGCGGCGCCCGCCGCGCCGGCAGCGACCTCGCTCGCGGCAGCGAACGCCGCCCCCAAGCCCGTGACCCCCGAGGTCCCCGTGGACGCGGCGGGCAAGCCGCTCGGGGCGATCACGCAGGTCACGGCCGTCGCCAACAAGGTGACTCTCACGGCGGGCACCGGCGCCTACCGTGTGACGTTCCTCGACGACGAGACGCTGCGCGTCGAGGCCGACCCCTCGGGGACGTTCTCCGACCCGGCGAACACGCCCCAGGGCGACGCGACGCGCACGGCGAACATCGTCGTCGGGCTCGACGAGTTCGCAGGCGCCACCCCGACCGTGACCGACGGCGCGACCATCACGCTCGCGACCGCGAAGGTCACGCTGAAGATCGACAAGGCCACGGGCCGCATGACGCTCGTGCGGGCCGACGGCTCGGTCGTCTGGGACGAGTCGGCGCCCCTCTCGTTCGGTGCCTCGTCCGCGACCCAGCACCTGCGCACGGCGTCGGACGAGCAGTTCCTCGGCGGCGGCATGCAGAACGGCCGCTCGATCCACACGGGCGCGACCATCAACATCGCGCGGAACTTCGACTGGGACGACGACGGCTACCCCAACGCGGTGCCGTACTACATGACGTCGAACGGCTACGGAGCGCTGCGCAACACGTTCGCCCGAGGGACCTACGCCTTCACCGACGAGGCCACGACGACCCACGAGGAGCGGCGCTTCGACGCCTACTACTTCGTGGGCGACTACAAGGGCGCGCTCGACGGGTACACCCAGCTCACGGGCCGCCCCCTCATGCCGCCCGTCTACGCCCTCGAGTACGGGGACGCCGACTGCTACAACCGCTCCAACCCCACGTACTCGTCGTCGGGCTTCGGCGACCCGGAGGGGATCAAGCAGAAGACGCCGCAGGCGGCGATCACGGCCGCGCGCTTCAAGGAGAACGACATGCCGGCGGGCTGGATGCTCGTCAACGACGGCTACGGCTGCGAGTACCAGGACCTGCCGGAGACGGTCGCCCAGATCGCCGAGGACTCGGACCTGGTCACGGGCCTGTGGACCCAGCGGTCGCTCACGAACCAGGAGTACGAGGTCGGCGAGGCGGGCGTGCGCATGCGCAAGCTCGACGTCGCGTGGGTCGGCAACGGCTACCGCATGGCGCTGACGGGCTGCGAGTCCGCCTACAAGGGTTTCGAGGACTACTCGGACGCGCGCGGCACGTCCCTCATGGTCGAGGGATGGGCGGGGTCGCAGCGGTGCGGCATGCAGTGGACGGGTGACCACTCGGGCAACCTCGACGCGGTGCGCTGGCAGATCTCGGCGCTCACGGGGGCCGGGAACTCGGGGCTCGCGTTCAGCACGGGTGACGTCGACGGGATCTTCGGTGGGTCGACGAAGTCCTACGTGCGCGACCTGCAGTGGAAGGCCTTCGCGCCGGCCCTGTACTCGATGAGCGGCTGGGCGTCGGTCGACAAGCGCCCGTGGCTCTACGGCGACGAGGCCACCGAGATCAACCGCAAGTACCTCCAGCTGCGGCAGAGGCTCATGCCGTACATCTACACGCTCGCGGCCGGGTCCCACGAGACGGGCACGCCCATGATGCGCTCGCTCGCGCTCGAGTACCCGCAGGACCCCATGTCCTACGGGGCCGAGGCGAACAACGAGTTCCTGCTCGGCGAGGACTTCCTCGTCGCGCCCGTGTTCTCCGACTCGGAGATCCGCAACGGGATCTACCTGCCCGAGGGGCGTTGGGTCGACTACTGGACGGGCGACGTGCTCGACGGCGGTCGCGTGCTCAACGGGTACAGCGCCCCGCTCGACACGCTGCCCGTGTTCGTGCGGGCGGGTGCGGTCGTCCCGCAGGGCCTGGTGGCGCGCAACGCGTCGCTCGTGCCCGAGGACTCGGCGATCACGCTCGACGTCTACCCCCAGGGCGACGAGAGCTTCACGCTGTACGAGGACGACAAGCTCACGCGTGCCTACAAGGACGACGCGACGGCGTCCCAGGAGCTCACGGTCTCGGCCCCCGAGCAGGACGGTGGTGACGTGACGGTCACGGTCGGCGAGCGGGTCGGGGACTACGCGGGCAAGGCTGCGGCGCGCCCGTACCTGCTCGACGTCCACACCGGCTCGGCGCCCTCGGGTGTCACGGTCGGGGGAGCGGCGCTCACGCAGGTCGCCGACGCGGCGGCCCTCGAGTCCGTCGCGACGGGATGGTTCTACGACGCGTCGGCACCGGGTGGTGTGGTCCGCGTCAAGCTCGGCGCGATCTCGTCCGACGCCTCGGCGACCGTCGTCCTGGCCGGGACCAGCGCGGTCGGCGGCAAGGACTCCGACGCGGGCCGTGCCTCGGTGACCGTGGGCCTCGCGGCCCAGGTCTTCCAGGGGCAGGAGACGACGGCGGAGCTCACCTTCACCAACACCGGCACCAAGGCCAAGACCGACCTGGCGATCGAACCCGTCCTCCCTCAGGGGTGGACGCTCGTGAGCAGCACCGGGACGACGGCGGCCTCGGTCGCGCCGGGGGCGAGCGTGACGGCCCGCGTGGTGGTCTCGCCGGCCGCGGGGTCCGCGGCCGGGCAGCAGACCGTGGGTGCGCGTGCGACCTACCGCGACGCGGCGGGCGACGAGCGCACGGTGGCGGGGGCCAACCAGCTCTACGTCGCCTACGGCACCCTGGCGGCAGCCTTCAACCACGTGTCCGTCACGTCGCTCGCGACCAAGGACGCCGGCAACTTCGACGGCGGGGGAGCCTCGTTCTCGGAGGACGCGCTCGCGGCCGCCGGGGCCACGTGGGGCGAACCCCTGACCGTGACGAGCGGCGAGGACACCATCGAGTACACGTGGCCCGCGGCAGCGCCGGGCGTCGCCAACTCGATGGCCCTCGACGGTCAGACGGTCGCGCTCTCGGGCAAGGGGACGCACCTCGCGTTCCTCGGCTCGGCGTCCGCCGGGGCTGGCGTCACTCCAGAGGTGACCATCACCTACGCGGACGGCACCACGTCCAAGCAGTCGTTCTTCTTCCCGAACTGGCTGCTCCAGGGCGGTCTGAACGGGTCGAGCGTCGCGGTCGCGAGCCAGGGCCGCAACAACAAGAACAACCCGGCGGGGTACGAGTACCCGACGTACAAGTACCAGGTCTACTCCGACACCGTGATCCTCAACCCGGCCAAGGAGCTGCGGTCCGTCACGTTCCCGGTGCAGACCAACGCCAAGCTGTTCGCGATGAAGGTCGCCACGCTCGGGCTGCCGGAGGCGCCGCAGGGGACGGTCTGGGCCTCCGACCTCACGTGGACGTCGGCGACCAACGGCTACGGCGTGATCGGCAAGGACGTCGCCAACAAGGACTCGGCCTCCTCTCCGGACAAGCCGCTCGTCATCAACACGACGCCCGAGCTCAAGAAGACCTACACCAAGGGGCTGGGCGTCCACGCGGCGTCGAAGGTCACGTACTACCTCGGCGGGCAGTGCACGGCGTTCACCGCGGACGTCGGGCTCGAGGACCCGTTCAAGGGGTCGGTGATCTTCAAGGTGGACGTCGACGGCGCCAACCGGTACCAGGGCACCACGTTCCAGGCGGGCTTCCCGACCGAGCAGGTCTCGGTCGACGTCACGGGGGCCCAGTACATCGACCTGGTCGTCGACCCCACGAGCCCGGGCGCCATCAACGGCGCGCACGGCGTGTGGGGCGACGCGAGGTTCACGTGCGCCGAGCCTGCCCCGGAGATCGCCTTCTCGGCCGAGGCCTCGGCCAAGCGCAGCGGCGCCTCGGTGCTCCTGTCGGTGCGCGCCGTCAACGAGGAGGACGTCCCGGTCGACGTCGCCGTCACGACGCCCTTCGGCACCAAGTCGTTCGTCGGCGTGCTGCCGGGCAAGAGTGCGAGCCAGAGCTTCAACGCTCGGGCCGCGACGATCCCCGCGGGTGAGGTCACGGTCACCGTGACCAGGACCGTGGACGGGAAGAAGGTGAGCGTCGACCGGACCGTCGCGTACGGCGGGGTCGGCTGACCTGACGAGGGGGACGGGGACGCCGCCGGGCGGGCCGAGGCTCGACCGACGGCGTCCCCGGACGCCTTGCCGCTGCTCGGAGGTCGGTGCGAACCGACCTCCGGCCTCGTGTCACCCTGGCGGTCAGGGCCGAGACAGTGGAGACTGGCTCGTGGGCCCTCGGGCCCCCTGACCGTCGTCGTACCGGACGCACCACGCTACGGACCGTGGGAGCCCCGGGCGAGGCACGAGGGAATCCCCCGCGCTGCTCGCAGGGCGGGGGTACCGCATAGAGGTGTGCGGGAGGGAGAGGCGCCGGTTGCCACTGGGGGCGAACGGCGCCTCTCGCATGTCCGGCGACGAAGGAGCGCCCTGCCCGACGGCGACGCGCCGCCTGCCTGTGGCCGGCCGGGCCCGGCGTCCTCAGGCGTGCTGTGCGCGCAGCGCGATCATCTGGTCGATCAGGGCGAGCAGGTCGTCGATCGACCCGCCCTGGGGCGTCGCCGCGTTCGCGGGCGAGGCGCCGCTCGCGAAGTGCTCGCTCGCCTGGGCGTAGAGGCCGTCGCCGATGAGCATGATCGCGCGGGTCAGCACAGGGTCGCCGACGACCTCGAGCACGGCCCCGGCCCAGGCGTCGTGCGCGTCGTCGAGCGCGGCGCGTGCCTGCGGGTAGCTGCCCTGAGCGAGCCGCGAGACCGCGACGTAGACGAGCTCGAAGTCGCTGTCGGAGTCGGCCGACGTGCGGATGAAGTAGTCCACCGGGCCTGCGGGGGCTGTGCGCATGGCGTCGACGTCGGCGGCCGTGAGGTCTCGCAGGTGCTCCATGAGCCCCTCGGCCAGCGCGACCTTGGACCCGAAGTGGTAGAGCAGGCCGCCCTTGGACACGCCGGCCTCGGCGGCGACCGCGTCGAGCGTGGTCGCGCGCTCTCCCTGGGTCACGAGCAGGGTGGCGAAGGCCTCGAGGACCTTGGCGCGAGCGGCGGGGGGCGGCGGCATCTTGAAAGTGTACCGACCGGACGGTTACTATACCGTCTGGACGGTTGGCAGTCCGGCGCCACAGCGCCGCCCCAGCCGTCCTCGTACGTGAAAGGACGCTCCCGTGACTCTCGTCCAGGACAACCGGACGCCCCGGGACCCGAACGGCCCCGTCGGCGCACCGCAGGACCCCACGACCCCTACCGGTGGCACGCCCCTGACCCGCAGGCGCCGGTGGGTCGCGCTCGCCGTGCTCATGCTCCCCGTGCTGCTCGTCTCGATCGACAACACGGTGCTGACGTTCGCGCTGCCGCAGATCTCCGAGGCGCTGCGCCCCACGGGGACCCAGCTGCTGTGGATGATCGACATCTACCCGCTCGTGCTCGCGGGCCTGCTCGTCTCGATGGGCTCGTTCGCGGACAGGATCGGCCGGCGCAGGCTCCTGCTCGTCGGCGCGGTCGGGTTCGCTCTGCTCTCCGTCGTCGCGGCCTACGCTCCGAGCGCCGAGGCGCTCATCGCCTCGCGCGCGGGGCTCGGGTTCTTCGGCGCCATGATCATGCCGCCCACGCTCTCGCTGCTGCGCAACATCTTCACCGACCGTGAGGAGCGGCGGCTCGCGATCGCGATCTGGGCCGCGGGCTTCGCCGCGGGCAACGCGATCGGGCCCATCGCCGGCGGGTTCCTGCTCGAGCACGCCTGGTGGGGCTCGGTCTTCCTACTGGCGGTGCCCGTCCTCGTGCTGCTCCTCGTGCTCGCGCCGGTCTTCGTGCCCGAGTCCAGGGACTCGAACCCCGGCCGCGTCGACGTGGTCTCGATCGTGCTCTCCATGGCGACCATGGCGCCGATCGTGCTCGGGATCAAGACCCTCGCGAAGTCCGGTCCCAGCGCGCTGGCGTTCGGGGCTCTCGTGCTCGGTCTCGTGGCGGGCTGGGTCTTCGTGCGCCGTCAGCTCGGGCGCCCGGACCCCATGATCGACGTCCGGCTGTTCCGCAAGGGCGAGTTCTCGGGGGCCGTGGTCATCAACCTGCTCTCGGTCTTCTCGCTCGTGGGCTTCCTGTTCTTCGTGTCCCAGGACGTGCAGCTCGTGCTGGGGCTGAGCCCCATGAAGGCGGGCTACGCCCTGCTGCCGGGCCTGGTCGCGATGGTGGTCGCGGGTCTCCTGGTGGTCCGGGTCGTGCGCAGGGTGCGCCCGTCCCACGTCGTGGCGGTCGCGATCCTGTTCGCCGCCGCGGGGTACGCGATGGTCGCCCTGACTGCAGGGGCGAGCACGCTGACCGGGCTCGTGGTCGCGTTCGTGGTCCTCGCGATCGGGATCGGAGCCGCGGAGACCGTGTCGAACGACCTGATCGTCTCGGCGGTCCCCGCCGACAAGGCGGGCGCCGCCTCGGCGATCTCGGAGACCGCGTACGAGGTCGGGGCCGTGCTCGGCACGGCGGTGCTGGGCAGCATCCTCACGGCCTCCTACCACCGCAACGTCGTCGTGCCCGACGGGGTGCCCGCCGCGGACGCGGCGGCGGCCGCCGAGACGCTCGGCGGCGCCACGCAGGTGGCGCAGACGTTGCCGACCGAGCAGGCGCAGGCGCTGCTCGCCTCGGCGCACGAGGCGTTCGGCAGCGGCGTCGGGACCACGTCCTGGATCGGCTTCGGGCTCATGCTCGTGGCGTCGGTCATCGCGCTCGTGGCCCTGCGTTCCGCACGCGCGTGAGATTCACCCGGATGCCGGCGAGCGTGCCCGCTGGCATCCGGGCGTCCGATCCGCAAGGGTGAGAGGTGATGAATCGTCCCCGTCGCACCCCGCCCCGCTGGGTCCGTTACACGCTGTCCGTCGTCGCCCTGCTCGTCCCGTGCGTCGTGTTCGGCGTGACCACCGCGACCGCGGACCTCAGCCTGGGCCCGCACGAGGCCCGGTACGAGGTGACGACCGACAGCCTCGTCGTGGTCGACCTCGGCCCGCTCGGCACGCTCGAGATCGACTCGCCGCTCCCGGTGGGTCTCGGTGCACGGATCACGGTCGAGGAGATCCCCGCGGACCTCACGGCGTTCGACCAGGCGACGACCATCGCCGCCCTGACGCAGGACCTCCAGGGGTACCTGCAGTTCTTCGGCGGGCCGCAGGACACGATCGAGCAGGTCACGCGCAGCCTCGTGGCCGACGCCGCGCGGCGGACGGGCCTCGCGATCCTGGTGGTCGCGGCCGCGGGCGCGGGGTTCTACCTGCTCCTCGGAGCGGCCCGACGGCGTGAGATCGGCGAGGCGGTCGCGCCGAGGACCTGGGAGATCACCGCGGGCGTCGTCGTGGTCTCGCTCGTCTTCGGTGTGCTGTCCGCCTCGGCCGAGGAGCCCTCGACGACCGACTCGCGCCCCGCATCGGCGGTCTTCGCGGGCACCCCGCTCGAGGGAGCCCGGATCACGGGCCGCCTCGCGGGGGTCGTCGACACCTACGGCGGCATGCTCATGAACGCCTACAAGGACAACGAGGCCTTCTACGCCCGCGCGAACACGGCGCTGGGCGTCGCGTGGGACGAGCGCGACGTGCTCGAGGAGGAGGCCGCCGCCCAGCGGGAGGCCGACGAGCAGGCCGCACGCGACGCGGCCACCGCGCCGCCCGCGGAGGGGGAGCAGGGGGCCGACGGCGGCGTCGCGGGCGACCAGGTGGGCCCCGACGACCCGACCGGCACCGACGGTGCGGCCCAGGACCCGGCCGGCGAGGCGCCGTCGGGCAGCGAGGGCGACCGGGCCGCCGAGGGCACGGAGGGCTCCGCCGCGCGTCGTGGTGCGACCCCCTCGGGCGGTTCGACCGAGTCGCCGTCCGCGACGCCCGAGGACGAGCTCGTCTCGATGCTCGTGGTGAGCGACCTGCACTGCAACATCGGGATGACCCCGCTGATCCGCACCGCGGCCGAGCGCTCCGGGGCGAGCATCGTGCTCAACGCGGGCGACACGACCATGAACGGCACGAGCGTCGAGCAGTTCTGCGTGAACTCGTTCACGTCCGCTGTCCCGGACGGCGCCACGATGGTCGTCGCGGACGGGAACCACGACAGCGTCGAGACCTCGGCGCAGGAGCGCAAGCGAGGCGTCAAGATCCTCGACGGCGACGTGATCGAGGTCGACGGGGTCCGCATCCTCGGAGACCGGGACGCGCTCGAGACGAGGATCGGTGCCGGGTCCAAGGCCGCCCGTCCCGAGACCCCCGCCGAGCAGGCCGAGCGGCTCGCGCAGGCCGCGTGCGACGCCAAGGACGGGATCGATCTCCTGCTCGTGCACTCGCCGCGCGCCGGGAACGAGGCCCTCGAGACGGGCTGCGTCCCGCTGCAGGTCTCGGGGCACACGCACCGCCGCAGCGGGCCCGAGCAGTTCGGCCTGGGCATCCGGTACGTCAACGCGAGCACCGCGGGGGCCGAGTCGGGGGAGCCGACCGTCGGGCCGCTCAAGGGGGTCGCGGAGATGACCGTCCTGCGCTTCGACCCCGTGCTGCGCGAGTTCGTCGACTGGCAGCTCGTGCAGGTCTTCCCCGACGGTTCCGCGCAGGTCGGCGCCCGCGAGGCGTTCCCCGTGCCGGTGCCGGAGGAGGTCCTCGACGGGACCGGCGAGGGCACCGAGGCGCCGGACGGGACGGGGACCGGTGACGGCGCCGACGGGACCGGTGACGGCGCCGACGGGGCGCCCGCGGCGACGATCACGGACGACTCCGCGAAGGAGGAGTGAGGGGCTCGTGCACGACTCCGACGGAGCGGGTGAATCGACCGGTCGCGGTCTCGACCCCGACCGCGGACGCGGCAGAATACGCGGTATGAGCAGAGGTGCCCGATGGATCCTCGCCGCGATCGTCGCGGCGCTGGTGATCGTGCTCGCGGGCCCCTACCTGGTCGCACGGCTCTCGGCCGGCACGGCCCCGCCGCCCCTCGGGCTCCAGACCCCGGGGGAGACGGCCTCCCCGACGGCCACGCCGGACCCGGGCCCGTTCGACCCGGACGGCACCTGGGTCGTGGGCGCGGGGTCGCAGGCGGGCTATCGGTTCGACGAGGTGCTCAGCGGCGAGAAGGGCACGGTCGTCGGCCGGACGGACGAGGTCGCGGGGACGCTCGTCGTGACGGACGGCGAGCTCGTCCGGGCCGAGATCACGGTCAAGACCGCGTCGATCGCGAGCAGCAGCGTGGTGCGCGACGACGCGTTCCGGCGTCTGCTCGAGACCGACGTCTTCCCCGACGCGGTGTTCATCCTCACCGAGCCGGTCGACCTCGAGGGTGTCGAGGAACGCGACGAGCCCCTCACGGTCCAGGCGCGCGGCACGCTGACGATCCGCGACGTGACCGAGCCCGTGACCGTGACGCTCGAGGCGCGGCGCTCGGGCGACGGGGTCCAGGTCAGCGGTGCGATCCCCGTGACCTTCGCCGACTACGGCGTGCACCTGCCCGAGCTGCCGTTCGTGACGGTCGAGCCCTCGGGGACGGTCGAGATGCTGCTCGAGCTCGAGCGTGTCCCGGAGGCGCCGTCCCCGGCGCCCACCTCGCCCTGAACCTGTTCGAGGAACCCGTTCGATCCGCCCTGAGGACTCGACGCGGCACCTCGTTCGTGGTTAAAGTTCGGTATGCCGAACTTTCAACTTCGCACAGGGGTGAAAGGTCTCCTCGGAGGCCTGACGGCCCTGCTCCTCGCCGCGGCGTGCGCGGCCGACACCGCCCCGGGCGAGCCCGCCGGAACCTCCGCCGACCATCCGGCGGCGAGCGACGCCGTCGGGCGCCTAGAGGTCCTGACGACCTTCACCGTCCTGGCGGACATGGCCCGCGAGGTCGGGGGAGAGCACGTCGAGGTCTCCTCGCTCACCAAGGTCGGCGCCGAGATCCACGGCTACGAACCCACGCCCGCGGACCTGCGGCGCGCTGCGGGCGCGGACCTGGTCCTCGACAACGGGCTCGGGCTCGAGAAGTGGTTCGAACCCTTCGTCGCACGCCTCGACGCGCCCCACGTCACGGTCTCGGACGGCGTCGACGTCCTCTCGATCGCCTCGGGCGCGTACGACGGGCGGCCCAACCCGCACGCCTGGATGTCGCCCGTCAACGGCGCGATCTACGCGCGCAACATCGGTGAGGCGTTCGCCGTCGCGGACCCTGCGCACGCTGCGGACTACCGGGCGAACGCGACCGACTACGCCGAGCGCATCGAGACCGTGGGGCGCGAGCTCGCTGCCGAGGTCGAGCAGGTGCCCGCGGGGTCGCGCGTCCTGGTGACGTGCGAGGGGGCGTTCTCCTACCTGGCGCGCGACGTCGGGCTCGACGAGAAGTTCCTGTGGCCGGTCAACGCCGACCAGCAGGGCACGCCCCAGCAGGTCGCGGGCGTGATCGACCACGTGCGTGACAACGGCGTGCGCGCGGTGTTCTGCGAGACGACCGTCTCGGACTCCGCGCAGCGCCAGGTCGCCGCGGAGACGGGCGCGACGTACGCGGGCACGCTCTACGTCGACTCGCTCTCCCGGCCCGACGGCGACGTCCCCACCTACCTCGACCTCCTCGCCTACGACGCGCGCGTCATCAGCGAGGGTCTGCGGGGCGAGTCGTGAGCGCGGACGTCGGGAGCGGTGCGGTGGCACCAGGGACGGACGCGGGGTCGGCCCTGGCCCGGAGCGCTGCACCGGTCGAGCCTGCTGAGCCCGCTGCACCTGCAGCCCTGGCGGTCCGCGGGCTCACGGTCCGCTACCGCGAGACGCTGGCCCTCGAGGACGTCGCCCTCTCGCTCGCCCCGGGCACCGTGACCGGGCTCATCGGGGCCAACGGCTCGGGCAAGTCGACGCTCTTCCGGTCCGTCATGGGCATGACGCGCGGCAGCGGCGTCACCCAGGTGGGAGACGTCCGGATCTACGGCCGGGACGCCGACGTGGCGCGCAAGGACGGGCTCGTGGGATACGTCCCGCAGTCCGAGGACGTCGA
Source organism: Oerskovia sp. Root918 (assembly GCF_001428945.1). Classification (NCBI taxonomy): domain Bacteria; kingdom Bacillati; phylum Actinomycetota; class Actinomycetes; order Micrococcales; family Cellulomonadaceae; genus Oerskovia; species Oerskovia sp. Root918. The sequence goes on from NZ_LMJG01000013.1 coordinate 317,757, forward strand.
CTGGTCCTTCCCGGTCGACGTGCGCGACGTCGTGACCATGGGGCGCTACGGGGGGCTCGGACCCACGCGCCGCGCACGCGCCGAGGACCGGCGGGCCGTGGCCGACGCCCTCGACCGCGTGGGGCTCGCCGACCTCGCGCACCGGCAGATCGGGAGGTTGTCGGGCGGGCAGCGCAAGCGCGTCTTCGTGGCGCGCGCGATCGCGCAGGGCGCGCGGCTGCTGCTGCTCGACGAGCCCTTCGCCGGGGTCGACAAGGTCTCGGAGGCGCAGATCACCTCGGTGCTCCGGAGCCTCGCCGCCGCGGGGTGCGCCGTGCTCGTCTCGACGCACGACCTCGCGTCGCTGCCCGACCTCGTGGACGACGCGATCCTCCTCCAGCGACGCATCATCATGACCGGGCCGCCCGACGTGGTGCTGCGCCCCGAGAACCTCGCGCGCACGTTCGGGATCGACCCGCTCGCGTCGGCGCGCCGCGAAGGTGCGAGCGACAGCTCGGGCGCCTCGACCACCACCTCTGGTGTCGCCGACCACGGCTCGGCCGTCGCCGACCCGTCCGACGCCCCGTCCGAAGGAGCAGCCCGTTGAACCCCGTCGACCTTCTCGCGAGCGCGGGGGACTGGCTCGCCGCGCCGCTCGGGTACGAGTTCGTCCAGCGCGCGTTGCTCGTCGCGGTCGTCGCGAGCATCGTGTGCGCGCTCCTGAGCTGCTGGCTCATCATGATCGGCTGGTCGCTGCTGGGCGACGCGGTCTCGCACGCGGTGCTGCCCGGTGTGGTCCTGTCGTACGTGGTGGGGGTGCCGTTCGCGATCGGGGCGCTCGTGTTCGGGGTCGGCGCGGTCGCGCTGATCGGGACCGTGCGCGACACGAGCCGGCTCAAGGAGGACGCGGCGATCGGCGTGGTCTTCACGACGCTCTTCGCGATCGGGATCGTGCTCATCTCGGTGACCCCGAGCCAGATCGACCTGGGGCACATCCTGTTCGGCAACATGCTGGGCATCACCGACGCGGACCTGTGGCAGGTCGTGGTCCTGGGTGCGCTGACGACCGTGGTGCTCGTGCTCAAGCGGCGCGACCTGACGCTGTTCGCGTTCGATCCCGTGCACGCGCACGCCGTCGGGATCTCGCCGCGGCGGCTGTCAGCGCTGCTCCTGGGGTCGCTCGCGCTGACCGTGGTGGTCGCGCTCCAGGCGGTCGGGGTCGTGCTCGTGGTGGCCCTGGTCATCACGCCGGGCGCGACGGCCTACCTCCTGGTCGACCGGATGTCGCGCATGCTCGTGGTCGCGCCGCTCGTCGCGGTCGGGTGCGCCGTCGTGGGGATCTACGCGAGCTACTACCTCGACACCGCGAGCGCCGCGACGATCGTGGTGGCGCAGGGCGTCGTGTTCGCGGTCGCGTACGTGGTGCACCTGGCGCGCCGCCCGCGCGTCGTGCCGTCCTCCGGCCCGACGGCGGAGCGCGAGCCCGCGGAGCTGGTCGCGGGGTGAGGTGGTGGCCGGGGCGTGGCGAGGGGGCGGGCGCCGGGTGCGCGCCGGCGTCCGGACCTCGGTCCTCCCGGCCCCGGGGGAGGGCCGTGAAATAGAGTGGGCGCCGTGGACCATCCCCTCGACCTGACCTCCGTCGCCCAGGACTACCTCAAGGTGGTGTGGTCCGCGCAGGAGTGGTCCGACGAGCCGGTGACCACCAAGCTCCTCGCGGACCGGCTCGGCGTCGGGGCCTCGACCGTCTCGGAGACCGTGCGCCGCCTGTCGTCGCAGGGGCTCCTGGTGCACGCGCGCTACGGTGCGATCGAGCTCACGGACCTCGGGCGATCGCACGCGGTCGCGATGGTCCGTCGGCACCGGATCCTCGAGACGTACCTGGTCTCGGAGCTGGGCTACTCGTGGGACGAGGTCCACGACGAGGCCGAGGTGCTCGAGCACGCGGTCTCGGACCTGATGCTCGACCGCATCGACGCCCTGCTCGGCCATCCCACGCGCGACCCGCACGGCGACCCGATCCCCACGGCGTCCGGGTTCGTCCCGCGTCCGGCGGCGATCCGGCTCTCGGAGCTCGACGCGGGGGCGTGCGCGGTCGTGGCGCGGATCTCGGACTCGGACCCGGACGTGCTGCGCTACCTGGCCGAGCTGGGCCTGGGCCTCGACGCCGAGGTCCGCGTGCACGAGCGGCGCGAGTACGCGGGCACCATGGCGATCACGTGGGGGAGCGACGCGAGCCCGGTCCACCTGGGACTGCCGGCGGCGTCGCGCGTGTGGGTCGTGCCCGCGCCTCTCGCCACGGACTCCGCCCCGGTCTAGACTGGCGGTCTTCCCGCATCACGCTGCCGATGGCGCCGGCGTTGCGTTCGAAACGATTCGATCCTTGCAACGACACCCTTGAAGGGGGCGCCTTGACCGTCGACAGCACCGGCCTGCCCGGGACGACCGACACCCGCTCCGACGCGCCCGTCCCGGGCGCGGACCGCCGTCGGGCACGCACCGGCGGCGCACCCCGCAGCACCCGGACCGCAGGCCTCGCGCTGCTCGCGCTCGCCGTGGGCGGCTTCACGATCGGCACCACCGAGTTCGCGACCATGGGCCTGCTGCCCGACATCGCGACCGCGTTCGACGCCTCCATCCCCCTGACCGGGCACGCGATCACGGCCTACGCCGTGGGCGTCGTGGTCGGCGCGCCGCTCCTGACCGTGCTCGCCGCGCGCGTCTCGCGCAAGAAGCTCCTCGTGGGCCTCATGCTCGCCTACACGCTCGGCAACGTGCTGTCCGCCGCGGCCCCCAGCCTCGAGTGGCTCATCGCGGGCCGGTTCTTCGCCGGACTGCCGCACGGCGCGTTCTTCGGCGTCGGGGCGGCCGTCGGGGCCGCCGTGGCGGGCCCCGGACGCCGCGGCCACGCCGTCGCCATGATGATGACGGGGCTGACCGTCGCGAACGTCGTGGGCGTGCCGCTCTCGACCTACGCCGGGCAGGTGCTCGGGTGGCGCGCGGCGTTCGTGCTCATCGGCGTCCTGGGCGGGATCACGCTCCTTGCCCTGTGGCGCTGGGTCCCGGCCGGGTCCGGCGACACCGGGTCGAGCGTGGGCCAGGAGCTCGCGGCGCTCAAGAACGGCGCGCTCTGGATCAGCTTCGTGGGCGGGGCGATCGGGTTCGGCGGCATGTTCGCGGTCTACTCCTACGTCGCCCCGACCATGACCGAGGTCACCGGGCTCTCGCTCGGCGTGGTCCCCGTGGTCCTCGCGATCTTCGGCCTGGGCATGACGCTCGGGACGGTCGTCGGGGGCAGGCTCGCGGACAAGGACGTCATGCGCACGGTCTGGATCGGGTTCGGGTCCACGGCCGCGGCCCTCGTCGCGTTCGCGCTCACGGGCCAGAGCCCCGTGCCCGCGGTCGCGGCGCTGTTCCTGCTGGGCGTGACCTCCCAGATCCTGGGGCTCGCGCTCCAGACCCGCCTCATGGACCTCTCGCCGGACGCCCCCTCGCTCGGCGCCGCGCTGTGCCACTCGGCGCTCAACGTGGGCAACGCCAACGGGGCGTTCCTCGGCGGTCTCGTGATCGCCGCGGGCTGGGGCTACCTCGCCCCGGCCTGGACAGGGCTCGCGCTGACGCTCGTGGGGCTCGCGATCATCGTGGCCTTCGGTCGCCAGCGCGTCGCGCACGTCCGCGAGGACGTGGTCCCGGCAGACGCGCCCGTCGAGGAGGCGGTCGCCGCGTCCTGAGGTGACGGACCGGCGAGACCTCCAGCCAAACCTCAGAGTTCGCCGGTACCTTGGGCCCACCTGTGTGCCGGAAGTGCACACGCAGACCTCCAGGAGCGGTTCGTGAGCGAGAGCCCCACCCGTCCTTCCCGTGCCGGGCGCACCCCGGCGCCCCGCGCGCGGCGCCCGGACGCAGCCGCAGAGCTGCCCGACGTCGACGCCAAGAACCTCTCGACCCGAGCCTTCGGGTGGGTCCTCGTGGTGGCGGGCGCGGTCGGCCTGGTCGGCGCCGCCTGGCTCGCGATCGAGAAGTACCTCAAGCTCATCGACCCGAACCACGTCGCGTCGTGCTCGCTCAACCCGTTCCTCGACTGCGGTCCCGCGATGGCGTCGTGGCAGGGCACCCTGCTCGGGTTCCCCAACCCCTACCTCGGGGTAGCGGCGTTCCCCGTGGTCATGACGATCGGCGTCGTGGTGCTGACCGGTGCGCGTCTGCCGCGCTGGTTCTGGCTCACGATGCTCGCCGTCACGACGGTCGCGATGGGGCTCATCGTCTTCCTCGTGTGGACGAGCCTCTACGTGCTCGTCGTGCTCTGCCCCTTCTGCATGGTCGTGTGGGCCGCGATGATCCCGCTGTTCTGGTACCAGGTCGTGCACGCCGTGCAGGAGGGGTACCTCCCGGTCGGCGAGGGCGCGAAGCGGCTGATCGTCGACAACCGCGGGATCCTGCTCGCCGTGATGTACGTCCTCCTCGTGGCCTGGGTCTTCCTGGAGATGGGCCCCACGATCGTCACCTACCTCCAGAGCACCTGATCGGCGGCCGGAGGGGCCGGACGGCCCTCGGCAGCACCTGACAGGTCCAGAACCCACCGGGCCGGTGGCCGGCACCACCGGCCCGGTGACCCGCCCCCGCTCGCCCGGGAGACCCGAACGGACGGCGACCGGGCAGCGCGGGGTGCGCTGCGCCGTCGGGCCGGTCACACCCCGGCGGGCGGCGACCGGAGCACCCCGTGCCCAGCAGCGAAGACGCTGCCGGGCGCCCCCGCGCCGAACGGTAAACTCGCGGGGTGAGCACGCCAGAGAACCCCGCCCCCGAGAACCCCGCCGAGTCCGCGCACACCGCCCCCGCGGCCTCGCTCGAGACGACCTCCCACCGCTACACGCCCGCCCTCGCGCAGGACATCGAGCTCCGGTGGCAGGACGCGTGGGAGGAGCGCGGCACGTTCTTCGCGGCCAACCCCTCGGGGCACCTCACCGACGGCGAGGGCAGGCACGCCGACGGCCGCTCGCCGTACTTCATCATGGACATGTTCCCGTACCCCTCGGGCGCGGGCCTGCACGTGGGCCACCCGCTCGGGTACATCGCGACCGACGTCGTCGGACGCTTCCGACGCATGTGCGGCGACAACGTGCTGCACGCGCTGGGCTACGACGCGTTCGGCCTGCCCGCCGAGCAGTTCGCGGTGCAGACCGGTCAGCACCCGCGCGTCACGACCGAGGCCAACATGGCCAACATGAAGCGCCAGCTGCGCCGGCTCGGCCTGGGGCACGACTCGCGCCGCTCGTTCGCGACGATCGACCCCGAGTACATCCGCTGGACCCAGTGGATCTTCCTGCAGATCTTCGAGGCCTGGTACGACGAGGACGCCGAGCGTCCCGACGGCGGCACGGGCCGTGCGCGCCCCATCACCGAGCTCGTGGCCGAGTACGCCGCAGGTACGCGTGCCGTCCCCGGCCACCCCGAGGGCACCCGCTGGGAGGACCTCGACCGCGTCGCGCAGCGCGCCGTGATCGACCCGCAGCGCCTGGCCTACGTGTCCGAGTCGCCCGTGAACTGGGCGCCGGGCCTGGGCACCGTGCTCGCGAACGAGGAGGTCACGTCCGACGGTCGTTCCGAGCGTGGCAACTTCCCCGTCTTCCAGCGCAGCCTGCGCCAGTGGAACATGCGCATCACGGCGTACGCGGACCGCCTGGCCGACGACCTGGACCTCATCGACTGGCCGGAGAAGGTCAAGTCGATGCAGCGCAACTGGATCGGTCGCAGCGAGGGCGCCACCGTGCGCTTCGCGATCGACGGTGCGATCGGCGGGAGCAGCCCCGTCGGCGACGTCGAGGTCTTCACGACGCGCCCCGACACCCTGTTCGGCGCGACGTTCATGGTCGTCTCGCCCGAGCACCCGCTGCTCGACGAGGTCCCGGCCGAGTGGCCCGACGGCACGCACGACGTCTGGACCGGCGGGCACGCGACCCCGATCGACGCCGTCGCGGCCTACCGCAAGGAGGCCGCCGCCAAGACCGCGGTCGAGCGCCAGGCCGACGCGGGCAAGAAGACCGGCGTGTTCACGGGCCACCTCGCCGTGAACCCCGTCAACGGTGTGCTCATCCCCGTGTTCACCGCGGACTACGTCCTCATGGGCTACGGCACGGGCGCCATCATGGCGGTCCCCGGCGGCGACGAGCGCGACCACGCGTTCGCCGAGGCCTTCGAGCTGCCCGTGGTCCGCACGGTCGCGGCCCCCGAGGACCACGAGGGCGCCTGGACCGGCGACGGCGAGATCGTCAACTCGTCCAACGACGAGATCTCGCTCGACGGCCTGAGCGTGCCCGACGCCAAGCGCGCCATGATCGAGTGGCTCGAGGCCAAGGGCATCGGCAGCGGCACCGTGACCTACCGCCTGCGCGACTGGCTCTTCAGCCGTCAGCGCTACTGGGGCGAGCCGTTCCCCATCGTCTACGACGAGAACGACCAGCCCATCGCGCTGCCGGACTCGCTGCTGCCCGTCAACCTCCCCGAGGTCCCGGACTACTCGCCGCGCACCTACGAGCCGGACGACGCCGACTCCTCGCCCGAGCCGCCGCTGGGCCGCAACGAGGACTGGGTCAACGTCACGCTCGACCTGGGCGACGGCCCCAAGACCTACCGCCGCGACACCAACACCATGCCCAACTGGGCAGGGTCGTGCTGGTACTACCTGCGCTACCTCGACCCGGCGGACACCGAGCACATGGCCTCGCCCGAGCTCGAGAAGTACTGGACCGGCCCCGGGCACAACGCCACGGCCGGCCCCGCGGGCGGTGTCGACCTGTACGTGGGCGGCGTCGAGCACGCCGTGCTGCACCTGCTCTACGCGCGCTTCTGGCACAAGGTGCTCCTGGACCTGGGGCACGTGACCAGCACCGAGCCGTTCCACAAGCTCTTCAACCAGGGCTATGTGCAGGCCTATGCGTACACCGACTCGCGTGGCGCGTACGTGCCCGCGGAAGAGGTCGTCGAGGAGAGCAGCGGCGATGAGGTCCGGTACCTGTGGAAGGGCGAGCCCGTCAACCGTGAGTACGGGAAGATGGGCAAGTCGCTCAAGAACGTCGTGACGCCCGACGACATGTACGAGGCCTACGGCGCCGACACGTTCCGCGTGTACGAGATGTCCATGGGACCGCTCGACCTGTCGCGCCCCTGGGACACGCGCGCGGTCGTCGGCTCGCAGCGCTTCCTGCAGCGGCTGTGGCGCAACGTCGTGTCCGAGGACTCGGGCGAGACGACGGTCTCGGAGGAGCCCGCGGAGGTCGCGACCCTGCGCCTGGTCCACCGCACCATCGCCGACGTGCGCGTCGAGATGGAGCACATGCGCTCCAACACGGCGATCGCCAAGCTCATCGCGCTCAACAACCACCTCACGGGCCTGGACCGGGTGCCCCGCGAGGCGATCGAGCCGCTGATCCTCATGGTCGCGCCCATCGCGCCGCACATCGCGGAGGAGCTGTGGTCCCGGCTCGGTCACCCGCAGTCGCTCGCGCACGAGCCCTTCCCGGTCGCTCTCGACGAGTACCTGGTCGAGGACACCGTGACGTGCGTCGTGCAGGTCCAGGGCAAGGTCCGCAGCCGGCTCGAGGTCTCGCCCTCGATCGGGGACGACGAGCTGCGCGAGCTGGCCCTGGCGGACGCGAACGTGCAGCGCACGCTCGACGGGCGCGGGATCCGCACGGTGATCGTGCGGGCGCCCAAGCTCGTGAACGTGGTCCCGGCCTGACGTTCGTCGCTTGAGTGCGTGATTCGGCTGCGACTCGCCGGGCGTGTCGCAGCCGAATCACGCACTCGACGGCGGGTTGTCCACAGATGACCGGCGGGCCCGCCCCTGGGCGTGCGAAAGGCGGCATCGTGGCGGCATGTCGAACCCTCAGGTGCCGTCCGTCGTGCTCCGGTCGCGGGACGCCGCGAGCCACGGACTGACACGCCACGAGCTCGGTCGGCCCTGGTGGGAGGCCCCGACCCGCGGCGTCCGCGTACCGGCGGGCAGCATCGACGGCATCGCCGCTCGGTGCCGGGCTGCGCTCGAGATCCTGCCGTCCGCTGCGGCGTTCAGCCACGTCACGGCACTACGGCTCCTCGGGATCGAGGTGCCCTGGCGGCTGGACCGGTCGTCGGCCGAGGCGGGTGGTGGGCCGGGGGAGCGGCTGCACGTCGTCGTGCCACGCAGGGACCTGCGACCGCAGCGCGACGACCTGGTGGCTCACACCTGCACCCAACCGGCTCTCGCCGTCACGACGTGGCACGGGATCCCGGTCACCACCCCGGCGCAGACGTGGCTGCACCTCTCGCACGGGCTGAGCGTGAACGAGCTGGTCGTCCTCGGAGACGCCATGACCCGCCGGAAGGGCCCTGCGACCTCGGTCATCGAGATGCGCAGGCTCCTCGGGAGCACCCACAGGATGAGGGGACTGGTGGCGTCGCGGGTGGCGATCGAGCACGTCGTCGGCGGAACCGACTCCTCGATGGAGTCGCGGACCCGGATGATCCTGGTCGACGCAGGGCTGCCGTGCCCGGAGGTCAACATGCCCGCCCTGGACCGGGCGGGATCATTCCTCGCCCTCCCGGACATGTCCTACCCGGCGCTCCGGATCGCGATCGAGTACGACGGGGACGTCCACCGCACCGACCCCGGGACGTGGCGACGTGACGTCGAGCGTCGACAGCGGCTCGAGGAGGCGGGTTGGCTGATCATCACGGTCACGGCCGACGACGTGATGCGACACCCCGAGAGGTTCATCCGGCGGGTGCGGGCGGCCTTGGCCCGTTGAGTGCATGATTCGGCTGCGACTCGCCGGGCGTGTCGCAGCCGAATCACGCACTCGACGGCGGGCCGGACAGCCCTGGGCTCACCGCCGCCGCGTCCCGAACACCGTCCGCGTGATCTCCCGGCCGAGCTGCGTCGCCATCGACCCCAGGAACTTGTCGAGCCCCGACGACGCGGTCGACTTCCGGGCCGTGCTCGTCCGCGTCCCGCTCCCGGCGCGCGCCGCGTCCCGTTCGAGCTTGGCGCGCATCTTCTCGAGCTCGTCGGCCTGCTTCTTGGCCGCCTTGTCGGCCTCCTTCTGGGCGGCCTCCTGCTCCTTGGCGAGCTGCTCGGCGAGCTCCGCCTGCTCGGCCGCGGCGTGCTGCGCGGCGATGCGCGCGGTGAGCAGCTCGTACGCCGACTCGTTGTCGACCGCCTCGGCGTACCGCGCGGCGAGCGGCGACCCCGCCACGATCCCGTCGATCACGGTCTCGGGCGCCGGCTCCATGGACGACTGGGGCGCCCGGACCCGGGTCCAGGCGACCGGCGTGGGGGCGCCCTTCTCGGTCAGCACCGTGACCACGGCCTCGCCGGTCCCGAGCGACTGGAGCAGCTGTTCCAGGTCGTACGGCGACGTGGGGAACGTCCGCACGGCCGCCCGCAGGGCCGCGGCGTCGTCGGGCGTGAAGGCGCGCAGCGCGTGCTGGACCCGGTTGCCGAGCTGGGCCAGGACGTCGGCGGGCACGTCCTTGGGGCTCTGCGTCACGAAGAACACGCCCACGCCCTTGGAACGGATGAGGCGCACGGTCTGCACGACCTGCTGGAGGAACTCCTTGGACGCGCCCGTGAAGAGCAGGTGCGCCTCGTCGAAGAAGAACACGAGCTTGGGCTTGTCGAGGTCGCCGACCTCGGGCAGGTCCTGGTACAGGTCCGCGAGCAGCCACATGAGGAACGTCGAGAAGAGCGCGGGCCGGTCCTGGACGGCGGGCAGCTCGAGCGCCGAGACGGTGCCGCGGCCGTCGGCCGCGACGCGCAGGAGCTCGGTCGTGTCGAACGCGGGCTCGCCGAAGAACACGTCCGCCCCCTGCGCCTGCAGCGTCACGATCTCGCGCAGGATGACCCCGGCCGTGGCCGCGGACAGCCCGCCGATGCCCTTGAGCTCGGCCTTGCCGTCGTCCGAGGTGAGGTACGCGATGGTCGACTGCAGGTCCTTGAGGTCGAGCAGCGCGAGGCCCTGCGTGTCGGCCCAGTGGAAGATCAGGCCCAGGCTCGACTCCTGCGTGTCGTTGAGCCCGAGCACCTTGGAGAGCAGCAGAGGCCCGAAGTCGCTCACGGTCGTCCGGATCGGGATGCCCTTGCCGAGCCCGCCGAGCGAGTAGAACTCGACCGGATAGGTGGTCGGCTTCCAGTCCTGCCCGATGCTCGCGGTCCGCTCGAGGATCTTCTCGCCGCTCGCGCCCGGCACCGCGAGCCCGGACAGGTCGCCCTTGATGTCGGCGACGAACGTCGGCACCCCGGCGTCGGAGAGTCCCTCGGTCATGCCCTGCAGCGTCTTGGTCTTGCCCGTGCCGGTGGCCCCGGCGACGAGCCCGTGCCGGTTGAGCATCGCGAGCGCGAACCCGACCTGGACGTCGGCGCGTGGGACGGGGTCGCCGGGCGTCCGGTCGGGCGCTTCGAGCAGCGCGCCGAGCGCGAGCGTCCCGCCCTTGGTGGCGTAGCCCGCGGCGACCTCGGCGGGGTACCCCTCGAGCGGCCCGGGGGAGGTGCCCGACGGCGGAGCGTCCGCGGGAGGAGCGGCGTCCGTCGGAGCGGGGCCGGCTTCGTCGCTGCCCGACGGCGGAGCGTCCGCGGGTACGGCGCTCGCCTCGGCGGTGGCCTCGGACCTGGCCGGGACGGCGGGTCCCGACGGTGCGCCACCGGCTGGCGCGCCCGGGGCCGACGAGGCTGCAGCGGCCTGCGCCGCCTCGAGCGCGGCCTGGGCCGCGGCTGCCTTCGCCTCGGCCGCCTCGGCAGCTGCCTGTGCGGCGGCGGCCTTCAGGGCGGCGAGCTCTGCGGGGGAGGGGGCTGCGTCGTCGGGCATGTCTCGGATCCTAGGGCGGTGCCGGGGTGAGCGCGCGGCGCACGCACGCCCTCGCGGGCCGACCGCGTGCGACCGCAGGGGCACGCCACGTAGGATCTCCCGAAGATGAGTCCTGCCAAGCCTCCGGCCGTCCACGTCGTCACGGACTCGACCGCCTCCCTTCCCCCGGGTGACCGCCCGTCCCTGTCCGTGGTGCCGCTGCAGGTGCTGGTCGGTGACGAGACGTTCCTCGAGGGCGTCGACGTGTCACCCGACGACGTCGCCGCCAGGATCGGCTCGGGCCAGCGCGTCACGACCTCCCAGCCGACGCCGCACGCCCTGGTGCAGGTCTACGAGGCGGCGGCCCGTGCGGGGGCGCGCTCGGTCGTCTCGATCCACCTCTCGGGAGACCTGTCGGGCACCGTGCACGCGGCGGCCCTCGCGGCGACGCGGTCGCCGATCCCGGTGCGCGTCGTGGACTCCCGGACCGTGGCCATGGGCCTGGGGTTCGCGGCGCTCGCTGCGGCCGACTCCGCGGCGGCCGGTGCGACGATCGACGAGGTGGCCCGGCGGGCGATCGGGGTCGCCGACTCGAGCCGCGCGATCTTCATGGTCGACTCGCTCGAGTACCTGCGGCGCGGCGGACGCCTGGGGGCCGCGGCGGCTGCGCTCGGCACGGTGCTGGGCGTGCGCCCGCTCCTCGCGGTGCGCGACGGTCGGATCGAGGTGATCCAGAAGGTCCGGACCCGGGCTGCGGCGGTCGAGCGGCTCGTGCACGTCGCCGTCGAGTCGGTCGAGCGGCGCGCCGAGCCCGAGCTCGCGGTCCACTTCCTGGGGGACGACGCCGCGGCGACCGAGGTCGCCGAGCGGCTGCTCGACGCAACCGGGGTGCGGGCTGCGGTGACTCCTGTGAGCGCGGTCGTGGGCGTGCACGCGGGACCGGGAGTCCTGGCGATCGTCGTGGCCGACCGCGCGACCTGAGGCTCTGGGCGGTGTCTGGCCGTGCACAGGCGGGTTCGAAGGCACCTCCTCCACAGGGGATCCCTGATGCCCCGCGAGGCGTGAGCGGACGCGCCTAGCGTGCCGGGGTGACCTTCTCCCGCGTGCGCCGCTCGCACGACACGACGCCTGCTGACCCGCTCGCCGAGCCGCCGGGCGAGGACGGCGCGGCCCGGCTGCGAAGGCTGCGGAGCGTCCCGGGTGCGGCACCCGGGCCCGCGGCCGTCCGGGGTGCGTCGGCCCCGTCGGTGCGGGGGGCCGAGCCTGCGGACGGTTTCTCGTCCGTGACTCTCGACCCGGACCTGAGGCCGGAGGAGCGGCAGGACCCCGGGCCGGAACCGGCGTGGTGGAGCGTCTCGGCGGGCGTGGCGACCGAACCCTCGACCGACGGTCGAGGGCCCGGTGAGGAGGGACGCGGCCCCTTACGCTCGACCTCACGTCGAGGGTTGGTCGACGGGGGCCTACGGCCGTCGAGCGTGCAGGACGGCCCCGCCGGGACGCGCGGCGCGCTCGACGCGGTCGCCGCCGCGTACACCGCGGCGAACGGCCACCCGACGTCGCACGCGGGATTCGAGCACGTGCCCGACGGCGGTCCCCGCCGCTGGTCCGTGGCCGCGCGGACGGCCGTGGTGGCGGCGGTCGCGGTCCTGCTGCTCGCGGTCGGTGTCGGCGCGTGGACCCTTCGGGGAGATGGCGACCTGCGCCCTGTGGCGACGCTCGCCGACCCAGCGACCGCCTCCGAGGGCGGCGCCGGGCCGGGCGGGCAGGCGTCGAGCGAGACCAGGGCCTCGGACGACGGGTCTTCGACCGCGCCGGGTGCGACCGAGGCGAGCGACGTCGGGGCGACCGGTGCGGCCGGGGCGAGCGACGTCGTCGTGCACGTGGTCGGCGCGGTGGGTGCTCCCGGGCTCGTGACCGTGCCCGAGGGGTCACGCGTGGCCGACGCGCTCGCCGCCGCAGGGGACGCCACGGCTGAGGCGGACCTCGCGGGCGTCAACCTGGCGCGCGAGGTCGTCGACGGCGAGCAGATCGTCGTGCCCCGCCCGGGGGAGGTCGTCGCCGCGGCGCCCGGTCCCGCGACCGCGCCGGGCAGCGAGGCCGGACCCGTCGACCTCAACTCGGCGGACCAGACCGCGCTCGACGCCCTGTCGGGGATCGGGCCCGTGCTCGCGGCCCGGATCGTCGAGTGGCGCGAGGCCAACGGGAGGTTCACGAGCGTCGAGGAGCTCGGGGAGGTGAGCGGGATCGGCGACGCGCTGCTCGCGAGGCTGCGCGACCAGGTACGGGTCTGAGGTGGGGAACCGATCCCCGGCCAGAGGCGCCCCTGTGCCCGCGAGCGCCCCGACGACCCCCGCTCCGGGCGTGGCCCCGGTGCCCACGCCGCGCCATGTCTCGGCCACCGACCTGCGGCTGGTCCCGGGTGCGCTCGTGGCCTGGGGAGTCGCGTGGTGGCTCACCGCGGCAGGGTCCAGGACGGCCCTCGTGGGAGCGGCGGCCGCTGCCGGACTGCTCGCGCTGATGGGCATGCTGCTGCTCGTGCGGCGGGCCCGCCCACCCCGTGGGCTCGGTCAGTGCGTCCTCGTGACGGCGTGCGCGCTCGCGGTCCTGCTGGGCGGGACGGCCGACCTCGTCGCGCGGGAGCGTGGGGGAGCCGCGGACCTCGCGGGCCAGGGGGCGACGGTCGAGGTCGTGGGACGGGTCGTCAAGGAGCCCGTCGTGGTCGTGAACCCGTGGTCGGGCGCGTCGGACAGCGTCCGCACGGCCCTGGACCTGACCACGGTCGAGGGGAGAGGTGTCGTCGCGCCGGGTGGGGGGCAGATCGGGGTGCTGGGCGACCTCGCCTGGGGCGAGGCCGACTACGGGGCCGAGGTCCGCGCGTCGGGCCGGCTCCTGCCTGCCGGCCCCGGCGACCGGACGGTGGCCACCCTCGTCGCGAGCGGGCCGCCGGTCGTGACCGCGCCGCCCTCCCGGGCGCTGGGCGTCGTGGGCGTGCTCCGCGCGGACCTGCTGACGGCCTCGGACGGTCTGCCCGCCGACGCCCGTGCGCTGCTCCCGGGCGTCGCGGTCGGCGACACCTCGCGCATCGACGACGAGCTCGACGCGGCCCTCAGGACGACCGGCCTGACGCACGTCACCGCGGTCTCGGGCGGCCACTTCGCGATCGTCGTGGCGACCGTGACGGCGCTGTGCGCGCTGGCCCGGGCGCCGCGCGGTGTGCGCATCGGGGTCACTGGCGCGGTCATGGCGGGGTTCGTGCTGCTCGTCCATCCCGACCCGAGCGTGCTGCGTGCCGCGGCCATGGGGGTGGTCGGGCTGGTCGGGATCGGGCTGGGGCGTCCCTCGCGCGCTGTGCCCGCGCTCGCGGCCGTCGTCGTCGTGCTGCTCGTGCTCGACCCGTGGCTCGCGCGCTCGTACGGGTTCGTGCTGTCGAGCGTCGCGACCGCCGCCCTCGTGCTGGGCACCCAGCCCGTGGCACGACGTCTCGCGCCGTGGATCGGCAAGGGGCTCGCGTTCGCGCTCGCGGTCCCGCTCACGGCCCAGCTCGCGTGCGCGCCGGTCCTGGTCCTGCTCGACCCGTCGATCGCGACGTACGCCGTACCGGCGAACCTGGTCGCGGCGCCCGCGCTCGTGCCCGCGACGGTGCTCGGGGTGCTCGCCACGCTCGTGGCCCCCTGGTTCCCGCTCGGAGGGGTCGTGCTCGCGTGGCCCGCGGGCCTCGCGTCCTGGTGGATCGCGGCGGTCGCCCGGTTCTTCACCGGGCTGCCCGGGGCGCGCGTGCCGTGGCCCGGTGGTGCGTTGGGCGCGACGGCGCTCGCCCTGCTGACCCTCGCGGCGCTGGCCCTGGTGTGGCGCTGGCGGCGTGTGGCGGGCCTGCTGGGCGTGCGGGTCCCGTGGAGCCGGGGGAGCGGCTGGCCGCACACGTGGCGCACGGCGGTGCGCGCGGGCGTCCGGGAGGCGTTGGCTGCCCGACGGCGGCGCGCGACCCTGCGCCTCGTCGCGGCGTGGGCCGTGGTCGCCGTGGGAGCGGTCGGGTGCGTGGTGATCGCGTGGCCCCGCTGGATCGCACCGGCCGGCCGGGACGTCCCGGCGGACTGGGCCGTGGCCGCGTGCGACGTCGGCCAGGGGGACGGGCTCGTGGTCCGGACCGGCGACGGGCGCGGACTCATGATCGACGTCGGTCCGGCGGGAGACGCCGCAGGGCGGTGCCTCGACGACCTGGGGATCGAGCGCCTCGACCTGCTCGTCCTGACCCACTTCCATGCCGACCACGTCGGGGGGCTCGGTGCGGTGCTCGACGGGCGCCAGGTGGGACGAGCGCTCGTGACCGGGCTCGGTGACCCCGCGGAGCAGGCTGAGTGGGTGCTCGACGACCTCGCCGACCGAGGTGTTCCCGTGGAGGTGGCCGAACCCGGTGCGGGCGGCACGCTCGGCGACGTGTCGTGGGAGGTGCTGCAGGCGGGCTCCACGCCCGGTCCCGACGCCTCCGGAGACGGACGTCCCCGTCTCGCCGAGGCCGACGGGGGAGCCAACGACGCGAGCATCGCGCTGCGTGTCGTGACCCCGTGGCTCACGCTCGTGGCGCTCGGCGACCTGGAGGCTGGGGGACAGGAGACCCTCGACCGGACGCTGCGAGCCCGCGCGGGCGACCCGTCGGTCGACGTCGTCAAGGTCGCGCACCATGGCTCGCGCGTCCAGTCCGCACGCCTTGCCGCGACGCTGAGCCCGGCGGTCGCGATCGTCAGCTCGGGCGAGAACACGTACGGGCACCCTACTCAGGAGGCCCTCGACCTCTACGCGGGCGTGGGAGCCGCAGTCCTCCGCACGGACCGATGCGGGACCTTCGCGCTCGTCGTGCGGGACGGGGCGCTCGCGGTCGCGGGGTGCGACGACGGGTGACGGGGACGGACGAGCCGGCCGTCGGCTGCTGAGGGCCCCGCCCCAGGTGCCGCGCGCTGGTGAGTCGTGCCCCGCCAGGGGTCGGCGATGTGCCCTCGGTGGGTGGCCCGTGGGATCGTTGTGCCCATGGCTCCCGCTCCCTCCCGCACCTCTGCCCGCCCGTCCGCGACGCTCCCCTGGAACGCGGTCGAGCTCGCCCCCGTGGTGCTGGTGCAGGGACCGGAGGGTCTGCTCGCGGAGCGCGCCGTCGACTCGTTGCTCGAGCTCGCACGGGCCCGCGATGCGGAGGCGGAGAAGTCAGAGATCGAGGCGGTGACGTATCAGTCGGGCATGCTGACGGTCGCCGCGAGCCCGTCCCTCTTCGGTGAGCCCAAGTTCGTGGTCGTGCGGGGCGCCGAGGCCGCGGCCGACGCGCTCATCCCCGACGTGGTGGACTACGTCGCCTCGCCGGACCCGGAGACGACCGTCGTGATCGTGCACGGCGGCGGCGTCCGAGGCAAGAAGATGCTCGACGCGATCCGGGCGAGCGGCGCGCCGGTCGTGGCGTGCGAGGCCATCAAGAAGGACGCCGACAAGCTCTCGTTCGTCGCCGCCGAGTTCAAGGCGGCGGGTCGCCGTGCCGACGCAGCGGCCGTCAAGGCCCTCGTCGAGGCGCTCGGTAACGACCTGCGCGAGCTCGCGAGCGCGTGCGCCCAGCTCGTGGCGGACACGACCGGCACCATCGGCGCCGCGACGGTCGACAAGTACTACGGCGGTCGCGTCGAGGCGAGCGGTTTCCGCGTGGCCGACGCGGCCGTGGCGGGCAAGGCTGGTGAGGCAGTGTCCCTGCTGCGCCACGCGCTGGCGACCGGCGCGGACCCCGTGCCGCTCGTCGCCGTGCTCGCGATGAAGCTGCGCACGCTCGCGAAGGTCGCGGCCATGCGCGGGCGGGGAGGGGCGTCGGCCAAGGACCTGGGCCTGGCCCCCTGGCAGATCGACCGGGCTCGCAAGGACCTCTCGAGCTGGACCCCTGAAGGCCTCGCGGCGGCGATCACGGCGGTCGCTCAGGCCGACGCCGAGGTCAAGGGCGGCGGACGCGACCCGGTGTTCGCGGTCGAGCGCGCGGTACTCGTGATCGCGGGAGCGCACGGCACCGGTCGGTGACCCTGTCCCGGAGCACCACCGGCGGTGCTACCCAGGGCCGCAGCGCGATCAGGGTCAGGCCGGCCGGGGAGGACGACCTCGCGAGCATCGCGGGAATCGAACGCCGCGCGGCGCGCGGCGCAAACCTCGACCAGGTGCGCCTCGCCATGGCCGACCCGGGACGGTTCGTGGTCGTCGCGACGATCGACGATGCCGTGGCGGGGTGGGCGAAGACGCACTGGTGGCAGTACGCCGACGGGCCCGCTCCGGTCGGACACTACCTGGGCGGGATCACGGTCGACCCGGCGGCCCGCCGTCGGGGCGTCGGGGCCGCGTTGACCCAGGCACGCATGGACTGGATCTCGGGTCGCGCCTCGTTCGTCTGCTACGTCGTGAACGCTACGAACGCCGCGTCGATCGCGCTCCACCGCCGGTGGGGATTCCACGAGGTGGCGCGCGCCGCGTCGTTCCACACGATCCGGTTCACGGGAGGCAGCGGCGTGCTGCTGCGGGCCGGGCTGGACGGGATGCGGCAGGAGGCCTGAGGGCCACCCCCGGACGCACGAGAGGCGCTGCTCCGTGGAGGGAGCAGCGCCTCTCGACGTTCACCGTGCTGCCCGAGGTGGATCAGGGGCGCACAAGGTCACGCGTGGAAGGGAGTGTCAGGCTCAGAGAGCGTTGACGGCCTTCGCGAGTGCCGACTTGCGGTTAGCAGCCTGGTTCTCGTGAATGACACCCTTGGAGACTGCCTTGTCGAGCTTCTTCGACGCGACGACGAGGGCGCTGGTTGCGGCCTCCTTGTCACCGGCGGCGACGGCCTCGCGAACGCGGCGAACGTTCGTCCGGAGCTCCGACTTGACAGCCTTGTTGCGCAGACGAGCCTTCTCGTTCGTCTTGATGCGCTTGATCTGAGACTTGATGTTAGCCACGTGTGGACTTTCTGGTGTGTTCGCCGAAGCGATCGAATAGGTCGTAGAGGGCGATTCCAGCTCCGGGACTGGGGGTGGGGAACCCTTGGAGAGGAGCTGGAACTGTGCCCGCCGACCTGGGCGGACACGCGACCACCAAGACTACCAGCCGACCGCAGGATCGGCCAGAACGCTGGAACGCCGCCCTTCGTGCGGCCCGCGCCGCCCTTCGTGCGGCCCGCGCCGCCCTTCGTGCGGCCCGCGCGCGCCCCGTGCGGCGCCCTGCGCAGGGGCAAGCAGACCCCGACCCCACGGTCTCGTGCCGGGACGCAGGCCCGGACGGAGCCTCAGACCTTGCCCATCTCGCGGATGATCGTGTCGAACGTCGAGCGGCCCATGACCGCCCCCTCGCGGCGCACGGCGCCGGGGTCGACGCGGATCACACGGTCGAGGCGCACCTCGGAGTCGCGCCCCTGGGCGTCCCAGGGACCGGAGCCGATGTCGAGCCAGTGCCGGCCCCAGCGGGCCTCGTCCGCGGCGTCGCGCGAGTGGTCCTTGCTCGTGAGCATGATCGCGAGCAGCCAGCCGCCGTCACGCCCCACGAGCAGCACGGGACGGTCCTTGCCCTGGGTGAAGTCCTCCTCGTAGGGGACCCAGGTCCACACGATCTCGCCGGGGTCCGGGTCGCCGTCGAGCTGCGGCGCGTACTCGGCGCGCACCCGGCCGGTGTAGTCGCCGGGGTAGGTGCCCGCGCCGGGCTGGGGCCCGCGCGTCTGGGCGGGGGCGGGCTTGCGGCCCGCAGGCCGCGTGCTCGCGGCCCCTCGCGGGGCTCCCGCCGTGGTGCGCGGCCCCGGCGTGGGGCGGGCCGTGCCCGACGACGGCGTACCGGACCCGGGTCGGGGAGCGACACCGCGCGGGGTGCCCGACGTCGTCGGGCCGGAGGTCGTACGACCCGTGCCCGAGCCACCGGACCGCGACGAGCCGCCGAGCGCGCCGAGGATCGCGCGGGCCGCGTCCGTGAGCAGGGAGATCCACTTGTTCTGAGCCACGCCCGCAATCTACCGGGAGCGTGCGGTGCGTTCGGAGGCGTCCCGTCCGTCGGCGGAGGGGTGAGCCGTGCCCGTGCGGGCTCGTGGGACAATGATGGTTGCTGTCCGACCCTGCGCGCGGCGACCAGCGACCTGCCGGGCAGAACCCGGCGGCTCACGCTCCGTCGTCGAGCACCGAGCCGCAGGTCCGGGCGCCGTCCGCCGCCCCGTCTTGACCCACCACAGGAGCGCACCCCCGTTGTCCCCGATCCCCAGCGCCCAGCTGAGCACCCGCATCCAGCCCGCGGCGACGCCGCCCGAGCTGCTGCGCAACTTCTGCATCATCGCGCACATCGACCACGGCAAGTCCACGCTGGCCGACCGCATGCTGCAGCTGACCGGCGTCGTCGACGCGCGCGCCATGCGTGCGCAGTACCTCGACCGCATGGACATCGAGCGCGAGCGCGGCATCACGATCAAGTCGCAGGCCGTGCGCATGCCGTGGGCCGTGCGAGAGGGTGACGACCCGGACGACACGTCGGCGCCGCTCGTCCCCTACGCCCTGAACATGATCGACACGCCCGGGCACGTCGACTTCACGTACGAGGTCTCGCGCTCGCTCGCCGCGTGCGAGGGGGCCGTGCTCCTCGTGGACGCCGCGCAGGGCATCGAGGCGCAGACCCTCGCGAACCTGTACCTCGCGATGGAGAACGACCTCGCGATCATCCCCGTGCTCAACAAGATCGACCTGCCGGCCGCGCAGCCCGAGAAGTACGCCGAGGAGATCGCAGGCCTCGTGGGCGTCGACCCCTCGACCGTCCTGAAGGTCTCGGGCAAGACGGGCATGGGCGTGACCGAGCTGCTCGACCGCATCGTCCAGGAGGTGCCGGCCCCTCAGGGCGACGCCGACGCCCCGGCACGCGCCATGATCTTCGACTCGGTCTACGACACCTACCGTGGCGTCGTGACCTACGTCCGTGTGGTCGACGGCAGCCTGAACCCGCGCGAGAAGATCGTCATGATGTCGACGCGCGCGACGCACGAGCTCCTCGAGATCGGCGTGAGCGCGCCCGAGCCGCACCCCACCAAGGGGCTCGGCGTGGGCGAGGTCGGCTACCTCATCACGGGCGTCAAGGACGTGCGCCAGTCCAAGGTCGGTGACACCGTGACCAACGCGGGCAAGCCTGCGGAGGACGCGCTCGGTGGTTACAGCGACCCCAAGCCCATGGTGTTCTCGGGCCTGTACCCGATCGACGGCTCGGACTACCCGGTCCTGCGCGACGCCCTGGACAAGCTCAAGCTCAACGACGCGGCGCTCAACTACGAGCCCGAGACCTCGGTCGCGCTCGGCTTCGGCTTCCGCGTGGGCTTCCTGGGCCTGCTGCACCTCGAGATCGTGCGCGAGCGCCTCGAGCGCGAGTTCGACCTCGAGCTCATCTCGACCGCGCCGAACGTCGTCTACGAGGTGACCCTCGAGGACCGCTCGGTCGTCACGGTCACCAACCCGAGCGAGTTCCCGGGCGGCAAGATCGGCGAGATCCGTGAGCCCGTCGTCAAGGCCACGATCCTGTGCCCCACCGAGTTCATCGGTGCGGTCATGGAGCTGTGCCAGGGCAAGCGTGGCGTGCTGGGCGGCATGGACCACCTCTCGCAGGACCGCGTCGAGCTGCGGTACACGCTGCCCCTCGCAGAGATCGTGTTCGACTTCTTCGACCAGCTCAAGTCCAAGACGCGTGGCTACGCGTCGCTCGACTACGAGCTCTCGGGCGAGCAGGCGGCGGACCTGGTGAAGGTCGACATCCTGCTCCAGGGCCAGACGGTCGACGCGTTCAGCGCGATCGTGCACAAGGACAAGGCGTACTCGTACGGCGTCATGATGACGGAGAAGCTCAAGGAGCTCATCCCGCGTCAGCAGTTCGAGGTCCCCATCCAGGCCGCCGTGGGCGCGCGCGTGATCGCCCGCGAGACCATCCGCGCGATCCGCAAGGACGTGCTCGCCAAGTGCTACGGCGGCGACATCAGCCGTAAGCGCAAGCTGCTCGAGAAGCAGAAGGAGGGCAAGAAGCGCATGAAGACGATCGGTACGGTCGAGGTCCCCAAGGACGCGTTCATCGCGGCGCTGTCCTCCGACGGCGCGGGCAGCAGCGGCGGCAAGGACGCGAAGGACAAGTCCAAGAAGTGATGTGCTGCTCTCCTGGTGAGCGCGTGGTCCTCGCTGTCGCGGGGACCACGCGCTCTGCGGCGTCCGGGGTGCGGGCATGAGCCCGGCGCTCCCGGACGGGATCCCCGTGCCCGACGACGGCGCTCTCCCTGCGTGGGTGGGACCCGGTCCCGGCGGGGCCGGGTCGGACGACCACGCGGGTCGCGCGTTCGGGGTGTACCTGCACGTGCCGTTCTGCACGGTGCGTTGCGGGTACTGCGACTTCAACACCTACACGGCCTCCGAGCTGGGCGGCGGTGCGAGCCAGGCCTCGTACGCGGACACGGCCCTGCGGGAGATCGAGCTCGCGGCGCGCGTCATGGAGCAGGCGGGCCTGGCGTCGCGTCCGGTCTCGACCGTGTTCGTGGGCGGTGGCACGCCGACGCTGCTGCCCGCCGGCGACCTCGGCCGGATGCTCGCGGGCGTGCGCGACGCGTGGGGCCTGGCTCCGGGCGCCGAGGTCACGACCGAGGCCAACCCGGACTCGGTGACCCCCGAGTCGCTCGCGCAGCTCGCCGAGTCGGGGTTCACACGGGTGTCGTTCGGGATGCAGTCGGCGGTGCCGCGCGTGCTCGCGACGCTCGAACGGACCCACGACCCCCGGCGCATCCCCGACGTGGTGCGCTGGGCCCGCGAGGCGGGGCTCGCGGTGTCGCTCGACCTCATCTACGGGACGCCGGGCGAGACGCTCGCCGACTGGCGCACGAGCCTCGAGGCTGCCCTGGCCACCGGTGTCGACCACGTCTCGGCGTACGCGCTCGTCGTGGAGCAGGGGACCAAGATGGCGGCCCAGGTCCGCCGTGGCGAGATCTCGTTGCCGAGCGAGGACGACCAGGCCGAGAAGTACGAGCTCGCGGACGAGCTGCTGACAGCTGCCGGGCTCGAGTGGTACGAGGTGAGCAACTGGGCGCGGCGGTCCACCGGTGACGCCGGTGCCGCGGCGGTCGGCGCGGCGGTCGGCCCGGATCCCGCCTTCGCGTGCCGGCACAACCTGGCCTACTGGCGTGGTGAGGACTGGTGGGGCATCGGCCCCGGGGCCCACTCGTACATCGGAGGCGCGGCGAACCGTACGGACGTCAGCGGCACGCTGACCACGCCGTCGGAGTCGACGACCGACTCGTCGGACGCGTCGGGCGAGCCTGTCCAGGGCGGCCGTGAGGGCGTGCGATGGTGGAACGTGAAGCACCCGCGGCGGTACGCGGCGCTGCTCGAGGCGGGCAAGAGCCCGGCCGCCGGACGCGAGCTCCTGACGCTCGAGGAGGCGCACCTCGAACGCGTCATGCTGGGGGTGCGGCTGCGAGAGGGACTGGACCTGAGCGTCCTTACCGAGGTGGGCCGGCGCAACGTGGCCGGGATGGTCGCGGCAGGCCTCCTCGACGGCAGGGCGGCGATCCACGGCCGCGGGGTCCTGACCCTGCGCGGGAGGTTGCTGGCAGACACGGTCGTGCGGGAGCTGACGGACGGGTGACGATGGTCGGACAGTCGGCCTCGGTGCAGACCGGGGTGGCCAGGACGTCGACCGAGCACGTCGACGTGTGGCAACGACTGCAGCCGACCGAGCTGCTGGGTCCAGGATCGCTCGCGGACCCGACCACCGGGGCCGTCGCGCCGCCGTCGGGCCGTGAAGAACCTGCCGGGCGCAGGCCCGAGCGCCCCTCCCGCCCCGCCCGTCCCACGGTCCGCTACCGGCGGATCGCCGGCCTGGACGGGTTGAGGGCTCTGGCCGTCGTCTCGGTCATGCTCTTCCACTTCGCGCCGCAGCTGCTGCCGGGCGGGTACGTCGGGGTCGACGTCTTCTTCGTGCTCTCGGGCTTCCTCATCACGACGCTCCTGGTCCGTGAGTTCCGGGAGCGGCGCACGCTCTCGCTGAGCCGGTTCTGGGTCCGCAGGGCGCGTCGCCTGCTCCCCGCGCTCGCGCTCGTCGTGCTCACGTGCACGGCGGTCGCAGGGCTCGTGGGCGGCGACGTCCTGGTCGGGATCGGCGCGCAGGTCGCCGGTGCCGCCACCTTCACGAGCAACTGGGTGTACATCGCCCAGGGCAGCACGTACTCGGGCGGTCTCGCGCCGCAGCTCTTCGCCAACCTGTGGTCGCTCGCGGTCGAGGAGCAGTTCTACCTGCTCTGGCCGCTCGCGGTCCTCGGGGTGCTCGCGCTGCGGATCACCCGGCGCCGGGCCCTGGTCCTGGCAGGGGCTCTCGCGGTGGTCTCCGCCGTCGCGATGTCGCTGCTGTACGTGCCGGGCACGGACCCCACCCGGGTCTACTTCGGCACCGACACGCACCTGTTCGGGCTCATGATCGGTGCGTTCCTGGCCTTCTGGCACCTGCGGACCGGGCGCCCGACGCTCGTGCGCGAGTCCCCGCGGACGTCGACCACGCGCGGCGCGGCGTTCGTGCTCGGTGCGGGGATCGTGGGCGCGGTCGTGCTGGTGCTCGCGATGGTCGGGATGCCGTGGGACGCAGCGGTGACCTACCGAGGCGGGCTCTTCGTCGTGTCGCTGGCCACCGCCGGGGTCGTCAACCTCGTCCTGCACGCCCCTCGGCTCGGCAGGGTGCTCGACAGGGGCCCCGCGGGCTGGATCGGCGCCCGGTCCTACGGGCTCTACCTGTGGCACTGGCCCGTGCTCGTCCTGGTCGCCTCGATCGCGGGCGGCGGTGGCCTGTATGCGACCCCCGGTCCGTGGGTCGCGCTGATCGCGACGGCCGTGACCGTGGCCGCCGCGGCACTGTCCTACCGGTTCGTCGAACGGCCGGTCATGGGACGAGGGTTCGGCGGCTACGTCCGCACGGTCGTCGCGTGGGCCCGGCGGGGTGCCGCGGGGCGGAACCCGCTGCCCGTGCACGGGTGGGTCACGCTCGCGGCGTCGTTGCTCGTCGTGGGGCTGGCCGTCACGGGGTTCGTGCGGGCCCCGGCCGTCTCCTCGGTCGAGTCGCAGATCCTCGCAGGGCAGGAGGTGGCGGCGGGGACGCAGCAGCCGGGTGGAGCGGCGGTCGAGGAGACGCCGGTCCCCGAAGCGGCCCCGGAGCCCGCGCCCCCGGACCCGGCGGTCCAGGAACCCGCGGCGCCAGCCGCGGTCCCAGGGCCCCCACCGGGCGACCAGGTCACGATCATCGGCGACTCGGTCACCCTCGCGAGCGCACCGGCGCTCGCGGCTGCACTGCCCGGGGTGCTCATCGACGGCGCGGTCTCCCGGCAGATGAAGGACGCCGGTGGGCTCGTGGACACGGTCCGGGCGGCCGGGAACCTGCGGCCCTACGTCGTGGTCTCGCTGGGCACGAACAGCACGGTCGACGCCGCGATGATGGACCGGGTCCTCGCGACGATCGGACCGGACCACACCGTGGTGCTCGTGACGGGGTACGCCGACAGGTCCTGGGTGCCCGTCGCCAACGCCGAGATGATCGGGGCCTCCCAGCGGTTCGGCAACGTCGTCGTCGCTGACTGGAGCGCGGCGATCGCGGCTCAGCCGACGCTCCTGGGGCCCGACGGCGTGCACCCGGCAGGGGAGGGGACCGCGCTCTACGCGAGCGTGGTCGCGGCCGGCCTCGCGCAGGCGGTCGCGCTCCGCGGCTGACCCTGCTGGCTCTGCGCAGCCCTGGTTCGCGCTGTCCGGACCGGTTACCTGCGGTGCGCGTGGGGGACACCCCGGGAGAACAGGTGCTCACGTCGCAGGTCCTCGACGTCACCCGCTGCTCCTGTGGCGGGAAACGTCCCGAAGCGTCATCGTTGATAGCGATCTGTGAAATGTTCGATCGTCACAGTCTGTTCACAGTGTGGCTTGCCGCACCCCGACGACCGAGGGATCCCGATGAGCGACAACACTGCAGGCGGGCCGCCGCCGGACGAGAACGAGCCCACGCCGCAGAACCCGTACGCGAGCACGCCCGACCCGGACGCCGCGCCGCCTCCCTCCGAGCCCGTGCAGCCCGTCACGCCTCCGGTGACCCCGCCCGCACAGCCCACGCCGCCGACCGCACCGCCGACCGCGCCGCCGGTCACGCCCCCGACAGCACCGCCCGTCGCCCCGCCCCCGTACGGGGCGCCGACCCCGCCCCCGGCCGCACCGCCCTACGGCGCACCGGCCGGAGGCCAGCCGCCCGTCGCTCCGCCCCCCGGCGGTGGCGGCTACCCGCCCCCCGGCGGTGGTGGCTATCCGCCCCCGGGTGGCGGCTACCCGCCTGCCGGGGGTGCGTACCCCCCTCCCGGCGGCGCGTACCCGCCTCCGGGGCAGCCCGCCTACGCGGGCGCCGCGCCCTTCGCGGTCGGTGACGCGATCGGATTCGGATGGAAGAAGTTCTGGGCGAACCCCTGGCCGTGGGTCCTCGCAGCGCTGATCTTCCTGCTGATCAACACGCTCTTCAGCTGGCTCACCGGCGGCTTCGAGCAGTTCTCGGACTATCGCACCGACGGGTTCACCGACACCAACATGTTCGAGGCCGTCGGGCTGAGTGTCGGCAGCGTGGTGCTGTCGATCATCGGCGCGATCATCGGTTACCTCATCACCGCCTTCTTCACCCGCGGGGCCCTCGACGAGTCGCAGGGGCGCAAACCCGACGTCGCGGCGTTCTTCGGGATCGGCAACGTGGTGAACGTCATCCTCGCGGCCTTCCTGGTCGGCATCATGGCAGCCGTCGGCACGATCCTCTGCGTCCTGCCCGGCCTGGCGGTCCTGCTCTTCTCGGCCTTCGTCTACTACTTCACGCTCGACAAGGAGCAGGACGCGATCACCGCGATCAAGTCGAGCTGGTCGCTCGTCGCGAAGAACTTCGGGTCGGTCTTCCTGCTGCTCCTCGCGCTCTTCGGCATCAACATCGTCGGGGCCCTCCTGTGCGGGATCGGCCTGCTGGTCACGCTCCCGCTGTCCTACATCGCGGTTGCCTACGCCTACCGCCGTCTGATCGGCGAGCAGCCGGTCTGACCGGAACAGCAGACCAAGGTCACCGGGCCCCGGTGCCGCTCTCGTGGAGCGGCGCCGGGGTCCGGCGCCATGTCGGGCGAGGTCGTGGGCGGGACCGGTGCGCCCAGCCCCCGGGCAGGGTGGCCCCGGGCGATCGCGACCGGCTAGCGTGAGGCGCCCGGTCCGTCACGAAGGGTCCGGTTCGACCGCAGAGAGGCCACGATGAGCGACCAGCACTCCTCCGACCAGGTTCCGGACTACGGGCAGTACGTCCCGCCGGCCGGCCAGGGCGGCGCCCCCGGCCCCCAGGGACATCCGGGCCAGAACGGCTATCCCGGTCAGCCCGGCGGCTACGGGCCGTCCGCCGGCCAGCAGCCGGGACAGCAGGGGCAGTACCCGCCGCCCGGACAGTTCGGGCAGTACCCGCCGCAGGGCCAGCCGGGACCGGCCCAGCCCCTCTCGCCGGCGGACACCAAGACGTGGGCCAGCCTGTCGCACCTCCTGGGCGGCATCCTCGGCTTCCTCGCGCCCCTCGTGATCTGGCTGGTCTTCCGTGAGCGCAGCTACGTCGTGGACGGCGAGGCCAAGAAGGCCCTCAACTTCCAGATCCTCGTGGCGATCGTGCTGGTCGGCGCGAACCTCGTGCTCCCCGGCCTCCTCGAGGGCCTCGTGATCTTCGGCGTGTGGGTCACGTCGCTCGTGTTCGGCGTCCTGAACTTCCAGGCCGTCGGCAAGGGCCAGGCGACCAGCTACCCGGTCGACGTGCGGATCGTGAAGTAGCTCAGTCGACCGTCACGAAGTCGATGAGCTCCTCGACCCGGCCCAGCAGGGACGGCTCGAGGTCGGCGTAGGTCCGCACGGTGCCGAGGATGCGCTGCCAGCCCCGGGCGACGTCGGCCTGCTCGGCCGCGGGCCACCCGAGCTCGCGCAGGATCCCGCGCTTCCACTCGGTACCCCGCTCGATCACGGGCCAGGTGGTCAGGCCGACGCGCTCGGGGCGCACGGCCTGCCACACGTCCACGTAGGGGTGGCCCAGCACCTTGACGGTGCCGGGGCGCACGCCTCGCAGCGCCTCGGCGACCAGGCGCGTCTCCTTGCTGCCCGGGACCAGGTGGTCGACCAGCACGCCCACCTTGCGCTCCGCCGTCGGGCTGAAGTCCTTGAGAGCTTCCGCGAGGTTGTCCACGCCGTCGAGGAGCTCGACCACGACGCCCTCGATGCGCAGGTCGTCGCCCCAGACCTTCTCGACGAGCTCGGCGTCGTGCTTGCCCTCGACCCAGATGCGCGAACCGCGGGCGACGCGGGCGCGGACGTCGGCGACCGCGCGCGAGCCCGACGCGGTGCGCGTGGGCGCGGCGGGGGCGCGCGAGGTCACGGGTGCCGTCAGCTCGACGGGCTCGCCGTCGACCCAGAAGCCGGGGCCCAGGGGGAAGGTGCGTGTCCGTCCCGCACGGTCCTCGAGGACGACGATGTGCATGCCGCCCGACTTCTCGACCCGTACCACCGCGCCGACCCAGCCGGTCTCGACGTCCTCGACGACGAGGCCGCGCTCGGCGGGCTGCGGACGCGAGACGGGGCGCCTGCGGTGGGGGACCGGGGCGGGGGTCGCGCTGGACAGGACGTCGGCACCGTAGCGATCGAAGCTCACCCGACTCACCCTAGGCGCTGGTCGGCCCCGGGCCCGGAAGGGGCGCGCGGCGACCCGTGAACCCCCGCCCGGCTCGCCGGGTGCCGTGGCGCGGGCCGTGGTACGACTGGCCGGTGAGCACTTCGAGCGGTCAGGCCGCGCCCGACCCCCAGCGATGGCGCGTCCTGGGGCTGTGTCTCGCGGTCGGCTTCATCACCATGCTCGACGTGTCGATCGTCAACGTCGCGCTCCCGTCGATCGAGAAGGCGCTCGACGCGGGCCCCACCGAGCTGCAGCTCATCGTCGCGGGCTACACCCTCGCGTTCGGTCTGGCCCTCGTCCCCGCGGGTCGCCTGGGCGACGCGGGCGGGCGTCGCACGCTGTTCATCGTCGGGCTCGTGGGCTTCGCGCTCACGAGCCTCGCAGCGGGCCTGGCGCCGAGCGACGAGTGGCTCGCGATCGCGAGGCTCCTGCAGGGGGCGAGCGCGGGACTGCTCAACCCGCAGGTCATCGGGCTCATCCAGCAGATGTTCTCGGGGTACGAGCGAGGCAAGGCGTTCGGCATGTTCGGCGCGACGATCGGCGTATCCACGGCCCTCGGGCCTCTCCTCGGCGGGTTGATCCTCCAGGTCGCGGGCGAGGAGAACGGGTGGCGGTGGATCTTCGGGATCAACGTCCCGATCATCGCGGTCGTCCTGCCGCTCGCGATCCGCTTCCTGCCCGCGTCGACGCGCAAGGCCGGCCCGCGCAAGCTCGATCCCGTGGGCCTGGTCCTCATCGCGGTCGCGACGGTCGCGGTCATGCTCCCGTTCGTCACGACGTCGGGCCAGGACGACGACCCGGGTCGCTGGTGGTGGCTCGCGGTCGGGGCGGCCGCGGTGGCAGCGACGGTGCTCTGGGAGCGGCGCTACCAGCGCACCACGGGTGCCCCCGTCCTGGACCCGCGGGTCCTGTCGCTCACGTCGTTCCGCAACGGCACGCTGCTGGGGATCACGTACTTCGCGGGCTTCACGGGGATCTTCCTCGTCGCGACGCTCTACCTGCAGAACGACCTGCACTTCACGCCCCTGCACGCGGGGCTCATCGGCATGCCGTTCGCGATCGCGTCGGGCGTCGCGTCGTGGCTCGCGGGGCGCGGCGTCGCGCGCTGGGGTCGGCCGCTCGTGGTGGCCGGGCTGGTCGTGGTGCTCGTGGGGCTCGCGGGCGTGATCCTCGCGATCCGTGTCACGGGCGACGACGTGTCGGCCGGAGGGTGGGCCATCGCTCTGACCATGATGGTCGCGGGGATCGGGAGCGGCACCGTCATTTCGCCCAACCAGACGCTGACCCTCGCACGGGTGCCGGTCGAGCTCGCGGGGGTCGCGGGGAGCATGCTCCAGCTCGGGCAGCGCGTGGGCTCGGCCATGGGCATCGCGGTGGTCCTCTCGACGTACTACTCGCTCAAGGCGGGCGGCTCGACGGGTGCGGTCGCCGCGAGCACCGCGATGCTCATCACGGTCGCGCTGGTCGCGGTCTCGCTCGTGGTCGCGGTCGTGGACCTGCGGGCGCGCCACGCGCAGGGCGCGCCTGAGGGCAAGGTGCCGTCCGCGACGTGAGCTCCGCCGTCGGGCAGGGCACGGCGTGCGCCGCGCGGTGCTGCCGGGCGAACGCACGAGGCCCGACGGCGGAGCGTGCGTGGTGTGGTCGGGTGCAGCACGCCCTCGCCGGGGACCCTTCCCGCAGACCCCGTGAGGAGGATGTGCACGGCGCCCGCCGGCCTCCCGCGACCGCGTAGAATTAGCACTCGACGGTAGAGAGTGCGAACGCGCGACGATCGGCAGGAGGTGGACATGAGCGAGGAACGACGGCTCGATGTGCTGCGTGCGATCGTCGAGGACTACGTCCTCACCAGGGAACCGGTGGGGTCGCGGGTCCTCGCCGAGCGGCACCGCCTGGGCGTGTCCCCGGCCACGATCCGCAACGACATGGCCGCCCTCGAGGAGGACGGCTACATCGCCCAGCCGCACACGTCGGCCGGACGCATCCCCACGGACAAGGGCTACCGCCTGTTCGTGGACAGGCTCTCGACGGTCAAGCCCCTGTCGTCGCCCGAGCGCCGGGCGATCGAGACCTTCCTGTCGGAGGCCGTCGACCTCGACGACGTCGTGGCGCGTGCCGGGCGTCTCCTCGCCCAGCTCACTGGTCAGGTCGCCGTGGTCCAGTACCCGTCGCTGCGCCGCTCCGGGCTGCGTCACCTCGAGCTCGTGCCGGTCGGTGACCGCCGCCTGCTCGTGGTGATCATCACGGACACGGGCCGCGTCGAGCAGCGCACGCTCGAGGTCGCCGCGGCCCCGGACGAGGCGACGCTCGCCGAGCTGCGCTCGCGGCTCAACGCGGTCGCCGCGGGCAAGCGTCTCGCGGAGCTCGGGCAGGGCTTCGCCGAGGTCGCCGAGCAGTTCCGCCCCGAGCACCAGGACCTGGCCCGCTCGCTCGCGCTGCTGGTCGAGGAGACCCTCTCGGAAGAGTCCGAGGAGCGCATCGTGCTGGCCGGCACCGCGAACCTGGCCCGGGTCGGGATGCGGTTCGAGCACGCGCTGCGGCCGGTCCTCGAGGCGCTCGAGGAACAAGTCGTGCTGCTCGGGTTGTTGACCGAGATGGCCGCGGAGTCCGGGGTGAGCGTGCGGATCGGTCACGAGACGCAGCTCGAGGGCCTCGCGGAGACCTCGGTCGTGACGAGCGGATACGGTAACGAGGGCGACTCGGTCGCGCTGATCGGTTCGATCGGACCGACCCGCATGGACTATCCAGGGACGATCGCCTCGGTCCGCGCCGTGGCGCGGTACCTGTCGCGCGTCCTGACTGCATGAGCATGGTTCTTGCGCCACCGGGTGCGGTGACCGGGCCCTCGGGCCCGGTACGTGCCGCGGGGCGTTGTCGGAAGTCGCCGATCCACCGTCGGCGTGCGCTAGTAGAGAGTGACCTGTGAGCGACTACTACGAGATCCTGGGCGTGCCCCGGGACGCGAGCCAGGACCAGATCAAGAAGGCCTACCGCAAGCTGGCCCGTGAGCTGCACCCTGACGTCGCGGGCGAGGCCGCCGAGGACAAGTTCAAGGACGTGTCCCGCGCGTACGAGGTCCTGTCCAACCCGGACAAGCGCCAGCAGTACGACCTCGGTTCGGACCCGTCCGCCGCCGGTGGCGGCATGGGCGGGGGCTTCGGCTTCCAGGACATCTTCGAGACGTTCTTCGGCGGGGGACAGGCGCAGTCCGGCCCCATCCCGCGCGCCCGCCGTGGCCAGGACTCCCTGGTCCGGCTCGACATCGACCTCTCGGAGGCGACCTTCGGGGCGCGCCGCGAGCTCCAGGTGGACACCGCGGTGGTCTGCGGGACGTGCAGCGGCTCGTGCTGTCGCCCCGGCACCTCGCCGCGCACCTGTGACGTCTGCAACGGGCGCGGCACGGTCCAGCGCGTGGCTCGCTCGTTCCTCGGCCAGGTCATGACGACCGCCCCGTGCGCCGCGTGCCAGGGCTTCGGCACCGTCATCCCCGAGCCGTGCGCCGAGTGCGCGGGCGAGGGGCGCGTGCGCAGCCGCCGCACCCTGACCGTGAACGTTCCCGCGGGCGTCGACACCGGGACGCGCATCAAGCTCACGTCCCAGGGCGAGGTCGGCCCGGCCGGCGGACCCGCGGGCGACCTGTACGTCGAGATCCGCGAGCGCAACCACGAGATCTTCGTGCGCCGCGGCGACGACCTGCACTGCACGCTCCAGGTCCCCATGACCGCCGCCGCGCTCGGCACGGTCCTCGAGCTCGAGACGCTCGACGGCCCGCAGGAGATCGACCTGCGCCCCGGCACGCAGCCCGGCCAGATCGTCACGCTCAAGAACCTCGGTGTCGGGCACCTGCACACGGGTGGTCGCGGCGACCTCAACGTGCACGTCGAGGTCCAGGTGCCCACGGGGCTCGACGACGAGCAGCAGGAGCTGCTGCGCTCGCTCGCCAAGGCCCGTGGCGAGGAACGCCCGGACCCGCGCCTGTCGGCCGCGCACCCGGGGGTCTTCTCCCGTCTGCGCGACAAGCTCTCGGGGCGCTGAGGCATGAGCGCACCGGTCTTCCTCGCCGAGGCGGGCGGCTCGTCGGACGGCGCGACCGCGAGCGGCCTCGCCGGGTACCCCGCGGGCTCGCTCTACGTGCTCGACGGCGCCGAGGGGCGCCACGCGGGCGTCGTCCAGCGGCGCGGGGTCGGTGAGCACGTCGACGTCGTCGACGGCGACGGGCTGCGGCTGCGGTGCGTCATCGAGCTCGTGGAGGCTGCCCAGGTCAGCCTGCGTGTCGAGGAGGTCGTGCAGGAGCCGGCGCCCGACGTCGTCGTGACCCTCGTCCAGGCACTCGCCAAGGGCGACCGGGACGAGATGGCGATCGAGGCCGCGACCGAGGTCGGGGCCGACGCCGTCGTCCCGTGGCAGGCCGAGCGCTCGATCGTCGTGTGGCGCGGGGACCGTGCCGCCAAGTCGCGGGCCCGCTGGCTCGCGACCGTGCGTGCCGCGACCAAGCAGGCCCGCCGTGCGCGCCTGCCGCGCGTCGACGTCGCGATCGACACGCGCGGGCTCGTCGAGCGCACGCGCGAGGTCGTCGCGTCGGGCGGCGCCGTGATCGTCCTGCACGAGGAGGCGAGCGCCCCGCTCGCCGAGGTGCCGCTGCCCGTCCCCGCGTCCGAGGACGGGTCCCGGGCGCCCGAGGTGCTCGTCGTCGTCGGGCCGGAGGGCGGCATCTCCGACCGCGAGGTCGAGGCCCTCACCGAGGCCGGCGCGCTGACCGCGCGGCTCGGGCCGCACGTGCTGCGCACGTCGACCGCCGGACCCGTCGCGATCGCGCTGCTCGTCCAGCGGCTCGGCCGCTGGGACGGGACGCCCGCGTGAGCGGACGCGCTCCGGAGCGTGCGGTCGCCGGGCTGTGGCCCGGTGACCGGGGGTAGCCTGCCGACATGACGAGCAACGACACCTCCCGGCCCACCGACCCGGACTGCCTGTTCTGCAAGATCGTCGCGGGGGAGATCCCCGCGACGGTCGTCGCCGCGACGGACCAGGCGGTCGCCTTCAAGGACATCAACCCCCAGGCCCCGCTGCACGTCCTCGTGGTGCCACGGGCGCACCACGGTGACATCGCGCAGCTCGCGGCCGCGGACCCCGAGCTGCTCTCGGGCGTCGTCGCGCTCGCGGACGCCGTGGCGAGCGAGCAGGCCGACGGCCAGTTCCGGCTCATCTTCAACTCGGGCCCGCGCGCAGGCCAGAGCGTCTTCCACGTCCACGGACACGTGATCGGCGGCAAGGAGCTGGGCTGGACCCCGGCCTGACCTCGTCACGACCCGCGGAGGGTGCCGGGCGCAGGACACACCCGCTCAGGGCGTAATTCGTCCTGACCCGTCGCCCTGCGCTCGTTACCATGGATGCACCACGAAATCTCCCCGACCTGCAGAAGGAGTGCTTCGGCGCAAGCCGGCTCATGCCATCCTCGACACCACCCTTGCCGCACGGCTCGTCGACGCCCGGCCCCGGAGGCTCCTCCCGCGACCCGGGGCGCGCGCGCTCCGAGCAGACGAACGGCACGGACGACCGAGGGGCGCCGGGCGCCCAGCACCCCAGCACACGGGTCGAGCACCGGATCGTCGTCCCGTCCCACGTCTCCATGGCGGCCCTGCTCGGCAGCGGTGACTCGGTCCTGCGTGCGGTCGAGGCCGGGTTCCCCTCGGTCGACGTCCACGCGCGGGGCAACGAGATCGTGGTCAAGGGGCCGGTCGGAGACGTCGCGCTCGCCTCACGGCTGCTCGACGAGCTCGTCGAGGTCGTCGAGTCGGGCACGCAGCTCTCGGCCGACGTCGTCACGCGCTCGATCGCGATGCTCACGGCCGCGACGGCGTCGCGTCCTGCCGAGGTCCTGACGTTCAACATCCTCTCGAACCGCGGACGGACCATCCGGCCCAAGACGGTCGGGCAGAAGCGTTACGTGGACGCGATCGACGCGAGCACCGTGACGTTCGGGATCGGTCCTGCGGGGACGGGCAAGACCTACCTCGCGATGGCCAAGGCCGTCCAGGCGCTGCAGGCCAAGCAGGTCAGCCGCATCGTCCTGACGCGCCCCGCGGTCGAGGCGGGCGAGCGGCTCGGGTTCCTGCCGGGCTCGCTCTCGGAGAAGATCGACCCGTACCTGCGCCCGCTGTACGACGCGCTGCACGACATGATCGACCCCGAGTCGATCCCCAAGCTCATCGAGGCCGGCACCATCGAGGTGGCCCCGCTGGCCTACATGCGTGGCCGTACGCTCAACGACGCGTTCATCATCCTCGACGAGGCGCAGAACACCTCGACGGAGCAGATGAAGATGTTCCTCACGCGCCTCGGGTTCGGCTCCAAGATGGTCATCACGGGCGACGTGACGCAGGTCGACCTGCCCGGGGGCACCACCTCGGGGCTCCGGGTCATCGAGGACGTCCTGACCGGGGTCGACGACGTCGAGTTCTGCCGGCTCACGTCGACGGACGTCGTCCGGCACCGCCTCGTGAGCGAGATCATCGACGCCTACGCCCGCTGGGACGTCAGCAGCGCACGGCCCCCACGCGACAGCGGAAACCACCAGCACGGCTCGGCGCGCGGAGGCACCTCTCGCCAGGGCAGACCACGAGACCAACGAGAGCAAGGGGCACGCTGATGAGCGTCGAGATCAACAACGAGTCCGGCTACGAGGTCGACGAGGCCGAGTTCGCGGCGCTGGCGCGCTACGTCCTGGACGCCATGCACGTGCACCCGCAGAGCGAGCTCGGCATCCGCTTCGTCGAGACCGACGTCATGACCGAGCTCCACGTGCGGTGGATGGACGAGCCGGGACCCACGGACGTCCTGTCGTTCCCCATGGACGAGCTGCGTCCGGGTCGTGACGGCGACGTGACCCCGGCCGGCGAGCTGGGCGACATCGTCCTGTGCCCCGAGGTCGCGGCCCAGCAGGCCGTCACGGCCGGCCACTCCACCGCGGAGGAGATGCTCCTGCTCACCACGCACGGGATCCTCCACCTGCTCGGGTACGACCACGCCGAGCCCGAGGAGGAGAAGGAGATGTTCGCGCTCCAGCGCAAGCTCCTGCTGACCTTCCTCGCCAGCCGATGACCGAGGTCCCCGTCGCGCTGCTCCTCGTCCTGGCCGTGCTCGGCGTCGTCCTCGCGGGCGCGCTCGGCGCGGGCGAGAGCGCGGTCATGCGGGTCACGCGCGCCGCGGTCGCCGAGGCGGCCGCGGAGGCCGAGGCGGGCACGGGGACCGCAGGTGCGTCCGGAGGTGGGGCCGGAGGCCCGGTCCCACCTCGCGTCGCCCGCGCGCGACGCGTCCAGTCCCTGACCGAGGACCCGCCGCACACCGCGGCCGCGCTCGCGTTCCTGCGGGTCGTCGCGGAGATGGTGGCCGCTGCCTGCGTCACGCTCCTGGTCTCGGTGTGGCTCGACGACTGGTGGCAGGCGCTGCTCGCGGCGCTGGTCTTCGCAGTCGTCGTGGCGCTCGTGTTCGCGCGCATCGCGCCCCGTGCGCTGGGGCGCCGTCACCCCGTGCAGGTCCTGCTCCTGCTCTCGGGCGTGCTCACGCCCGCGGTCGCGCTCACGGGCTGGGTCGCGCGCGTCACGGGCTCGAAGGACGAATCGGACGGCCCCTACGAGCGCGAGCTGCGCGACATGGTGGACCGCGTGAACGAGTCCGAGATCATCGAGGAGGAGGAGCGCGAGATGATCCGCTCCGTCTTCGAGCTGGGCGACACCCTGACCCGTGAGGTCATGGTCCCTCGGACCGACATGATCACGACCCCGGCCACCACCTCGCTGTCCAAGGCGCTGTCGCTGTTCCTGCGCTCGGGGTTCTCGCGCCTGCCCGTCACGGGCACGTCGGTCGACGACCTGGTGGGAGTCGTCTACTTCAAGGACGTCGTCAAGGTCGTCAACGCTTCGCCCGAGGCCGGCTCGCGGCGCGTGGCGGACGTCGCCCGGCCCGCGATCTTCGTGCCCGAGTCCAAGCCCGTCGACGACCTGCTGCGCGAGATGCAGGCCTCGGCCTCGCACATCGCGATGGTCGTCGACGAGTACGGCGGGGTCGCGGGGCTCGTGACGATCGAGGACGCGCTCGAGGAGATCGTGGGCGAGCTGACCGACGAGCACGACAAGTCCGGTCCCGAGATCGAGGACCTGGGCGACGGGGAGTTCCGCATCCCCGCGCGGCTGCCGCTCGACGAGCTCGGCGAGCTGTTCGACCTCGACATCGAGGACGACGACGTCGACACCGTGGGTGGCCTGCTCGCCAAGGCGCTGGGCAAGGTCCCGCTCCCGGGATCGGTCGCCGAGGCGCAGGGCGTGCACATGGTCGGCGAACGGGTCGAGGGACGGCGCAAGCAGCTCGCGACGGTCCTCGTGCGGGCCGTCACCCCGGAGCACGAGACGGACGGGGCGGACGAGACGCCGTCGGGCCGTACCGACCGCCAGGAGCGACACGACCACCGGGAGCGCGTCGAGCGCGACCACCAGACACACCCCGAGCGCGCAGAGCGCGCCGGGAGGACGAGCGAGGACCCGCGCCGCGCGGGCCAGACGAACGAGAGAGAAGCACACCGGTGACCCAGAACGACCCAGCAGCACCCGAGCACAAGTCCGGCTTCGCGTGCTTCGTCGGGCGGCCCAACGCGGGCAAGTCCACGCTGACGAACGCACTGGTCGGGCAGAAGGTCGCGATCACCTCCGGGCGCCCGCAGACGACCCGGCACACGATCCGCGGCATCGTGCACCGTCCCGACGCCCAGCTCATCCTCGTGGACACGCCCGGGCTGCACCGCCCGCGCACGCTCCTCGGCGAGCGGCTCAACGACCTGGTGCGCGAGACGCTCGCGCAGGTCGACGTGATCGCCTTCTGCCTGCCCGCGGACCAGAAGGTCGGCCCGGGTGACAAGTACATCGCGGCGCAGCTCGCCGACCTGATGAAGGGCCGGCGACCCACCCCGGTCGTCGCGGTCGTGACCAAGGCGGACCTCGTGGACCGCGAGACGCTGACCAAGCACCTGCTGGCGGTCGACCAGCTGGGCGAGTGGCAGGACATCGTCCCGGTCTCGGCCGTGGACGGCTTCCAGGTCGAGGTCCTCGAGCAGGTCCTCGTCAAGCACCTGCCGAAGGGCCCTGAGCTCTACCCCGGCGGTGAG
The DNA here is from genome assembly GCF_001428945.1 of Oerskovia sp. Root918. Lineage (NCBI taxonomy): Bacteria > Bacillati > Actinomycetota > Actinomycetes > Micrococcales > Cellulomonadaceae > Oerskovia > Oerskovia sp. Root918. The sequence goes on from NZ_LMJG01000013.1 coordinate 354,423, forward strand.
CTGACCGACGAGCCCGAGGCCGTCATGGTCGCCGAGCTCGTGCGCGAGGCCGCGCTCGAGGGCGTGCGCGACGAGCTGCCGCACAGCCTCGCGGTCGTGGTCGACGAGATCCTGCCGCGCGAGGGCTCGGGCAACCCGGCGACGGGCAGGCCTCCGCTCCTGGACGTGCGCGTCAACCTGTTCGTCGAGCGCGACAGCCAGAAGGCCATCATCATCGGGCGCGGCGGGTCGCGGCTGCGGCACGTCGGCACCGAGGCGCGCAAGGGGATCGAGGCGCTGCTCGGCGCGCGCGTCTACCTGGACCTGCACGTCAAGGTCGCCAAGGACTGGCAGCGCGACCCCAAGCAGCTGCGCAGGCTCGGCTTCTAGGGTGGGCCCCCGGTCCGCCTTCGGGACGTCCCGCCTCTTTCCTCGAACGCAGGCGGGACTCCAGCCCGCCTCGATACGATCCTGACGTGATCTTCCGGACCGCCGCCACGAGCGCCGCCCTCGCGATCGGCCTCGCCCTGGTCGGTGCGGTCACGGGACCCCAGTGGGATCCCGTGCCCGTGACCGACCACCTCGAGCCCTCGACGCCCGACACGACGATCGGCGGGCAGGGGCCCGACGTCCAGCCGGTCGGGACCTACGCCGTGCAGGAGACCCCCGTGGTCGTCCAGCTCGACGGGACGAGCGTCGACGGGATCGTGCGCGAGCCCGTCGACGCGCCCGACGGCCTGCCCGGGGTGGTCTTCCTCCACGGCGCGGGCACGGGCTCGGCCGACGAGGCGTTCGTCGACGTCGCGACAGACCTGGCGAGCGCGGGCGTGGTCACGCTCGTGCCGTCCAAGCGGCTCGACACGTACACGACGCGGCACCGGGACTACGTCGACATGGCCGACGACTACGAGCGCTCGGTCGACCTGCTGCGCGCCAGGCCGTCGGTCGATCCCGCGCGGGTAGGGCTCTACGCCGAGTCGGAGGGCACCTGGGTCGCGCCCGTGCTGGTAGACCAGGACCAGGACGTCTCGTTCGTCGTCCTGGTCTCGGCACCGGTGGTGCCGCCGCGCCAGCAGGCGGGGTTCGCAGTGGACTCGTACCTGCGCAACACGGGTGTGCCGCAGGGGGTCTTCCGGGCGATCCCGCGCGCGGTGGGCATGGAGATGCCCGGAGGCGGCTTCGAGTACGCGGACTTCGACGTCACGCCCTACCTCGCGCGGCTCTCGGTGCCCACGCTCGTGGCGTACGGCACGGCCGACCCGTCGATGCCCGTCGAGCAGGGTGCGCTGCGCATCATCGCCGACGCCGGGGCCAACGGGAACCACGACGTCACGGTCCGCTACTACGAGGGCGCCAACCACGGCATCAAGATCGACGACGTCATGGTCCCCGAGTTCCCGCGGGACGTCAGCGCCTGGGTGCAGGGGCTGCCGGGGACCGCGAGCGCCCCGCCGACGGTCGCGGGCGGGCAGCCGAACCAGCTCTACCTGGCCTCGGCCGTGCCGAACCCGCGCTGGTACGGCAACGGCGACATCGTGATCGGGTTCGTGATCGTGGGCGGGGTGCTGCTCGTGGTGGGCCCGCTGGTGTGGCTGGTCACGGGGGCGGTGCGCAGGGTCCGGCGCACCCCGCACCCTGCCGGTCGTCTCGCGCCAGGGCTGCGGTGGCCGCTCGCGGGGCTGGCCGTGGGGTCGGTCGCGACGATGGCGGGACTGGTCGTGTACCTGGTCGCCGTCGCGCGGCTCGCGCTCGACTACAAGACGGACTCGTGGGTCGTGCAGGGTGGGTGGATCGCGGTGCGCCTGCTCGGTCTGGCGACGGTCGTCGCGGCCGCGTTCATCATCAACCGGTTGTCGGACCTGCGCCAGGCGCGCAAGGCGGTCCTGGCTTCTCCCGAGGGCGGCGGTGTCGTGGTGCGTCCGGCGACGGGCGTGGGTGCGCGCACGACGTTGTGGGCCACGGTCGCCGGCTCCACGATCCTGCTCGTCACGCTCGCGTACTGGGGCGTCTACCAGCTGGGCATCTGACGCCGGACGCGTCGGACGCCTAGGGTCGAGGCATGGGACGACGCGCGCGCGACGGGGCCGAGGGGCGGATGCGTTCGTTCGCGCTCGAGGAGGTCGAGGAGGACGTCGACTGGCCTTCTCCGGTACCGGCGGGCCCGGGGGTGCAGGGCACCGCACCGGCTCGCGGCGAGGAGCCCGACGGCGGAGCTCGCCTCCCGTCGGCGGGCCGCGGTCCGGGGTCTGGCGAGGCGCCCGGGGGAGCCCGGCCTGGTCGGCGCCTGTCGCGCAGGGCCCGTGGGCTCCTGGCCGCTGCTGTCGCCGCGGTGGTCGTGCTCGTCGTGGGCGGTCTCGTGGTCGGAGAACGGAACGAGGCCGCGCGCATCGAGCGGGTCATGGCCTCGTCGGGCGGTGTCCGGAGCCTGGGCGCGGACGTCGCGGTGGTCTGGAGCATCGACCCCCTCGCGGGCGGGAACGCGCCGGACCTGGGCCGGTGGAGCCAGCCGGTCCTGGTGGACGGGGTGCTGGTCGTCCCGGGGGATCCCGTGGCGGGGTACGACCCGGTCACGGGGGAGCGCCTGTGGAGGGTGGCTGACTCGTCGGTGCCGTCGGCGAGCGCGTCCCGCAGCGGGGGCCAGACGAGGTGCAGCGGCAGCGGTCCGCGCGGGGACCGGGGTCCCGTCGTCTGCACGACGTCCGACTACCGCCCGGTGACCGTCTTCGGCGAGACCTCCGAGGAGGCGCACCTGCGCGGCGTGGAGGTCATCGACCCGACGACCGGTGACCTGGTCACCTCGCGGGCTGTCGACGGGGAGACCACCGCGGCGACCGTCGCGTTCACGGACGGCCTGGCCACGTTCGCGTGGGATGCGGGAGGCCAGGTCGTGGTGACGCTCGAGGACCTGGCCACGGGGGAGGTGCGCTGGACCCGAGAGCTGGTCCCCGACCCCGAGGAGAGCGCGGCGAGCGCGCGCTATCTCCAGGGGTGGCCCGACGGCGACGGGCTCCGCGTCGAGGCGGCCGGCCTCAGCGTGACGCTGGACGCGCACGGGAAGTCCGTCGACACGCGGGAGGATCCGTCGTGGGACTCGACGCTCCCCGACGGAGGCAGGCTCTCGATGGGGGGCGACGGGACCTGGACGGTCTTCGCCCCCGACGGGCACGAGTCGTTCAGCGTCGAGGGGAACGTCGTCCCGTTCGAGGTGACCGACGGGTCGGCGGACGCTCCCCTGTTCGTCTCGGGCGGAGGCGACGTGATGGACGCGGCCGGGACGATCGCCCGGCCCGTGTTCTCGGCGCTCGACCGCCGGACGGGGCGGACGCTCTGGACGGTCGACGGATCCCTCGACCGCGCGGTCGCGCAGATCGGGGACGTCGGTGTCCTGTCAGGTGCGGGCCGGCTGTGGGGGGTCGACCTGGCGACCGGCGAGAGGGCCTGGGAGGCGGAGGGGATCCTGACGTACGGTCAGTCCTTCACCGACGGCACGGACCTCTACCTGGTCGGGCGGAGCGGGAACGGTTCGACGCGGGTCACGGCGATCTCTGTCGACTCGGGCCAGGAGCTCTGGGCGTCCGACCTCCCGGTGGCCTTGTTCTGGGCGTTCACTGCCCGGGGCCGGCTCGTGCTCGTGACCGACAAGGGCGGGCTGCTGGGACTGGGCTGAGAGGAGGCCGACGCTCGGCGGCTCCATCCCGTCGGATCAGGGCTACCGTGGAAAAGGTGGCCCCACGTCGTCGTGAGCACTCCGCCCACGCCGTCGAGCTGGTCGAAGTGGCCGAGCTCGACGACGACTTCGACGCGACCTGGGGTCTGCCTCCTGGGGGTCGGACCGCCACGGGCGGGGGAGGGGCGCCGCCGACGACGGGACCAGACCGGGGTCGCACGGGGCGCCCGAGCCCGCGACGTGGTGGCCGAGGGGGTACGGACACACCCGGTGTCGCCAGCGGCACTCTCGCGCAGTCGGCGCCGACGGAGTCGTCCGAGCCGTCCGCGCCGGACGCGTCCGCACTGCCCTCCCGCGCTCGGCGGGTCCCGGCGCGTGCCCTGGTCGTGGCCGCCGTGGCCGTGGCCGTGGCGGGCACAGGCGCGTCCTTCGTCGTCGGGGGGCTCTCCGACCGTCATCGGGCCGGGCTCGTCGCGACGCAGCCGGGCGGTCTGTGGTCGGTCGCCCCTGATCCTGACGTCGTCTGGCGGGCGCCGACCGACGGCGGATGGCCCGCGGCCGTGGAGGGGCAGGTCGTGCTCGAGGCCGACGGAGCCCTGCAGGGCCTCGACGTCGCGACCGGCGAGCCGCTGTGGTCGGCCTCGTTGCCCGAGGGCACGAGCGTGTGCGGCCCGGACCTGCTCGACCCGGGGAGCGTGGGATCGCCGCTCGTGTGCGTGACGGAGGTCGACCCGGCACCGGCAGGGGAGGCGCCGGGCACCGGGGACGGCCCGGTCGACGCCTCCGAGCCGTCGACCTCGCGGTCCACGTTCGTCGTGACCGTCCTCGACCCGGCAGGTCAGGTCGTGGGGACCCGTGCGCTCGCCGGGGCGACCGACGCGGCCACCCCCCTCGCCGACGGGCTCGTGGCGACCGCTCGTCGGGACGGCGACCGCGCGGTCGTGAGCTGGGAGGAGGCCCTCGACGGGACTCTCGTGCGGACGCGCGTCCTGCACGCGGCCGGCTATCCGGTCGACGCCGTCGGCTCGACGACCCGGGAGGACGACCGGGACGCCGGGACCATCGAGCTGCGCGGACTGCGCGGGCTGCTCCACGTCCGGGCGCCGGACCTGCGCGAGACCTTCGACGCGTCCGGGGAGTACGCGACCGGCTATGCGCGCCCCCGGTCCGTGCCCGGAGGCTGGGCCGCCGGCGGTCCCCTGCCGGGAGACCTGCGCGTCCGGGCCGCGCTCGACGCCCGGACGGGGCAGGTCGAGGAGGTGCGCGTGCTCGACGCGGACGGCAGCGAGCGGTACGTCCTGCCGGGCGAGCCGTTCGTCCCGGCGGTGACCGACGGGACGGTGCCGCACGTCCTGGTCGTCCGGTCACCCGGCTTCACGGGGTACGACGCGCTCTCCGGGCGACGCCTGTGGCACCGGGAGGAGTGGCCCGAGATGATCTGGCTCCAGACCGACGACGTCCTGGTCGTCGAGTCGGGCTCCCGGCTGATCGCGATCGAGACCCGCACGGGCCGGGACCTGTGGCGGCGCTGGCTGTCGAGCGAGGTGCACCGGGCCTTCACCGACGGCGACTCCCTGCTCCTGACGAGCACGATCACGGGACGCAGGGACGACCCGGACGTGGGGGCGTCCGAGCTCGTCTCGCTCAACCTGTTCGACGGCGGTCTCGAGTGGCGAGACGTCCTGGATCCCACGTACCGAGAAGTCGTCTCGGCGCAGGGTCAGCTCTTCGCGGTCACGGACACGGAAGTGGTCCGGATCGGTTGAGGGGTCGGCCGGTCTCCTGGTGGGAGACTTGAGCCATCGGTGATCAACCGGTAGAAACTGACGGGGCCGTCATGGCCTGAAACCGGTGCTCGACCGATCCCGAGGCCGGGGCGACCTGTAGGGAGAGCACGATGACCAACGAGACCGACCCGGGGCCCGGCCCCGATCAGCAGGAACCGACCGGGGGGACGGGGCCGCTCGCCCGGGCCACGGCTCGGACGCCCGACGAGTCGGCTCCCGGCAGCGCCACGGCGTCGTCGGCGGACCCTGCGGCCACGTCGTCCGGCAAGCCGTCCGAGCAGCCCGAGGAGAAGGCGTCCGCGTCGGCGACCACGTCACCTGCCGCGCCGGCCAACCCCTTCGCCGGGATCCCGGTGAGCGACTACGTGCGCGACGGCGTCGCGGCGCTCCTGCTGTTCGTCTCGTTGACCATGCCGTGGGACTTCGCGAACCGGGCGTCGGACAAGGTCGAGGTCATCCTCGTCTCGGTCCTCTCCCTGCTCTCGCTCGCCCTGCCGTACCTGGCGCGGACGGGGGTCCTGCCCACGACGTGGACGGTGCACACGACGCGCAGGGTCCGGCTCCTGGCGAACGCACCCTACGGGCTGCTGGTCGCCGTCTACGTCGTCCTGGACCTGGTGAACGGCACGGCCGGCAACGGGTGGGGCGGCCTCGGCACGGGTCTCGCGCTCGGTCTCGCCGGGGCCGTGCTGGCCGCGCAGCCTCGCCAGGCGGAGCTCGGCCCGGTCGACCAGGACCGGGCCGTGTCCCAGACCTGGGTCAAGGTCCTGATCGGGATCGGCGCGCTCGCGGTCGTGGGTGCGGTCGTCGCGTTCGTGTTCAGCCTGACGCTCGGCCTCGGCGTCGTCGGGATCTTCGCGCGCCTGGTCGTCGCCGCGCTCGCGGTCGGGCTCGTCGGACTGCCCGTGTGGGGGATCCTGCGCAAGCAGGAGTCCTGGCGCCTGGTGCTCGTCGGCCTCGGGATCGCGCTCGTGGTGCTCTACGTCCTCAACACGGGCAATTTTCTCGTGAGCTACGAGAGCCTGCGCGGCGGCCAGTTCGGCCTGCTGCTGATCCCGGCGGCCGCAGCGGTCGCCGCCTCGCCCGCGGTCGCCCGCAGCACGGCGTCCGCGTCCCCCGTCGAGACGTGGGTCGCCGTGGCGGTCGACACCCTGGACCTGGTCCTCGTCGTCGCGGCGGTGCTGACGCTCCAGGCGATCCTGTGGCTCGCCGCCGGGCTGAGCGGGGTCGTCGTGATCCTCGCGCTCGTGCTCGGCCTCCTCATGGTGGGCGTGAGCCTCGTCGCTCGTCGTGCCCTCGCCCGGGACGCCGTGTCGGGCAGGACGCTCGCGCTGGGCGGCGCGGGGGTCGTGGCGGTGCTCGGCATCGTGCTCCTCATCGTCGTCGCGAACCAGTCCGGCCTGGGGATCGGTGTCGGGACCGACCTGCTGCTGCTGGCCTTCGGCCTGCCCGCCATCACGGCGTTCGCGCTCACGGTGCCCGCGGAGGTCCGCACGCACTTCGCCGAGAACCGTCCGGCGTCCGTCGTCGGGGCCGACGCGGCACCGAGCGCCTACGTGTGGCAGCCGCCCGCGCCTCGCCCCGTGCGCCCCCAGCCCGCCCAGGAGCCCGTCGCCGGCCCGTACGGCAGCGGGAGCTACGCGACCGGTCCTGACGGCTACGGTCCGGCCGCGGGCGCCCGCGAGCAGGACCCGGCGGCCCCCGTGTCGCGACCGACCTCGGCGCAGCCCGGCGCGCAGGCGCCCTACCAGCCGAGCCCCCAGCCGTACAGCCCGGCCCCGGCCCAGCAGCCGGCTCAGCAGCCGGCGCAGCCGGTCGCGCAGGAGCCGCACCTTCCGGCGCAGCCGGCACAGCAGCCCACGCAGCCGGTCGCGCAGGAGCAGTACCGTCCCGCGCAGCCGAGCCAGCAGCCGTACAGCCCGGCCCAGCCCCAGCAGCAGCCTGTGCGCCCGGTCGAGCAGTACCAGCCGACCCAGGTGCTGCCTGCACAGGGCGTCCAGTCCGCGCGCCCCGTGCAGCCGGCCGTCCAGGAGCGCTCCGGCTACGCGGCCCGTCCGGGCTACGCGGCCCAGGCAGCCGGGGAGACCGCGGTCCTGCCGGCCTACCAGGACCCGCAGCCGGTCGGCTTCAGCGCGGCGCAGGCGCTCGACCCGTCGACGCCGCTCGAGGTCCTCGCGCAGATCGTCCAGGAGGCGCCGCACCTGCGGCCCCAGGTCGCGGCCAACCCGTCGACGTACCCGGCGCTGCTCGAGTGGCTCGGCAACCTCGGGGACCCCGCGGTCGACGCCGCGCTGCGCTCGCGCGGACGCTGACCCCGGCGACCCGCTGAGGCGGGCCCGATGACGTCGCTCACACGACCCGTCGGGCCCGCCTCTCGCATGTCATCCAGCGGGACGTCCCTGAGCATGGCCCCGGACGGGGGTATGGTGACAACGTGCACCTGACGCAGCTGCTCCTCCTTCGTTGCCGCGACGAGGCCCTCTAGGCCGCAACCTCGTCGCGGTGGTTGGTGTGCCGGCTGAACAGCACCGACGAAGAGATCGCGAAGGACATGATGAGCACCACGGCGCAGACCCCCCAGACCAGCCCCCGCTCCGCACAGCAGCCGTCCGGCATGCCCGTGCACAAGTACGAGCCGTTCCACCAGCAGTTCGACGTGTCGCTGCCGGACCGGACGTGGCCGGACAAGCGCATCGAGAAGGCCCCGCGCTGGTGCGCGGTCGACCTGCGGGACGGCAACCAGGCACTGATCGAGCCCATGAACGCCGAGCGCAAGCTGAAGATGTTCCAGCTGCTCGTCGAGATGGGCTACAAGGAGATCGAGGTCGGCTTCCCGTCGGCCTCCCAGACGGACTTCGACTTCGTGCGCCTGCTCATCGAGGACGGGCACATCCCGGACGACGTCGTGATCCAGGTCCTGACCCAGTCGCGCGAGCACCTGATCGCCCGCACGTACGAGTCGCTGCGCGGCGCCAAGCAGGCGATCGTGCACCTGTACAACTCGACGTCGCGCCTGCAGCGCGACGTCGTGTTCCGCACCGACGAGGACGGCATCGTCGACATCGCGGTGGAGGGCGCCAAGCTCTGCCGCAAGTTCGAGGAGACCATCCCCGAGACGGCCGTCTTCTACGAGTACTCGCCCGAGTCGTACACGGGCACCGAGCTCGAGTTCGCGATGCGGATCTGCAACGAGGTCATCGAGGTCTTCGAGCCGACGGCGGACCGCAAGGTCATCATCAACCTGCCCGCGACGGTCGAGATGGCCACGCCCAACGTCTACGCCGACTCGATCGAGTGGATGAACCGCCACCTCGCGCACCGCGAGAACGTGGTCCTGTCGCTGCACCCGCACAACGACCGCGGCACGGCCGTCGCGGCGGCCGAGCTGGGCTACCAGGCCGGAGCGGACCGCATCGAGGGCTGCCTGTTCGGCAACGGGGAGCGCACGGGCAACGTCTGCCTGGTGACGCTGGGCATGAACCTGTTCAGCCAGGGGATCGACCCTCAGATCGACTTCACCGACATGGACCGCGTGCGCCGCACGGTCGAGTACTGCAACCAGATCGCGGTCCACGAGCGTCACCCGTACGCGGGTGACCTGGTGTTCACGGCGTTCTCCGGCTCGCACCAGGACGCGATCAAGAAGGGCCTGGACGCCATGGCTGCGCAGGCCGAGGCCGCGGGCAAGGGCGTCGACGACCTGGTCTGGGGCGTGCCGTACCTGCCGATCGACCCCAAGGACGTCGGGCGCTCGTACGAGGCCGTGATCAGGGTCAACTCGCAGTCGGGCAAGGGCGGCATCTCCTACCTGCTCAAGTCCGAGCGGCACCTGGACCTGCCGCGGCGGCTGCAGATCGAGTTCTCGCGCGTCGTCCAGGCGTTCACCGACGCGGGTGGCCAGGAGGTCACGGGCGACGACATCTGGCGGATCTTCTCGGACGAGTACCTGCCGGTCGACCCGGACTCGGGGCTCGAGCCCTGGGGCCGCCTGAAGCTGCGCGGCACCCGGGCGTCGTCGACCGAGGACGGCCCGGACACCCTGGCCGTCGACGTCCTGGACCGCGGTGACGAGCTGACGCTCGACGGCTCGGGCAACGGGCCGGTCGCGGCGTTCGTCGACGCGATCGCGCACGTCGGGGTCGAGGTACGGGTCCTGGACTACGCCGAGCACGCGCTGTCGGAGGGCGGCGACGCCAACGCCGCGGCCTACGTCGAGTGCCAGGTGGGCGACGAGGTGCTGTGGGGCGTCGGCATCGACCCGTCGATCACGACGGCCTCGCTCAAGGCGATCGTCTCGGCCGTCAACCGCGCAGAGCGCGTCGCGGTCTGACCTCGCAGCCTGCCGGCCTCCGGTGGGGGCGGAGCTCCTGCGCGACACGCCTGGCGTAGCGCGCACGAGCTCCGCCCCCACGGGCACGAGCCCGTGAGGGACCTGTGCACGTAGGCCCACGAGACGGGGCGCGTGCACCGGGACGTGGGTGGCATGGCGGACAATAGGGGAGTGGTCCTCTACCGAGACGAAGCGATCGTGCTCCGCACCCAGAAGCTGGGCGAAGCCGACCGCATCGTCACCCTGCTGACACGGGAGAACGGCAAGGTCCGGGCCGTGGGCAAGGGGGTGCGGCGCACGTCGTCGCGCTTCGGCGCACGGCTCGAGCCCTTCATGTTCGTCGACGTGCAGCTCCACGTGGGGCGCAGCCTCGACGTCGTGACCCAGGCGGAGACCGTGGGGCCCTACGCCCGGGCGATCTGCGAGGACTACAGCCTCTACACCGCGGGGACCGCGATGCTGGAGACCGCCGACCGCCTGGTCGAGGCCGAGAAGGAGCCCGCGGTGCAGCAGTTCTGGCTGCTCGCGGGGGCCGTCCGCTCGCTCGCGGTCAACGCCCACGCCCCCGGCCTGGTCCTGGACTCCTACCTGCTGCGCGCCTTCGCGGTCGCGGGATGGGCGCCCAGCTTCACGGACTGCTCGCGCTGCGGCGAGCCCGGTCCGCACCGCTCGTTCGCGGTGGCGCTGGGCGGGGCCGTGTGCGGTCGCTGCCGGCCCCCGGGGTCCACGGCCCCCGCCCCCGAGACCTTCTCGCTGCTCGCCGCGCTGCTCGCGGGCGAGTGGGACGTGGCGGACGCGTCCGACGCGCGCCACCGCAAGGAAGCCAGCGGCCTCGTGGCCGCCTACAGCCAATATCACCTGGAGAGAACGTTGCGATCACTGCGGATGGTGGAACGAGACGGAGCGGTCACTCCGCGGGCCGGAGGAGAGGCCTGATGGCCCGACCGATCCAGCCGCCACCGCCCCATCCCTCGGGGGCCGTCGCGCCCAGGATCCCGGCGCGGTTCGTCCCCAACCACGTGGCCATCGTCATGGACGGCAACGGACGGTGGGCCAACGAGCGCGGGCTGCCGCGCACCGAGGGGCACAAGGCCGGCGAGGCGGCGTTGCTCGACGTCGTGGCGGGCGCGATCGAGATCGGCGTCAAGCACGTCTCGGCCTACGCGTTCTCGACCGAGAACTGGAAGCGTTCACCCGAGGAGGTGCGCTTCCTCATGCAGTTCAACCGCGACGTGATCCGTCGTCGGCGCGACGAGATGAGCAGCTGGGGCGTGAGGATGCGCTGGGCGGGTCGCCGCCCGCGACTGTGGGGCTCGGTCATCAAAGAGCTGGAGGACGCCGAGCGGCTCACGGCGGGCAACGACACCTGCACCCTGACGATGTGCGTGAACTACGGCGGCCGCGCCGAGATCGCGGACGCTGCGCAGGCGATCGCGCAGGAGGTCGCGGCCGGTCGGCTGGACCCCAAGAAGGTCACCGAGAAGACCGTCGCCAAGTACCTCGACGAGCCGGACCTGCCGGACGTGGACCTGTTCCTGCGGTCCTCGGGCGAGCAGCGCACGTCCAACTTCATGATCTGGCAGGCCGCGTACGCGGAGATGGTCTTCCTGCCCGAGCACTGGCCGGACGTGGACCGACGCAGCCTGTGGCGCGCGGTCGAGGAGTACGCGAGCCGTGACCGGCGCTACGGCGGGGCGATCGACAAGTCGGCCGACCTCCCCTGAGGCCTGGGTCGAGCTCTCCGTCGAGGGGAGAGGCCCCGAGCCGCCCCTCGACGGGAGCCCTTCCGGACGGCACGGGGCGTCGTCCTGCGCGTGTGGGTGCCCTTCGCTAGCCTGCCCGGTATGACTCTTTCGATCGGCATGGTCACGGTGGACTCGACCGACCCGCGCCCGTTGGCGCAGTGGTGGGCACGGCAGACGGGCGGTCGCCTCGTCGACGAGGCGGACGGCTGGTTCCTCGAGGTCGTGCCTGCGGGCGACGGCCAGGGGCCCGTGCTCGGGTTCCAGAAGGTCGACGACCCGACGCCCGGCAAGAACAAGATCCACCTCGACCTGTCCGCGCCGGACCGGGCTGCCGAGGTCTCGCGCCTGGTCGCCGACGGCGCGGGCCTCGTGGCAGAGCACACGATCCCGGGCTACCGGTGGTCGGTGCTCACCGACCCGCAGGGCAACCAGTTCTGCCTGGGCGAGCCCGACGAGACGGCCACCGAGATCTCCTGACGGCGGGGACGTGACCGTCGGCCGAGTCCGTGGCGGACGGTCGACGTCGCGGACCACCGACGGTCGGCACGCGCGACGACCGGCCGCGAACGCGCCGTCTCCCCGGGGAGCGGTCGCGCCGGTACCTCGTCAGTCGCGCGGGCGGTGGGCCTGCGAGGGCGTCGAGTCCGGACCGCGCGTGCCACGCGAGTGGTCCTGCGGGTCGTCCTGTGCGTCGAGCAGCAGGTCCGCCACGTCGCCGAACGGGTTGGCACCGGCCGGCCGCGAACGCGCCGCCCCGTCCGCCCCTGGCTGGCCGTCCGTAGCGATGGCGTCGCCCTCGGGCGAGCCGCTCGTCCCGTCCGCGGCGTCCGCCGCGAGGGCGCGGGCCCGGCGACGGCGCCGCGAGGCGACGACGATCCACGCCACGAGCCCGACGACGAGGAGCACGATCACGGCCAGCCCGACGGGGCTGCGGGCCGCGAGCAGCACAGCCGTGTTGAATGCTGCGATCCCGATCGTCGTCCAGATCGCGGCCCAGATGGCGCAGCCGGGCAGCAGCGCCGCGAGGTAGCGCGAGAACTTCATGCGCGTGTAGCCGGCCGTCAGGTTGATGACGGTCTGCACGCCCACGGTGAAGAAGGACAGCGTGACGGCGATGGGTCCCCACGTGTTGATCGTCGAGATCGCTCGCTGGGCGCGCTCGCTCTCGAGCCGTCGCGACCACGACGTGTTGACCGTGCCCCGTGCCACACCGCGACCGGCCCAGTAGGTCGCCTGAGCGCGGACGAACACGATCGCGAACGCTGCGGCGTAGATGATCCAGTACGGCACGCCGTCGATCGAGAAGATCCCGGACGACTCGTCACCGGCCGCCGAGACGACCGAGGTGACGGGGCCCGAGGAGGCGAGCGACGCCGTCGGGACGGAGAGTGCGCCCACGAACGCCCCCGCGAGCGCGGACACCGCGCTCATGCGTCCTGCTTCGCCCGGCACGCCGCGCAGGTACCGAAGAGCTCGATCGTGTGCTGGATGTCCGTGAAGCCGTGGGCCGCGCCGACCTGCGAGGCCCAGGTCTCGACGGTCGGGCCGTCGATCTCGACCGCCGTGCCGCACGCGCGGCACACCAGGTGGTGGTGGTGCTCGCTGCGCTCGCACTTGCGGTACAGGCTCTCGCCGTCCTCGGTGCGCAGGACGTCGACGTGCCCGCCCTCCGCCAGGGTCTGCAGGGTGCGGTAGACCGTCGCCAGACCCACCGCATCGCCGCGGGCGCGCAGCAGCTCGTGGAGCTGTTGCGCGCTGCGGAAGTCGGGCAGGTCCTCGAGAGCCTCGGAGACCGCCGCCCGCTGCCGGGTCATGCGCTGCATCGCTCGCCACCTTCCACGTGGACGTCGTCGGGGATGTCGGGGTGCGGGTCGTGCGACGTGCGAGGCCTGCGCCGCACGAGCACGGGACGCAGGATCGCCACGACCGCGTAGAGGGCGATCGCCAGGACGACGATCGTGGCCCCCGGGGACAGAGTCTGCCAGTACGTGACGGAGAGCCCGACCACGCAGACCACGACGCCGATGACCATGGCCAGCGCCATGGTCCGGCGGAACGAGATGGTCACGAGCTGGGCGATCGCGACGGGCACGATCATGAGCGCGCTGACGAGCAGCAGACCCACGACGCGCATGGCCACGGTCACGGTCAGGGCCGCGATGACCGCGATCGCGATGTTGAGCGCCCGGACGGGCAGGCCCGACGCGCGCGAGAACTCCTCGTCGTAGCTCACCGCGAACAGCGCCGCGCGCAGGCCCATGCCGACCGCGAGGATGAGCACGCCCAGGAACAGCGTGAGCCACAGGTCGGTGGGCGAGACGCTCGAGATCGAGCCGAACAGGTACTGCATGAGGTTGCCCGAGCTGCCGCCGGCGACCCCGATGAGCAGCACGCCGCCCGCGATCCCGCCGTAGAACATCAGGGCCAGGGCGACGTCTCCGCTCGTGCGCCCGCGCTCGCGCACGAGCTCGATGATCACCGAGCCGATCACGGCCGCGACCACGGCGCCGGGGATCGCGAGCGCGTCGTTGGGGACCACGCCCATGGCGCCGCCCACCAGCCAGCCGAGCGCGACACCGGTCAGGGCGACGTGCCCGATCCCGTCGCCGAGCAGCGACAGCTTGCGCTGCACGAGGTAGGTCCCCATGACGGGCGCGGTGACCCCCACGAGCACGGCCGCGATCAGGGCGCGCTGCATGAAGGGGTCGGAGAGCATCCCGACGAGCTCGTCCAGGGCGTTCACGAGGCGGCTCCACGGTCGATACGGGCGGGGGCGGGGGAGTGGCGCGTGAGCGGGGCGTCGGTCAGGCCCATGTCCGAACCGGGCGAGGCGCTGCGCTCGGGGTCGTCGCCGTGCGGGTGCAGGTGCTCGTGGTCCGGCCCGGCGTGCGCCGACGTGACCCGGGGCGGGGCGCCGTCGTGGACGACCAGGCCGTGACGCAGGACCACGCAGCGCTGGATGAGCGGCGCGAGCGCGCCCAGCTCGTGCAGGACGACCAGGACCGTCATGCCGTCGCGCGTGAGCTCGGTCAGCGTCGCGGCGAACGCCTCCTGGCTGGGCTGGTCCACGCCCGCGACGGGCTCGTCGAGGATGAGCAGCCGGGGGTCGCGCGCGAGGGCCCGGGCGATGAGGACGCGCTGCTGCTGGCCCCCCGAGAGCTCGTGCACCGCGCTCTGCGCGCGGTCGGCGAGGCCGACGCGGTCGAGGGCCTCGCGGGCCGTCGCGCGCCAGCCACGAGGCAGCCGGATGCGGCGCCCGTGGAGCAGGCCCGACGCGACGACCTCCTCGGCCGTCGAGGGCACGCCCGCCTGTGCGGAGACGCGCTGGGGGACGTAGCCGAGCTGCGCCCACGGGACCTGGGGGCCCAGGTCCGCGCCCAGGAGCCGCACGTGGCCCGCCGCGAGCGGCACGATGCCGACGAGGGACTTCACGAGCGTGGACTTGCCCGAGCCGTTCGCGCCGAGCAGCGCGACGACCTCGCCGCGCTCGACCGTGAGGTCGACGCCGCGCAGGATGTCGCTGTTGCCGAGGGTCACGTGGATCCCGGTGGCCTCGATCGCCGGTGGGTTCAGGATCGAGGTGCTCATGCGCAGGTCAGGCCGGTGCGCAGCGCCTCCAGGTTGTTCCGCATGACGTCAAGGTAGTCGCTGCCGGTGTCGCTCAGGCCCTCGAGGGGGTCGAGGACCGCGGCCTGCACGCCGACGTCCTGCGCGAGGGTCTGGGTCACCTTGGGGCTCGTGAGGGTCTCGAAGAAGATCGTCGTGATGCCGTGGTCACGGATGACGTCCGCGACCTCGCGCAGGCGTGCAGGGGAGGGCTCGGCCTCGGGGTCGATCCCGGTGATGCCGATCTGCTCCAGGCCGTAGCGCTCGGCGAGGTACCCGAACGCCTCGTGCGAGGTCACGAGGTAGGGGCTCGCGCAGCTCGCGAGCCCCTCGCTGTACTCGGTGTCGAGCGCGGTCAGGTCGGCCGTGAGCTCGGCCAGGTTGGCCGCGTACTCGTCGGCGCCGTCGGGGTCGATCGCCGTGAGCTCGGCCGCGACCTGCTCGGCGACCGGGACCAGGCGCGTGGGGTCGAGCCAGAAGTGGGGGTCGAGGCCGCCGTGCGACGAGTGGTCGTGCCCGTCGTCGGCGTCTCCGTCGTCCGCGTGGTCGTCGTGCGCGTCCTCGGTGCCAGTCGTGCTCGCACGCGTGCCCGACTCGCCCGGGTGCTCCTCGAGGCCTGCGGCCTCGGACGCGTCGACGACGTGCGCCGGCTGACGACCCTCGACGGCCTCGTCGACGGCCGCCTGGAAGCCGGACTGGTAGACGACGAGGTCGGCCGTGCCGACCGTGCGGGCCTGGGCGGGCGAGAGCTCGAGGTCGTGGGGCTCGGCCGCGGGCGGGGTGAGGTTGGAGACCTCGACGCGGTCCCCGCCCACGCGCTCGGCGACGAACTGCAGGGGGTAGAACGACGCGAGCACCTGCACGGTGTCTCCCGCAGCGTCGCCGCCCGACCCGCCGCCGCCCGACGTCCCCCCGGAGCCGCAGGCCGCCAAGGTGAGCGTGGTCGCGAGGGCGACGGAGCTGACGAGGGCGGCACGGTGCGATCGAGAGAGGAGGGGCATGTCCCCATCGTCGTTGATATTGATAACGGATGTCAACAAGGGTGGGTGTGGCCTGGGTGACACAGCGCCCAGGGGGACGCGACCGCCCGACGGCGCCTGCGCCGTCGGGCCTGCGGCCCACCCCGGGCTCACCTCGCCAGGAAAGACCGAGTAGCCTGGGACGTTGGCGCCCACGGACCTCGACCGCCTCGACGCGGCGACCGGGGCGCCTGTCCTGCACCGTCCCGCACGAAGCCACGTGCGGGGTACACACGATTTCCTGGAGTGATCGCCCGTGGCCACTGCGCCTTCTCGACTCGATGCCGTCGTCTCCCTCGCCAAGCGGCGCGGGTTCGTCTTCCCCTCGGGCGAGATCTACGGCGGTACCCGCTCCGCATGGGACTACGGGCCCCTGGGCACCGAGCTCAAGGAGAACATCAAGAAGCAGTGGTGGCGCACCATGGTCACGAGCCGTGACGACGTGGTGGGCCTCGACTCCTCCGTGATCCTCCCGCGCGAGGTCTGGGTCGCCTCGGGCCACGTCGGCGTCTTCACCGACCCGCTCACCGAGTGCCTCTCGTGCCACAAGCGGTTCCGCGAGGACCAGATGATCGAGGAGTTCGAGGAGAAGAAGGGCCGCGCCCCCGAGGGCGGCCTCGCCGAGATCGCCTGCCCCAACTGCGGCACCCGTGGTCAGTGGACCGAGCCCCGCGACTTCAACATGATGCTCAAGACCTACCTCGGCCCCGTCGAGGACGAGTCCGGGATGCACTACCTGCGCCCCGAGACCGCGCAGGGCATCTTCGTGAACTTCCAGAACGTCGTGGGCGCCGCACGCAAGAAGCCGCCGTTCGGCATCGGCCAGATCGGCAAGTCGTTCCGCAACGAGATCACGCCCGGGAACTTCATCTTCCGCACGCGCGAGTTCGAGCAGATGGAGATGGAGTTCTTCGTCGAGCCCGGGACGGACGAGGAGTGGCACCAGTACTGGATCGACCTGCGCACCAGCTGGTACGTCGACCTCGGCATCTCGCGCGACAACCTGCGCCTCTACGAGCACCCGAAGGAGAAGCTGTCGCACTACTCGACCCGCACGGTCGACATCGAGTACCGCTTCGGCTTCAAGGGGTCCGAGTGGGGCGAGCTCGAGGGCGTCGCGAACCGCACCGACTTCGACCTCAAGACGCACTCGGAGCACTCCGGCAAGGACCTCACCTACCGTGACCCCGTCACGAACGAGAAGTACGTGCCGTACGTGATCGAGCCCGCCGCGGGCCTGACGCGCTCGCTCATGGCGTTCCTCGTCGAGTCGTACCACGAGGAGGAGGCGCCCAACGCGAAGGGCGGCACCGACGTCCGTACGGTGCTCCGCCTCGACCCGCGCCTCGCGCCCGTCAAGGCCGCCGTGCTGCCGCTGAGCCGCAACGAGCAGCTCTCGCCCAAGGCGCGCGACCTCGCGGCCGAGCTCCGCAAGTACTGGAACGTCGACTTCGACGACGCGGGCGCGATCGGTCGTCGCTACCGCCGCCAGGACGAGATCGGCACGCCGTTCTGCATCACGGTCGACTTCGACACGCTCGAGGACCAGGCCGTGACGATCCGTCACCGCGACTCCATGGAGCAGGAGCGCGTCGCGCTCGACCAGGTGACCGCCTACCTGGCAGCGCGCCTCCTCGGCGCCTAGCGCGTCCGCCCCGCGGGGCAGCGAAGGGCCGCCGTCCACCCGTGGACGGCGGCCCTTTTTCGCCTGCTGGGGGGATGGTGGGAGAATGGCCCGGTGACCCTCCCCACCCTTTCCGACGCCTCGCGCGCGCCCGAGACCCCGGCGCCCGCAACCGGACACGTGCTGCCGCCCCTGCGGATCGGGCCCCACGTCGTCGACACCCCCGTGGTCCTCGCCCCCATGGCGGGCGTGACCAACGCGGCCTTCCGTCGGCTGTGCCGCGAGCACGGCGCCGGCCTGTACGTCGCGGAGATGGTGACCAGCCGGGCGCTCGTCGAGCGCAACGAGGAGTCGCTGCGGATCGTCACGTTCGAGGAGGACGAGGCGACGCGCTCGGCCCAGGTCTACGGCGTCGACCCGGCGACGGTCGGCGCCGCGGTCAAGATCATCGCGGGCGAGGACCGGGCGGACCACGTCGACCTGAACTTCGGCTGCCCCGTGCCCAAGGTGACCCGCAAGGGCGGCGGCTCGGCGCTGCCGTGGAAGCGGGACCTGTTCACCTCGATCGTCCGGGCTGCGGTCAAGGCCGCCGAGCCGTACGGCGTGCCCGTCACGATCAAGATGCGCAAGGGCATCGACGAGGACCACCTGACGTACCTCGAGGCCGGGCTCATCGCCCAGGCAGAGGGCGTCGCGGCCGTCGCGCTGCACGCGCGGACCGCCGCCGACTACTACAGCGGCACCGCGGACTGGTCGGCCATCGCGCGCCTCAAGGAGACCGTGACCGAGATCCCCGTCCTCGGCAACGGAGACATCTGGTCGGCAGAGGACGCCGTGCGCATGGTGCGGGAGACGGGCTGCGACGGCGTCGTCGTCGGGCGCGGGTGCCAGGGTCGTCCGTGGCTCTTCGCCGACCTCGCCGCGGCCTTCTCGGGCTCGGACGTGCGCGTGACGCCAGGCCTGCGCGAGGTCGCCGAGACCATCTACCGTCACGGCGAGCTCATGATCGAGTACTTCGGCGGCGACGAGGGCAAGGGCATGCGCGACCTGCGCAAGCACATGGCCTGGTACCTCAAGGGGTACGCGGTGGGTGGCGAGGCCCGGCAGGGCCTCGCGATGGTCTCGACCCTCGAGGAGCTGCGCGGCAAGCTCGACGCGCTCGACCTCGACCAGCCCTATCCGGGCGAGGCCGCCGAGGGGCAGCGCGGCCGCGCGGGCTCACCCAAGAAGCCGCACCTGCCCTACGGCTGGCTCGACTCGCGCGAGCTCTCCGAGGAGTTCGAGGAGAAGCTGCGCGAGGCGGAGCTGAGCGTCTCGGGGGGCTGAGGCCCGCAGGACGCTGCACGCCCGACGACGACGGCCCGGTGCCGGAGGATCTCCTCCGGCACCGGGCCGTCGTCGCGTACCGGGTGCTCGTGCTCCCGGGGGCGGTGGTGGACCCGTCGGGCCGCTCGCGCGGCCCGACGGGCTACCAGGTCACGCGCGGAACCACACCGTGGTGTCGGAGGGCACGCGCACCTGCGGGTCGGCGCTGCGGTCGGAGAACGTGGGTCCGCTCTCGACGAGCACCTGCGCGCCGTGCGGCAGGACGACGGGCTCGGAGCCCAGGTTCGCCAGGACCACCACGTCGCCGTTGCGGAACGCGATGACGTCGGTGGAGTCCGCGTAGGCGTCGACCCAGGCGAGCGAGCCCGCACCGAGGTTCTCCGCCTTGCGGATCTCGAGCGCGGCCTTGTACATCTCGAACGTCGAGCCGGCGACGCCGTACTGCGCGTCGGCCGCGAGGGCCTTGTACGACTCGGGCTGGGGGAGCCAGGTCTTGCCCGTGGCCCCGAACCCGAGGCCGGGGGCCTCGGCGGACCAGGGGAGCGGCACGCGGCAGCCGTCGCGGCCCGCCTCGGCACCCTCGGTGCGGAAGAACGCGGGGTCCTCGCGGACCTCGTTCGGCAGCGACGTGTGCTCGGGCAGCCCGAGCTCCTCGCCCTGGTAGAGGTAGGAGCTGCCCGGCAGGCCGAGCATGAGCAGGCTCGCAGAGCGGGCCCGGCGCAGGCCGAGCTCCTCGTCGGGCTGGGGCTCGTGCGCGAAGATCCCGTTGGGGCGCAGGCCGGGCTCGGCCAGGCCCAGGCGCGAGGGGTGGCGCACGACGTCGTGGTTGGACAGCACCCAGGTGGTGGGCGCACCGACCTCGTCGGAGGCGTGCAGCGAGGCCGCGACGACCGCACGCAGCGGCGCGGCGTCCCAGGCAGTGGTCAGGAACGAGAAGTTGAAGGCCTGGTGCATCTCGTCGGGGCGCACGTAGCGGGCCAGGCGCGAGAGCGGCTCGACCCAGGCCTCGGCCACGAGGGCGCGGTCGCCGTCGTACTCGGCCAGGACCTTGTGCCAGGCGCGGTAGATGTCGTGCACGCCCTCCTGGTCGAACATGGGGCCCGAGTTGCCCGCGCCCGTGGAACCGTCCTCGGGAGCGCCCGCGTCGGTGCCCTCGACCATCGAGACCGAGCCGTCCCAGTCGGGCAGCCCGTCCTGCTTGACCATGCCGTGCGCGACGTCGATGCGGAAGCCGTCGACGCCCTTGTCGAGCCAGAAGCGCAGGACGTCCTCGAACTCGGCGCGGACCTCTGGGTTGGTCCAGTCGAGGTCCGGCTGGGTCGAGTCGAACATGTGCAGGTACCACTGACCTGCCACCTCGCCCTCGGCGCCGGTCACGACGTGCGCGCCGGGGCCCGCGGTCACGCGCGTCCAGGCCGGGCCGCCGAAGATCGACTGCCAGTTGTTCGGGGGCAGCTCGCCGTTCTCGCCCTTGCCCTCACGGAACAGGTAGCGAGCGCGCTCGGGCGAGCCCTCGGGCGCTGCGAGCGCCTCCTGGAACCAGGCGTGCTGGTCGGAGGTGTGGTTCGGGACGACGTCGACGATGACGCGGATGCCCATCGCGTGCGCCGCGGCGAGCATC
Organism: Oerskovia sp. Root918; assembly: GCF_001428945.1. Lineage (NCBI taxonomy): Bacteria > Bacillati > Actinomycetota > Actinomycetes > Micrococcales > Cellulomonadaceae > Oerskovia > Oerskovia sp. Root918. The sequence goes on from NZ_LMJG01000013.1 coordinate 375,127, forward strand.
TCGTCGAAGTCGGCGAGCGTGCCGAACAGCGGGTCCACGTCGCGGTAGTCGGAGACGTCGTAGCCGGCGTCCTTCTGGGGCGAGCGGTAGAACGGCGAGAGCCAGACGGCGTCGATCCCCAGTGACTTGAGGTGCGGCAGGCGGGCGGTCACGCCGGGCAGGTCGCCGATCCCGTCGCCGTTCCCGTCGGCGAAGGAGCGCGGGTACACCTGGTAGATGACCGCGTCGCGCCACCACTCGCCCGGGCCCTCGTGGGCCGCGTGGACGAGCTGGGTGGCGGTCAGTGCAGGTGCGGAGTCGACCTCGGCCGCCGGGATCGAATCGATACGAGACATGGAGTACAGGTCCTCACTGTGTGCGGGGTGTGGCGTGGTGGAGCACGTTCTGGGGATGGTGGCCGACGGTCCGGGGCGCCTGGTGCAGCGAGGCGGTCCGTGCGGGAAACCGGGCGTCGTGGCCCGGAGGATCACCGGTACGGGGATCGTGGGCGCGACCGATGAAGGAGGCGGGCCCGACGAGCCGTCGTCCGAGTGTAAGCGCTTGCGGCTAGGGGTTGTCGAGTCGAGGGGCCGGTGCCGCGCCCGTCGACCCGCGCACGATGAGCTCAGGCTGGAACAGCAGCTCGGACCGCGGGGCCCTGTCGCCGGAGATCTCGGTGAGCAGGGCGCTGATCGCCGCCTGGCCCATCGCGGACACGGGCTGGCGCACCGTGGTCAGCGGAGGGTCGGTGAAGGCGATGAGCGGCGAGTCGTCGTAGCCGACGACCGACACGTCCTCGGGGACGCGCAGGCCGCGCGCGCGGGCCGCACGGATGGCGCCGAGCGCCATGAGGTCCGAGCCGCACACGATCGCGGTGTGCCCCGAGTCGATGAGCTCGCCGGCCGCAGCCTGACCGCCCTCGACCGTGAAGAGGGTCACCACGATGTGCTCCTGCGCCTCGGCCACGTCCGAGACCAGCCCGTGGCGCACGAGCGCGTCGGCGAAGCCGGCGAGCTTGCGCTGTGCCGGCACGAACCGGCCGGGGCCGATCGCGAGACCGATCTTTCGGTGGCCGAGCGACTCGAGATGGCGCACCGAGAGCTCGACGCTCGCGACGTCGTCGGGCGAGACGAACGGGGCGTCCACGCCCGGTGCGTAGCCGTTGACCAGGACGATGGGCATCCCGCGGCTGCGCAGGCGCTCGTAGCGGTCGTGGCTCGCCTGCGTGTCCGCGTGCAGGCCCGAGATGAAGACGATGCCGTCGACCGCGTGGTCGAGGAGCATCTCGACGTACTCGTCCTCGGTGGTGCCCCCCGGGGACTGCGTGCACAGTAGAGGGGTGTACCCGTGCTCGGAGAGCAGCGACTCGATGATCTGCGCGAACGCGGGGAAGACGGGGTTCGTCAGCTCCGGGACGATCAGGCCGACCAGGCCTGCGGACCGGTTGCGGAGCTTCTCGGGACGTTCGTAGCCGAGGAGGTCCAGCGCAGCGAGCACTGCTTGGCGCGTCTCGCTGGCGACACCGGCCTTCCCGTTCAGGACGCGCGAGACCGTCGCAGTACTGACGCCGGCTTGTTCGGCGAGATCTGTGAGACGGGTACGCACGTGGGGCAGTGTAGGTGACACCGGACCTCCTCGTCCTGGTTGCTCGCCGGTCGGATGATTCTGGACAGGCGACTGTGTGCGACGAGCTTGTTTCGCCGTTGTGTGTAAAGCGTTGCATGAAAGTTACCGCAAGCGCTTGCACGATGGCTACCCGACGTCGTACGGTCGTCCACATCAGGGCCAAGGAGGGCAGGTTCGCCACCCTTGGCTGACATCTCGAATGCTTGGAGTGACTCAGATGCGACGGAGCATCCTTCTAGCCGCAGCGCTCAGCACCACGCTGGCGCTCACTGCCTGCTCCGGCGGCGGCAGCGGAGACGACGAGACCACCTCGGGGTCCGGCGATTCGACCGGCTCGACCGGTGCGCTGACGGTCTGGGTCGACGAGACCCGCCAGGCCGCGGTCACCGACGCCGCGAAGGCCTTCGAGGCCGAGAACGGCACCAAGGTCGAGGTCGTCCTCAAGAACTTCGACGACATCCGCGCGGACTTCCTCGCGCAGGTCCCGACCGGCAAGGGCCCCGACATCACGGTCGGCGCGCACGACTGGCTCGGCGAGTTCACCACCAACGGTGTCGTCGCCCCCCTCGAGCTCGGCGACAAGGCGTCCGAGTTCGAGAAGGTCTCGATCGAGGCCTTCACGCAGGACGGCCAGGTCTACGGCCTGCCCTACGCGATCGAGAACATCGCGCTCATCCGCAACACCGCGCTCGCCCCCGCGGCCCCCGCCACGTGGGACGAGGCCATCGCCGCCGGACAGGCCGCCGGGACCAAGTTCCCGATCCTCGTCCAGTCGGACGGCGCCAAGGGCGACCCGTACACGCACTACCCGTTCCAGACGTCGTTCGGCGCCCCGGTGTTCTCGCAGAACGCTGACGGCTCCTACACCTCCGAGCTCGCCATGGGCGGCCCCGAGGGCCAGGCGTTCGCGACGTGGCTCGGCGCACAGGGTGCCGCGGGCAACCTCAGCCAGGACACGACGTACGACATCGCGGTCGAGGCCTTCAAGAACGGCGAGTCGCCCTTCATCGTCGGTGGCCCGTGGATGATCGAGTCCTTCGAGGGCCTGGACCTCTCGATCGACCCGGTCCCCAGCGCCGGTGGCCAGCCCGCCCAGCCGTTCGTGGGCGTGCAGGGCTTCTACCTGAGCAACCAGAGCGAGAACGCTCTCGTCGCCAACGACTTCCTCGTCAACTTCCTCTCGACCGAGGAGGCCCAGACGGCCCTCTACAAGGCGGGCAACCGTTCGCCGGCGCTCACCGTCTCGGCTGACAAGGCCGCTGCCGAGGACCCGATCATCGCGGGCTTCCGCGCCGTCGGTGCCGACGCCGTCCCGATGCCCTCGATCCCCGAGATGGCTTCCGTGTGGAGCTTCTGGGGCGTGACCGAGGCCGCCATCGTCGGTGGCGCAGACCCGATCCCCACCTGGGACAAGATGATCGCCGACATCCAGGCAGCGATCGGTTCCTGATCACCTGACCTCGTGGCCGTGGCGCCTGGCGCCACGGCCACGAGCCGTCGGCGCGGACCGCACCAGCGGTGCTGCGCCAGCCCCATGACGCGGGCCGTACCCCCGTGTCGCACGACTACGGAGGCTCGATGTCCGCCCCACAGATCACGCCCACCGACAGCGAAGTCGGCGCTCCGGAGGACTCCGGGCCGCCCCAGGGGCCCCGCGCACAGCGCCCCCGTCGGGACCGTGACGGTTCGCACGCCCGGAACTACAGCCCCGGGTTCTTCGTCAAGCTCGCCCTCATGGCCGTCATCGACGCGCTCGGCGTGTACGTGGTCTGGTCCGCGTGGAGCGCGGAGTCGTACGGGATCCTCGCGGCGATGCTGGCCATGCTCGTCGCCGCCAACTGGGTCTACTTCTCCAAGCGGGCGTTGCCGCTCAAGTACATCCTGCCGGGCCTGCTGTTCCTGCTGGCCTACCAGATCTTCGTCGTGGCCTACACGGGTTACATCGCCTTCACCAACTACGGCACGGGCCACAACACGACCAAGGACCAGGCGGTCGAGGCGCTGCTCGTGCAGAACGAGCGCCGCGTCGAGGGCTCCGAGTCCGCGCCGCTCACGGTCCTCGTGGACGGCGACGAGCTCGCCTTCGCGATCGTCACCCCGGACGGGGACGTCGAGGTCGGCACGGCCGAGCAGCCCCTCACGGTGGTCGACGGCGCCGAGGTCGTGGGCGGCCGCGCCGCCGAGGTCCCGGGCTACGACGTCCTCGAGCGCGGCCAGGTGCTCGAGCGCCAGGAGGAGGTCACGAACCTCCGCGTGCCGGTGTCGGACGACCCCGAGGACGGGTCGATCCGCACGCCGGACGCCATGACGGGCTACGTCTACACCTCGACGCTCGAGTGGGACGCCGCGAGCGACACCATGACGGACACGACCACCGGGACCGTCTACACGCCCAACGACGACGGGCAGTTCGAGGCCGAGGACGGCTCGACCCTGGCCGTGGGCTGGCGTGTCGCGGTCGGGTTCGACAACTTCGTCACCGCGTTCTCGGACGGGCGCTACGCGCAGCCGTTCGTCAAGATCCTCGCCTGGACGTTCGTCTTCGCGATCGGGTCCGTGGCGACCACGTTCCTGCTCGGCCTGTTCCTCGCGATCACGTTCAACGACGTCCGCATGCGCGGTCGCAAGATCTACCGCGTGCTCATGATCCTGCCGTACGCGATCCCAGGGTTCCTCGCGGCCCTGCTGTGGTCGGGCCTGCTCAACACACGGTTCGGCTTCATCAACGAGGTCATCTTCGGGGGAGCGGAGATCCCGTGGCTCACGGACCCGGTCCTCGCGAAGCTCTCGGTCCTGTTCGTGAACCTGTGGCTGGGCTTCCCGTACATGTTCCTCATCTGCACGGGCGCGCTCCAGTCGCTGCCGTCGGACGTCATGGAGGCCGCGAAGATCGACGGCGCCGGGCGCTGGCGCACGTGGCGCTCGGTCACGCTGCCGCTGCTGCTCATCTCGACGGCGCCGCTGCTGATCTCGTCGTTCGCGTTCAACTTCAACAATTTCACGCTCATCTACATGCTCACCGGGGGTGGTCCACGGTTCGCGGACGCCTCGGTGCCGCTCGGCCACACGGACATCCTGATCTCGATGGTCTACCAGATCTCCGGCGTCGACGGCTCAGCCCCCAAGAACTTCGGGCTCGCGAGCGCGCTGTCGATCGTCATCTTCGTGATCGTCGGCACCATCTCGGCCCTGGCCTTCCGGAGCACCCGCAAGTTCGAGGAGATCAACTGACATGGCGACCACCTCTGTCTCCCCTTCCGTCGGCTCGTCCTCGGGCAGCTCGTCGGGCACCCCGTCCGGCTCGGGTGTCGGCCGTCAGCGCATGAAGCCCGGCCGCTGGTTCAGCGAGCTCGGCTGGCGCCACCTCGTGGGCGTCGTCGCGGTCGTGTTCGCGGCGTTCCCGCTGGTCTACGTCCTGTCGGCCTCGCTCTCGGAGAACGGCACGCTGACCGGCTCGAACACGCTCTTCAGCGACGTGAGCACCGCGAACTACGCGCAGCTGAGCGAGTCGCTGTTCTGGACGTGGATGCTCAACACGCTCGTGATCGCCGTAGTGACCTCGATCGGCACGGTCCTCATGGGGGCCGCGGCGGCCTACGCGTTCTCGCGCTTCCGCTTCTCGGGGCGTCGCGCCGGCCTGACGTCGCTGCTCATCATCCAGATGTTCCCGCAGATGCTCGCGTTCATCGCGATCTTCCTGCTGCTGCTGAGCCTCGGAGACGTGGTCCCGGCCCTGGGCCTGGACAGCAAGCTGTCGCTGATCTGCGTCTACCTCGGTGGCGCGCTGGGCGTGAACACGTTCCTCATGTACGGGTTCTTCAACACGGTCCCGCGCGAGCTCGACGAGGCGGCCAAGCTCGACGGCGCCACGCACGCGCAGATCTACTGGACGATCATCCTGCGCCTGGTCGCCCCGATCCTCGCGGTGGTCGCGCTGCTGTCCTTCATCAGCACGTACGGCGAGTTCATCATCGCCCGCATCGTGCTGACGTCGGAGTCCAACTGGACGCTCGCGGTGGGCCTGTACGGCTGGGTCTCGTCGCTGCGCGAGGCGAACTGGGGCCTGTTCACGGCCGGCGCCGTGGTCTCGGCGCTGCCGGTGCTGGCGCTGTTCCTCTACCTGCAGAAGTACATCGTGGGCGGTCTGACGGCCGGTTCGGTCAAGGGCTGAGCATGAGCACCTCCCTGCCCGACGACGTCACGTCCGCCGGGTCGGCCACCTCGCCCCGCGAGGTGGTCGCCCTGGCCGCGCACCACGACGGCTCCGAGGTCTACGTCCCCGGGGGCACGCCCGCCCTCGGGGACGTGGTCCCCGTCCGGGTCCGCGTGCCCCGGGGGCCGGGCGGTCCCGCCGCCCAGGTCCGGTCCGTGTGGCTGCGGACGGTCCGCGACGGCGAGCCCCGCCTGTCGCAGGCACGGCTCGAGCGCAAGGACGAGGACGAGTCCTGGTACGTCGCCGACGTCCTGGTCCACAACCCGGTCACGAGCTACCGCTTCTTCCTGGACGTCCCGGGCGGGTACCAGTGGCTCAACGGGCGCGGGGTCTTCGACCGCGACGTGCCGGACGCCGCGGACTTCCGCCTCACGGTCCACCCGCCCGCGCCGTCCTGGATGGGCGACGGCGTCGTCTACCAGGTCTTCCCGGACCGGTTCGCGCGCTCGGCCGAGGCCGACGACCGGCCGGTCCCGGACTGGGCCCAGCCCGCGGACTGGGACGACGAGCCCCTCGTGGGTGGCCCCGGCGTGGGGACGCAGTACTACGGCGGAGACCTGCGGGGCATCGAGGAGCACCTCGACCACCTCCAGGCCCTCGGGGTGGGGACGGTCTACCTGACCCCGGTCTTCCCCGGGCGCTCCAACCACCGCTACGACGCGAGCACGTTCGACCACGTCGACCCGCTCCTGGGCGGCGACGAGGCCTACGCCTCGCTCTCGCGCGCCGTGCACGCGCGCGGCATGCGGTTGCTCGGCGACCTGACGACCAACCACACGGGCGCGGGCCACGAGTGGTTCGAGCGCGCGCACGCCGACGCGTCGAGCGCCGAGCGCGACTGGTTCTACTGGACGCCGGGCGAGCCCGGCTACGTGGGCTGGCTCGAGCACGCGTCGCTGCCCAAGCTCAACTACGGCTCGCCCACGCTCGGGGCGAGGATGATCGACGGGCCGGGCTCCGTCGTCGGGCGGTACCTGGGCGAGCCCTTCTCGCTCGACGGCTGGCGCATCGACGTCGCCAACATGACGGGCCGCTACGCCGACGAGGACCGCACGCTCGAGATCGCGCGCCGCATCCGGGCGACCATGACCGAGGTCAACCCGGACTCGGTCCTGGTCAGCGAGCACTTCCACGACGCGTCGCTCGACCTGGCCGGCGACGGCTGGCACGCCAACATGAACTACTCGGCGTTCACGCGTCCCGTCTGGACGTGGCTCGCCCCGCACGACTCGAGCGTCCCGTTCCTCGGGCTGCCCGTCACGACCCCGCGGCGGGGCGGGCGCAGCATGGTCGAGACCATGCGCGACTTCGACGCCGTGCTGCCGTGGGCCGTCACGTCGCGCCAGTGGAACATGCTCGGCTCGCACGACACTCCGCGACTGCGCTCGATCGTGGGGTCGGCCGAGATGGTCGAGGTCGCCGCGACGCTCCTGCTGACCTACCCCGGCACGCCCGTGATGTTCGCGGGCGACGAGGTGGGCCTGACGGGCACCAACGGCGAGCACGCGCGCGTGCCCATGCCGTGGGGCCGCTCGGAGCGCTGGGACAGCGACACCTTCGAGGTCTACCGGCGGCTCGTCGCGATGCGCCGCGCGAGCCGCGCCCTGCGCGAGGGCGGTCTGCGCTGGCTCCTGGTCGACGACGACGCCGTGGCGTACCTGCGCGAGACGACCGACGAGCGCGTGCTCGTCGTCGTCGCGCGCGACGCGTGGGCCGGGGCGCGGCTGCCGCGGCACCTGCTCACGGGCACCGAGCCCGAGCGCCTGTACGGCGAGCTCGGTCTCGAGGTCACCGCCGAGGGGCTCGACCTGGCCGGCGACGGACCGGGCGTCGGGGTGTGGCGGATCGGCTGAGCCGGTACGCACACGTGGTCTTCGACGAGAAGTGAGCAGATGCCCCTGGTCCGCGGCGATCAGGGGCATCTACGCACTTCTCGGCGCGGGGGCGGCGCGGGGGCGGCGCGCCACCGCGCGCCGTGCGCCTCGATAGGGTGGGACCCGTGCCGCACACCACGCCAGGAAACGCCCTCGGGTACTCGGCCGCCGACGTCGAGCGCTGGGTCCCCGAGCCGCCCAAGAGCAAGTCCCGCACGCCCTTCGAGCGCGACCGGGCGCGCGTCGTCCACTCCTCGGCGTTGCGCCGGCTCGGCGCCAAGACCCAGGTCCTGGGCCCGGGGTCGGACGACTTCGTGCGCACGCGTCTCACGCACAGCCTCGAGGTCGCCCAGGTGGGACGGGAGATGGGCCGCGCCCTGGGCTGCGACCCCGACGTCGTCGACACCGCGTGCCTGGCCCACGACCTGGGGCACCCGCCGTTCGGGCACAACGGCGAGCGGGCGCTCGCGGAGATCATGGCCCAGCACGGCGGGTTCGAGGGCAACGCCCAGACCCTGCGCCTGCTGACCCGCCTCGAGCCCAAGGTCTTCGCGGCGGACGGCACGCCCGTCGGGCTCAACCTGACCCGCGCGAGCCTCGACGCGAGCGTCAAGTACCCGTGGCGCCGGGGCGAGGGGCCGCGGCGCCCCGACGGGACCACGACCCACAAGTTCGGCGTCTACCCCGACGACGTGCCCGTCTACACGTGGCTGCGCGAGGGTGCCCCCGAGCACGTCAAGTGCATGGAGGCCCAGGTCATGGACCTGGCCGACGACATCTCCTACTCGGTGCACGACGTCGAGGACGCGATCGTGGGCGGCAAGCTCGACCTCGCGGTCCTGGCCGACCCCGACGAGCGCGGGCGCGTCGTGGCCGCGGTGCGCGCCTGGTACGGCGACGCCTACGACGAGGCCGAGCTCGACGCCGCGATCTCCCGTCTCGAGGCGACCGGCCACCTGATGCGCGGCTTCGACGGTTCGCGCCGGGCGCTCGCGGCGCTCAAGGACTCGACGAGCCAGCTCATCGGGCGCTTCAGCGGGTCGGCCCAGGCCGCGACGCGCGAGGAGTACGGCGACGGGCTGCTCACGCGTTACTCGGCCCGCCTCGTGGTCCCCGCGACGACGTCCGCGGAGATCCTGGTGCTCAAGGGCATGGCCGTGGCGTACGTCATGGCCCCGCGCGAGCAGGAGCCGCTGCACCACCAGCAGCGCCAGGTCCTCGCGGACCTGGTCGAGGTCTTCAGCGACAAGGCGCCCGACGCGCTCGAGGCGCCTTTCGCGGCGGACTGGCTCGAGGCGCCCGACGACGCCGCTCGCCTCCGCGTGGTCGTCGACCAGGTCGCGTCGCTCACCGACGTCAGCGCCTACCAGCTGCACGACCGGTGGGTGTCGCCGCGCTGATCCACCGCACGACCGCGGCCCGCGCCCCGGAGGGTGCGGGCCGCCGTCGTGCCGCTGGTCAGCCCAGCGTCGTGGTGAGCTGCGCGACGAACTCGTCGAGCGCGTAGGGGATGCTCAGGACCGTGGGCGCGGACGTGGCCATGGCGTAGTCCATGCCCACGACCCGCACGACCCGGCCGTCGACGACCGAGGGCAGCGCGGCGAACAGCGGGTTGCCCAGGAGCGTGTCGTAGACCGTCTCGTCGACATCGATGAGGATGAACGCGTCGGCGTCGAGCGTGGGGATCAGCTCGGAGCTGACCGAGACCGACGAGGCGTCCTCGGCGCCGCAGACCGCGAGCGTGCCGGGGGAGGGCTCGAGCCCGACCTGCGTCAGCAGCTCGATGCGCGGGTCCGAGGGGCAGAAGACGATGACGCCGCCCTCGCCGTTCATGGCGTACGTGATGGTCTTGCCCCGGAGCTCGGGGTGGGCCGCGGCGGTCTCGGCGACCGTGGTCCCGACGCCCTCGACGAGCTCGTCCGCACGGGCAGGCTGTCCGAGGGCCGCGCCGATCATGGTCGTCTGGTCCTGCCACGACGTCTCCCACGCCGAGCCGGGGAACGCGACCGTGGGCGCGATCTCCGCGAGGCGCTCGTAAGCCGTGTCCGTGATCCCCGAGTAGACCGCGATGATCACGTCGGGCCGCAGCGCAGCGATCTGCTCGAACGGGACGTCGGGGTTGGACGTGAGGAGCTCGGGGGTCGCGCCCTCGAACGTCTCGGTGAGCCACGGCAGGATGTCGTCCTCGATGCCGGGGCCCGTGAACTTCTCGATGCCCACGGGGACCTTGCCGAACGCGACGACGGCGTCCTGGCTGCTCCAGCCGATCGTGACGACCCGCTGGGGTTCCTTCTCGATCGTCGTCGACCCGTAGGCGTGGTCGATCGAGACCGGGAACGCGTCGGCCTCGGCGAGGCTGGTCGCGGCGACGTCGCCACCCCCCGCGGGGACGGACGTGGCGGAGTCGGTGCCACCCGTCGAGCAGGCCGCGAGCGCGGCGAGCGTCACGAGCGAGGCGACGGCGCCCAGGAGGTGCCGCGGCGTGGTCCGTCGGCGGGAGCTGGTCGGGGTCATGAAGAGGTCCTCCGTCGAGCGGCTCGCGATGCGAGGCGCTCGGTAGTTAGATGAGCCTAGCCTTAGTTGGCGGAACAAAGGTGAGGCTAACCCGGGCCGGATCGAGAAATCCTGCCAGCGCGGACCGATTTCCCGCCAGGGTCAGTGGCCAGGGGCCCCGAGCAGGCGGGCGTAGGCCGCAGGCGACATGCCCGTGGTGCGACGGAAGACCGTGACGAACGTGCTCGGGCTCGAGTACCCGACGGTCCGTGCGACCTCGCGGACCGAGCGGCCCTCGGCGAGCAGCACCAGGGCGGCCCCCGTCCGGGCGAGGATGCGCCACTGGGCGAAGGACAACCCCGTCTCGGCGACGAACCGCCGCATGAAGGAACGCGGGCTCATGCCCACGTCGGACGCCCAGGCGTCGAGCGACCGGCCGTCGCCGGGGGACGCGAGCAGCCGCTCGGCGACGTGCAGCAGGTCCACGTCGCGCGGCATGCGCAGCTCGATGCTCGCCACGGGCAGGGGCAGCATCTGCTCGATCGCGAGCGCCTGCAGGCTGTGCCGGCTGGTGTCCGGCATGACGGCCGTGGTGTCGTGCAGGAGCAGCTCGCGCAGCAGGGCGCTGACCGGTACCCCCACGACGCTCTCCCACCGCGGCGCGACCTGGTCGGGATTCAGGTAGGTCGCGTAGACGGTCACGTCGGGGTCGGCCCGGACCTTGTGCCGCGTCCCGGCGGGCAGCCAGATGCCGAGGCTCGGCGGGACCAGCCAGCGTCGGCCCGTGGCCTCGACGTCGAGCGGCCCGCCCTCGCCCCAGACGAGCTCGTGCTCGTAGTGCACCTCGTCGGGCCACTCGCGCGCGTGGCCGGGCTCGAACACGTTGGTCGCGAGGCTCCACGGGTCGGCGACGAAACGCCCCTCGGGCGCCCGGTAGGGCACCGCGGGCTCCTCGGTGAACGACGGAGCACCCCAGATGCGGATGCTCCCGGGGTGCTCGGTGCTCGTCATGGGCAGGACGTTACCGCCCGTGCCTGGTCGACCGGGCCTGGTCGACCGGGCCTGGTCGACCGTGCCTGGTCGATCGGGCCTGGCGGTGCGGACGGGCGAGCGCTCAGCCGGCCGGCTGCTCGCTCATCCACGCGTCGCTGGCCCGCTGCACGTCCTCGGGCGTGACCGAGCCCGCGACCGTCACGAAGTACCACCGGTGCCCGAACGGACAGCGCACCGCGGCCTGGCGGAAGCCCTCGAACCAGTCGGCGGGCTCGGCCGTGCTCGTCGCCCCCGCGGCGATCGCGCGGGCGTAGGCCGCGTCCGTGTCGGGGACGGGCACCGTGAACGACACGGGCGTCGGGCCCTCGGGATCCGGTGCCGCGGAGCCGGCCCCCGGGAACTCCTGCGCGACGGTGAACGTCGAGAACCCGGACGTCGTGGGCAGGCGCAGGTCGGAATGGATGATCGCGTCCCCTGCCGTGATCACGTCGTCGACCTCGGCGCCGAACGCCGCGGTGTAGAAGTCGATCGCCGCGCGGGCGTCGCTGACGGCCAGGTTGGGGTGCAGGGCGGACATGTCCATGGTTCCTCCAGTGCTCGGGTGCTGATGTCCCCATCGTCTGTCGGTGCGCGGTGGCAGTCTTGGAGGAATGCGACACGAACGCGGCAGCGTCCCCGGGGTCTCCGGCGTCCCGTCCACCACCTACGGCGTGGTGGACCCCGTCGCCGCGCGCCGAGCGTTCGCCCTCGGACGGTTCCCGGCTCCCGCGGACCTCGCCGACCGCGTCGACTGGTTCTGGCTCGTGCGGTGGGACCTGCCGGCGGGCGAGTCCTTCACGCAGACCGTCATCCCGCACCCGTGCGTCAACCTCGTGGCAGAGCCCAGCGGGTTCGCGGCCCACGGCATCCCCGAGGGGCTCTTCGACCGCACCCTCGTCGGGACGGGCGTCGTCGTGGCCGCCAAGCTGCGTCCGGGCGCGCTGAACGTCCCGCGCGGGACGTCCGTGCCGGCGTCGGGCGTGCTGGGCGCCGGTGCGGACGAGGCGGGGGAGCGCGCCCTCACGCTCGCCGAGCGCGGCGAGGACGAGGACGCGGTCCGCGTCCTCGCGGGGCTCGTGCGCGAGCGGCTCGCCCCGGACCAGCACCTCGCGCAGGTCTCGCGCGTGCTGGACGCCGCGACCTCGGGCGACCTGGGACCCCGAGCGCGCGTCGCGGACCTCGCCCGGGTCGCGGGCACGAGCACGCGCAGCCTCCAGCGGCTGCTCGGCGAGCGGCTGGGCGTCGGGCCCAAGTGGGTCCTGCAACGCCATCGCGTCCACCTCGCGGCCGAGCGGCTCGCCCAGGACCCCGGCCAGGACCTGTCGGCGCTCGCGGTCGACGTGGGCTACTACGACCAGGCGCACCTGGCTGTGGACTTCGTCTCCGTGACCGGTCACACCCCCGGGGCGTACGCGCGGCGGTGCGCGGAATCCCGCGCCCGGCTGCTCGAGCTCGTGTCCTCCTGAGGTCACCCGAGCGGTCGGTGGGCGCGGCTGATGGCTGATCGGACGGGGCCCGGCGCGAGACGTCACCGGCGGCACCTACACTCGGGTACGTGGCAGGTCTGATCCGACGCGAGGACGTCGACGCGGTGCGCGAACGCGCGAGGATCGACGAGATCGTGTCCTCGCACGTGACGCTCAAGCCGGCCGGTGTCGGCTCGCTCAAGGGCCTGTGCCCCTTCCACGACGAGCGCTCCCCGTCCTTCCACGTCCGCCCCCAGGTGGGGCGCTGGCACTGCTTCGGCTGCAACGAGGGCGGCGACGTCATCTCGTTCGTCCAGAAGATCGACGGCATGACGTTCACGGAGGCCGTCGAGTACCTCGCGGACCGCGTGGGCATCCAGCTCCGGTACGAGGAGGGCGGCGGTCCGCGCCGCACCGAGGAGCCCGGCAAGCGCCAGCGCCTGCTCGAGGCGCACCGCGTGGCCTCGCAGTTCTTCTCCGAGCAGCTCTTCGCTCCCGGCGCCACGGTCGCGCGCACGTTCCTGGCGGAGCGCAGCTTCGACCGGTCGGACGCCGAGCGCTTCGGCGTCGGGTTCGCCCCGACGGGCTGGGACGCGCTGCTGCGCCACCTGCGCGGGCGCGGCTTCACCGAGGCGGAGCTGATCGCGTCGGGCCTCATGAGCCAGGGCCAGCGGGGTATCTACGACCGTTTCCGCGGCCGCCTCGTGTGGCCCATCCGCGACGTGACGGGCGAGACCATCGGGTTCGGTGCGCGCAAGCTCTTCGACGAGGACCAGGGCCCCAAGTACCTCAACACCCCGGAGACCACGCTCTACAAGAAGTCCCAGGTGCTCTACGGGATCGACCTCGCGAAGCGTGAGATCGCCAAGAACAAGCGCGTCGTGGTCGTCGAGGGGTACACCGACGTCATGGCCGCGCACCTGTCGGGCATCACGACGGCCGTCGCGACGTGCGGCACGGCGTTCGGCTCGGACCACGCGCGCATCGTGCGCCGCCTCCTGGGCGACACGACCGCGGGCGGCGGGCTCCAGCTCGCGTCGGGCGCGTCGCTCGGGGGAGAGATCGTCTTCACGTTCGACGGCGACGCGGCGGGCCAGAAGGCCGCGGTCCGCGCGTTCGGCGAGGACCAGCGCTTCTACGCGCAGACGTTCGTCGCGGTCGAGCCGAGCGGCATGGACCCGTGCGAGCTGCGCATGGCGCACGGCCCGGAGGGTGTCCGCGCGCTCGTCGAGGGCCGCCAGCCCCTGTTCGAGTTCGTCATCCGCACCACGCTCGACACGTTCGACCTGGACACCGCCGAGGGGCGCGTGGCCGCGCTGCGCGCCGCGGCCCCGGTCGTCGCGGGCATCCGCGACACGGCCCTGCGGCCCGAGTACGCGCGCATGCTCGCGGGCTGGATCGGCATGGACTCGGAGTCGGTGCGCCGCGCGGTCGCGGCGGCGGGCAAGGCGGGGGTCCCGCAGACGCTGCCGGCCCCGGTCCGCCCGCTGTCCCCCACGCCCGACGACGCAGCTCCCGCCGCGCCGTCGGGCCCGGTCTTCTCTCCGCCGGACCCGCGCGACCCCGTGGCCCGTCTCGAGCGGCAGGCGCTCGTCGTCGCGCTCCAGTACCCCCAGTTCGTGCCCGCCGAGGAGTTCGACGCGTTCTCCGAGTCGGCCTTCGCGACGCCCGCGTGGCGAGCCGTGCACGACGCGATCCGGGCCGCGGGTGGCATGGCCGGATCGGCCGCGCACCCGGCAGGGCAGTGGGTCGAGGCCGTGATCGAGCAGTCCCCGGAGACGGTGCGCGGCATCGTCAACCAGCTGGCCGTCGCCCCGCTGCCCGAGGACCGCGAGAACGTCATCCAGGGGTACGTCAAGGGCGTCATCAAGGCGTTCGTCGACCTGGGCCTCACACGGCGCGTCGCGGACGCCAAGAGCCGCCTCCAGCGCCTGGACCCTGCGGGGGACCAGGAGGCCTACGGGGCGGCGTTCGCTGAGCTCCTGGCCGTCGAGCGGGAACGTCGAGAGCTGCGCGAGGGCGCCTGAGGACGTGGCGTGCGCCCGGTCGCCGAGGGTGACGCGTGCCGCCCTCCGTCCGGCCGTCCGCGGTGCGATCGACCCGTACAAGGTGCTGTGGACAGCGGGGGTCGAGGGCCTCGACCGGGTGAGGATGGTGGTGCCGGCCGGCACCACCGCGGGGAGGAACCCCGTCGCTCCAGGCACTTTCCGAGGAGACCGTTCATGTCACGTGCCGTCGCGGTACCCACCCTTGCCCGCAGTGCCGCTCTGATCGTGGGCGGGATGTCCGCCCTGGCACTCGCCCAGCTCTTCGTGGTCGTAGCCCTCACGCTCGACGGGGCCGCGACGTACGGCGCATCGTCCTACGGCAGGTCGCCTGACGCCTCGGGGGTGGCTGCGCTCCTGGTCCTCGGTGGTCTCGTGGCCCTGTCCGGACTGGCGACCTTCCTGGTCGGCCTCTACCGGGCGGTCGCCAACGTCGACCGCTACCTCGCGTTCCGGGTCGCCGTGATGCCGCGCCGTGTCGAGGGAGCAGGTACCGGAGGAGGCCTCGTCCTGGCCCAGGTGGGTCGTGGCGCACAGTTGCTCAGCCCGTTGAGATGAAGGTCACACCTCTCGCCGGCTCGAGGTGACCCGAGGAACGACAAAGGCCCCTGACCTGCGTCTCCGCAGATCAGGGGCCTCTCGTCGTGCTCCCGCGGTAGGACTTGAACCTACGACCGTCCGATTAACAGTCGGATGCTCTGCCAGCTGAGCTACGCGGGACCGCTCACCCACCGTTTTGCACCGGTTGGGCGACCGGAGAAAACTCTATCAGCATCAGAGGGGTAGTCCGGACATCGAGCGGACCCGGTCCTCCGCGGCGTCGATCGCAGCCCGTGTCCGCGGGTCGTCGAGGTCCACCCCGGCCTCGGCGACGACCTGCGAGAAGAGCGAGCCGTCGGTGTCGCGGCGGACCGCGACCTTGGCCGACCGGCCGGCCCCGAGAGCGACCACCTCCGCGAGCACGACCGAGGACTGCACGCGCTCCCGGACGGTCTGTGCCAGCGTGGTGCGCCGCGAGTCGGCGAGACGCAGGACCAGGGGAGCGGCGCCGTCGACCCACTCGACCGTGATCGACGCGGTGACCGGGTCGTAGCCTGCGCGGTCCACGTCGCACCAGGGGCGGGACGAGCCGTCCTCACCCGTCGTGGCCAGGACCGTGCGCGTCGCCGCGGCCCAGGAGCCGTCGACGAGCTGCGCCGCAGCGAGCACCGCGTCCTTGGGGGCGAGGCGCAGGGACCTGCGGGCGTCGTCGGGCAGGGAGCTACGGGCGAACAGAGCCATGCCAGACACGGTACTGCCCTGCTGCCCGACGGGCGCGCACCTGCCGGTACGCTTGTCCGCCGAGGGGCAGTAGCTCAGTCGGTCAGAGCATCGGACTCATAATCCGCCGGTCGTGGGTTCAAGCCCCACCTGCCCTACGTTGCAAACGTTAGGAAAACTCGGAGTTGCCTACATCGCTGGTGTAGCCACAACTGTAGCCAACTTCGTGCACAGGCCTCGTGAGGGGCCAGCGTGGGCCCGCTAGGCTCCCGGCATGGCAGGGGAGTGGACGATCCGTGAGCTCGCGCGCAAGGCCGGGGTGTCGCGCAAGAGCGTGTGGGCGTGGATCGACGCACAGGGTTGGGCGCGGCCGGTGTCGGGCCCGTGGATCCTCGACGGGGAGCGGGCGCGGCTCGTGCTCGAGCGGTTCGAGCAGACCGCCCCGCTGCGCACACCACGCGAACCCGTCCCATGCAGCATCGAGGGCTGCGAGCGGACGCGGGCCGGGCTACAGGACATGTGCAAGATGCACTACCAGCGCCGCCTGCGCACGGGTCGCACCGAGCGTTCGTCCGGAGGTGACTGGCAGACCGCCAAGACTCACTGCCCGGCCGGGCACGAGTACAGGCCGGAGAATATCTACCGCTTCCCGTCCGACGTGGGCACTCGGCGCCGGTGCCGGACGTGCCGCATCGCGCAGTCGTCGGTGAGCAAGAAGCCGAGCTAGCCTCGAAGCGTGGACGGGCAGCCGGATCGGGCACTGCCTCCCGAGACTCTCTCTGACCTGATCGGCGTGCTCGCAACGCTGACGGGCCACATCCTCGCGCACAACGTCGACGCCGGGATGCTCTCGTCGCTCGCAAGGCGACTCTCGCTGCCGCCTGACCAGGCTGGAGAGCGCGAGGTCGCCCAAGCTCTCGACGAACTCGTCCAGCAACTTTGCTCCGCACTCGGCGAGGACGACGCGCCTACCGCCTGACGACGGCGCCCGCCCAGACCCAGGCCGTATCAGGGTGGCCGAAGCGGTCCATGTAGCTGATGTGCACGGCGCGCTTGGTCCAAGCGATCGCGTCGGCGTCGATCTCGAACTCGTCGCCCTGCATCGTCACGATCCAGGCCCGGACCGGCATCGGAGTCTCCGGCGTCGTGACCTCGTGCCCGTACTGCTTCGGGTTGAGCGTGCGGGCCCGCTTCGGGAACGGGGTGTTGCCGGTCGGTCTGCTCACCCGACCAGCGTATCGAACATATGTTCGAAGATGCTTGTCGGATCGGCGCAGGCTGCGGTCGCGAGTCCGACACGGGGCAGGCCATGGATGAGGTGAAGTATCAAGAGCGGTCGTGACAGGCGCAGTGGCGATCTGCCATGCTTCGTTTCCGACGGGCGTGTCGTGACAGTTGGTGTCGCCACACTGTGATCTTGCTAACAGGCAGCACCCAGGTTGGTGTGTCACCATGCGAAGGACGGTAGGTACTGGCGATGGGGGGACGGGCCAAGCATTCCCGGCCTGAACTTGAGGAGATCATTCGATCGCTCGAGGCTCAAGGTTGGGTGGTCGAGAAGGGGCGAAAGCACTTCAAGGCCAAGTGCGGCTGCATCGACAAGCACATCAAGACCATCGCTTGTACGCCGTCGGATCCGAACTATCCGCGCAATCTGCGCGGGAAGCTCAAGCGGGACACCTGTTGGAAGGAAGGAGGAAGTAGCAGATGAACATCGATGTGATCTGCACCTTCGAGGACGCTGATGGCAGCGACGAGCAGTTCGAGGACTTCCTCGACTCGGTCCTCGACGAACTCGAGAAGATCGGTCGGGAAGACATCGACTTCAGCGCCAGCATCACGCAGCGAAAGGCCACCTTCACGGTATTCGGCGCCGACGAGGCGGACCCGGAGATCGACAAGTTCCACAGTGATCTCCGTACTGCGCTGCACGCGGCCCACTGCATCACGGAGGGCTGGGAGAAACCATCTCTCTCGCTCCGTGCCGACAGCGAGAACTCGGCCCTGGTCTAGGACGCAACGAAGCCCCGCCCTCCCGAAGGAGGGCGGGGCTTCGTCATGCACGGGTCAGGTGAGGTCGTCCGGGCGGAACATCGCGACGAAGTCGGAGCCGTCGAGCTGGACGCCGTAGTGCCAGCCGTCCTCGCGCTGCTCGACGTAGAAGACCCTGCCGCCCTGGCCGGTGGCCGCGATGGTGACGTGGTCGCCGCGCTGCAGGACGCCGGGCGGGGTACTGGAGGTCTGGAGCGGGGTGGAGGACAGGCCGAGGTGGCGCAGCCAGGCGTCGACGGCGGGGATCGCCATGATCCGCGCCATGGCCGCCGAGACCGCGGCGAGGACGGCAGCCGCGCCAATGACCCACGCGAGCCACGCCTCGGGCAGGTACCCGGAGAGCTCCTCGTGCAGGATTGCCGCGACAATCGGGGCGACGACCCCGAGGACGAGGATGACGGACAGGGCGTTCTGGACCGCGGTGCGCCGGGATGCACGCACCGGGTAGGCCTGCTGGGTCGGAGTGGTGGTCATGGGTGAGTCCTTTCTCAGCGGGAGCCGGGGGCCTTGGGGATGGCGTCGAACTCGGCCTGAGGCATGGTGGTGAAGGACGAGCCCTGGTCGGTGTAGACGGTGTACTCGGTGCTGGTGATGTAGCGGCGCAGGCCGGTGCTGGGTTCCAGGACGTAGATCGCGGGGGACAGGTTGCCCTTGATGAGGTGTGCCATGTCGTTCCTTTCGGGGTGGGTGTCGGCGCTGGGGAAGTACTCCCAGTGCCAGGGTTCGTCGATCGTCTTGCCTGCTTCGTTGTTCCAGCCGTGGCGGGGGGCGACGGCTGTCAAGATCGCGTAGTAGTAGCCGGCGAAGCCGCCGAGGCCGTCGGCGTCGACTGCCAGGCCCCAGCCGTGGTTGGAGGTGCCGGGGATGGCGGCGGCGGAGGTGCCGGGTTTGCGCCAGTACGCGGTCCCGTTCCACACGCGCCGGTCGGTGCGCCCGGGGGCGTACTCGATGTAGGTGGTCTGGTAGCGGTCGAGGAAGATCGCGACCTGGTCGTCGTAGGACCGGTAGGAGTCGGACAGGTCGATGTTGATGCCGGTCCTGCAGCGGAAGGCGGCGTTGACGCGGTTCCAGGAGCGGGCGGCGTCGGGGCGCAGCCGGTGGTTGGAGGCATAGAACAGGGCGGCGAGCTCGCTCGGGGGCAGGCGTCCGTTGTCGGCCATGGTCAGGCTCCCTTGAGTCGTTCTGCGAGGGCCTCGACGACGGCGTCGCCGAGGGTGGTGCGCAGTGCGGTCGCGAGGTGGTCGATGTCGATCTCGCCGGTCTCGATGCCGTCGACGCGCGCGACGAGCTGGTGGAACGCGCTGGACGTCTCGGCCACGGCGCGGGCGGTGGAGGCGGCGATGTCGTCGCGCAGGATCTGGCCCTCCGCGGTGGTCAGGACGGTCGCGACGCGCCCGTCGGGTGTGCGCAGGTTGGGCAGGACGCCCATGACGCGGTCGGCCGCCTCGACCAGGCGCGGTCGCTGAGGGTCGAAGGCCTCGAGGATCTGCAGGATCCTGGGGACCTTGGAGTAGATGTCGGCCAGGGCTGCGTTCTGTGCTGCGTCCATGTCGTCCTCCGGGGTGATGGGGGCTGGTCGGCCCGGGATGGTGGGGGTAGTGATCGGGCCGCCGGTGCCGCCGCCGGGCTTGGCGACGGTCGTGGTGGTGAGGTCGATGCCGCGGGCCCGTAGGTACGAGACGGGGTCGACCTGAACGCCGTTGATGAGCACCTCGAAGTGCAGGTGCACCGTTGGGGCGCCGGAGTTGCTGGCGGCGGCGACGCGCTGCCCGCCGACGACCTTCGCGCCAACGGCGACGGCGATCCCGACTCGCTGCATGTGCGCGTACCGGGTCCAGACCTTGCTGCCGTGGTCGAGCTCGAGGACCCACGCGTTGAGCGGGGTCTTGTAGATGCGGCGCACCGTGCCAGCGGTTGCGGCGTAGATGTCGCTGGTGACGCCGAGGGTTCCGGCGCGCAGGTCGACGCCGAGGTGGTTGCGGGACGCGTTAGGGGCGTTCGCGATCGGCCCACGTGGACCGAAGGGGCTGGTGATCGGCCCGCTGGGGGCGTTGGGGCGGTGCCACGACATGGGTGCCTCCTGGCATGACGAAGGCCCCGACGTTGTGCGTATCGGGGCCCGGGCGGGGTGGGTCAGTTGGTGGGGTCGAGGTGGTCGTCAAGGCGTTTGGCCAGGACGGCGTGCTCGCGGCGTTGCTCGGCGTCGCGGCCTTCCATGCGTTCGTCGAGTCGGGCGAGGGCGTCGGTCTGCTGGCGCTGGGTGTGGCGGATCCCGCCGATCTCGGAGTCGTGGCGCTTCTGGCCCTCTTCGAGGCGCCCTTGGCCAGCCGCGACGTCACGCAGCGTCTCGTGCACGGCGGTGAGTTCGTCGCGCAGGTTCGGGTACTCGGCGTCCGCGTGCTCGTTCGCGGTCTGCTCGCGGGCCTCGCGGGCATCGACCGCGACCGCGTCGAGCTTTCGCTGCATCGGGCGCTGAGCCAGCACGGTGGTCCCGCTGGCGATTAGCGCCAGAAGGACGACGGCGAGCAGCCAGGCCCACCAGGGGGTGCCAGCGGGTGGGGGCGTCATGGGCTCACCGGCCCATTGCGATGTAGGCGATGCGCAGGCCTGCGGAGTTCGCCAGAGGGACGCCGGAGGAGCTGTAGGCGCGGAAGGTGATGCGGGTGCGGTCGCTGCTGACGGCGGTGTACTTGATCAGGACGGGGCCCAGGACGTCTTTGTCGGTCGCGTCGGTCAGGATCGCGGTGTACATCTGGACTGGGAACGCCTCGGCGAAGACGATCTGACCGTCGCCGCCGGCGTTGGTCGGGGCCACGACGTCGCCGGCCTTGATCCAGGCGTCGGGCGAGGTGGTGCCTGCGATGTCGATGCGGGCCCCGACCGGGCGCCAGTTCGTCCCGTCGAGGGTGCGTTCGAGCTCGCGCCCGGCCGGGGCGTCGATGCGGTGGGCGTAGAGGGGCTCGGTCGGGGTCGGGGAGACTGCGGCGGCCAGGGTGGCGCGGTCGGTGGTGTTCGCGACGGGGACGATGATGCGGCCCTCGAGGGATCCGGCGAGGTCGCGCATGTCGCCGTCGGGGTCGAAGACGTCGGTGCCGGCCGGGACGATGAGGCCGGTGGGTGTGGTCGCCATGGTTAGCGCCTCCAGTCGAGCTGTAGCTGCCCGGAGGCAGGGTCGGCGTCGACACCGGTGATGCCGACGTAGGGGGATCCGGTGACGGCGATGCCGCCCCCGGCGATCAGGGCCTGCCCCCAAGCGGTGGGGATGGGCACCCATCCACCTTCGGAGTTCGGGGCGAGGTTGATGTCGTGGGGTCCCGCGACGCGGGCGACGTCGCCGGCGGGCCGGGCGGGGTTGGTGTGCCGGTACAGGTGCAGGGTCTGGGCTGCGTTGTAGGACCCGATGCGTAGGCGTGCCCCGAGCCGGATCCGGGCGCCGGTGATCGTGGCGCCGGCGAGTTGGGCGGCGCCGTTGCCGTAGAACCACGCGCCCCGATTCTCGCGGTTGCTGCCGAAGCGCCATTGGATGACGTCGTTTCCGGCCCATCCCCACGTGCCGCCGACCTGCCAGGACCCGGAGTCGGTGGCGGTGATGGTCAGCGTCCCCGTGGACTGCACGGGCGGTGGTAGGGGCGGGGTGCCTGTGCCGGGGTCGGGGGTCGGGACGGTTGCTGCGGCCGAGGGCCAGATCCACGGCGAGGTGGACTGCCAGTCCAGGCGCACCAGGGCGCCGATCGCTGGTGCGGTCCCGACGTACCGGCAGCGCATCACTCCTGCGGTGGTGGTGACGGGCACGGTGCCCGAGGACGCAGCACCGGACACGGTCCCGGTCAGGGGCCGCTTGCCAGCCGTGACGACCGGGCCCAGGACGTGGGCCTCACCGTCGACGAGCAGGACCCGGACGGCGTCGCCGCCGGTGGGGATGTAACCGGCCGGCCAGGACACTGGTGGCGAGGACCCGTCGACGTTCACCGTGAAGGCACCGTTCGCCGCGGCCTGGACGATGCCGGCCTTGAGCCGCACGACCGACAGGTCACCCACGGCGCACCCGGGCCGCGATCGACTCCAACGTCTGGACGCTGACCCGCACCCGCAGACTCATGGTCTTGGAGGGGGTGGTGCCTGCGTCCGAGGTTGCCGAGGTCATGCGCATCCCGACCACCCGCCCTTCCAGTGCCTGGTCACCTGCCGTGGTCGCGGCGATCACGATCACGCGGTCGTTGAGCTGCAGGGCCGGGTGGGTCAGGCAGGTGACCGCCAGGTCGACCTCGCCCGAGGCCACGCGGGCGTCCAGGGTTGACTGCGCGTCGGCCTGCACGCCCAGCTGCGTGGTCGCGATCGAGCGGTGGTAGAGCGGGACCTTCCCGAACGGGCCGCCCCAGGCCAGGGGCCCGGACGCGATGACCGCGCGGCCCACGAGCGGCGAACCCTCGGGGGTCTGCCCGGTGGAGATGACCGCGTTGTAGACCCCGTCGTCCGACAGCGACCGCACGGTCTGGACCAGGACCCCGTCCTCGCCGCCAGCGAGCGTCCATACCGGGCCGATCCCCGCCACTGGCACGATCTCCATCGCGCCGTCGGGGCCCATCCGGTAGGTCGCGTTGATCGTGGCAAGCAGGTCCTCGACGGCGTCCAAGCGCCCGTCGCCGTACACCAGCGACCCGGGCACCGGACCATCGATCACGCCCTCGAGCGCGACCACTGGGCACACGTCCTGCAGCAGGCGCCGCACCTCAGCAACGCACGTCGGCGCCGTAACGACCTCCGCGTCGAGCCGGCTCATGACCGCGGTTGAGGTCTCTTCGTCTGCTTGGACCGTGACCGACCCACCACCCGCGACCCGCATCAACGTCCCGCTCGAGTTGTAGGCCTGCCAGGTCTCCTGCGGGTCCGGGCGACGGATCCGCCACCAGCCCAGCGGGACCCGGCTCCCAGACAGGCCCGAGACCCACGTGATTTGCAGGCGTGACCCGCCGGGCCCGAGCGGGTCTGACATGCCCCAGGGCGCGAGCGTCCCGTCTGGGTCGCCGACCGTGATCGTGGCCTGTCCCTGGACCTGCCGGTCCGCATCATGGGCCAGTGACCAGTCCGAGACATCCAGGTCCTGCGCGACCAGCACGCCGCCGCGCCAGGCATGGACCTCGAGACGGTCACCCTGCGTCGTGCCAGCGATCTCCGCATCCAGGTCAAGGGACTCGACGCGCATCAGGGGACCTCCGGGTCTCTGGACCAGTCGATGTACGTGTCGCCCGGCCGGGCAGCCTTGACGGCGTCGTAGGTGCGCGGCGACCACAGGGCCCGGACTTGGTCGTAGGTCCACCACGGGATCGTGATCCGCATCGACGTCGGACGAACCTGCGTGACGCTGAGCTCCCAGTCGTTGCGGAAGCCGAGGAGGCCGCCGATGACGGGGATCTCTTCGACGTCGCCCGTGGTGACGTGGGCGACGGCGTCGAGTGGGATGGCGACCGGCAGGCCGCGGATGACGACCTGGCCCGAGGAGTCGAGCAGGTCGCGCATGGTGTTGATGAGCGTGCCCTGGGATGCTGCGATCGCGCGGAGCGCGAGCGGGATACCCGAGGGCGCTTGCCGGACTCCGACGGATGCGACGGGGTAGCGGGCGCCCTCGACGGTGGTGAGGTCCACGGCCTGGCGGCGCAGGATGC
The DNA here is from genome assembly GCF_001428945.1 of Oerskovia sp. Root918. Taxonomy (NCBI): domain Bacteria; kingdom Bacillati; phylum Actinomycetota; class Actinomycetes; order Micrococcales; family Cellulomonadaceae; genus Oerskovia; species Oerskovia sp. Root918. The sequence continues at coordinate 398,830 of NZ_LMJG01000013.1, forward strand.
GCGCGGCGGTGCCGGTCATGAGCATGAGCCCGGCGCCGGTGCGCACGCACTCGACCTGGACGGCGCCCCGCGGGTTGAGGGGGTCCTGGATCCATGCGTAGTCGGACTCGATCGTGATCGAGTCCTCGAGTCGCAGGGGCGTCAGGGCCCCGGTGTGCACGACGAGCCGGTAGCGGGCCGCGACATTGAGCGGTGGCACGTGATCGCGGAAGAAGTCACCACCGGTCACCGTGACGCGCTCGGCGCCGCGGACCCCGTGCCACGAGCGCCCGTCGTCCCACGAGACCTGCACGCTGATCACCGACTCAGACGACGGCGCCAGACCCGTCACCGTGATCCCGGCCTGCGGGGCGCCGGCGTCCGGCAGGCGCTCCACCCGCAGCCCCGGCGTCGCCGTCGCAAGCGACGTCGACGCGTGCGCAGCCCCCGACCAGGAGTACGTCAGGTCCACCGTGTCCGGGGTATCGCCGTCGAAGTACGGGGTCACCGCGGCCAGGGCTTCGGCCTGCGTGGCGGCCACGGACGCGATGATGTTGTCGGCCCAGATGCGGTTCGTCGCAGCGAGAAGCGCGGTGCTGCCAGAGAACCCCTGAACCCGAACGCGGGCCGTCGCTGCGGTGGCCGGGACCTGGAACGCGTAGTGAACTCGTCGACCCGCGTAGAACGTTGACGGGCTGTTCACAGGCTCTGCGTGGTAGGTCGTCGCCGTGCCCTCGCACTGGACGTCCACACGGACGCGGCCCGGCGCGGGGATGTCCGAGGCGACGAGCGCCGAGACGCCGACCCACTGCCCCGGCGCAACAGCGAACCCCTGCCCGGTGGCCTGCTGCGTCGTGAGGTAGGCGTTCGTTCCGTCGGAGGTCGCCTGGAGCATCGAGCCCCCCGAGCGAAGGCCCAATCCGGCCCACATTTGCGTGCCGTAGGCGGTCGCGCGGATCTGCGCACCAGCAACGGTTCCCCAGCCGGTCAGATCCACCTCGAACGACGGGTTGCGGACGAGGTTCGTGCGCATCACCACTCCCTCCCACGAGTCGACCGAGACCCAGCCGACGACCGATCACGCGCATCCACGACGCCAACCGCGACCGCTTCCATGCGCGCCTCCATCCCGTTGACCATGAGCGTCCCCACGAGCCGCAGGCCGGTGAGATCGAGGGACGGGGAAAGGGCGGCAGTCGACTGTGCGGGTACCGAGTACGCGAACTGCGGAGACTGGAGCGCCTGCGCGGGGGCGTTCGTGTTGCGCCCCCCAAGGTCGCCGATTGCGGCGGCGGTGTCTCGTGCGTTGACGACTGTCCCCGAGCGCGGCATCACGAGGAGCTCGGGCCCCTCCTCGCCCACGAGATAGAGTTCGCCGCCCCTCACAGGGCCACCTGACGCGCGCCCCTCGACGACCTGCGATGCGGTCGCAGCGTTGTTGTACGCGTGCTGGCGCACGGTGACGTCGATCGTCTTGTCCTTGAGGAACGACATCGCGCTCTGCACGGCCTGGATCTGGCGGAGCGCCTCACCGGTGTGAACCGTGACCTTGGCCTCGTAGTTGCCCGGGATCAGGCCAAGCTCGTCCGCGAGGGCGTTCGCTTCGCCGGCCGTCATCCCCAGTTGTCCGGCCATGCGCAAGAACTCGTCTCGCGACCGCTGCACAGCGCCTTGGACCTCGCCTTGCGTGGCGCCGTTCTTCTGCATGTCCTCGACCAGACGAAGGTTCGCTGCGGCGATCCCGTCGAGAGCCGCCTGGTTCGTGCGGCCCTTCTCGGTCGTGATGTCGAGCGTCGCGCCGTTCTCCTTGAGCGCGGCCTCCGCAGCATCGACGGCAGCCTCGAACCCGCGCTGGGAGTCGCGCGCTGCCAGGGCCATGTTGGCGAGCGTCGAAAGCCCGCTGATCGCGTCCTCAAGCGTCGTGACCTGGGCCGCGGTGGCGTAGGTCGACTCGACCGTGGCGGCAGTGAGCTCGTTGGTTGCGACGCCGGCGATCTTGTCCGCTTCGGCTTTGCGCTCGGTCTCGGTCGTTGCGCGCGCAAGGTTCTCGGCCTCAAGCTCGAGACCGTTGATCATCTTCATCGCCGCGTCAGCATCGCGGCCCGCGATCCGACCCTCCTTCCCGCGCTTCTCGTACTCCTCGTAGGCAGCGGTGACGGTCTTGACGGCGTCCGCCTCGCCGAGGAGGTAGCCCTGAAGGTCCTCGGTCGTGAGGCCCATCTTCTCGGCGGTCTGGATGTAGGAGTCAGCCGACTCCAGGAAGTTGGGCATCCAGGTGTCGCGGTCTTGCGAGAGGATGTCGTTGATCCGCGACATCGTCGAGTCGGTCGCTCGGCCGAGCTCGTCAAGTGTCCCCTTGAATGCGTCGGTCGACGCGCGGGCCTCTGCTGCCTTCTGGGCCCAGTGCGCGAACCCGATGGCCGCCGCGGCCACGGCGAGGCCAACTACCCCGGCTGCGACGCTGGCGACCTTGGCCGAGCGGCCAAGTCCATCGAATGCGACCTTGGCGTTGTTGATCGCGATCGCCATCTTGCCCATGCCAGCGATCGAGAGTGCGACGAGGCCGCCCGTGCCGACGATCGCCGTGACGGCGCCGAGGACAGGAGCGGGGATCTCGCCGAGCTTGTCGACGACGGCGTCGGTGCCCTGGACGATGGAGCGCAGGCCGTCGTTGACCCCGGACCCGGACTGGATGAACAGGGTCTCGAGGGAGCCGCCGAGGCCTTCGAGATCGCCCTTGAGGTTGTCGAGCTTGGTCGCAGCGGTCTCAGCCGCGTAGCCCTGGTCGTCGACCGCGGAGATCCAGTCGCGGATCCCGCCCTCGCCCTGGTCGTAGATGACACCAGCCGCACGGACGGCGTCGGCGCCGAAGATCGTCGCCATCGCAGCCTGCCGCGCGGCCGGGGTCATGTCGCCCATCGCGCGCGTCAGCTGGCCAGCGAAGTTCGTCATGCCAACGAACTCTCCGCCTGCGCCGTAGGCAGAGATCTCGAGCTCCTCCATGAGCCCAGCGGCCTCGCCCGAGGGGGCGGAGAGCCGCTGGAGCATGGTCTTGAGGGAGGTGCCCGCGTCTGAGCCGAGCAGGCCCGCTGCGGCGAACGCCGAGAGAGTGCCCGTCGTTTCCTCGAGCGTGAGGCCGGTCTGGGCCGCGACGAGTCCGCCCTGCTTGAGCGCCTGGCCGAGGTCGGAGACCTCGCCCATCGCCTTGCCAGCACCGGCGGCGAGGAGGTCGGCGATGTGTCCGACGTCCTTGCCCTTGAGGTTGAACTGCGTCATGGCGATCGACGCGTACTCGGCGGCCTCTCCCACGCCCATGCTCCCCGCGGCCGCGAGGTCGAGCGATCCCTTGAGTCCGCCGGACAGGATGTCGGACGCCGAGACGCCGGCCTTGGCGAGTTCCTCGATCGCGCCCGCTGCCTCGGTCGCGGAAAAGACGGTGTCCGCACCCGCGTCGATCGCGGCATCGCGCAGCGCATCGATGCTCCCCGCGGCGTCTGCTCCCGACGACTTCACGGACGACATCGCCGCGTCGAAGTCCGAGAACTTCTTGACCGCGAGCAACGCGAACCCAGTCGCCGCTGCGCCAGCCACCGCGAACCCGTTCGAGAGCGTGTTGATGCCCTGCTCGTTGCGCTCGATGTAGCTCGACGTGCGGGTCCCCAGGTCCTGCGTCGCCTGCGCGAGCGTCTTGAGCCCGTTCAGGGCCCCCTGGACGTTCGCCCCGACCTTGAGTGTGATCGACCGGTCGGCCATTTCAACCTCCCGGGGATCAGCGGCATGGAGTTAGATGTGAGGCATGAGAAAGCGCGTGGCTGCGGTGGCCTTGGCGGCACTGGCCTTGACCGGATGTTCGAGTCAGGACTCTGGCGACGCCGCCGCCTGCGCCGCGTTCACTGAGGCGACTAGGACTGCACGGGATGCGCGGGATGCGCTCCTTGGGCCGGACGCCGACCTGTCCGAGCAGGCGAAGGCTGCTCATAGGGAGGCTTCCGCCAGCCTTGGCGATGTCCTGCGGTCGGCCGCGAGCCTCGCGACCGACGACGAGCTCGCGACGGACCTGGACGATGCGGCGATGCTCTGGGCCGCTTCGAGCAGCAGCGACGACGCCGCGACGGCCTATTTCCTCACGGAAGCGAGGATCCAGGAGGCGTGTTGACGCTCGCCCCGAAGAGCAGCGCGCCTGGGTGCTCGTTCTCGGCGTAGCCCTTCTGGGCGCCGAGGATCGCGGTCGTGACGTGGCAGCGCGACGGCGGGGGCACGGTGACGCGGCCCTCGGTCTCGCGGGCCTGGCAGATCTCCCGCGGCATCCCGCAGCGAGGGCACAGGCCGTCCTCGTACTCGGCAAGCGCGAGCATCCAGGAGGCCTGGTCCTCGTCCCACTCGACATCAGGCCGTGAGGACGCGAGACGCCCGGCATCGTCGTACTCGTAGTGCGTGACCGGCTCCCAGCCGGACAGCCGCTTGTACGAGATGCCGAGCGTCCGCGCGAGAGTTAGTCGGTCGCGGAGGCCCGGATCACGCGCGACGCGACCTGCGAGAAAGGGGCGCCCTTCACCCCGCGGTTCACGGCCAGGACGGCCATGGCGAAGTCCTGCCACTGCCCATCGCTCATCTCGTCCGCGAGCTCGGCCCACTCGGTGCGCGGGTCGAAGTCGACTTCGTTCCCCTCGTGGTCGGTGATCGCGACGATCGACCGGGCGATGACCTCGTCGAGCGAGGAGATGTCGATGGTGAACTGCTCGTCGGTCTTGTCGCCCTCGCGCGGGGGGTGTGCGGCCTCGAACGCCTGCCACTTGTCGCGGCGCTGGGCCTCGATCTCGAAGTCGATCGTGGCGGCCTTCATGCGCTCCTCGAGTGCCTGCACCTCAGCCGCTGCGTCACGCGTGACGGGCGATGAGTTGAGCATCTGGCCGTCGGCGCGCTGCGCCTCGGTCAGCGCGGCGGTCGCGCGGTCGTACTCGGCCTGGGTGGACAGGTCGGCGCAGAACTTCACGGTCCGGCGCGCTCGCTTCACGGCGATGGGCATGGTGATCTCCCTGGTCTGGGGTCGCGGTCTGGGTGAGTGGTGAGCCTGCCGGCGCGCGCCCAGACCAGGGGATCCGCGCGCCGGCAGGGGTCTTGGGTCAGGCTGCGAGAGCCACGTCTCGGTGCGTCGAGTTCGTGACGTGCATCTTCTGACCGATCTTGAGCTTCGCGTTGGCCTCCGGCGCCTGCTTGCGCTGGACGCCGCACGAGACCGTCAAGACGTCCACGACCTGCGCTGCCTCGGGGGCCTCCTCGAAGGGCAGGCCGTAGCGGAGCACGATGTAGCCCGGTGTGAGGTGCTTGAGGGTCAGGTGCGCCCCGTTGTCCGCGGGGAGCGCCGACTGGGCGTCGTACACGTAGACGACGTCGAGCGTGTCGGTGTACGTGCCCGGCGCCTCGAACGTCTGCGTCGAGCACAGGCGGTCGTCGGTGATGGTCTGCTCGTCGCCACCGAGGTTCAGGCCGTCCTTCGTGAGGTAGCACGAGAGGTCGACGACGCCGGCCGCGGTGCACTCGGTGACCTTCGGCTTGGACGGGTCGGCGAGCGCGGGGACCCAGAGGGCCATGATGTTGCCGTCAGCGACGCTGCCCGGGGGGACTTCTCCAGCCATGGGGCTACTCCTTCGAGTTGGCCGGGTCGTCCGGCACGGGGGTGGGTGTGGTGTCCCTGGTCTGGGATGCCCGCTTCTCGCGGGCGGTCTGGACGGCCGCGTCGAGAGTGCGGCGCGGCTTGGCGGGGCGCGGTCGGGCGCCACGGCCGGAGAGGACGGGGGCGCCCTTGACAAGCTCCACGCCTTCGGCGAGCGGCAGGCGCTCGTCGACGTCGTACTGGTGGCCCGTCGTCGTGTCGCGGACTCGCTTCCAGCTGGTCATGCGTGCCTCCTGGGCATCGGAATGGGCCCCATGCGCGGCACGCTGGGGCTGATGGGGTGAGGTCAGGCGGTGCGGGCGACCGTGGTCTCGAACGTCACCTTGCCGACGACCACGCGCCGGTTCACGGACGCGACCACGACGTCGTCAGGGAAGATCTTCACGTCACCGACCTGCTCGAGCGGCGAGCACTGCCAGCCGTCAGTAACAGGACGTGCACCCTCGTAGGCCGCGAGGATCTTCTCGAGGACGATCAGGACCGCGTCTTCAGTCGCCCCGGCAATCGTCACCAGCAGGCGGGCAGGACCGGCTAGGGGAGCGGACGCGAGCGAGCGCTCCGAGACGCCAGGTGCCGCGAAGTTCAGGACGGCCCACGGCAGTGTCGGACTGGGGGACGTCTCGCCGACGTGGACGCTCACGCCCACCGGAGCCAGGGCCCGCAACGCCTGGGCCAGCACCCGGACGCTCACAGCAGACCGTCCAGCAGCTTGTCGATCGCGGACGTCAGACGCGGCTCCTCAGCGGCTAGCGGGGCGTCGATGTCGACCGTCCCACCGCCGCCGTTCGCGCCACCGAAGTAGGCGATGTTCGCCAGAGCGCCGCCGCGGCGAGCCTTGTCCGGACCGACCTCGTACTGGACCAGGCCAGGGCGATAGTCCGAGTCGTAGGAGACCGAACCTGCGGCACCACGGAAGCTCCTGGACGCCGTGAGGTCAGCAGCCATGTGCTCCTTGACGTTCTGCGCGCCCCGCTTCACGATCGCGCCTGCATCGGGCAGGAGACGCGTCGGGATCTTGCCGAGGTCAGTCGCGAGCGCACGCAGCTCGGAGACGTCGATGTCGAACATCAGGCCACCTCCTGCACGGCGTACACGCGGTACGCGGTCTCGAACGTCCGGTACGGCGTCTCGCCCTGCAGGCGGTACTTCTGGCCAGCGACGCCGGGGGCGACGGAGGCCGTGAAGGTGCACAGGTCCCCATGCCTGACCTGGAAAGAGCCGACCGGGAAGTGCACGAGGGAGCGCTGCTCGACAGACATGTGCCCGCCGGCCTCAGCGCCCATCTCGTACTGGGACTGGTTCTGCAGCTTGCACGGGCCCGAGTACACGGTCTCGAGCAGCGGCTCGACGGCGCCCGTCTCTTCGTTCGTCGTCTCGCCGACCACGCGCTGCACGAGGCAGGTGTCGACCATGAGCCGCTCGGCCATGCGGCGACCGCGGGCGATCGCGCCGCCGGCGCTCATCGTGTCGTTCCGAGGACCGTGGCGCTGGCACCGCCGAAGCGTTGCCGGAGCCTGCGCCGGGTGCGCTCGGGGAGCTCGGTCTTGTCGACGAGCTCGTCGTCGCCGCGTGTGAACGACGCCTGGTAGTCGTCGATGCGCTCCGAGGACAGGCCGCGGCCTTCGCCGATGCCTTCCCGGACCTCGTTGAGCCCGGCGGCGACGAACGTGCAGACCATCTTGACGATGTCGGCGGGCACCTCGTCGAGGCCGTGGTCGAAGGTGAGCGTGAGCTCGCCCGGGATGGCGTTGTGCGCCTGCCACAGGCAGGTGCGCCACAGCGACGAGCCACGCACGACGTAGTCCGTGACGGGCTCGCCGTCGAGGGTGACGTCCGTGACGGAGTGGACGGGGCGTGCGGGGAGTTCGATGCGCCGTGATGCCTCGGTCCACATGGTGATGGTCGAGACGGTGCGGCTGATCGGGACGCCCGCCGCGTCGCGGACCGCTGCCGACACGGAGGTCAGCAGCGAGTCCACGAGTGCGGTGTTCGTGGTGTCGATCCCGAGGGCCGACAGGTCGGCCACCGTCGCGAGCGGTGCTAGTGCCACGGTGGCCTCCCTTGTCAGTCCTGCTTGGGCTCGGCCGCGAGGATCGCGGCCAGGATCTCGGCCTTGGTCTTGGCTTCGCCGAGGTCGATGTCGTGCTCGGTGGCGTAGGCCTTGAGGTCGCCCGCCGTGCGCTTCTCGAGCGGCTTCTCGGCGGGCTCGACCTCGACCCACAGCCCTGCCTCGACCTTGGCCGCGGCGTTCTCTGCGGCGGGGCCGTCGGGGTTCTTCGGCTCGTAGGCGAAGGGGGCGCCGTAGATGACGCTCCCGTTCTTGTCCTTGCCGTGGCGTGCCTTGTAGAGCGGCATGATGTTCGACCCTTTCGGTCAGGAGATGGTGACGAGAGCGGACGTGAGGTTCTTGGGGCGGATGACCTTCGCCCCGAACACGTGCAGGCCACGGATGCCGTCGCCGAACGTGTTCTCGAGCCGCAGCGCTTCGGTGTTGAGGATCTGCTGGGCGTAGGTCGTCGCGATCGAGTGGCCCGCGATGATGGTCTGGACCCCCGCGGCCTCGGGGACCGTGTTGGCCTCGAGGATGTCGAAGCCGGCGGCCCGCCCAACGACGCCGTTGCGCAGCCCGTCGGTCGTGCCCGAGGCGTCGAGGCGGATGAAGCGGTCGTCGCGGAGCAGGAGCCCGTAGAACTCGGGGGACACGCCCGCGTACCGGCCGGCGTCCGGGGTGTTGCTCCGCTTGAGCTTGGTGCGGAACTCGACCAGGAGGTCGTAGGCGTCGGCGGGAGTCGCGACCGTGACGGCGCCGAGGGCGTTGCCCGCGTCGACGCCGGCCGCGATCGTGGTCGCGACGTACTCGTCGGCCTCGGCCGAGAGGTTGTACGACGCACCGGTCGTGGTCTCCTCGACGAAGCCGTCGATGGCCTGGCGCTTGTCGATGTCGTCGACCTTGAACGCGAAGTAGTTCTGCTGGTCGATGACGAGCGACTGCTGGGTGTCGGTGAGCAGGTCCCACGTGATCGTGCCGTTGCGGGTGTACGCGCGGACCGCGGGGTCGACGAACGAGGTGATGTGGACGGTGTCGCCCGCGCGGGCGATCTCGCCCTCGTAGTCGCGGTTGATGACGCCGGGCTGGGCGTACACGAGCTGGTTGCGCAGCGCCTTGAGCAGCGCGGCGGACCAGATCTTCGGGATGAACTTGGTGATGGCCATGGGGAACCCTCCTCAGGGTCTAGGGCTTGATGCCGAGGAGGTCGTTGAGTCGACCCTCGGCGCGTGCGGCGTTGATCTGGTCGGGCGTCATGCGGTCGAGCTCGGCCTGCGTGACCTGTCCAGCGCGCTCCTTGCGATGGGCGCCGGGGGACTCGAACGTGACGCCGCTGCCACCTTGCGCGGCGAGGTACGGCTTGGACTTCACGAGACCTTCGAGGGCCTCGTTGATGGCGGAGGTGTCGACCTCGCCATCGGACCCGACCTCGAACTGCTCGAGGTCGAGGAACTTCAGAGCGTCGGCCGGGTCGGAGAGCTTCCCGGCGGCGGCGGCGCGGACCTCGGCCTTGCGGATGCGCTCGTTCGCCTTCGCGAGCGCGGCCTCCTCGGTCTGGCGGGACTTGAGGGTCTCGGCGTGCTCGGCCTCCGTGCCGTCGAGCTTGGCCTGGAGGGCGTCGAGCTTGACCTGCAGCGTGCCGGCCTCGCCCTTGACCTTGCGCTCGAGGTCGCGGTTGATCTTCTGCTGGGCCTCGAACTTCTCCTGCCAGTTGACCGTGTCGGCCTCCTGGTCGGTGCTGTCGCCGGACCCTGTGTCGGTGTCGTCGGTCGGCTCGTCGACGTCGGCGCCGCTTGTGTCGGTGGATCCGCCGCCCGAGGCGTCGGTGTCCGTGATGAACATGAGCCGGCGCAGGTGCGCGCGGGTGCGGATCGGGTGCATGTCTCTCCTTGCGAGAGGGGGAGGTCCTGAGCCCTTGCGGCGTCAGGCTGCGAACTTCTGGCCGCCGGTGGCGAGCCAGCGCCGGTAGTCGGTCTCGACCATGGCGGCGATCTGTGGGGTGAGGGGTCCGCGCGATGCGCCGACCGTGTTCAGGCCCAGCCCTTGAGGGTCGGGGGTGTTCCCGAAGCCGGGGGAGGCGAACGGGTTCCGGCCCTCGAGGACCATCTGGTAGCGCTGCTCGGCGTCGCTTAGGCGCCGCTCGGCGGTGGTCATCGTGTAGCGGGACCGCGGGTCACGGACGCCCGTCCTGCGGGCCTCCTCGACGGCGGCGGATGCGGCCTTGCGTGTCCCGCCGCGTCCCATCTGCCCGAAGCCTTCGACGCGTCCGCGCAACGAGCCCGTGGGGACTTGGCCGCCGGGGAGGATGTAGCCCTGGTCGCGCAGCGCCTTGAGGGCGTCCTCGCGGTTGGGGTTGAGGCGGTAGATCGTCTCGGGCGTCATGCGCCGTTGACCGGGCCGCAGGACGGTCGACGCGTTGCCGCGACGGCCGGTGCCCTCGGTGGTGAAGGAGCCCTGTCGGCCGCGCTTGGAGTTGATGACCTGGAAGATGTCGCCGCCGTCGCGGATCGCGGCGGCCTCGTGCTCGCCGAAGATCCTGTTCTGCTCGTCCTTCGGCAGGCCCCGGAAGTAGTCGTAGGGGTCGGAGATGAGCCCTTCGTCGAGCGCGGCCTGCGTGGACCCGGCGGCAGACTGGACGTGCACGCAGTCGCAGCGCGGGTGCCGGCGGAAGCCGGCGTTCCAGCGGTAGAAGCGGCCGGCGAGGACGACGCAGCGCGAGCACGAGGGCGGGTTGAGCATCCGCACGTACCCGACGCTCTTGCGCGAGGCCGTGTCGATCCCGGCCGCCTGACGCCCGGCGTCAGCGACGACCGTGCGCACGATCGTGTCGAGCGCCCGGCCGCCCATGGCGAGCGCCTCGGAGGCCGAGCGTCCGTCGGCGATCCATGTCTTCACGCTCGTGATGGGCGAGAAGAGCAGGCCGTCGAGCGAGCGTCCGTCAGCGGCGTACCCGCCGAAGGCTCGCGGGTCAACGAACGCCTCGGGCGCGACCCAGGAGCCTTGCTCGGCGAGCGTCAGGGCGCCGTAGGACGCCCCGGTCGCAGCGGCCTGCACCTGGATCCCGGACATGAGCGGCTCGAGCTCGCGAGCCACCACGGGCGCCCAGGACTGCGAGAGGTGGCGCCAGTCAACGCGGGTCCAGGAGCGGCGCGAGGAGCGCAGTGCGAGGACCTGCAGGCGCTGCATCCGCCGGTAGTGGTCCTGGGTGGCCTGCGGAATCGTGACCATCAGATCGCCAGGTCACGTGCGACCTGCTCCATCGTCGCGTCGCGCTCCTCGGTGCGCTTCATCTCCATCACGCGGTCCACCTCCGAGGGCGAGAGGCCGTACTCCTCGGCGATCCATTGGAACGGGAAGCCCGCGGTCCGCATCTTCTGCAGCCCGTCCATGAGCTGCTGCTCGGACCGGTACTGGGGCTTCTTCCACAGGACCTTCCCGACGGCGATCTGCGCCGCGCGCTCCGCCTGCCCCTCGGCGATCGCCGCGAGCCGGTAGATCTCGCGTACTGAGGGGTTGGCGTAGGAGATGCGCTCGGCGGCCTTGGAGACCAGGCCGGCCTCCGCGAGCTCGTACCCGGTCGCGGGCGTGTTCGATGACGCGGCGATCAGGTAGTGCGCCGGGGTGCGGGTCTGTGCCACGACGTGCTCGACGGCGTGACCGATGACCTTGGAGAAGACCTCGAGGTTGCCCGCGGTCCACTCGGCCACGTCGCCCTCACCGGGGATGAAGATGACGCGGTCACGGATCAGGCGGTCGAGCTCGATCGGCCTCTCGCCGATGATCTGCCCGTCCTGGTCGAGGATCGGCTCCTTGGGGACGTCGATGCCCTTGATGATGCGAGCGGGCAGGGACGCGGTGTCGAGCCCGTTGAGCAGGTACGCCCAGACCAGGTTGATGGTGTCCTGGATCGGCTTGACGCCAGCAATGTCGCTCATGGGCTCGTCGTCGAGGAGCGCCTGGTTGCGGAACTCGATGAGCGGGACCGCGCCCAGGGGGTTCGCCTTGAGCTCGCGGGCCTGGTCGAACGCCCAGCCGTCGGCGTTCGGCGCGATGTGCTTGTCGCCGCTCTCCTGGATGAAGCGGGGGCGCTTGAGCGGGATGATGTACCGCGGGGTCTGCAACTCCGAGTACTCGAACTTCTCGTCCTGCCACACGACCATGCCGGCGCGGCGCTGGCGAGTGGTCGCGTCGTAGATCACGCACGCGGAGTCGGGGTGCTCGAAGGTGACGCGGGCCCCGACCGGCGACGGCGAGACCATGCCGAACGACCGCTTCGCGACCGTCATCATCATCAGCGCCTCGGACAGCCCTCGGTCTGCCTCGTTGCGCTCCCACATGCGGGCCGATTCCACATCGGCGGTGGTGCTGCCGTCGAGTCGGATGCCGAGCTGGTGGATGCGCTCGATCGGGGCCTGCGCCACAGGCATGCACCAGTTGTCCGAGAACCCGGAGAACCGGTCAGCGAAGTAGTCGCGGAACTCGTCGGACGCGAACCGCATGCGCCCTTCGGTGCCCTTGAAGTACGCCACGTTCGAGACGATGTCGGGGCGCCGGGCCCGGATCTTGTCGGCCATGAGCGTCGCAAGACGGAGGATCTCGGCGGAGTCCATTCTCACCTCCGGCGAGTGGTCGATGCGGTGTAGAAGTAGGTGGGCGAGGTCGAGACGCCGGACGCGATCGCGTCCAGGCGCGCCTGCCAGGACAGGCCGCCCGCCATCGCGAGGTCGATCTTGTTGAGCGAGTCGTGGCGCTCCTTGGACATGACCCACAGGGGCTGGCCCTCGTCGTCGACCATCTTGATCTCGCGCTTCTGCGCGTTGGCGATGTGCGACGCGAGGTCCTCGTCGCCGTCGTTCGTGACTTCGCCCGCCTTGATCGCGCCGGCGTAGGACCGGCACATCTCGGCGGTGCGGCGCAGGTTGCGCGAGTCGGTGTAGAAGAACAGCACCTTCTTGGGGCCGTATTTGCCGGCCCAGGTCGCGCCCTGCTCGTCCCAGCCCTGTGCCGGGTCGAGGTACATGCGCACGACGTCGAAGACCTTGAACGCTTCGTCGACGCCCTCGTTGACCTCGTGAACCCGCACCTCAGGGGTACCGTCGGGCGACTCGTCGGCGTAGTCCGGGGCCCACAGGCCGAACCTCTGCTGCAGCCCCGTCTCGATGTCGGTCACGACGAGGCCCGTCGTGTCCTTCCAGCGCGAACCGTCGAAGCCGAGCGTCACCTTGCGGCGCACCCGGCGCGGGATCGTCGCACCGACCTTGGCGAGTTCGTCCTTCCAGCGGCGAGCGTCGAATGCCTGGGCCTCGGCCTGCGTCCACCGGTTCAGCCAGGTTCGCTCGAGGTAGCGCGGATCGGCACGGGGGCGGTCCCACTGCTTGGCGATGCCGCGCAGGTCCGACCAGGCGGCAACCGATGGGCCAGACGCCTCCCGGATGGCCTCGATGCGATCGGCCATGACCGAGAGGTCGTACTCCTTGCCGGTGGTCGGATCGTGCGTCCCGGCCTCGCGGTGGAAGTAGAAGAGCTCGGGCTCGTCGACCTCGCCCTTGCTGATGAGCTCGGCCTCGTCCTTGTCCTTCTCTGCGACGCTGCCCCTGCCTGGCTCGCCCGCGGTCGTGGTGCCCAGCGACCAGGGGTCGTCGAGCGGACGCTTGGGGAGGTTCGCTTCCATTGCCTCGTAGGCCGACAGGGCCGTGGGGGAGTTCAGGCGGTGCGTCTCGTCGTAGTACTGGAACGTGGTCCGGGCGCCGTCTCGGGCGTTCGGCGACCCGGCCAAGGGGACGGCCTTGCCGTCCGCGCCGCGCTCGCCCAGGCGGATGATTCGCTCGAGCGAGGGGTCGAACAGGTCGGCGTCGGGTCCCTCGGTGCAGACCGTGTAGAGGACGCCGTAGGCGAGTTCCATGACCTGTTCCTGCGTGGTCGCCAGGAGCGGGATGTATGGGTCGCGGACCGGGCGCCCAACGGGGTTGCCGTCCGCGTCCCAGCCGTCGAACCGGACCGGTCCCTCGCTGTGCAGCTCTACGAACGCGACCCAGCCGCCGAACTCGGTCTTGGCCGTGCCCTTGCGCCACGAGATCCGCACGCGCCGAAAGCGCCGGCGCCCCGCGAGCTCGTGGCCGCGAGGGTAGACCTCGTAGGCCTTCCAGATCGCGGCGCGCTTCTCGTCGTCCAGCCGTGCAGGCTCGCCCTTGAGGGAGCCGGGCCCGAAGACCGCACGCTCCTCGATCAGGTCGCAGATCGGACCGCCGAGAGACGGCCAGGGTTCCTCGTCGAACGACGGGACGATGAAGGTAGTCACACAGCCCGAAGAGTGCCGCGAGGGTCACCCTTCGGCTTGTTGTCCGTGGGCGGGGTGGCCTTCTTGCGGCGCTGCTCGCCGCGCGTCTCGGCCTCGTCGGCGCGCTCGATCTCCAGGTGGAGGCGCGTGAGCGCCAGCGGGTTCAGGCCGAGGCGGTCGGAGAGCTGGCGTGCCTCAGCGGCAGCCTTGAGGTCGCCCTGCTCGGCGAGCACCTTCCACCGGACGTACTGAGCAACCTCGCGGCTCGAGTGCGAGTCCTCCCAGACCGTGGCCTGCGGGGTCCGCCACAAGTCGTCCCAGAGGGCGACCTCGTCGTCGGTCGCCTGCTCGATCTGCAGGCTCAGTGTGGCGACGGTCATCTCGTTCTTGCTCAGCTCGCGCCGGAGCCGGCCACGAGCGCGCCCGTCTTCGGCCGCCTCGAGATCGACCTGCAGCGAGGCCACGCGATCGCGCGCGGTCTCGAGCTGGGCCGTCATGAACGGGTTGGGGCGCAGCGGCCACGGCGGGATCGCACCCAGCCGGCCGCCAGCGGGCAGCGAGGTGAAGCCCTTCTTCGGGTCGTTGCGGCGAGCACGAGTGGACGGGTGCTTCGGAGCAGGACCCGGCATGACGATCACCTCTTCACCGCCTTGCGCGGCCTACGAAAGTGGCGCCCGACCTTCCGTCGAGCGTCGAAGTGTGTTCACCACCAGGAGTCCCGGAACCCGTACAGAGGAAAATCCCCCTCTCCGGCGGTTCCGGCAAGGTGGCCCTCAGGGGGGTCCCCCCACCTCGAACGGCCGGTCAGGCGCGCCCGTGATGTCCGGTTCGGACGCTCACCGGGCGGCCCAGCCCGCGGGCTTGGTGCGGGCTGTCTTGCGGTCGTGGCATGGGGCGCAGACGCCGCGCCCGTGGTCCGGGTCGTTGGGGTCTTGACCCATGGCCACTAGGTCGACGCGCTCGACTGGGTGGTGGTCAGCGACGTTGGAGACCGCGGCGCAGAGGCCAGCGTGTGCACCGCAGTCGCCAGTGCACACGCACCGTGGGTCGCGGGCCAGCACGTCCTCCCGGAAGCGGCGGTGACCCTTGGTGGAGTAGGGGTTGCCAGCTGGTCGGCGTGCCCGATCAGCCTCGGCTCGGCACGCGTCGCAGGTCGAGCGACCAGGCCGTGCGACATCGGGACAGCGGGAGCAGGGGGACCAGCCTCGAGGCATCCCGCCCACCTCCTGCCACGTGGTGCCCCTGACGGGTCGGGTCGCTCGCCGTGCTGAGCCAGTGGTTGGCCACGGGGTTCCGGCGACGCCGTCAGGGAGTGTGCGGCGCCGCGTAAGCACTCGCGGCTGTAGGCGGAGAGCTCGGGCCCAAGGGATTGCCGTGCTCGTCGACCTCCTGAAGTTCACCGTTCTCGAGTCGTCGCCACCTGTTTCCTTGGAGGTCGCGAAAACGGATCTCGGCGACAACGGTGTCGCTCGATATCAGATGCTCTGGCTCTCGAAGCCACGATTCCCTTGTCGATTCTGCCGCGAGTACCGGGATCCGTCCACGATCGTGGTACTGGTTCGTGGCCTTGTCGTACACCAGGACTTGAACGTCGAAGACAGGGGAAGTAGAGCCGTTCGTGAAGTAGATCTTGTTCTCGAATTCGCTGATCCGCTTCCCGCCGAGACCCTGCCAGCTGGTGGTCTCGTGCGGCTCAAGCCATGCGACGACATGCAGTGCCTGAGCGCGACGATCGCGCTCTGCTCGCATAGCGGCCGATTGCTCTCGTTCGATGGCGGCCCGTTCCCGCTCAACCTTGGCAGCCTCGCGCTCAGCGGCGTGTAGATCGGCAGCTTCGCGCTCGCGTTCTTCCGCCCTCGTCCGGGCGCGCGACTGTCCGACTAGTTCGAAAAGGGCGACGATGACCGCCACTGCGGTCCCGAGCGCAGCGACAACTTCCCAGGTGTCGTGCCACCGAGAGACGTGAGCATGGATCCAGTCGAGGATGGTGTTCATGGGCCGGAAACTAGCACCTGCTGCTGACGTGACCGGTAAGAGAGCCGGGATGTCTAGCGCTACGCATCGGCAACGGGTTGACTCGTACAGCCGACACCCGCTCGCGGCCCCGCAGGGCTGGTTCGCTCTCACGGGTGGCGTCGTCGGCTCGCGGCCCGCGGGCCCTGGCGGGCATGAGAAAAGGCCCCGTGGCGAACCTCGGGACCTTCGTTTGGGCGCGGTCATCCGCGCTCGAGTAACACGCTACCTGATCATCACGGCCGTGTCACAGTGCCGTGACTTTCCGCTTTGTCACGGTGCCGTGACATCACGGAACCTCCACGGCCGTCGTGAGCGGCAGGCCCTCAGTGGTCCACGCACCGACGGCGAGCGTCATGGTCTGCTGTCCGGGGACCTGCTCGGACTCGTCGGACCCGAGGCGCTGCTCGGTGATCCAGTCCGTCTCGACGCGGAGGTTCGAGAGCGGGCCCGTGACGCGTGCGCCGGCCCCGTCGATGGTGACGGTGCGGCCGATGTGCTGCGGGGTCAGGTCCCCGACGGTCAGGCTCATGCGCTGATCCTCTCGTGTGTGGTGACGTCGACGCCTCGGACGTCGTCGACGTGGTACTTGACCTCGCGCCCGGTGCCGGTCTTGCGCCAGCCTCCGCGTGAGGCGCGCATCTTGACTCCGGCCACGGTGGTGCCGGCCAGCCGAGCGGCGTGCTCGACGGTCACGTACACGATGTCCTTGTGCGGCCACGAGGACCAGACGGACCACGGCACGACGTCGTGGCACCTGGGGCAGACGGCGGGCGGGTAGGTGCCGGACATGGCGACTTCATACTGCCCATCGCACGTCCCGTCCTGGCAGTCGCAGCCGGTGCGGTAGGTGCGCACGCCGCGTCGGGCAAGGTGTCGGAGGGTGCGTGCGTGCTCGTCGAGGTCGTCGGCGAACGCGAGGGCAAGCAGCTGGTCGTCGTGCTCGAGCAGGTGAGCGACGTGCTGGGCGACTGATCGCAGCCGTCCGGGTGTCGTCCCGGCGTCGGGAGCGTCGACCTCGTCGAGGAGGACGTGGGCGAGGAACTCGGCCCACTCGGTGATGGCGGTCAGGATGCTGTCGAGCTCGTCGACGTCGAGGATCTCGGCCAGCCCTGGCGGGAGTCGCGGGCCCGGTACGGTGTGTCCGGCCGGCGCGCTCTGCGTGGGGGAGGTGGCAGCGACAGTCTCGAACATGTCGGCCATCTCGAGGAGGGTGTCGCGGTTGCTGTAGATGGCCAGGGTGTCGCTCATGCCGCCACCGCCGCTCGCGCCCTGCGGGCGCGCTGACATGCTCTGCAGTAGCGCTTACCGAGCTGGTCGGTGTACGTGTTGCTCGCATCGTAGGCATGGCCTTGTGGGCAACAGGTCTTTCGTGCCTCGTGATGCGTGCCGTGGCGGACGCGATCCCGATTGTTCTCGCTTCGCGAGTCCCAACGCAGGTTCTCGAGGGCGTTGTGGGCGGGGTTTCCGTCGCCGTGGCACGCCTCGGTGCCATCCGGGGCCGGGCCTACGAACGCCTCTAGGACGAGGCGGTGGATGTAGAGCTTGCGGTTGCCTGTGCCGTGGCAGAGGGCCACGCGCAGGTGGCCCTTGCGCGTTGCGAACGGGGATAGGTGGCGGCCGTCCCTCAGGCGCCCGCGCGGGTCGACCCGATCCATGGACCTCACGCGCCCAAGGTCGCTCACTTCGTACTGACCTTCGAAGCCGTCGATCGGCTTCCATGCTTCGCTTGCCACTGGCTCGCCTTCCAGTAGGGCGATCGATGGTACGGACCCGGCGTGCGAGCTTCAAGACGAGATCAAGGCCTGAGGCTAGATGAGGGCCTCGTCTGGCCTCAGGCCTTGATGCGTAACCTTGACGTGCGGGCCGGTAGGTCAAGGTTGCGTGGTCAACCCTGACTCGCTGATGCCCGTGGCCGCTTGTAGAAGAAGAAGGCGGGGCGCTCCGCATGTTGAGGAACCCAGCTCCTCCCGAGCAAGTCAGGTAGTGACTCACGCCCTGAGGCCAGTTCTCTTGGATCTGGCCTATGGCCTTGACTCGCTATGCGCTTGGCTCGTGCCAGGAACCTCGCGATACTCGGTCCATGGCAACCGCACTCGACCGGATCATTGACGGCGCATCCGACCCATCGGTCAGCACGTCCGACCTTCTGCGCCGTACTCTTGCCGCGGCCCACCGCGTGCGCGCAGACGAGGTGAAGGGGTGGGCCGAGCGTGAACTCTCTGGGTATGACGGCATCGAGGAGGAGGAACTCCCCACGTACCGCCGGGGACTCGATACTGCGGTCAAAGCCAACTGGGCGGGGCCTTTCAATTCCTCTGTCACCACAAGTCTCACCCCTCTCGACAAGCCCGACGACTGGTTCAGTCCGTGGTTCCGGGTCGTCTTCCGTCAACCTGTGTCTGAACTCGAGTCCTATGCCGACGTGGCCGGCGAACTAGGACTGCCATGGCCGGTAGTCGCGCTCAGCCGCTGGAACGAGATGATCGACGCCGGCCGCGCGGTTCACGTTGATGGGATGCGCCTCTACACAGCGGAGACAAAGGTCGCCAAGCAGGCGGTGGTTGGTGTTCTTGACGCGGTGCGCACCGAGGTCATGAAGTTCGCACTTGACCTGCAGAGCGCCGCTGACACAGCTGGCGAGCCTGGCGGTCCGACGGTTGAGGACAACCCGAAGGTCGAGGGGGCGGTCACGAACTTCTACATGAACGTCTACGGCGGGGCGCCAACAATCGCCCAGGGGGCGTCCGTCACACAGACGGTGACGGTAAACGTCGGAGACATCGGCTCACTCGCGCGCGCGGCCGAGAGCCTTGGACTCGCGGGCGGTGACGTCACGGAGTACGTCGAGGCCGTGCTCGAAGCGCGCAACGATCCGGACAAGAGCAAGTTGCGCGAGTTCGCCGAAAGGGTTGGCCGAGGTGTGGTAACTGTCGGCAACGGCATCGTCGGCAACATCGCCGCCACGAAACTTCTCGAGTGGGGGACGACGTTCCTTGGGGGGTAGGTGGCGACACGACCGCAACCTGGTCTTGTGTCCTCGTTGGTCAAGGTGTAGGTGCTCAACCTTGACCAAGGACTTCATCCTGTTCACCCGCCAGCGCTGATGGGATGCTCAGCGCCATGGAAACCTACGAGTATCTCCATCTCACCCAGGAACTCAGGGGCGTTCAGCGGGGCCTAGTCCGTGCTGTGGGCCACGCTGAAGCCGAAGCCGAGCTCATCAGGTTGATCAGCGAATCGGGGTTCGATCCGTCGAGCCTCGACTTCATCGAGGTTCTGAACTATCTCGGCGAGCTCGGTTGGCGGATGTTGACGCTAGATCGAGAGCCGGCCCGCAACGGGGTGGAAGTTCGCTCTGCGTTCCTCATCCGCAATGCCGGGGAAGTGGACCCTGGCTCCGCCGAGGACTGAGCGCCGCGTCGCGCCGGCCGACCTCGCCTCGAGCTGGTCCACGGTGCCGATGCGGGTCATGGCTCCCCTTCGAGGGCTCGGGTGAGGTCGTGTACTACGTCGCCTAGGTTGGCCTGCTGGGAGGCGAGGCGCGCCCAGAGGGTGAGCAGCTCGGTCATGCGCCCGAGTGCTGCCCGTGCCGCATCACGCTCGGCGAGGAGGTCGTTCTTGCCGTGGCGGTCCCAGAGGGTGCGGTACCGGTCTGCCTCGGCCCGTAGTCGGTCTACCTCGTCGGCCAGCTCGGACACGAGGGCGGTCGCTATGTCGAGGTCAGCGATGAAGCCAGCGGCGAACCTCCTCGCTCGTGCGGTCAGGTCGTCGGTGCTCATGCGTACTCCTTGTGCTCGGGGCAAAACGCCCGATCAGCGCGCGGGTCGAAGTACCAGCCGCCGAGGAGTTCGCGCCAGTTGTCGACGGTCATCGCGTAGTAGTCGGGCATCCACTCCGAGCACCCGCCCTCGTCGTCGCACATCTGGATCGGAACGGTTCCGGCGGTCATCGTGTTGCTCCTCTCGCGATCCGGGCGGCGCGGTCCATCCCTGCGCAGAACGCCTGTGACTTGCGGCCATCCGGGGTCTTGTCGTTGATGTCCTGGGCGATGCGCTCCCGGATGCTCGCCTCATACGCGGCCAGCCACCGGTCGAACTCGGCCTGGTTCGAGGCACGGAGCCGGCTCAGGTCCGTGCTCCCCGGCTCATCCGTCGGGCGCCAGGCGTACGCCCAGGTGAACAGGTCACGGACGCGCTCGGTCGTGGGCGTGTGCTCGTCAGCCACGGGTTGCTCCTCTCAGGCGGGCGGCGCGGTTGCGCTCGCGCTTGCACTCGCGGCAGATGCGATCTCCGCGCTTGTCGAAATGCGTGTTGTCGGCGTCGTACGGATGCCCAACCGGGCAGTGCGTCTTGCGAGCGAGATGGTGGGTTCCATGTCGGACGCGGTCGAGGGTGTTCTCCGAGCGGGAGTCCCACCTGAGGTTGGACAGCGCATTGTTCGCCGGGTCGCCGTCACTGTGGCAGGCCTCCATGCCTTCAGGCGCAGGGCCAACGAACGCCTCCAGGACCATGCGGTGAACAAGGAGCGTGATCCCCTTGCCGTCGACACAGAGGCTGAGGTGCTGATGGCCGCTGCGCTTCGTCGCTGCACGGAGAACCCGGCCACGGATCCGGTTGCCACGCGAGTCGAGCCGGTCGAGAGAGCGGACCCGCCCTCGGTCGCTCACTTCGTACGCTCCTTCGAAGCCGACCACCGGCCTCCAAGACGCCTGTGCGCCTGCCTCCTCTGCCCGTGCCACGTCCTCGCGTCGGGTGTCGGACACCGGGGCGGGGTGCGCCGCGCAGGTCTCCACGCCGTGCCCCAGGCAGTTCCCGCAAACCTCCGGCGCGGGGCTGATCTCGTCGCAGATGCATGACGCGTTGAGGTAGTCCGCGTCGCACGCGATGTCGTGTCCCGAGCGGACCGGGGCCGGTACTGGGTGGGCGGTGAGCAGGCCACGGAGGACGGGCACCGAGATGGACGGCGTGCCAGCGCGCATACCGCCAGGCGGGTCGGCTCGGTCGATCGCCTTGGTGAGGGCGGTGCGCAGATCGTTGGGGTCGGCCGGTGTCGTGGGCTTCGGTGAGGTCATCGGGTCTCTCCGGCCTGGTCGCGGGTGATCTGGGCCTTGTGCTCGCGGTGCCATGCGCGGCGCTGAGTGCCGGACGGGAGCTCGGGGGAGAGAGTTCCGCAGGAGCACCTCCCGTGGCCGGTTCCACCGGTGGTGATGTGGCCGCGGTAGATGAGCTGGCCCTTCGAGGTGTGGGGTGCGCCTTCCCGCCAGAGCTCGTGGCCGGCGAGGCGGCTCATGCTCCTGCCTCCTCGGTCGTGTCGGTGGCTGGCACGAGGTGCACGGGGTTGTGCGCGGCGATCTGCACGGTCGTCGCGGGGCCGTCGGTCGTGTTCCAGCGCGACGGGTTGTGCCGCCCGGTGCCCTGGTCGATCTTGAGCGCGAGGAACGTGCGGCCGCGGTCGGTGGTGCAGCGGACGGCGGTGCCCGGCGGCAGGGCGTCGAGCTGGGTGGCGGTGAGGGGGGCTGGGGTGCTCATGCTCGCGTCTCCTCGGTGACGATGCGGACGGGGTAGGTGGGGAGCGTGATCTGACCCCAGTAGGTGGAGGGCTCGGGCATCGCGCCGTCGTCGCTCTCCTCGGGGTAGGAGATGACGAACGCGTCGCCGTACTCGTCCCAGGTGACGATCCACGGGCGGTCGTAGGCGTCGCGGATCAGGAGTGACGCGAGGCTGGCGTCCTCCACGGCGACGGTCAGGCGCTCCTCGAAGTCCGTCGGGGTGGCGAACGTCAGCGGCGCGGGGGCGGCGCGGTGCGTGTTGACCGCGTCCAGGATGCGACCGCGCGCCTCGTCAGACGGCTCGTCCTCCTCCGCGTTGGCGGCCGTCTCGAGGCGGCGCGGGTTGGCGATGCTGATGGTGAACGAGGTGACGGTGGCGCCGTCGGTGGTCTGCCAGACATCGCGGCCGTGGGTCTGGGCGTTGCCGACCTTGATCGCGAGGACGGCGCGGCCGTGCGCGGCGGTGCAGTGGAGTGCGGTGCCGACGGGCAGGGCCTCGACCCACTCGGTCGACACGGACTGGGCGATGGTCATGGGTGCTCCTTGATCGGGAGTCCGGCGGCTTGCCGGACGAGGTTGGCGCCGGTGCTGTACGCCCCTGTGAGGGGCTGGACCGGGGTGGGTGGGGTGTCTGTCTCTCGTGCGAGCTGATCGGCCCTGCACGCCGAGCAGTTGCCCTTGGGGAATGACCTGTGGGCGTCGCCCTCGATGTCGCAGGGTGTGTACCGGCTGCCGACGGTCTCGGTGCCGGCGATGGCCTGCCACCAGGGCCCGAGCTCGTTCATGCGCTTCGGGGTCTGGGTTTTCGGGTCGGTCGCGACCCATGCGAGGGCGACGGCGACGTCGCGGTAGGCGCGGTGGGCGTGGTCGCGCTCGAGGAAGGTGCAGAGCGATCGCAGCGGCCAGTCGGGTCGCAGCGCGTTAGCGGCTGCGGCCAGGCGCTCGACCTCGGTCCGGGTCAGCATCCCAAGGCCAATCCGTCGTGCCGCTCGCGCGGTACGTAGGTGACGATTTGGACTTGGTCTCCACGTCCAAAACGGAGGTGAGCCGAAAGACTAAGGACGGGTCGGGTCGGGTCGGGTCGGGGGGACCGTGACTGCTGCCGTGACTCACGCGTGACTAACGCGTGAGTCACGGCGTGACAGGAGCGACTTTCGCGCGGAATTCCGCCAATCTTGTCGTTTCCGTTCACGGCTCGGCCGCGCGTTTCGCCTTCGCCCTCTCGCGCGCCTTTCGCTGACGTTCGGAGGCCGCAGCGCGCTCGGCGAGCACCTGATCGCGTGACGGTTGGTAGTCCAGCCAGTCGTGGAAGAGCCACCCGCCGTCGACCTCTTCCCACAGGCCGACGCGCACCAGAGACGCGACTTCCGCAGGTGTCCCGTCGAGGTGCTTGAGCATCTCCTTCGGCACGAACCCATCCGTGAGCTGGTCCATGCACCATGAGAGTCCGGTCGCCCAGAGCGCTCGCGCGCCCTTCGACGCGCCGCGCCACTTGATCGCCGAGTGCAGCTTGTCGTCGACCTTCCCCCATGTCACGCCGCCTCCTCAGGAGGTGGTGGGGCGGTGAGCACGGTGGGGCGGTGGCCGTGGAGCATCTGGTGGCGGAGTCGGCCGGCGGGGTCCGGGGTGAACGTGGCCCCGCATCGGCAGGTGTGGGTGGTCATGCTGCTCTCGCTTCTCGGCGCCGGGACTCGGCGCCGTCGGGTTCGGTCTGCAGGGCGTCGCGACGTGCGGCCTGCAGGGTGGGGGTGTCGCCGTGGCGGCGCTCGTAGATCGGCTTGAGGCGACGTGCCGCGGCGCGTGTGGCGTCGGGGTCTTCGGTCTCCTGGGCGCGGCGGGCGCGCTCGGCCAGGACGTCGAGCCGCGACTGGTACGTCT
The DNA here is from genome assembly GCF_001428945.1 of Oerskovia sp. Root918. Taxonomy (NCBI): domain Bacteria; kingdom Bacillati; phylum Actinomycetota; class Actinomycetes; order Micrococcales; family Cellulomonadaceae; genus Oerskovia; species Oerskovia sp. Root918. The sequence goes on from NZ_LMJG01000013.1 coordinate 422,249, forward strand.
CCTGCTCGGCGACCAGCAGGCGGTACGCCGTGTCGCGGGACTGCTGCGACATCCGCGCGTAGTCCTCGACCGACGGCGCCCGCCTCACGCCGCGGCCCTCCGGGCGGCGCGCTCGCGCTGCTCCTTGCGGAGGGCTGCCGAGCGCTCGGCCGGCGTCGTGCCGCCGTACATCCCGAAGCGCAGGGCTCCGTAGCTGCTGGACTCCGCGTCGACCGCCGCCCGGAGGCAGGCCGCCAAGACTGGGCAGCCCGCGCAGATCTTGCGGGCGTCGTCGTAGGCGCCCGGGAGATCCGAGTCCGGGTGCCACGGGTCGCCCTGCAGCTCGTGGTCCCAATCGCGGCACTTCGCGTCGAGGCGCCAGTCCTCGGGCTCGCGGGACGCGAGCGGGTTTGTTGGTCGGGTCATGGTCTGGGCGCGCAGGTTGGTCACTGGTCCTCCTGGTGGCAGCCGCACGCGCAGTCGGTGGGCTCGTCGGTCGTGTAGTTCCAGGCGCCACCGGTGCACGCGCTGTGCTTGCCGGTGGCGCAGTCGGGGGAGTAAGGCATGGGGTCCATCACGCCGCCACCGCCTCACCGGTGAGGGCGGCGACGACGGTCGCGACGAGGTCGCGGGCGGCGGGCGGGGTGACGGCGTTGCCGGAGAGCTTGACCTGCTCGCGGCGGTTGCCAGCCATGACGTAGTCGGCAGGGAAGGCCATGGCCTGCTTGATCTCCGACGGCTCGAGCATCCGGAAGCGGACGTCCTCGATGTCGACGGTCTGTCCGGTGAGGAGCGACTGGTGGCCAGCGGTGGTGATGGTGCGGACCGGCTCCCCGGTGAGCGTCGTCATCTCCGCTCCGCCGCCGTTGTTGCGGTGGATCAACGCGTGCCGGTCGACCGTCGTGACCGTCGACAGGGCGTCACCGGTGGGTGCGGTGCGGCCGTTGCCGTAGTACGGCATGACGAGTCCGTGGTGGTTCCCGGACGCCGTGATGGTGGCGAGCGGGTCGGCCGCTGGTCGCGCGGTGGACCCGCCGCCACGGAGCTCGGCGAGGAACGGTGGGAACGCGAGGCCGGACTCGTTGCGGGTCGTCTGGGTGCGCAGCGGGTCGCCCATGGTCATGGGCTGCTTCCCCTCGCGGCCCTCAACCGGGACCATGACGGGCATGTACGCGATCGCCTTGGACTCGCGAGTGTGCATCGTGCGCAGCGGCTCGGACGCGGGCCAGGCCCGGTAGTACGAGCTCGGGTCACCGAACCCGGCGTGCTTGGGGTCGGCGGCGTCGTACTGGTTGCCGCCGTGCTCGACATGGATCGGAGACCAGTACCGTTCGATGCCGACCTGGATGCGTCGCATGGTCTTCTCAGCGAGCGGCTTGGCGCGGTCCCCGATCCGGGTGCCGGGGTTCGACCAGTCAATGATCGACGAGGCCGGGAGCCACGCGGGCTCGACGACCTGGTTGCGGCACGCGACGTTCGGGCACCGGTACAGGTACTGCGAGCGGTACCGACCCGGGCGGGTCTGCCCGTCGCCCTTCTTCCACCACTGCATCGCGTCGACGATCTGGTCGCAGCCCGCGCAGTACGCCTTCGGGCGCAGCATGCGATCGAAGTCCGGGGCCCGGTCGCCGGTACGCCAGAACGCGATGTAGACGCGGTCGCGCGACTGCGGGGCCGGGAGCCCGTACCCCTGGGCGTGCATCGAGTTCATCGAGATGATGCGGTGCCGGTACCCGAGCGCGTGCATCGCGGCCAGCCACGACTGGAACAGCCCGCCGCGCACGCCCCAGGGAGAGGACCAGTCGACGACCTCGACGACGTTCTCGACCAGGACCGCCTTGTAGTGGTGCGCCTCGGCGAACCGCACGACGTCCCACATCGTCGCCCGCGACCGCTCGGCCGCAGCCTCGGGCAGGACGTCGCCGAACAGGTCGGGCTGCTGACCCGCGAGCTTGCGGCCCTTCGCTCGCGAGTGGTTCGTGCACTCCGGGGACGCCCACAGGAGATCCGTCGTCGGGACGTATCGCGGGTCGGTGTTCGAGATGTCGGCCTGCAGGTGGTCGGTCTCGGGGTGGTTCGCGTTGTGCGTCTCGATCGCGACGTCCCAGTGGTTCGCCGCGAGCTTCACCTCGACGCCAGGGACGCCAACGGCGCCGGTGGACGAGCCGCCGGCGCCGCAGAAGAGATCGGTCATGGTGAGGTTCGCGCTCATGGCGCGACCTCGTCAGCCTCGGGCTCGGCCTCGGCGACGGGCAGGTTCGCGATGTCGCGCTTGAGGTTGTCGATCACCGCGGATGCCTCGGGCTTCGTGAGCTCCTTGGTGGAGCCGACCATGCGGCCGATGACCTGCGAGGCGTAGGCCAGTCCGTCGTCGCGCGTGGCGATGCCGAACTCCCCGAACGACGCGTGCAGCGCGCGGAGCTGGTCCGGGGTGATGGTCGGCTCGGTGGCGTCGGGCACGAGCTCGCCGGCGGCGAGGACGTCGGCCGCGGACTCGCGACGCGCGGGCTCGGCGGGCGCAGCCTCGCGCGCCTCCTCCTCGGTGTACGTGACGCCGTAGAGCGCCTCGGGGCAGGCGGTACGCGCGCACTCGGTGATGGCGCGGGCCTTGAGCATCGCGGACGCGTACTTCTTCCAGACGTCCTTCGTGGACAGCCCGGCGGCGCGGGCCTTCTCGATCGTCCAGGTGGCGGTGTAGACGAAGTCGGGGTCGTCGGCGCGGACGATCTCGGCGCGCGCGCTCTGGTCGTCGCCCTGGACGCGCAGCCGGTGGCCGGCCCTGCGGACGTTCGTCGCGATGAGCTCTGCGGACGCCGACGGCTTCCCCTCGATGACGTGGATGCGGTACAGCGACTCGGCGGGCGCGAGGCCCATCGCGGCGCCCAGGTTCACGGCGACCAGGACGGCGCCGGGGTCGTCGCGGTAGGCGCGCGGGAGGATCGACGAGGCGGAGACGGTCTCGGCGAAGCGCCACTGCTCGGCGAGCGGCAGGGCGGCGGTGGTCGTGACGAGGTCGGTCATGATGCGTACTCCTCGATGAGGTCGGGTGCAGAGTGCCAGCGCGGCGGTGCGATGCGAGTGATGCCGGTCGGGTAACCCGGCCACTCGCCGCGCTCGAGGCAGCGGGCGTAGAGGTCGATCGCGGCGCGCGTCTTGGCGCGCCCGATCGTGAGGTAGTCGACGTCGAGCTCGACGACCGATACGAGGTGCGGCGCCTCGGTCTCGACGAGGACGTGTAGGAAGCGGACTGCGGTTCCGCCGGCCTGGGCGAGGCCGTCGAGGTAGTGCGCGGCCTGGACGTCGTAGCCGAGGTTCGCCGCAGTCCGGGCGAACTCGCGAGGGTCCCCGGAGCGCGCTGTCTTGAGATCGACGACGACGCCCGCGGCCTCGTGCAGGTAGTCGAGGCGCCCGCGGCAGCGAACGCCGGTCTCGAGGTCGTCCCAGATGAGCGACACCTCGGGGCGCCCGCCAGCGAACAGGCGGCCGGCGTCCGGGTGGGCCTTCACCTTCTCGGCCATGGCTGTTGCGGTGTCGTACTGCGAGGGCTTGAGCGGCACGCCGCCCACGGCACGGACGGCCGCGACCTCCTCCTTGACCGCGTTCGTCCGCCACTCCTCGGCGTCGACCCGCACGAGGTCGAGCCCGGTGCCGAGCACCATGCCGTGGACGGCGTGGCCCAGGTCGAACGCGGTCTTCTCGACCCGATGTGCACGCGAGTGCTGGTAGCGCGCCGGGCTGTCGAGCATGGCCTTCACGCCCGTCGAGGACAGTCCCGGGAGCGCGTGGTACTCGAGCTCGGGGACGTCGTAATGGATGCCGGTCTCGATCACTTCCGCCCCTCCTTCTTGCGGCGCTCGTCGACACGTCCGGCCCACCACGCCGAGGCGAAGAGGAGGACGAGGCAGACCGCTGTGCCGACGACGTCGGCCCAGGTGGCGCTCATGCGTCCACCTCGGTCCCGTGCTCCTCGACGTATCGGTCGACCAGGCCGCGGAGGTGCTCGCCCGCGCCGTGCCACTCCGTGGTCTGGTAGTGGCCGCCGAGCTCGAGGGCCCGGAACGCGATCGCGGCCTGGGCCACAGGCGCGAGGGCTTGGACCTTGTCGATCGCGTCGTCGCGCTGGCGGACGAGCGTCGCCTGCTCGTGCTGCTCGAGGGTCCTCATGCGACTGCCTCCGTGACGGTGATGCGGCGGATGAGGTGGGCGGGGTATGGGGAGTCGTCCCGGTCGCGGCGCGCGCGCTCGATGCTCTGGCGCCACTGGACGTAGTCCGCGAAGGTGTGGGCGTCGTCGTCGCACCAGCAGGCGGCGTAGACGACCTCGCCCTCCGGGGCGGCCGCGACGCACTCGGCGGCCGCACGCTCGATCTGGTCGGCGAGGCCGGGCGGGAGCGTCGCGAGCAGTGGTCGGAATCGGTCCGTCGTGGCGGTCATTACGCACCGTCCGCGAGCCACGCCTCGGCCTGGTCTGCGAGCGATCCTGGCGCGAACGCCTCCATCTCGACGTCGTCGTAGGGCAGCGACGGGTCCTGGATGACCTGCTCCCGCTCCGGGATGGCTGCGAGCTCGCGAGACACGAAGCCCTCGAGCACCGCGACAGCCTCGCGGGGCCCGTGCTGACGGAGAGCGCCCGACGCGATCACTAGCGCCTCATCCTCGGTGGTGGCCGTCGAGCCAGCGCCGAAGAACAGGGCCGGGATCCGGCGGGGGAGGGCGGGGGAGGACAGTGCCTCGAGCGCCTGCACTGGGAGGGGGGCGAGACGTCGACGACGGAAGAGGTTCAGGGGGTTCATGTCAGATCTCCTTCTCGGCGGGGAGCGCGTCGTACCACTCGCGCAGGTCGGTGACGTCGACGAGGCACTTGCGACCGCGGAAGCGGGCCTTGATCTCGCCTGCATCGATCGCGCGCTTGAGCTCCCGGTCCGACAGACCGACGAGTGCAGCGGCCTCCGCGCGGGGCACTGCGATCGGGGCGATGGCGCTCACGCGGCGTCACCGCCTGTGACATCGAACTCGCCCTGGTCGACGACCTTTGTGAGCGACTTGGCGAGCGCCTCGACACCCTTCGCGGTCACGCGGACCTGCGGGGTGTCGATGACGCGCTCGCCCGTCTCCGGGTGGTGGTGCCACCGCGCGCGCTCGGCGAGTGCGCCCTGGTCGATGCGGCGCTGGTACGCGCGGGGCTCGTTGGCCTCGTTGCGGTAGATCCAGCCGTTGGCCTGCATCCAGTCCCGCAGGCGCTTCTCGCCCGTGAGGATGCCGTGGTCGCGGCTCAGGATCTTCGCGGCCTCGTTCACGCTGAGATCGCCGGACGTCGAGAGGAACGCGTCGAACGCCTCGGCGCGCGGGGTGAGCGCGGCGACCTGCTCGGTCGTCGCGGCGAGTGTCGCCTGCGCCTCGATGAGCGCCGCGGCCATGAGTGCTGGGCCGGTGAGCTGCGGCGTGCCGTAGGACCCGGTCTGCATGATCTGCGGGACGACGTCGTGGGTGAGCCAGCGGCGGAAGCGGCGGGCGTCGGGCTTGCGGGAGTCGAGGGTGACGTCGATGACGCCTGACTCGGTGACCGCGTGGGCGCGCTGCGTGCGGCCCAACGAGTCGATGACCTCAGTAGTGCTTAGGTCATCCCCGTCGAGCCTTCCGGCGACCATCGATGGGTTCCCGAGGTCGAGAACGCGGCAGATGTCCGCCAGAACGAAGAGCGGCTTGCCGTCGGGGCTGACAGTGGTGCGGACGGCCTGGCCGTCGAAGTCGAACGGGGTGATGTCGGTCATGAGACCATCTCCTTGGGTGGTGCCCCCGTGATTCCTTGGTCGGAGCGGGGGCGCTGTCATGCCTGGGGTGATGCACGCAGCTCCACGCCGGGACCTACCGGTTGGCTGCGCATCCACACATGAGTTCCGTTCCCTGCCGGGGCCCGCCGCGTCCACGACTGCTCCCTCTCGGCGTGCTTCCCGGGCCGCGTAGGACGGTTGTCGTCCCGGGATATCTGCACTCATGCGCTGTATTCAGGTGTTCAGCACTCCGACCCAGCACCGCTGAATCGGATATCTGATATCGCTAGGCCGCAGAAGACGTCCGGATGCTCATCGGGAAGAGTTCCACGAAGTCGACATCCAGGAGCTCGGCGATCTGTAGCAGCTCGTCCGTGTCGAACGCCGAGCGGCCCGTCATGCGGTCGCTCATCGTCGTGACGGAGATGCCGAGTGCTACAGCGAGCTCCTTCTGGGAGGTCCGGCGCCGAGAGAGGCAGGCCCGCACTTCGGCGGCGATCGCCCCTCGGGAGTAGGTGAGTTCCATGGCTGTAGTTCTATCAGATATCCGATAGGAGACGCAACGGCTGACGCGCGGCGTGTCGGATATCCGATAACGTGGAGCCATGACCAGTGACTTCTCGAAGGCGTTCGCACGGCACCTGCGCGACATCATGAGCGAGCGGGATGTGCGACAGGTGCCCCTCGCCGAGCGGCTCGAACGCTCGCAAGGCTTCGTTTCTGAGCGCACGAGCGGGCGACGACCAGTCGACACAGACATCATCGCGGCCGTCGCAGAAATGGCCGGCATGGGTGCGCGTGAGCTTGTCGAGGAGATCTCGACGCGGATGCGCGACGCTCGCCAGCAAGGGGCCACCGTTCATGCGTTCCCCGGCGCGGGCGTGTCGGCCGGGACAGGCGTGTCGGACGTCGATACGGTCCTTGAGAGGGCAGTGGCGAACGAGGATCCGACCCTGGAAGAAGAGGGCATCGCTCAGCTCGACTAGCTAGGAGGACTGGGCATGCAGGACCTGATCGACTACGCGCTTGGACGCGGCTGGGGAGTAAAGTACCGCGACCTCGGGCGGCGGAACGGCGAGTACTCCCGAGGGTTGATCACGATCAACGATCGCCGGCGCACCGGCTTCACGATCCGCATGACCATGGCGCACGAGATCGGGCACGCCCACCACGACCACGCCTGGACCGACGACCCTGCTCTGAGCGCCCGGCAGGAGCGCGAGGCCGACATGTTCGCGGCGCAGATCCTCATCTCGCTCGAGGAGTACGCGCGCGCCGAGCGCATCGTCGGGGCCCACCCTGGAGCGATCGCGAAAGAGCTCGCCGTCACGGAGAACTACGTGCTGCTGTGGCGCGAGAACTACGTCCGGCCGCGCGCTCGGCTGCGACACCTGCGTGCAGTCTGAGCGTCGACGCGAACTTCACCCGAGCGGGCCGCTACGCGCGTCGGTGGCGTAGGGGAGGATCTGCACCATGACCAAGCCTCGTGAGCTCAAGCCTGTTGGATACCAGCTCTGGTTCGCGCTCGGCGCGCTCCTTCTCGGCATCCTGCTCGCGCTCGCACAGGTCGAGACTTTGCCGTTCCTGCTCTTCGTCCTTGCGTTCATCTGGGGTGTCATCGGCATCACTCGTGCGATGAAGATCCACCGGTACGTCACGCGCCGCTCGAGCGTCGACTGAGCCTGAACGCACGAAAGCCCCCGCCTGATGGCGGGGGCTCTTCTGCGTGCGCCTACTGCTCGAGAGCCAGGAGGCCGTCGAACGCAGACATGGCCTCGCGCGCCATCGTGATGTCGATGTGCGTGTAGCCCGCGGTCGTCGTCGCGGACGAGTGTCCGAGGATCTCCATCCGCGTCTGCTCAGGCACGCCGAGCTTGTAGAGCAGCGTCGCCGTCGAGTGTCGCGCCGAGTGGAGCGGCATGTGGGGGAGCCCGGCCTGCTTGAGCGCTTCGCCCCACGCCTCCCAGTCGTCCGAGGGGTCCCAGGGCAACCCTGCAGGGGTCGTGAAGACGAGGTCGCCCTGGACTGACTCGAGGTGTCGGCGCATGACCTGCCAGAGTGTTGCCGCCATCGGAACGCGGCGCCACGAGGTGCGCGACTTCGGCCGCAGCAGCCACAGATTGCCATGGACCTGCCGCGCCTCTTGCCCCTCCGGGATGTTCATGTGCCGGCTTGGGCAGTAGCCCGCCCTCGCCTTCGCGCACGGCCAGCCGGACCCGGTCTTCGTGCCACATCCATGCTTCCAGGTGAGGCGCTGGAGCTGCCAGGCGACGGTGATCGTGCCCGACTCGAGGTCGACGAACTCGCGCGTCAGGCCGAGGCACTCGCCCTGCCGCATGCCGGCGAAGAGCGCGAGCGACCACCTTGGAGCGCCGTGCGGGTCGTCGGCGACAGAGCGCAAGAGTGCGATGGCCTGATCCGCCGAGAGTGCGTCTCGCTCGACGACGGCCTTCTGTGGCGCGTCGACGAGTGTAGCGACGTTGCGCATCACCATGCCGTCTCGCTCAGCGTCCGTCAGGCACTTCGCGAGGACGCGGTGAGCCTGCAGCGCGGTCGTCGTCGAGAGCCCTCTCGTTACCGTCACGTAGTCGTGCATCTGGCGGACGTGCGCAGTGGTCAGCTTGTCGAGTCGGATGCGCCCGATCGACGGGAGGATGTACCTGTCGATCACGCCGCGATAGGAGTCGAAGGTTCGCGGCTTGAGCCGCTTCACCGCGATCTGGTTGAGCCAGCGGTCGATCCACTGCGTGAGCGTCGGAGAAGCCGTGGGCAGGTCCCCGTTCCTGGCGAGCTCGCGCTGGAGTGCGCGGAGCTTGGCCTGGGCGCCCTCTTTGGTCTTGGAGGCGATCGTCTTGCGCCGTCGCTTGCCGTCGTGCGAGGGGAGCGTGACGGATACACACCACAGGCCATCGCTCGCGCGCTGGTAGAGCGCCCCGGCGCCCGCGTCGCGCCTGCCGGTCTTGCTCGCCATGCTCGCTCCTCAACTGTAGCCACAACTGTAGCCACACCCTGTCAGGACTAGTCAGGATAGGCAAGCGCAGAACCCTTGAAAACACTGGAATGTGGCGGGCGTTCTGCCTGTCCAAACGAGTCTAGCGGCAAACTCATAATCCGCCGGTCGTGGGTTCAAGCCCCACCTGCCCTACCCGGGAACGACCCGTGACCCTCGTGCAGACGTGCGCCACGGGTCGTTCTCCCGGTCCCCTGATGGGTGCGCGCGTGCGCCGAGACGACACCCGGCGTTCCATGGAGGCATGCCCCTCCGTATCCTGCGCGTCTATGCCGACCCCACGCCCGACGACGGCTATCGCGTCCTGGTCGACCGCCTCTGGCCGCGCGGTGTGAGCAAGGAGCGAGCGCACGTCGACCGGTGGCTCAAGGAGGTCGCGCCCTCGAACGAGCTCCGGACATGGTTCCACCACGACCGCTCCCTGTTCGACGAGTTCGTCGTGCGCTACCGAGCCGAGCTCGACGAGAACCCGGCAGTCGAGGAGCTGCGCGCGATCGTGGCCGAGCACCCCGTCGTGACGCTGCTGTACGGGGCCAAGGACGAGCAGGACAACCAGGCCGTGGTGCTGCGCGACTACCTGGAAGCGACGGGGCGCTGACTCGACGGGCCCCTGCCTCGGCCGGGCCCTGCCGAGGACGACGTTGCGCGCCGTCGAGCACGAGGTTGCGGTCGTTTTCGCCACCAGAGCGGTCGCAACCTCGTGCTCGGCCCCGGACGGGCCGACCCGGACAGGACCGGCCCCGTGCACCGGCACCCCTCCGGGCGCCTCCACAGGCCGCGCACGACCGATCGAGACCGAAGCGCCCCATACCTCCCTGACGCCTGGATTGTCGCGTTCGACAGGCGAGTGGCGGCCGGTCGTGACACGATGCCACGTCCGACGACCTGAAGGAGATGCACCATGAGCACCGGCTCGAACCGCACGACGTCAGGGACCGCGCAGCGGCTTCAGCAGAGCAAGGGGCTGCGGGCACTCGCCCGGGCCGGGTACGCGGTCAGCGGCCTGCTCCACATCATGATCGGGGTCATCGCGGTCAGGATCGCGACGGGATCGGGCGGCGGAGAGGCCGACCAGACCGGCGCCCTCCAGGAGGTCGCGAGCACGACCGGGGGAGCGTTCGTCCTGTGGTTCGCCGTCGTCGCGTTCGCAGCCCTCGGGGTCTGGCAGGTTCTCGAGGCCGTCGCCGGGACGAGCGGTGACGCGAAGGACCAGGCGACCTTCCGGGCCAAGTCGGTCGGCAAGGCCGTGATCTACCTCGCGCTCGGGGTGCTGACCTTCCAGGTCGTCAGCGGCTCGGGCTCCGGAGGCGGTCAGGACAGCCTCACGGCCTCGCTCCTGGCCAACGGGGCCGGGCGGGTGCTCGTCGGGGTGGTGGGCGTCGGCATCGCCGCCGCGGGTGTCTACCACGTGGTCAAGGGCTGGAAGAAGTGGTTCCTGCGCGACCTCGAGGGCAACGCGAAGGGGCAGGTCGGCAACGCCGTCGTCGTCCTGGGACGGGTCGGCTACATCGCCAAGGGCATCGCCCTGGCCGTCCTGGGGGTGCTCGTCGTCACTGCGGCGGCCACTGCGGACCCCGAGAAGGCGAGCGGTCTCGACACCGCGCTGCGGACGATCGGCGCGCAGCCGTTCGGCGCGTTCCTCCTGACCGCGACGGGCGTCGGCTTCGCGGCGTACGGGGTGTACTCGTTCGCGCGTGCTCGGTACGCGCGGATGTGAGACCGGCACGGGCGTCATGAAACAATGACGCCCATGGCGATGAGAGAGATCCGCGTGATTCCGGACCCCGTGCTCCGCACCCCGTGCGACGAGATCACCACCGTGGACGACCGGGTCCGCTCGCTGGTCGCCGACCTCGTCGAGACCGTCGACTACGAAGGCCGCGCGGGCCTCGCCGCCAACCAGATCGGCGTGAACCTGCGCGCCTTCTCCTGGAACATCGAGGACGAGATCGGCTACGTCCTCAACCCGAAGATCGTCGAGCTCTCCGACGAGATCCAGGACGGCGACGAGGGCTGCCTCTCGGTCCCGGGCCTGTGGTACCCGACGCGACGCGCCTGGTACGCACGCGTCGTGGGCATGGACCTCGACGGCAACGAGATCACGGTCGAGGGCACCGGCCTCATGGCGCGCTGCCTGCAGCACGAGACCGACCACCTGGACGGCATGCTCTACCTCGACCGTCTGGACAAGGCGGTCCGCAAGAAGGCCATGCGCGAGATGCGCGCGCAGCTCTGACGCGATGTCACGCGATCCCCGGCCCCTGGCAACCCCTGGGGCCGGGGATCGCGACGGCGTATGCGCAGCCGGTGCGGACCGCGTGCGGCCCTACCCGGAGCGGGTGAAATCTGCGATGGGGAGTTCTCCCCTCGCGATCCGCCGAGGTCTCGGGCAAGATATGCCTGGTATACCGCTGGACGACCCTGCATGATGATTCACCCTGGGTGAGGACGTTGGGGAAGACGAAACCTCGACCTAGGGAGGACGACATGACTGGTGCCATCACACGCGGTGTTCTTTTCGTGCACTCGGCGCCCCGGGCGCTGAGCCCGCACCTGGAGTGGGCTGCCGGGAACGTTCTTGGCGTGCGCGTCACGCTGGACTGGACCGAGCAGCCTGCTGCGCGCGACCTGTACCGGGCGGAGTACGCCTGGCAGGGCGCGCAGGGCACGGGCGCGCGCCTGGCCTCGGCGCTGCGCGGTTGGTCGCACCTGCGGTACGAGGTCACCGAGGACGCGAGCCACGGTGCCGACGGCGCCCGCTGGTCGCACACCCCTGACCTGGGCATCTTCCACGCGGTGACCGACGTGCACGGCAACGTCGTGATCCCCGAGGACCGGGTCCGTGCGGCGCTCGAGGTCTCGCACGACAACCGGGCCATGCGCGAGGCCCTTCACCTCGCGCTGGGCAAGGCGTGGGACGACGAGCTCGAGCCCTTCCGCTACGCGGGCGAGGGATCCAACGTGCGATGGCTCCACCGGGTGGGCTGACCCGCTTCACCGACCCCAGCGACCACGGTCGCCCGATGCCCGCCGGCTACTAGGAACCGGCGGGCATCGCTGCATCCCGCTCCGGAGCGCCGGAGCCCTCGACGTCCCCTGCCGGCGGGCTGGAAGGGGCAGCGGCCCCCGCGGGAACGAGGTCCCCGTCCTCCCGGGGCGTGGCCTCATGAGCCGGGGCACCGCCCTCGGCGTCCAGCTCCTCCGGGGCCGCGGGCGTGACGGTGGGACGTCGTCGGATGCGGTCCCACGTGCGTCGGAGGACAGGGGCCAGACGGCGCTGCACCCCCTCGTAGGTCACGTCACGGATGAAGATCGCGTCGATCGCGATCATGGTCATCGAGAAGTACATGAGCCCCATGAGCACCCCGATCCCCAGGTGCATGCCCGTGATGGCGATCAGGGCCAGGATGCGGGTGGGGCGCCGCAGCAGCAGGAACGGGAAGAAGAGCTGCACGAACACCGCGCTGTAGCTCAGGATCGCGACCAGCACCCCGGAGCGGCCGATCAGCTCGGTGACCTGCGGCCACGTCGAGAACTCGTCGAGCTGGAACACGTAGTAGATCGCCGTGCCGTGCTGCCACATGCCGCCCTGGATCTTGTACATCGCGGAGGCGACGTAGACGACGAAGATCTGGAAGGCGATGAGGAGGACCGCGCCGTTGTGCAGCAGGGTCCCCAGCCAGGCCCACGACGCGAACCGCGAGGGCGTGCCGGACGCCTGGGCCGCGCTGCGCCGTCGGGCATCGAGGGACCACCTGCCCGACGTGTCCGCGAAGAGCATGTACACGAGCACCATCCGCATGAGCTGGATGCCGCCGTCGCCGATGAACGGGTTGGTCCGGAACAGCGCGATGTACAGCACGAGCAGCACCGGGATCACGATCCGCGAGCGCCAGCCCAGGACCAGCAGCACCGAGAGCGCGACGAGCGCCAGGTACTGGAGGTCGAACGCCCACGCCGGCGCGGAACCGTTGAAGAACAGGTCGAGGAAGGCCGGGAACTCGTCGACGTCGACGCGCCCCTGGGCGAAGCTTCGCCCGGCTCCCCACGCCAGGCTCCGGTCGCCCCAGCCCGCCACGAGCTGGACGACCAGGATCAGGCCGAAGCCGATGCGTAGCACGGCCGTCCCGTAGGAGGCCTTGCGCGAGTCGAGCATCCAGGACTCACCGGCCGCGTACGTCGTGCGGAGCCAGGTGGTCGCGCTCGTCACCAGCCCGCTCATGAGACCCACCCTCCGAAGACGCTGCTGAAGCCTGCACGGGCCTCGGGGGTGACGGGCGACGGGTCGCGCCAGCCGAGCCGGGTGAACTGCTCCTCGGGTCGTTGCACACCCGGGACGAGGCGTTGCTCGAACGGGACGACGCCCTGCGTCGAGGTGCTCATCTGGATCGCGACGAGCTCGGTGTCCGGCCACAGGTCGAGTGCAGCCTGCGTGCCGAACAGGTACAGGGCGTCCTCGGCGAGCAGGTACGAGTCGATGCCGCTCACGCTCGCTCCTGTGCCCAGGAGGGCCTTGGTGAGGTCCTGGCGCCCCTGGCCGCCCTCCGTGGAGGCGACGTGGTCCGACTGGACCACGGCCTGCTGCTGCCCCACGAGCGCGCCGTAGGCCGAGGTGTAGAAGCGGTTGACGCTCACGGGGATGCGCCACGTGCGCGTGGGCAGGATCTGGTGCCGCACCTGCTCGTTGAAGACGTCGCCGAGGTTGACCCACTCGGTCACCGACTCGGTGCCCTCGGCGTCGCGGGTCGAGGCACGCACCCAGACGCGCAGGTCGACCGACTGCGGGTCGGGGGCGAAGATCTGCCAGTTCTGCCCGAACAGGGGCCGCATGTGCGCGGTCGTGACGGGCGCGGCCTCCTGGCTGAGGGACGAGCTGGGCGCGGCGTACAGGAACGTCGAGATCATGTGGAACGAGACCACCGCCAGGACGACGACCATGGTCGCGCGCTGCACGAGCGTGCGGGAGCGTGCGGTGCTCACCCGTGTACCTCCACGTCGAGGACGGCCCTGGCGACCGCGTTGCGCAGAATACTAACCAGTCCTAACGATTCAAGGAAGCCCTGCGCGCACGCCCCGGACGCACGGACGCCCGGTGGGGGCGAGGACGAAGGTCCTCGGCCCCACCGGGCGTCGATGCATCGTGGCGCAGGAGGACTGCGCCGACGACGTGGGTCAGGCGTTCGTCACCACGAGGGCGACGTTGTGGCCGCCGAACCCGAACGAGTTGTTGATCGCGGCGATGTCGCCTGCGGGCAGCTCGGCCGGGACGTCGCGCACCAGGGGGACCTGGAGCTCGGGGTCGGGCTGGGCGACGTTGATGGTCGGGGGAGCCAGGCGCTCGTGCACGGCCTTGACCGTGAAGATGGTCTCCAGGGCGCCCGCGCCGCCGAGCAGGTGCCCGGTCATCGACTTGGTGGCCGAGAGCAGGACGTGGTCCGCGTCGTCGCCCAGGACCGTGCGGATCGAGCGCGTCTCGGTGAGGTCGCCGACCTTGGTCGAGGTCGCGTGGGCGTTGACGTGCACGACGTCGCGCGCCTGCGCACCGGCCTCCCCGAGGGCACGGGTCATCGCGGCGACCTGCCCGCGACCCTCCGGGTCCGGGGAGGTGATGTGGTACGCGTCCGAGGACAGGCCCACGCCGCCGATGCGGGCGTACACGCGCGCACCGCGGGCCGCTGCGTGCTCGGCGCTCTCGAGGACCACGATGCCCGCGCCCTCGCCGATCACGAACCCGTCGCGGTCGACGTCGTAGGGCCGCGAGGCGCCCTGCGGGTCGTCGTTGCGCAGCGACAGGGTGCGCGAGGCCGCGAACGCGGCGATGGGCATGGGGTGGATCGTGGCCTCGGTGCCGCCGGCCACGACGATGTCCGCGCGACCGGCACGGATCATGTCGACGCCGTACCCGATGGCCTCGGCGCCCGAGGCGCAGGCCGAGACGAGCGCGTGCGCACCGGCACGGGCGCCGATCTCGAGCGAGACGTAGGCCACGGCCGAGTTCGGCATGAGCATGGGCACGGTCATGGGCAGCATGCGCCGCGCGCCGCGCTCCTTGAGCGTGTCCCAGCCGTCGAGCGTGGTCCAGATGCCGCCGATGCCCGACGAGACGACCGCGCCGAGGCGGTCGCCGTCGATCTCCGGGCTCCCGGCGTCGGCCCAGGCCTCGCGCGTCGCGATCATCGCGTACTGCGTGGACGGGTCCATGCGCTTGATCTCGGGTCGCGCGAGGACGTCCTCGGGCTTGACCTTGATCTGCGCGGCGAACGTGACGGGGATCTCGTAGCGCTCGGCCCAGTCGTTCTCGAGGGTGCGTGCGCCGGACTGCCCGGCGAGCGCCGCGGCCCAGGTGGAGGCCACGTCCCCGCCGAGCGGCGTGGTGGCACCGAGACCGGTGACGACGACTTCACGGACGGAGGTCATGGCAGCTCCAGGTGAGTGAGGGGGGAGGAAGGGGGCGGGCAGGCCGGCGGTCATCGACCGCCGGCCCGCACCGGCTGGGCCGCGAGGGCCCGGCGCCGATCAGCTGTCGAGCAGCTGGTCAGGCCTGTGCGCCCGTGATGAAGGACACTGCGTCGCCGACGGTCGAGAGGTTCTTGACCTCCTCGTCGGGGATGCGGACGCCGAACTTGTCCTCGGCGTGCGTCACGATCGTCATCATCGACAGCGAGTCGATGTCGAGGTCGTCCGTGAAGGACTTCTCGGCGAGGACGGCGTCCGTGGGGAGGCCGGTCTCTTCGCTGACGATCTCCGCGAGACCAGCGAGGACTTCCTGCTCGGTGTAAGCCATGGGTTTCTCCTTGTGATGGGTGCCGGGGCCGTCCGGCACCGGGAACCTGCAGTGGAACAGTGGAAAGGTCGTACGTGCCCGTCCCGTGCCCCGCGCGGACGCGGACCGGGGACAGACAGGATGATTCTCCCCTACGGGAGGACGATCACCTGCGCCGCGTAGACGAGGCCCGCGCCGAAGCCGATCTGCAGCGCGAGGTCGCCCGACGTCGCCAGGCCCTCGGACAGGAGCCGGTCGGTCGCGAGCGGGATCGAGGCGGCCGACGTGTTGCCGGTCTCCGCGATGTCGCGCGCGACGGCCACCGACTCCGGCAGGCCGAGCTGCTTGATCATCTGGTCGATGATGCGCATGTTGGCCTGGTGAGGGATGAACGCCTGGACGTCCTGCGCGGTGACGCCTGCGGCGGCGAGCGCCTTCTCGGCGACCGGGGCCATCTGGAAGGCGGCCCACTTGAAGACCGTCTGCCCGTCCTGGCGCAGCGTCGGCCAGCCGAGCTCGGGGTTCTCGCGCAGGTCCGACCATGCGTGCGTCTGCCGGATCGCCGGGGCCTTGCCGCCGTCCGACCCCCAGATCGTGGGGCCGATGCCGGGGGTGTCGGACGGGCCGACCACCGCGGCGCCCGCGCCGTCACCGAGCAGGAACGAGATGGTGCGGTCGGTCGGGTCGACGAAGTCGCTCATCTTCTCCGCGCCGACCACGAGCACGTGCTGCGCCGCGCCCGACCGCACCAGGGCGTCCGCCTGGGCGATCCCGTACGTGTACCCGGCGCAGGCCGCCGAGAGGTCGTACGCGGCCGCCGGGGTGGCGCCGAGCCGGTCCGCGAGCACCGCGGCGGCCGAGGGCGTCTGGTGGAAGTAGGTCGTGGTCGCGAACAGCACCGCGTCGACGTCGCCGCCGGTCAGGCCCGCCGCGGCGAGCGCCTTGCGCGCAGCGCCCTCCGCGAGGTCGACGACGTCGACGTCGGCACCCGCACGTCGGCGCGTGACGATGCCCGTGCGCTGGCGGATCCACTCGTCCGAGGAGTCGATCGGTCCCGCGAGGTCGTCGTTCGTGACGACGTTCTCGCCGCGGACCCCGCCGATGCCCAGGACGCGCGAGTACTCGGCGCCCGCAGCCTGGCGGATCGTCAGCGCGCTCACGCGGTGGCCCCGCCGACGACCGGCGTGCCGCCGGAGGCCGAGGAGCCGGCCGCGTCGCTGTGGCGCGCGATCAGGTCGCGAGCCTTGTCGATGTCGGCGGTCGACTTGACCGCGACCGTCTCGACTCCCGGGAGCGTGCGGCGCGCGAGGCCCGTCAGGACACCGCCCGGCGCGAGCTCGAGGATCGCGGTGACGCCGAGCGACGCGAGCGTCTCCTGGCAGAGGTCCCAGCGGACCGGGGCGGCGATCTGCGCGGTCAGTCGTGCCAGCACGTCCTGCTCGAGGCCGAACAAGCCACCGGACTCCGCACCCGAGACGCTCGCGTACGAGGCGCCGTCGGCGTTCGAGAGGAAGGGCAGGCGCGGGTCCGTGGCGTCCCAGCCTGCGGCGACCGGGGCGAACGCGTCGAGCGCGGACTGCATGAAGGGCGTGTGGAACGCGCCCGCGACCTGGAGCGGGATGACCCGGACCTTGACCGGCGGGTTGGCCCCGAGCGTCGTGATGCCCTCGAGCGAGCCCGCGGCCACGACCTGCCCGCCGCCGTTGACGTTCGCGGGCCACAGGCCCGCGGCCTCGATCGCGGCGAGGACCTCCTCGGCGTCGCCGCCCACGACCGCGGCCATGCCGGTGGGCGTCGCGGCGGCTGCCTCGGCCATGAAGCGGGCGCGGGCCGTCACGAGGCCCACCGCGGCGGCGTCCTCGAACACGCCCGCGACGGCTGCGGCCGCGAACTCGCCGACCGAGTGGCCCGCGGTCACGTCGACGACCTCGCACGTGTCGCGGCCGTCGAGGATCGCGCGCAGCGCGATCAGCGAGGCCGACACGATGAGCGGCTGGGCCACCGCGGTGTCGCGGATGGTGTCGGCGTCCGACTCGGTGCCGTGGGCACGCAGGTCGAGGCCGGACGCGGCGGAGAACGCGTCGAGCTGCGCGGGGACCCCGGGCAGCTCGAGCCAGGGGGCGAGCATTCCGGGGGACTGGGAGCCCTGTCCAGGGCACAAGACGGCTAGCACTCGTCAACTGTGCCAACCCGGCACGCCGCCGGGACGTCACGACCCGCACCAACCTTGTCCAGGCCGTTTGTGCCGAACCTACAAGAGGCGCGGGCTGGCGGCGTCGCCGACGGCGCCGTCCCGCGCCAGAGGTGCGCGGTTCAGCGCCCCGCTGGGTCGCCCGAGAGCTGGCCGAGCGCGAGCGCGATCTGCAGCACGAACGACTCGCGCGCGTCGAGCGGGTCCCAGCCCGTGATCTCGGCGACCTTGCGCAGGCGGTAGCGGACGGTGTTGGGGTGCACGTACAGGCTGCGCGAGGCGGCCTCGAGCGAGCGTCCGGTGCCCAGGTAGGCGGACAGCGTCTCGAGGATCGCGCCCGTGCTCTCGAGCAGGGGGCGGTACGCCTGGACCACCAGGGTGCGGCGGGCCGTGGTGTCGCCCGTCAGGACGCGTTCGGGCAGCAGGTCGTCGGCGAGCACGGGCCGCGGGGCCTGGGGCCAGGCGGGGGCCGCGGCCAGGCCCGCGAGCGCGGCCTGCGCCGAGCGCGCGGCGTCGTCGAGCGAGGGGACCGTGGGGCCGATCACCACGGGGCCCGGGCCGAAGCGGGGGAGCAGCGAGGCCGCCGCGGCCTGCAGGTCGCCCTCACCGCCCAGGACGAGGACCAGGCGGTCGCCGTGGATGCCCACGAGCGCGTCGCCCGCGGCACGGCGCGTCGCGCGCCGCAGCTCGGCCGTGCGCAGCTCGTCGAGCGGCGCGGTCGCGGTGCCCACCATGACCAGGACCGACCCGTGGCCGCCCCAGCCGAGCGCCGAGACGCGCGAGCGCAGCGAGTCGTCGCCGTCGCCGCGGATGAGCGCGTCGACGATGAGCGCCTCGAGGCGCGCGTCCCACGCGCCGCGCACCTCGGCGGCGCGCGCGTAGACCTCCGCGGCCGAGAACGCGACCTCGCGCGAGTAGCGCAGCACGGCCTCGCGCAGGTCACGCTCGCCGCCGGGGATCGCGAGCTGGTCGGAGTACGCCTCGACGACCTCGACCACGATCCGCACGAGCTGCAGCGTGTGCTGGAGCGAGATGGACCGGGTGAGCTCGGACGGGGCGGCCGCGAAGATCTCGCTCACGCCGTGCGGGGGAGAGGCCGGGTTGGCGTACCAGGTCACGAACGCCGTGATGCCCGACTGCGCGACCAGCCCCACGTACGAGCGGTCGTCGGCAGGCAGCGCGCGGTACCAGGGGAGGTCCTCGTCGAGTCGTCGGAGGGCGGCCGCGGCGAGCAGCCCGCTGCCGTCGCGAAGTCGCTGCAGGTTGTCGGAGTTCCCCGTGATCGGCACGCCCCGAGCATACGGCGTGGTTGTGGGGAGTCCACAAAACGGGGAACCATGACATGCGGTCCTCACGCGGCGAGGCGGACGGGAGCCGCTAGGGTCGATCCATGGCACTGATGCCCCGACTACGACAGCTCATGCGACGCCAGTCCTCGGCGTCGACCGTGGGTGCTCGTCGCCCCACCAGCGCCGACAGGCGAGGAGACACCGTGCACGAGGACGCGCTGCGCGCCATGCTCGTCGACGACCCCAACGACGAGCGGGCCTTCCAGGCGCTCGCCGAGATCGTCCGGCGGCGGGCGGCCGAGTCCCACGTGTCCGCGGACCCGCTCGCGGCCCCCGCGGACGAGAGCGAGAAGCAGCAGGCCGCGGACCTCGCGGTCTGGGCCCTCGCGGAGGAGCTCGCGGGGCACCCGCGCGGCTGGTACCCGCTCGTGGAGCTGGGCCGGCTCTCGCTCGAGGACGACCAGGAGGCGGCGCTGCGGCGGTTCGCGACCGCGGCCGAGCGCGACCCGTCGGGGCTCGCGCTCGCCGAGAGCATGCAGATCCTGCGCGAGGCGCACCTGCCGGTCGAGGCCCTGGGCCTGGGGGTGGGGCACTGGCGAGCGCGCGAGCACACGCCCGAGGCCGGGCGCCAGCTCGTCCTGGCCGCGATCGACGCGGACCGCATCTTCGAGGCCAAGCACCACCTCGAGGCCCTCGCGCTGTACCCGGACGCGGCGGTCGTCGCCCCGATCCGGCACGAGCTCACGCTCGCGATCGCGCACGCCGAGCAGCACCGCTCGGGCACCTAGGCCCGACGACGTCGCGTCGGCCGGGCCCCCTGCGCCCCCGGCGTGCGGCGCGCCCAGGCGTCTCCCACCTCCGGACGCACCGACGGCGCCGCCACCTCTCGCGAGATGAGCGGCGCCGTCGGGAACTGCGGTCCTGGTGCCGGTCAGACCGGCGCCGGGCGCGGGGCAGGAGCGATCAGGAGTCGCCGCCCGCGTTGCCGGACGTACCGGCCGTGACGTCCATCAGACGGTACTTCTCGATCGCCTGGGCCGAGGCCTCGGCCGGGACCTTGCCCTGCTTCGCGAGCTGCTGGAGCACGCGGACCACGACCGAGGGACCGTCGATCTTGAAGTGACGACGGGCCGCGGCGCGGGTGTCGGAGAAGCCGAAGCCGTCCGCACCGAGCACCGCGTAGTCGCCCGGGACCCACTGGCGCACCTGGTCGGGGACCAGGTGGTCGTAGTCGCTCGTCGCGACGAACGGGCCCTCGGCACCCTGCAGCTTGGCCGTCAGGTACGGCACGCGCGGGGTGGCGGCCGGGTTGAGGAACGCGTCCTGCTCGGCGGCCAGGCCGTCGCGGCGCAGCTCGTTCCAGCTCGTGACGCTCCAGACGTCCGCGGAGACGCCCCAGTCCTGCTCGAGGAGCTCCTGCGCCTCCAGGGCCCACGGCACGCCCACGCCCGAGGCGAGGATCTGCGCCTTGGGTCCCGACGCCTCGGAGACCTTGATGCGGTGGATGCCGCGCAGGATGCCCTCGACGTCGACGTCCTCCGGCTCGACCGGCTGCTGCATGGGCTCGTTGTAGACCGTCACGTAGTACATGACGTTCTGGTCGCGCCCGTCCGAGCCGTCGCCGTACATGCGCTCGATGCCGTCGCGCACGATGTGGCGGATCTCGTAGCCGTAGACCGGGTCGTACTGGACGATCGCCGAGTTGGTGCCGGCCAGCAGCGGCGAGTGACCGTCCGCGTGCTGGAGGCCCTCACCGGTGAGCGTCGTGCGCCCGGCCGTCGCGCCGATGATGAACCCGCGGGTCAGCTGGTCGCCGGCGGCCCAGAACTGGTCGCCCGTGCGCTGGAACCCGAACATCGAGTAGAAGATGTAGAACGGGATCATCACCTCGCCCTGCGTGGCGTACGAGGTGCCGACCGACTGGAACGCGGCCGCGGAACCGGCCTCGTTGATGCCGGTGTGCATGATCTGCCCGGCCTCGGACTCCTTGTAGCTCAGCATGAGCTCGCGGTCCACGGCGAGGTAGTTCTGGCCCTGCGTGTTGAAGATCTTCGCGGACGGGAAGATCGAGTCCAGACCGAAGGTCCGGGCCTCGTCCGGGATGATCGGCACGATGCGCTTGCCGATCTCCTTGTCCTTGATGAGGTCCTTGAGCAGACGGACGAACGCCATGGTGGAGGCGATCTCCTGGTTGCCCGAGCCCTTCTTGAGGATCTCGTACGTCTTGTCGCCCGGCAGCGTGACGGGGGCCGGCGCGGAGCGACGCTCCGGGACGTAGCCACCGAGCTGACGGCGACGCTCCTGCATGTACTGGATCTCCGGCGCGTCGGCACCCGGGTGGTAGTACGGGGGCTCGTACGGGTTGGCGTCGAGCTCCTCGTCCGTGATCGGGATGCGCAGCGAGTCGCGCAGCGTCTTGAGGTCCGCCAGGCCGACCTTCTTCATCTGGTGCGTCGAGTTGCGCCCCGCGAAGCCCGAGCCCAGGCCGTAGCCCTTGACCGTGTGGGCCAGGATGACCGTGGGCTGGCCCGTGTGGGCCGTGGCCGCCGCGTACGCCGCGTAGAGCTTGCGGTAGTCGTGGCCGCCACGCTTGAGGGCCCAGATGTCGTCGTCCGACATGTTCTCGACGAGCTGCTTGGTGCGCGGGTCGCGCCCGAAGAAGTGCTCGCGGATGAACGCGCCGCTCTCCGCACGGTAGGTCTGGTAGTCGCCGTCGGGCGTGACGTTCATCAGGTTGACGAGCGCACGGTCCTTGTCGGCGTTGAGCAGGGTGTCCCACTCGCGGCCCCAGATGACCTTGATGACGTTCCAGCCGGCGCCGCGGAACTGCGCCTCGAGCTCCTGGATGATCTTGCCGTTGCCGCGGACCGGGCCGTCGAGGCGCTGCAGGTTGCAGTTGACCACGAAGTTCAGGTTGTCCAGGCCCTGCTGCGCGGCGAGCTGCAGCATGCCGCGGCTCTCCGGCTCGTCCATCTCGCCGTCACCGAGGAACGCCCAGACGTTCTGCTGGCTCGTGTCCTTGATGCCGCGGTTGTGCAGGTAGCGGTTGGTCCAGGCCTGGTAGATGGCCGAGGCCGGGCCGAGGCCCATCGAGACCGTGGGGAACTCCCAGAAGTCCGGCATGAGGCGCGGGTGCGGGTAGGACGGCAGCCCGCCGCCCGCGTGCGACTTCTCCTGGCGGAACCCGTCGAGCTGGTCGGCCGAGAGGCGACCCTCGAGGAACGCGCGGGCGTAGACGCCGGGGCTCGCGTGACCCTGGAAGTAGACCTGGTCACCGCCGCCCGGGTGGTCCTTGCCGCGGAAGAAGTGGTTCAGGCCCACCTCGTACAGCGTCGCGACCGACGCGTAGGACGAGATGTGTCCACCGACCCCGATCCCGGGGCGCTGGGCGCGCGTGACCATGACGGCGGCGTTCCAGCGGTTCCAGCTGCGGTAACGACGCTCCATGGCCTCGTCGCCGGGGAAGTACGGCTCCTCGTGCACACCGATGGTGTTGACGTAGGGCGTGTTGATGGACGTGGGGATCGCGACGTTGCGCTCGCGTGCTCGCTTGAGCATGTTGAGCAGGACGTAGCGCGCGCGAGGGCCGCCACGGTCGTCGATCAGTCCGTCCAGGGACTCGACCCACTCGCTCGTCTCAGCGGGGTCGATGTCCGGTACTTGGCTGAGCAGACCGTTGATCAGCGGTCCTGTCTCGTCAAACGAAGCCACCAGCAACCTCATATCTCGTTCGGAGCGGTATTCGGATTGAATCACGGCGCGGTACACCGTGCCCGCTCTCCTCCAGCCACTCCTGCGTAGCGAGAGCAGTCGCTGGTGGCGACTGTGCCCTCCACACTCTCGGGTGGTCGAACCATTCTGTTACCCCGCAGCCAGGAAGTCACACCACAAGGGGGTCAAGGGAGCGTGATCCTCACGACACAGGAGGGTGTAGGTCGGGTGCAGACGGTGCGGAGGAGGGGATCGTGCGGGGTACGGCGGTGTTCCGGGAGCCTCCTCGTGGGCCCGACGGCGGAGCCCGGCCCGGTCGGTCGAGGCACGTTCGCGCGCGCTCTGACGTTGTGCCGAGTGCGGTTCCCCGCAACACTGGGCTTCTGCGCTGGTGGACACGCCGCACGAAACGCCCGTCCTGCTGAGGCATGCGGGAGTGCCGTGGGCTACCTTTGCCAAGCAGGGCACTGATCATCAAGCAGTACGAAGAAGGGAAAGAGACACAAGTGGGAGCGACGACGGACCCCCAGGGTGCAGGACGCCTGGGGTTCCTCTCTGGCCATGTGGTGCAGGAGTTCGGTTGGGGCGAGGACGTCGACGACGACCTGCGCGCCGAGATCGAGGAGCTCGTCGGCTCCGAGCTGGTGGACGAGGACTACGGCGACGTGACCGACGGTGTCGTCGTCTGGTGGCGCGAGGACGACGGCGACCTGGCCGACATGCTCGTGGACGTCCAGACCGTGCTCGACGACGGTGGTCTCATCTGGATCTTCACGCCCAAGGCGGGCCGCGACGGCCACGTGGGCCACAACGACCTCCAGGAGGCCGCGACGACGGCCGGCCTGCACGCGACCAGCACGTTCGCGATCGCGCCGGACTGGTCCGCGACGAAGCTCGGGACGCGTGGCCGTGGGCGCTGAGGCGCCCGAGCTCACGGTCCGGACCGGCGACGTCGCCCCGGACTTCACGCTGACCGACACGCACGGCACCCCGGTCCGTCTCTCGGACCTGCGCGGCGGCCCCGTCCTGCTCGTGTTCGTGCCGTTCGCCTTCTCGGGGACGTGCACGAGCGAGCTGTGCGAGCTCCGCGACAACATCGAGGACTTCGAGACCGCGGGCGTCACGCTCTTCGCGATCTCGTGCGACCCCGTGTTCTCGCTCAAGGCCTGGGCCGCGCAGGAGGGCTACACGTTCGGGCTCCTGTCCGACTTCTGGCCGCACGGCGAGGTCTCGCGCCAGTACGGGGTGTTCGACGACGAACGCGGCCTCGCGATCCGCGGCAGCTTCCTGATCGACGCGGACGGCGTCGTCCGGTGGGCCGTCGTGAACCCGCGCGGGCAGCGCCGGGACCTCGCGGGGTACCAGGCGGCGCTCGCGGAGCTCTGACGCGCACCCCCTCGACGGGCGTGCCGCGGCCCTGAGCCGCGGTGCGCCCGTTCGCGCGTCGGTCGACCGGTGAGCCGCGTGACCGGTGGGTCGAACGACCAGGTGCGACGGGCGACCGGTCCCACGGACCGGGTTCGACGGGTGACCCGGCGTGGGCGGCCCGCGGCGGCCGTGCGTCGTCGGGCGGGCGATGCCCGATCTGCGGCTGATGTGCGAGGCACGGCCGGTGACCCGGTAGGCTGTGCACCGCTGTTCTGGGGCCTGTAGCTCAGTTGGTTAGAGCGCCACGCTTACACCGTGGATGTCGGGGGTTCGAGTCCCTCCGGGCCCACCACCGATGGAATGGTCGGACCCCTGGTGCGGGAGCGACGTCGTGCCGTCGAGGCCCGCCTCGCCTGTGCAAGAGTTGATGCATGGCATCCCCGCAGGCGCTCAGCGAGGCCGATCGTCGTCTGGTCGCCCTGTGGGCGGCCGACTGCGCGGAGCGGGTCCTTCCCCTGTTCGAGGCCGAGGCCTCGGGAGACGACCGTGCGCGGGACGGGGTCGAGCGTGCCCGGGCCTTCGGACGCGGTGAGCTCGGGACTGCCGACGAGATTCGCCGCCGGTTCGTCGCGGGGCGGGCGGCTCGCTCGGTGAAGGCTCCAGCCGCCGTCGCGGCCGCGCGGGCGGCCGGCCAGGCCTCGGGGGTCGCGCACATGGGCGCACATGCTCTCGGAGCGGCCGCCTATGCGGCGAAGGCCGCTGCCCTCGCCGCGCCCGACCAGGAAGCCGGCCGCCGTGACGAGGTCCGCTGGCAGCTGGCTCACCTGACCACGGACGTCCGCGCCGCCCTGTCGAGCCTGCCCGCGCTCGGGGAGGACGCGTCCGGACCGCTGGGTTCCGGGTTGCTGGCGTCAGGAGTGCTCGCCACGACCATCCGCGAGATCCAGGCCGATCTGTCGCGGCCCCCTTCCTCGGCCTGACGCGCCCTCCCGCGCCGTGCGCCCTCGACCCGCAGTGCCGTGGGAGCTCCCGCGGTCGAGCGGCGAGCGTGCCGCCGACGGGTACCGCCGGTCCCGGGACACCGGCGAGCCGGCTGCCGCGACCGTTCTCCACTGACAGCAACGGTGCGTGTCGGTGGCTTCTCCTACTGTGACGTCCGACGCCGCGCCGACGGAGCGC
This sequence comes from Oerskovia sp. Root918, assembly GCF_001428945.1. NCBI lineage: Bacteria > Bacillati > Actinomycetota > Actinomycetes > Micrococcales > Cellulomonadaceae > Oerskovia > Oerskovia sp. Root918. The sequence goes on from NZ_LMJG01000013.1 coordinate 447,509, forward strand.
GGCGGCCTCCGGACCCGGTCCGGCGGCCCGGACGAGACGGCGGGGACACGTGTTCGAGAAGATCAAGGGCTGGCTCCAGGGAGACCACGACGGTGCGGTCGAGGGCGGCGGGACGTCGCTCGAGGGCGACCGAGCAGAGGGTGCGCGGCACACGAAGCCTTCCGCTCGGCTGATCGACGGACTGAAGATCCTGGACGCGGACACCCCGGGTCTCGCGGCCCGTGCCGTCGCCTACGTCCACACCGGTGAGGGACCGGAGCTCGTGACCGAGCTCTCGCAGCGTGGCGACGACTCGACGGACCGTCTGCTCAACCGGCCCGCGACGCTGGGCGTGTGGACCTACACGAGCCAGGCCCAGGACAAGGCCATCAAGGAGCACGTGCCCGGCTGGAACGTGGACAAGAGCACGACGGCTCGCGGCAATCTCTACACGCTCACCGAACCCGTCGCGATCGACGCGCTCGTCCGGCTCGGACGGCTCCTCGCGGCCGTCTCGCCCGACGTCTCGCGTGCCTCGGACCGGCTTCCTGCCTGGTTCGCGGCCCTGCTGACCGACGTCGCCAAGACGTGCGGCGACCGCCGCACCCGGGGCAAGGGGGGCAAGCCCGGCATCCGCAGTGCCTGGACCCCCGAGCTGCTGGTCGCGATCCTGCGCGACGGCGGCGTCGCCGAGGCGAGCATCCCGGCCGCCGTCGTGGCGGCGATCTTCGACCGTCCTGTCACGGCCGACTACTACGGCGACCCCCTCGCGGTGTTCGCGGCGCAGCCCGGCGTCGAGGACTATCTGGTCGCCCATCACGCCGAGGTCGTCGCTCTCGCTCCGCTGCTGCGCGCGACCGGCAAGGTCGAGCTCCTCCAGTTCCTGCGCGCCCAGCCCGCGGCGCGTCACGAGTTCGTCGGGCTCGTCGCCCAGCTCGCGACGGATAGCGCGAAGTCGGTGCGCGAGGAGGCCGCAGGCAACCTCGCGGCCCTGCCCGCGGCGCGTCAGGTCGAGCTCCTCGAGCCGCTGCTCACCACGATGCCCGCGGGCCGCATCGGGGGCCTCGTGACCCACCTGGTGGGCGTCGAGGGCGGCGTCGACGCGCTGCGGCGCGCGCACGCCGCCGACGGCCGCGGGGCACGGGGGACGCTGCTCTCGAACGCGCTCGAGCGGGCCACGGCCCTCGACGTCGAGACCGTGGCCGCCGACGAGCCCCTCGTCCTCCCTCCCTTCACGCCCCTGCCCGACGCCGAGCTCGGGGAGCCGTTCGTGCGCTCGGCGCGCGACGCGGTCGACCGTCGCCTCGCCGCGGCCCGCAAGGAGCTCGAGGACCTCGAGGCCCTGCCCAAGGCGGAGGCCCAGGGCTGGCGCCTCACGCACGCCCGGGGCGCGGTCAAGGACCTGTCGGCCATCACCGACGACCACCTCCGTCAGGTCGCGCAGTACCTCTCTGGCGCCCTGACCAAGGTGCCCCCGCGCACGGTGCTCGTCGAGCTCCAGGCCCCCGCGATCCGCAACCGCCTCGAGGGCCTGACCATGCTCCACGACATCCGCTTCGCACGCTCGCACGGTGGGGGCCGGCAGCGGTACCCCTGGTACCAGCTCAACGCCACGGCCGACCTCGCGATGGACGTGCGGATCCTGGCCGACGGCGTCGAGCGCGCGGGCGTCCAGGACTCCGAGGTGGCCGTCGCGGAGCTCGTGTTCGACTCCTGGTTCGCCCGGGAGACCTTCGCGCCCGAGCACCTGTGGCCCTACTACGCCGAGCACCCGGCTGCGCTCGAGACCCACCTCGGCCTGCGTCCCCCGACCAAGGTGGACAGCTACAGCCGCTCCGAGCGGCTCGAGGTCGCGCTCACGATCCTCGGCGGCTTCCCCACGCTCCCGAACCGCTACCTCCCACGCCTGGCCGAGCTGGCGCTCGGAGACGGCAAGACGCACCGCGTCGCCGCGCAGAAGGTGCTCGAGTCGCACGCCGGTGCGCGAGACCTCGCCGAGCAGGGGCTGCGTGACGGCAAGACAGAGATCCGGGTCACGGCCGCCGTCTGGCTCCAGCGCCTGGGCGACCCGGCCGCGATCCCGGCGCTGCGTGCCGCGCTCGCCAAAGAACGCCGCGAGGTGGCCCGAGCGGCGCTCCTCGGTGCGCTCGAGGCGCTCGGCGACGACATCTCCACGGAGATCGCTCCCGCGACCCTGCTCGCCGAGGCCACCAAGGGGCTCAAGGGCAAGGCTCCTGCGAGCATGGCCTGGTTCCCCGTGGACGGGCTGCCGCAGCTGCGGTGGGCCGCGGACGCCCAGCCGGTGCCGGCCGAGGTCGTGCGGTGGTGGGTCGTGCTCGCAGTCAAGCTCAAGGACCCCAGCGGGCTCGGCCTGATCGCCCGCTACGTCTCGCTGCTCGACGACCAGAGCCGCGCGGCGCTCGGCCGGTTCGTGCTCGACGCGTGGATCGGTCAGGACACACGGGGCCCCTCCGCGGAGGAGAGCCGCGCCTATGCCGACCGCGAGGCCCAGCAGCGCTACGACCGCTACCAGCACTGGTACAAGCAGCACCCGCAGTACTACGAGGCCGAGGCGTCCAGGACGGTCGACCAGCACCACCAGGACGCGTTCCGCGAGCACCAGGCCAACTACCTGGGGTCGGCCATCAGCGACAAGGGGCTGCTCGCCCTGACGGTCGGCATGCCGGGTACGGACCTGTCCCGCGCCGCCCAGCAGTACCTCAAGGCGCACAACACCCGACGCGCGCAGATCGAGGCGCTCGTCCGGGCGCTCGCGGCCAACGGCGACCCGGCGGCCATCCAGCTCCTGCTGTCGGTCGCGCGCCGCCACCGGCAGGCGACCGTGCAGGCGACCGCCCAGGCGCTCGCCCAGGACCTGGCCGAGCGGCGGGGCTGGTCCGCCGAGGAGCTCGCGGACCGCACGGTGCAGACCGCGGGCTTCGAGGACGACGGGATCCTGCACCTGCACCTCGGGGCGCGCGAGTACACGGGACGCATCACGCCCACGTTCACGCTCGAGCTCACCAACGAGGCGGGCAAGGTCGTCAAGGCCCTGCCCGCGGCACGGGTGGACGACGACGCCGAGCAGGTCAAGGCCGCCAAGTCGCAGCTCTCCGCGAGCCGCAAGGAGCTCAAGGCCGTCGTCGCGCTGCAGACCCAGCGGCTGTACGAGGCCATGTGCACCGGACGTGAGTGGCCCGCCGCCGACTGGCAGGAGTTCGTGCTGGGGCACCCGATCATGTCGCGGCTCGCGGCCGGTCTCGTCTGGCTCGAGAACCCCGGCCCCGACCAGCGGGCGTTCCGCCCGGGTGACGGGGGAGTGCTGATCGACGTCGACGACGAGGACGTGACCCTCGCCGACGGCGCGACGGTGTCGGTCGCGCACGGCGTGCTCCTCGGCGAGGACCAGGCCGGTCGCTGGCGCGAGCACCTCGCCGACTACGAGATCAAGCCGCTGTTCGACCAGCTCGAGGTCGCGGTCCCCGTCACCGACCAGAAGGCGACGTCGATCGCGGACCGCAAGGGCTGGCTCACCGACAGCTTCACGGTGCGCGGCCGGGCGACCAAGCTCGGGTACTCGCGCAGCCAAGCGGAGGACGGCGGATGGTTCTCGGGCTACGAGAAGGCGTACCCGAGCGTCGGGATCACCGCGATCATCGAGTTCACGGGCGCGTTCCTGCCCGAGGAGAACATCCCCGCGGCCCTCACCCAGCTGGTCTTCCGGCGCACGACGCGGGCCTACGGGCAGAGCGCCGAGGCGCGCCTCGCGGACCTGCCGCCCGTCCTGGTCGCGGAGTCCTACCGCGACTACCTGACCGTCGCTGCCGCCGGCAGCTTCGACGCCGAGTGGGAGAAGAAGAGCGCATGGTGACCACACCGACCGCCGCACCGAGCGGCACGCCCCCGGTCATCGACCGCGAGGCGGCGCAGGAGATCCGCCCGCCCGCCGAGGTGCGGTTCGCGCACGAGCTCGCGGCCCTCGAAGCGGCCGACCGGGCGCGTGGCGCAGAGCTGCCGCCCGGCTGGCGGCTCAGCCCGCGGGCCGTGCGCGCCTTCGTCGTGGGCGACGCCGAGCTCGGGGTGCGCCGGAAGTTCTACGGCGACGACCCGCTCGTGGACCGTGCCGTCGTGTCCCTGCTGGGACGCCAGGGCCTCATGCTCGTGGGCGAGCCCGGCACCGCGAAGTCGATGCTGTCCGAGCTGCTCGCCGCCGCGGTGAGCGGCACGTCGAACCTCACGGTCCAGGGCACGGCCGGCACCACGGAGGACCACATCCGGTACTCGTGGAACTACGCGCTGCTCATCGCCGAGGGGCCCAGCGAGCGCTCGCTCGTGCCGTCGGCCGTCCAGCAGGCCATGAGCGCCGGGAAGATCGTCCGGTTCGAGGAGATCACGCGCTGCGCCCCGGAGATCCAGGACACCCTGGTCTCGATCCTCTCCGAGAAGCAGCTCATGATCCCCGAGCTCGGGAGCGAGGCGAGGGTCTCGGCCCGGCCGGGGTTCAACGTGCTCGCGACCGCGAACCTCAAGGACCGGGGCGTCCACGAGATGTCGGCCGCGCTCAAGCGACGGTTCAACTTCGAGACCATCAAGCCGCTGACGGACCGCCAGTTCGAGATCGACCTCATCGAGGCGCAGCTGACCGCCGAGCTCGGTGCGCCCGCCGACCGCCCTCCGCTCTCGCGCGACGTCCTGGACGTGCTGGTCACGGCGTTCCAGGACCTGCGGACCGGCGCCACGAGCAACGGAGCACCCGTCAAGCGGCCCGAGACCGTGATGTCGACGGCCGAGGCCGTCAACGTCGCGGTCGCGGCCTCGCTCGAGGCCCGGTACCTCGGCGACGGCACCGTGACCCCTGCCGAGGTCGCACGCCAGCTCGCGGGCGTGGCCTCGAAGGGCGACGAGGAGGACGCCCGTCGGCTGCGGCACTACGTCGACAACGTCGTGCGCGAGCGGGCGCGGCGCGACCCGCGCTGGAAGTCGTTCCTCTCGGCGGCGGAGTCCCTGTGGCAGTAGCACCCGGGCCGGTGCGGGCGGCCTGGGGGCTCGCACCCGAGCGGATGCAGCGTGCGGTCGCCGGCGTCGAGCAGCTGCGTGCCGAGGGCATCTACCTCGCCCCGGTGCGGCACCACAGCCCGGCCTGCGCGCTCGCGGTCGAGGCGCTCCTCGACGAGGTCCGCCCCGCCGTCGTGCTCGTCGAAGGGCCCGAGGAGTACGGCCGGCTCCTGCCCGTGCTGCTCGACCCCCGCACGCGCCCGCCCGTCGCCGTGCTGAGCCTCGGGACCGACGGCAAGGGGGCGGGGTTCTACCCCCTCGCCGAGTTCTCGCCCGAGTGGGTCGCGCTGCGCACGGCCGACCGGCTGGGAGCCGAGGTCGCGTTCGTCGACCGGTCCTGGGCCGCGCGCGAGGCGGCCGTCGCGCCGGGCACGTCGGACGCGCCCGACGCACCTGACGCACCAGGCGATGCCGAGGACGACGCGTTCGCCCGGACCTTGCAGTCCGAGCGGAACCTCGCGCACTCGCGGACGGTCGCGGCCATCGCGGAGCGGCTCGGGTGCCGCGACCACGACGAGGTGTGGGACCACCTGTTCGAGGCGCGCACGCGCGAGCAGCTCACGGACTGGCGCGAGCTCTTCGACGACGTCTTCGCGTGGGCCGCGCTCGCGCGCCTGGACTACGAGGAGGAGGTGCTCGACGCCGACGGGTCGCTCGCGCGCGAGGCCCTCATGTCCGCCCGTGTCGCCGAGCACCGGGCGCGGGTCGAGGGGCCTGTGGTCGTCGTGACCGGCGCGTTCCACACGCTCGCGCTCGTCGAGGCCCTCACCGGGGCGCCCGAGGGCGGGGCGGTCGTGGACCGGCGGCCGGCGGGCGGCTACGGCGACCCGGCTGCGGCCGACGCCTGGCTGATCCGCTACGACCACGAACGGCTCGACGGCCTGCGAGGGTACGGGGCCGGCATGCCCTCGCCCGGCTACTACGAGCGCCTCTGGGCCGCCCATCGCGACCCCGCCGGGCCTGCGGCGCTCAGCACCGCGCTGCTCGTCGACGTCGCGGCCGCCGCCACGACCCGTGGCGCGCAGGTGAGCTTCGCCGAGGTCGCGTCGGCAGCCGAGCAGGCGCGTCGTCTCGCGGACCTGCGCGAGCGACCGTGGCCCGGGCGCACCGACCTGCTCGACGCCCTCACCTCGTGCTTCGTCAAGGACGACGGCGGGCTCGACCTGGGCCTCGGGCGTCCCCTGGGGCAGGCGGTCGCCGAGGTGTTCGGAGGCCGGGCACTGGGTGAGGTCCCGCCGGGTCTCGCGTCGCCCCCGCTCGTCCAGCGCGCCCGGGAGCGGGCCGAGGCGCTGCGGCTCGTCGTGACCGATTCGACGCCGCGCCGCACGAGGCTCGACGCGCGGCGCACGCCCCGGCACCGCGAACGCCGGGCGTTCCTGGCCCTCATGGACTTCGTGGGGAGCGGTTTCGCGCACCGGGTCTCGGGTCCCGACCACGTCTCGGGTCGCGGCCTCGGCCTGCTGGTCGAGGAGTGGGAGTACGCCTGGACGCCGCTCGTCGAGGCCTCCCTGGTCGAGCTCTCGCACCACGGCGCGACGCTCGAGGCGGTCGCGGTGCACCGCCTGCACCGGCTCGAGCACGAGCTCGCGACGACCGGCCGCTCGGCCCTCGGGGTCGCGCGACTCGTGGCGCAGGCCGTCGTCCTGGGCCTCACTGACCATCTCGACCGGCTCGTCGCGCTGCTGCGGTCGACGCTCGACGTCGACCCGTCGCTCGAGTCGGTCGTGGGCGGGCTGCACCGCCTCGTCGACCTGTGGGACGCGCGCGTCGAGCTCGGCCTGGACGGGCACGCGCCCGAGCTGCTCGACCTGGTGGACCACGGTCTGGCGACGGCCGCCTACCTGGTCCCCGGCCTCGGGAAGGTCGACGCGGACGCGGAGCCTGCGGCCGTCGGGACGCTCGTCTCGCTGCGCGACCTCCTGCGCGAGGTGCACCGTGCGGGTGCGCTCAGCACCGTGCCCGACGGCGTCGCGCGGCCTCTCGCGGACGCGCCCGAGGCGGGCGGCGCACCGGCCTCGTCCGCGGCAGGCGGTGCGCCGACCCGTCCCGGGGCAGGCGGCCCCGTGCCCGTGCGCCGCGAGCTGACCCGCCTGCGTGAGGATCGCGCGACGGCGCCCGGGGTGCGGGGAGCGCTCGTCGCGCTCGCGTCGGTCGACGACTCGCTCGGCGACGACGTCCTGGTCGCCGAGGTGCGCGCCCAGCTCAGTCCCGGCGCGGACCCGGTCGCCGCGGTCCGCTTCCTCGGCGGGCTGCTGCGCGCGGCCCCCGATCTCCTGCTGCACACCCCCGAGCTGTTCGACGCGGTCCACGCCGGGCTGCGCGACCTCGACGAGCCGGCGTTCCTGGCCGTCCTGCCGGACCTGCGCCGCGCCTTCACGTGGCTCAAGCCCGCCGAGACGCACCAACTCGCCCAGCAGGTGGCCGATCGCACCGGTACGCGCGCCGAGCGGATCGACGTGCACCTGACGGCGACCGAGCGGGACCTCGAGGTGGGCCTCGCGCTCGAGCGCGAGCTCACCGCGATGCTCGACCGCGACGGCCTCGGTGCCTGGGGCGGCGGGACGCGCCGCGAGCCCGTCGGAGCACCGGCCGCGGCGGGTGCAGCAGGCCTCGACGGCCCTGTCGGCCCCACCGGCTCGCCCGCCGACCAGGTGCTCGACGACCAGGGCGACCGCCACGACCTCCAGGAGAACCACCCGTGACCGACCCGCAGCTCGGCCGCGATGCCGACGCCCACCTGGGCCGAGGCGCCCTCGCTCCCGTGACCGATCGTGCGGGAGGCGCGGCGACCAGCCAGGTGACCGACCAGGAGGCCGCTCGTCGCTGGCGGCTCGTCCTGGGCCGCTACGCCGCCCAGGAGCTCCAGCAGGGGCCGGGCGACGCAGGGATCGAGCGCGCACTGCAGTACCTCTACGACCGTGAGTACGTCGAGCGTGGTCACCGTCTGGGCAAGCAGCCGGGCGCTCGCGGCGGCGGAGGGAGCCTCGACCCCTCGGCGCTCAAGGCGCTCGACTGGCTCGGCCAGGCACGCACGCTCTTCCCGCGCGAGACGTTCGAGCGCATGCAGGTCGACGCGGTGAGCCGCTACCGGCTCACGGAGCTGCTCGCCGACCCGGCGGCCGCCGAGGCCCTCGAGCCCAGCCGTGAGCTCGCGACCGCGCTGCTGCAGGTCCGTGGCCGGCTCGACGATCGCGCCGCGGCCGGGCTCCGCACCGTGATCGCTCGCGTGGTCGAGGACATCGTGCGACGCCTGCGCCCCCAGTTCGCGACCGCCCTGAGCGGCCGCAAGGACCGGTCGCGCCGCTCGATGCACAAGGTCAGCCAGAACTTCGACGGCAAGCGCACGCTGCAGGCCAACCTCTCGCGCTACGACCCCGAGTCCGGCCGGTTGATCGTCCAGGACGTGCGGTTCGTGTCGAGGGCGCGACGGACCCTGACGTGGGAGGTCGTGCTGCTCGTCGACCAGTCGGGCTCCATGGCGGCCTCGCTGCTCTACAGTGCGGTCTGCGCGGGGATCATGTCGGCCCTGCCCGGGATCTCGGTGCGGCTCGCGGTGTTCGACACCAGCGTCGTCGACCTGACGCACCTCGCGCACGACCCGGTCGCGGTCCTGCTCACGGCCCAGCTCGGAGGGGGCACCGACATCGCCAAGGCCATGCGCTACGCCGAGCAGCAGGTGACGAACCCGAGCCGCACGGTCGTGGTGCTCGTGAGCGACTTCGAGGAGGGCGGGTCGGTGGCCCAGCTCCTCGCGTCGGTCCGGCGGCTCGCGGAGTCGGGCGTCCGGCTGCTCGGCCTCGCGGCGCTCGACGAGTCCGCCGAGCCTGTCTACGACCAGGGCACGGCGCGTCGTCTGGCCGAGAGCGGCATGCACGTCGCCGCGCTCACGCCCGAGCGGTTCGCCGAGTGGCTCGGGGAGGTGCTCGTATGACGCCCGCGTGGTTGGCCGTGTTCGCGGGGTACGACGACGCAGCGCTGATCGCGCTCGGCAACGCGGGCCTCCTGCGGCGCGCCCGCAAGGACCTCGTCGGGGGCGAGGTGTCGCTCGCGTCCGAGTCCCCGGACGAGGTCGTGGTCGCCTGCGGGTCCGCGGTGGTCCGGCTCGGGCCGAAGGGTCCGGTCGCGGCGTCGTGCTCGTGCCCGACGGCGGGCGTGTGCCAGCACGTCGTGGCCGCGTGCCTCTGGGCTCGCGAGCACCCGGCGGGCTCGACGCCTGAACCCGGCGTGGACGACGCCGGTCCTGGGGCTGCGGCGACGGACGGTGGAACGGACGGCGGTGGTGGCGACCCCACGGGCCCCGGCCCCGGACCTGCCACGACTGACGAGGCTGCCAGCCCTCTGGCTGCTCTCCTCTCCCTGAGCCCGGCCGAGGTGTGCCGGGCTGCGGGCAAGGTGGCCGTGCGCCGGGTCGTCGAGCGTCTGCCGAGCGCGCTCCTCGCCGGAGTCGCGGCGGAGGGGAACGGCATCACCGAGGCGTGCGACCTCGCGGTCGACGGCGCACGGCTCACGATCTCGTGGCCGATCGCCGGCCTGGCCCGCCCGGCCACCGGTGACCCCGCGCCCGAGGGCCGTGCCACGGTACCGGCCGGGCCGTCGAACGTCGTCGTGTTCGTCGCCCCCGCGGGTTACGGCGGCATGGTCGTCGCAGGGAAGTCGACCGCCGCCGACCAGGCCGCCGCCCGGCTCGAGGCGGTCGTCCGGGCCTTCGCCCGCGAGGGACGCTCGTGGTCGTGGCCCCACGAGATCGAGGTCGAGCGCTCGGGCGAGCTGACCACCGCCCAGCGGGCGGGGATCGAGGAGGCGAGCGCCGTCGTCGGGCACGTGGTCGATGCCGGACTGTCCCACCTCGGGGCCGATGCCGCCGACACGCTGCGTGGCGCGGCCGGACGTGCCCGGCTCGTGGGCCTGCTCCTCCTCCACCGGCTCCTGCTCGTCGCCGCAGGGCTCGTCGACGGCCTCGCATCGCGCGACGACGACGTGACCGAGGCCGACGCGCTGGGCGCGCTCGCCGAGGCCTGGGCGCTCGCGGCCGCGCTCCGCGACGCCCCTGCCGGGGCCCTGCCGGACCTGGTCGGCGCCCCGGCCCGGCGCGCCCGCGGCGCGGCGGACGACGAGGGCGAGGAACGCCCCGGACGCCTCGTGCCGCTCGGGGTGCGGTGGTGGCGGGCAGCGAGCGGGGCGCGCGGCATGACCCTCACGGCCTGGGACCAGGAGCACGGCGTGGTGCGCACGGCGACGGCCGCACGCCCCTCGGGGGCAGACCCGGCCTTCCGCCGGGACGTGGAACTGCCGATGCTGTGGGGGTCCTCGGTCGCGAGCGTCTGCGCAGGACCGTTCACGCTCGACGCCCCTGAGACCCGCCCCGACGGGACCCTGAGCGTCACCTCGCGCACGCGTCGCGTGGGCGACGGGAGGTTCGACGTCGAGGAGCTGCGCACCGTCGCCGACCGGCTCCGGGACTCGGCGACGACCGGGACGGTGGGCTTCGGTCGCGCGGCCCGCCGGGTGCGCCTGGTCATGGTGCGCGAGACGGGAGCGATCGGGGTCGAGGAGGTGCGGCGCGAGGTCACCTGGCCCGTCACGGCGGCCGACGGCGGCACGCAGGTCCTGCGCGTCGCGGTCGACCAGGAACGGAGCGTCGAGGCGCTGCTGTCGGTCGTGGCGTCGCGCCGACCGGTGGTCGCGGTCCTCGTCGAGCGCGAGCCGGGCGGGGGAGCGGACGAGCCGGTAGGCATCTTCCTGCGCGACGGCACCGGGGGGATCGAGCTCTTCTCCCCCTCGATGTCGCCCGTGTACCGCACCTCGCCGGGCTGGACCGCGATGCGTCGCCTCACGGCGCGGATCGCCGCGCTGCGCAAGGGGTCGACCACGCACGTCGCGGAGCCGGTCGACCGGGGGCCCGTGGTGCGCGTCTGCCAACCCGCGCTCGAGGTCGTCGACTCGCTCGGGGCGACGGGCCGTCGCCGCCTCACGGGATGGCAGCACGAGGCGCTCACCGCACGTCAGCGCCTCGCGGGGGACCTCGGGATGGCGACCGTCGGACGGTCCCTCGCGGACCTGCTCGCCGACCCCACGACGGAGAACGTGCTGCGGGCGCGGTTCGTGCTCGGGCGGGCGCTCGCGCTCACGGGATGACGGACCCGGGTCAGGGGTGCGCTCGTCGGCCCGGGAGAGCGATGGGGCCCGCGGAGGTGCGACGAAGAGTGTCAGACCCGCACGGCAGACTCTGCGTCGTGTACTCTGTCCCGCTCCGCACGTCGCCCGCCGACCCGGGCCTCGTCGACGTCCAGGACCTCGACGCCCGCGGCGAGCCTCTCGGCCCGCCGCGCACCCACGCGCCCTGGCCGGGGCTGCTCGCGCGCGAGCCGAACGGTCGGAGCGGCGAGCCTTCCCCGCCCCCGGTGACCCGCTGGGTCTGGGACGACACCAACCTCTGGTACCCGGCAGCCCTCGCAGCGGGCCGACGGATCGAGCGCGCGCATGACCTGCGGCTGTCCCGCGCGATCCTGCGCCGCTCGACGCTCACGGTCGGCACGCCGCTCGCACGGGCGCCGCGCGACGCGTGGGACCAGATGCACCCCGTGCCCACCGCCCCCGTCCCGGGGCTCGACCGCCCCGACGCGCTCTTCGACCTCGGCGACCGGCGCGCCGTCTCCCCACCCGACCCGGTCGGGGAGCTGCACAGACAGCTCGAGGCCGTCGCGACGTCGTCGGGCGCGGGGCGGCTGCGGCTGCTGCTCGCCGCGGAGTCCGCGGGCGCCCTGGTCGCCGCCGAGATGAGCCATGCCGGGCTGCCGTGGCGTGAGGACCTCCACGACGCGATGCTCACGGGAGTCCTGGGGACACGTCCGCCGCTGGGCCTGCGCCCGGCCCGCCTCGAGGCGCTCGCCGAGCAGGTCCGGACCGCGCTCGACGCGCCGGCCCTCAACCCCGACTCGGGACCCGAGCTCCTCAAGGCCCTCGAGTACGCCGGGGTGGGCGTGAAGTCGACCCGCAAGTGGGACCTCGAACGGGTGGACCACCCGGTCGTGGCCCCGTTGCTCGAGTACAAGAAGCTCAGCCGCCTGCTCACGGCCAACGGCTGGAACTGGCTCGACACCTGGGTGCGCGGCGGGAGGTTCCGGCCCGAGTACGTCGTCGGGGGAGTCGTCACGGGGCGCTGGGCCGCGAACGGCGGGGGAGCGCTCCAGCTCCCGCACCAGGTCAGGTCGGCCGTGGTCGCGGACCCGGGCTGGAAGCTCGTCGTGGCCGACGCGGCTCAGCTCGAGCCCCGCGTCCTCGCGGGGCTCTCGGGAGACCTCGTCATGGCAGAGGCCGGGCGCGGCGGCGACATGTACCAGGGCATCGTCGACGCGGGCGCGGTGGAGACGCGCGCGCAGGCCAAGATCGGGATGCTCGGCGCCATGTACGGAGGCACCACGGGGGAGAGCGGACTCATGCTGCCGCGCCTGGCCAAGGCGTTCCCCCGGGCCCTGGAGCTCGTCGAGCAGGCCGCGCGCGCGGGCGAGCGCGGCGAGATCGTGACCACGCGCCTGGGGCGGAGCTCGCCCCCGCCGGGGTCGGGCTGGGAGGAGACGCAGGGCAGCGCGTACGACGAGTCCGCGTCGAGCGACGCCCAGTCCCGCGCCCGCAGCCAGACCCGCGCCTGGGGCCGCTTCACCCGGAACTTCGTCGTGCAGGGAACCGCAGCGGAGTGGGCGCTGTGCTGGATGGCCTCGCTGCGGGGACGGCTCGCCGCGATGCCGCAGGCCCGGACCCCGGGCCGGGCCCCGGCTCCCTTCACCGAGCAGCCGCACATGGTCTTCTTCCTGCACGACGAGATCATCGTGCATGCCCCTGCCGAGCTCGCCGAGCAGGTCGCGGACGAGATCCGGGCCGCGGGCACCGAGGCCGGGAAGCTGCTCTTCGGCGACTTCCCGGTCGACTTCCCGCTGACGGTCGCGATCGTCGACGACTACTCGCAGGCCAAGTAGGCGGCGGGCGCTCACGGACGTCCCAGGACCTGGCGGACGACCGGTCACAGGTCGGCGCGCGGTTCGCCGCGGTACGTCCCGATGGACCAGAGGTTGCCCTCGGGGTCGGCGAGGACCAGCTCACGGCTGCCGTAGTCGGTCTCACGGAGCGGGGCGAGGATCGTGGCCCCGGCGCGCGTCGCCCGGTCCTCGATCTCCTCGACCCCGACGCCGCTCCCGGAGTCCCCGGCGACCACGTACCCCCCGAACGTGCCGGGCTGACGGGACCACTCGCCGTCGGGCTTGTGAGACCCCAGCATGATCCCCCCGCCGGGTGGCCAGTCGAGCTGCGCGTGCGCGACCCGCCCGTCCTCGTCGGTCATGACGGTGTTGCGCCGGAAGCCCACGACGTCGACGAGGAAATCGATCAGCGCGGGCGCGTCGTGCGCCTGGAGCGTGGGCCAGACCTGTGCCTGAGGTGTTCTGTCGGTGTCCATGCCTTCATCCTGCGCGCGGGGCACCGCCCCCGGCTTGGATGTTTGCGCGTTCCTCGACCAACCATGCCGTGGGGCTCAGACCCGCGAACGCGTGGAAGTCCCGCACCAGGTGGGAGTGGTCGGCGTAGCCGGTGCGCACGGCGATCGCCGTGAGGTTCGGGCCCGACGGCGCCAGGGACCTCGCGCGGACGGCGTCCCGGGCAGCGTCGAAGCGGACCAGGCGGCAGGCGGCTCCCGGGCTCAGGCCGAGCTCTGCCGTGAACAGCGACGAGAGCTGGCGGGTGCTGAGCCACACGTGCGCGGCGACCTCGGGCACCCGGACCCGCCCGCCCCGACGCACCATGAGCTGCCAGGCTTCGGCGATCTCGGCCCGCACCGGGCCGAGCGCAGGACGCCGGGAGGCCGCCGCGCGCCGCAGGGCATCCTCCACGAGGGCCAGCCGCTCGGCCCACGAGCCGGCCTCGCCGAGCCGTTCCCGGAGCGCGCGCGAGGCGCGCCCGAGCACGTCGTCGGCGTCCGTGACGATGCCGAGCTCTCCGGCGGGCACCCCGAGCAGCGTACGGGCGGCGAGCGGGTCGAGCGCGAGCTGGACGCCGGCCTGGTGCGCAGGCTGATGTATGTAGGCGGGAGTGGTGTGCAGGCCGCCGACGAGCGACTCGAAGCGGTGCAGCGGTGCGTCCGCGCCGGGGCCGGTCGCCGTCGGGACCGGACCGTCGAGGCTGATGACGAGCGTCAGCCAGGGGGAGGGCAGTCCGCGGTGGACCGACGGGGCGTCGTCGGCGATCTCGTAGCCCAGCATCGAACCGACCGCGGACGCCAGGGGACCGGTCGGCGAGGAGCGCACGTAGTGCTGGCTCATCCCTCCACCGTAGGACGTCCCGGAAGGCGGCGCTGCGGTCCGTGCCCCGGCCGGTGGCTGACCGTCCCGGGGGAGGTGACATGGCGATGGGCGCCGGCCGCAGGACTATCCCTGCGGCCGGCGCCCGTCGTGACGGATCGCGCTACCGCCCGCCCTTGAGCGGGATCTTGACGAGCGTCCCGCCCGGGACCGGCTCGGGGGTCGGCGTGGGCGTGGGGCGGTGCCTCGCGGAGTCGGTCGGCGAGAGCATGCTCGCCCCGCCCGGTTCGCCGGGCTCCTCGGGTCCGGTCGGCAGGCCGGCGAGCACGTCCGAGGTCACGTACAGCGCGGACGAGGTCCACTCGAGCGCGCCGGGCATGACGACCTCGGCGAACGGAACGGGGGTCGTGGTGCCCTTGCGGATCACCGAGATGCGGCTCGCGAAGAGCTCGGCCACGTACACGTCGCCGCGCGGCGAGACCGCGAGGTTGGTCGCCGTGAGCAGACCACCGGCGTAGAAGGAGACCTTCCCGCGCTGGCTCACGGTGTAGACCGCTCCACGGGCTCCGAGCGAGGGGTCCTCGGGCCCGCCGGGCAGGAGCGAGACGAACAGGCGTCCGTCGGGGCCGCGCTCGACGTCGGTCGGGACCGGCTCGTTGTAGTACGTGTGGCCGATCGTGCACTCGGGCATCCCGGTCGCCGCGGCGACCTCTGCGGTCACCGCGAGCGGCTGGGCGGGCAGGACCGCGACGGTGCGGACCGTCCCGCGCCGGTCGACCGACCAGATGGCGTTCGCCCCGGCGTCGGCGACGTAGGTCGTGCCGTCGATCGTCGTGGAGGCGTACGGGTGCGAGTAGACCTCGCCGGGGTGGCTCGCGCCGCCGACCTCGGGCGGCACCTGGGCCGCGCAGTCGGGCGCGAGGTCGCGGAAGCCGTAGATCACGCCGCCGTCGGGGTTGGTGGCCTGCTCGTGCGCGCCGATGTCGGCGACCGTGCGGATCTTCCCACGCTTGTCGCGCTCCTGGAGGAGCACGCTCGACCCGTCGGGGGTGCCCTCGGTGAACAGGACGCGGCGCCCGTCGGTCGAGACAGCGCTGATCTCCGAGCCGGGGACGGCGGCCGCGTAGACGTTCTGCTGGCCACGGCGGTTCACCTCGGTGACGAAGCCGCCGAAGTTCTGCGAGGCGTACGACGAGCCGTCGTCGCCCACACCCAGCGAGAGCGGGCCGAGGAGCCCGGTCGCGAGGGTCTGCGGGCTGCCGGGGGTCGGCAGGCCGCCTCCGCCTCCGCCGTGGCCGTACCGGTCGTCGTGCGCCTGGGCGGGGGGCGCGCCCAGCGCGAGCGCCCCGACGAGGGCGAGCGCGACCCCGATCGTGCCGGTCCGCTGCGGTCCGCGCGTGGTGCGCGGCCGTCTGATGCTCTTGGTCTTCCTGATCATCGGTTCTCTCCTCGGGCGCGGGACGTCGACGTCGGGCGCCCGTGGTCTGGGCGGCGCTGCGGGCAGGACCGTCGTCGTGGACGGCTTGGTGAACCCGGCGCTCGCCGGTACGGGAGGTGCGGGTGACGTGCGGTGCGGTGCGCACCGTGGGCACGGGTCTGTCCGGTGCCGGTGGACGCCGGGGCGTCGTCGCGAGGTCCGGCTCCCCTGCCGGACACACCTAGGGAGCGCTCCCAGGAGGATTCGTGACAGCCGTCCGACGGCGTGCGGCCGATAGCCTGGTGCCCGTGACCGCACATCCCACGCTCGCCCACGTCGTCCGGACCCTCGAGGCGCTCTACCCGCCGTCGACCGCGGAGGGGTGGGACGCCGTCGGGCTCGTGACGGGCGACCCCGCCCAGCAGGTCCGCAAGATCCTCTTCGCGGTGGACCCCGTCGCGACGGTCGCCGACGAGGCGATCGAGTGGGGCGCGGACCTGATCGTGACCCATCACCCGCTCTTCCTGCGGCCCGTGCACTCGATCGCGGCGACCACGTTCAAGGGCTCGCTCGTGCACCGGCTGGTGCGGGCCGGGGTCGGGCTGTACGTCGCCCACACCAACGCCGACGCCGCGCCGCGCGGGGTCGCGGACGCGCTCGCGGACGCGATCGGTCTGGTGGACCGGTCGCCGCTCGTCCCGGCGCCCTCTGCGCCCGACGGCGGCGCGTACCCCGTCGAGACCGGCATCGGTCGCGTGGGACGCCTCGAGGAGCCGACGACGTTGCGCGCCTTCGCACAGCGCGTCGCCACCGCGCTGCCCGCGACCGAGCAGGGCGTGCGCGTCGCAGGCGACCTGGACGCGACCGTGAGCACCGTGGCTGTCGTCGGGGGCTCGGGCGACTCGCTGTTCGACGCCGTCCGCAGCGCGGGGGCCGACGTGTACGTCACCGCGGACCTGCGCCACCACCCGGCGTCCGAGCTGCGCGAGCGCGCCGAGTTCGAGGGCGGCGCGGCGGGCGGTCCGTTCCTGGTGGACGTCGCGCACTTCGCGAGCGAGTGGCCCTGGCTGCGCTACGCCGCCGCCGACCTGACGGAACGGCTTGCAGATGCGGGTACGGTGGAGACCCGCGTGAGCGTCCGACGGACCGACCCCTGGACCGCCCGGATCGGCTCCGCGCCCCGCGCCTGAGACGGCGCCCCACAACTGCATCGAAAGGAACGCACCCTGTGACCACTGCACCCCCCGAGGACCAGCGACGACTGCTGGAGGTCCAGGCGCTCGACACCCGCCTGCAGCAGCTCGCGCACAAGCGCACCTCGCTGCCCTCGATCGCCCGCATCGCGGAGCTCGACGCACAGATCTCCGACCTGAGCACCTCGCTCGTCGCCTCCCGCACGGCCGTGAGCGACCTCAAGCGCGAGCTCACCAAGGCAGAGGGTGACGTGGAGCAGGTCCGCACGCGTGCCGCCCGCGACCAGACCCGCCTCGACTCGGGCCAGGTCGGCGCCAAGGACGCCCAGGCGCTCGTGGGGGAGCTCGCCTCGCTCGCCCGCCGCCAGGAGGTCCTCGAGGAGGTTGAGCTCGGTGTCATGGAGCGCCTCGAGGCGCACGAGGACGCGCTCGCCAAGCTCGACGCCGCGAACGACGAGCTGCTCGCCGCGAAGGCCGCCGTCGTGGTCGAGCGCGACGCCGAGCTCGCGCAGATCGACGCCGAGGTCGCGACCGTGACCGCCGCGCGCGCCCAGGCCGTCGAGGGGCTCGACACCGGGCTCGTCACGCTCTACGACCGGCTCCGCGCACAGCTCGGTGGCCTGGGGGCTGCCGTGCTCAGCGGTCGCCGCTGCGAGGGGTGCCGCCTCGAGCTCAACCCGTCCGACGTCGAGATCATCAAGGCCAAGAGCCCCGACCAGGTCGCGCGCTGCGAGGAGTGCTCGCGCATCCTGGTGCGTCTCGACGCCTGAGGGGCTGCTGATACTGCTGGGACTGTCCGCTAGCTGGAGCTGACGGGACCTGCCGGTGCTGCTGGTTCTGCTCATGGGACCTGCCGGTGCTGCTGGTTCTGCTGACCGGACCTGCTGGCCGGTCTTGCGGTCGCAACGGTCGACACGACCCCGTCCCTCGTGGGGCGGGGTCGTGCTGTGTCCGGGGGGTTCCGGTGCCGAGCACGAGGTTGCGGTCGTTCTGACGGATTCCACGACCGCAACCTCGTGCTCGCATGCGCGCAACGTCGTGTTCGGTGGGTTGACGTCGCTCGTGGTGCCGAACATGCGGTTGGCGTCGTGATTCGGGCTGAGAGCGACGGCAACCGCATGCTCGTGGGACGTCAACCGCATGGTCGCGGTGGTGGGTGTCGTGCGGGATGCGCGGGCGGTGGCCTGGGGCAGTGGCGGCCGGCCCGCGGTGGCAGCCGGTCGTCGGGTCCGGTGCTGCCCGAGGTCGGTGGAGGCCGGTTGTCCACAGCCTGGGACGGGGGGTGGTGGTGCGGCGGTTTGACCCGTTAGGTTCCTGGGGAGGTAGGGGGCGGTGTGGCCCTGTGCCGGTACCTACCGAGGGGGCAGGGATGGGTTCGCAGGGGTTGCACAGGGCTGCCGCGCATGCGCGCAGAGGCGTGTCGGGCGCTGGGCGTCGACACGAGCGCGGCGACTGGGGCCGGTCGTGGTCGGTGGGCGCGATCGCGCTGGTGGTCGGGATCGGTGTGGTCCTGGGCGGCTGCTCGACGCCTGCGCCGGAGGTGGAGAAGACACCGTCGGTCGTGAGCGAGGCTCCGAGCCCCACGTCCACGCCCACGCCTGTTCCGACAGGTCCGGTCAAGCCCGAGCGACCGGCAGACATGGACCGGACCGACGAGGTGGGGGCGGCGGCTGCGGCGACCTACTTCCTGGAGCTCTACCCGTACGTGATGGCGACGGGGGACCTCGAGGAGTGGGAGCGGATCTCCCTCGTTGACCTTTGTGAGTTCTGTGTCAAGGTCTCTGCGGACGTGGCGTCCCAGCAAGCGGCCAGGACGACGTACAGCGGTGGGGATGTCGAAGTCGACGTGACGAAGACCTATCCCCTCGACACTCTGCTAGGAGCATTCCCAGTTGATGTCGTGCTCAGCCAAGATGCATCCGTCATTGCTGACGAAGGTGGAACTGTGGTCGAGAGCAGCGAATCAGCATCGGGTCCACTTCGTGTCGAGGTCATGAACGACGGTGTTGCATGGCTCTTGCTGGAGGTCTCGACCAACATGCCAACATCATGAAGACAGCGGCATTAGCATTGATGATCGGGGTAACTTCGCTCGCCTTTGGGACGGCACTACCGGCTGGCAAAGACATCTTCGGGAACGCCGAGGGTAATGCTGTCGATGTCGTCGCCACCGACGTCTCCGCAGACGGCTCCGCCCATCGTCCGAAGAACTCCGACGGAACCCCTGCGTCCTCCGAGTACCGGCGGATGCCCGCCGCTTTGTGCCACAGCGCGGACTTCACCACGACCAAGGGGCAGATCGGGTCCTGTGCCGACGGTGAGGTCGAGGGAGAGTTCCAGGTCTCGTGTCCCGAGGGTGAGATCGCCCTGGAACCCGTCTTCGTGCAGACCTGGACCAACAACCCGGACGGAACCATCAGTGGTCTGACCGGCTGGACCCTGCTCAACGACGGCGACTGCCTGACCGCGGTCGACCTCGCACCGTTGGCCGAGGTCGAGTTCCAACGCCTGACGATCGCCCCGTCGCCCGTCACGGTCCAGCCGCCGGACGGCTGGACGCTGGTCAACATCGAGACCATCACCTACACCACCCCAACCCCGCAGACCTTCGCCACGACCCTGCTCGGCATCCCGGTCACGATCCAGGCCACGCCCGCGACGTACACCTGGGACTACGACGACGGCACCACCCCGACCCAGACCACCGACCCCGGCGCCCCCTATCCCCACCAGAGCGTCTTCCACACCTACACGGACGAGGGCACCGCCACCATCACCCTCGGCACCACCTGGGAAGGACGCTTCCAGATCACCGGTACCTCGAGCTGGACCCCCATCACGGGTACCGCGCACACGACCGCCACCGCCCCACCCCTGACCATCTACGAGGCACGCTCGCGCCTGGTCACCGACCCCCTCGACTGACCTCGACGAGACACGCCCGCATCGCCCCTGTTCGACGCCACGACCAGCACCAGGAACACTGAGGTGGCCGGGCGGCGCACCTTGGCATGGGTACACGGTCGGGCTACGGCTCCGGGCGCGTGAAGCCCGGGCCATCGCCGACAGAGGCACCCGAGCACGCAGAGGCGGCCGAGCAAGCAGGCGCCGGATGGACGAGGCGAGACGGACGTGGAGGAACAGCATGGGTAGGTCGTTGATCGTCGAGGCGGACGGCGGGTCGCGCGGGAACCCCGGTCCGGCGGGCTATGGCGCGCTCGTCCGGGACGCCACGACGGGAACAGTGCTGGCCGAGCGAGCGCGCTACCTCGGCGTCGTCTCGAACAACGTCGCCGAGTACTCGGGACTCGTCGCGGGTCTCGAGGCAGCGCGGGGCATCGACCCCGATGCCCGCGTGCTCGTGCGGATGGACTCCAAGCTCGTCGTCGAGCAGATGTCGGGCCGCTGGAAGATCAAGCACGACGACATGCGACGCCTCGCTGCCGAGGCCGCGCTCGTCCTCCCGCCGTCCCAGGTCTCGTACGAGTGGGTGCCGCGCGCCGACAACTCCGCAGCCGACAAGCTTGCCAACGAGGCCATGGACACGGGCGGCCAGATCGCGCGCGACTACCCGGACCCCGCCGTCGGCGAAGCGCACGACGACCAGAGCAGGGGCGAGGACCAGGGACGACGCGCCGAAGAGACCTCGGGTGCGGTCGACAGCTCTGCCCGTCCGGCCACCGACGACGCCGCGGCGTTCGACACGCCGTCACGCCCTTCCGGGGCCCGCGCACGGTTCGACGGCGCCGAGCCGCTCACCGTCGTCCTGGTCCGCCACGGTCAGACCCCGCTCACGGTCGCCGGCGCCTACTCGGGCTCCTCGGTCCCGGGCCCGTCGCTGACCGCGCGGGGACGGGTGCAGGCCGCGCAGGCGGCCGACCTGGTCTACCGCATCGGTCGCGACCGCTGGACCGACCTGCCCCGACCGACAGCGATCGTCGCCTCGCCCATGGTGCGTGCGCAGGAGACCGCGCGGGCCGTCGGGCGCCGTCTCGGGTTGCACGTCGGGACCGACGACCGTTTCGCCGAGGTCCACTTCGGTGAGTGGGAGGGACTGACCGCCCCGCAGATCGCCGAGCGGTGGGACGGGCATCCGGAGAGGTGGCTCACGTCGGGCACCGAGGTCGCGCCGGGTGGGGAGTCCATGGCGGACGTCGGCGACCGGGTCTGGGCCGGGCTGCAGGACCTGCTGGCTCGCGGCACGGGCCGGACCGTGGTCGTGGTGGGGCATGCGGTGCAGGTGCGTGCCGCGGTCGGCCGCGCGATCGAGGCGCCGCCCTCGCGGTGGGCCGGCTTCCGGGTGCCGCCGGGATCGGTCAGCATCCTGCGGCTGTGGGCCGACGGCGCGACCGAGCTGACCGTGGTCGGGTGCCCGAGCGAGCCCTAGACCGTCCCGCAGCGCCCCGCCCCCGCACGGTGCCGAGCACGAGGTTGCGGTCGTTCTGAGGTCCTCAGCGTTCTCAACCTCGTGCTCGACCGCGCGGAACCTCGTTCTCGGCACCCGCACGCCTCGAACACCCGGACTCGGCAAACAGTCGGTGAGGGAAGCGGCGACCAGATGGTTCGTGTCCGCCGATCCACGTCGACCACACGTCGACCCCGCGTCGGCGACCGTTCGCGTGCCGCAGGGCAGCTCGCGCCGCAGAACGGCTCAGGAGACCACGAGCTCCAGCGTCGAGGCGCCGCGCGCCCCAGGAAGCATGGTCGCGTCGAGCAGCTCCGTCCCGACCAGCTCGTACGCGGCCTTGAGCAGCTCCTCGCCCGAGTGCACGGGCTCGGCACGGGTCAGCAGGTGCCCCGTGAGGACGCCGCGCGTGTGCTTGGCGTTGTGCGAGACGACGCTGCGCCGGCCGTCGAGCTCGCGCAGCACCCGGACGGCGACGTGCTCGGCGTCCGCGGGCACCTTCCACGCAGCCGCGTACGGCGCCGACCGGCAGTCGATCACGACGTCTCCCGCAGCCCGCGCGTCGAGCGCCCCGGCGAGGTGCGGGCGCCAGGTCGGAGCCAGCGCGCCGAGGGGCGGAAGCCTGGTCCCCATCGACAACCGGTAGGCGGGGATGCGGTCGGCGGGGGAGACCGCGCCCCACAGTGCCGAGACGATCCGTACCGACTCCTCGGCCCGGGCAGCCGCGGCAGGCGGCAGGTCGGCCAGCCCGGCCGCTGCGTACAGGACGCCGCTGTACACCTGTGCGGCCGGAGCCGCGGGCGCGGTGGGCAGCGACACGTTGCGCGCGACCTCGTCGGCCAGCCCGCTGCTCACGCCCAGCACGTCGAGCGCGTCGCGACGCCTGCTCGCGGCGACGAGCGCGCGGAGCACGGCCTTGCGGTGCCGGGTGAGCGACGGCGAGCTGAGGGCCGAGAGATCGACGGGAGCTCCGTCGTCGGGCACGGACTTTCCCTCGGAGGGCGGCAGGAGCAGAAGCACACCGCCACTCTAGGGCGGTCGCGGACGGCCACGGACCGCGGCGGGGCGTGGCGATGGTCACCCGTGGCGGACCGCTCGCCCCGGCACTAGGTTGTGCCGCATGGTTCAGGTCAAGGTCTACGGCACCCGCACGGTCTGGGAGATGAAGCGCGAGGACATCTCCGACGCGATCCACCGCGCGGTCGTCGGCGCCTGGGGGCTGCCCGAGGAGAAGCGCTTCCACCGCTTCCTCCTCATGGAGGACGGCGACCTGATCGCGCCGCAGCGCAGCGACGCCTACCTCGTCATCGAGGTCGTGTGCTTCACGGGCCGCTCGCGCGAGGCCAAGCGGGCGCTCATCGCCGCGATGTTCGACGACGTCGCGCCCTTCCTGGGGCTGGCGGCGGACGACCTCGAGGTCGTCATCCTCGAGAGCCCGCCCGAGAGCTGGGGGATCCGCGGCAGGAGCGGCGACGAGCTCGCGCTGGGCTACCGCGTGGACGTGTAGGCTGCGGGAGCGGATGAGTCGGTCAGACGGCCGCGTCGGTGCCCTCGTGGCACCGCCGAGGAACGTCCGGGCTCCACAGGGCAAGGTGGTGGGTAACGCCCACCCGGGGTGACCCGCGGGACAGTGCCACAGAGAACAGACCGCCTCCCACGGCCTCGGCCGTGGGCGGTAAGGGTGAAACGGTGGTGTAAGAGACCACCAGCGGGCCAGGTGACTGGTCCGGCTAGGTAAACCCCACCTGGAGCAAGGTCAGACAGGAAGCGTTCGAGGGCTGCTCGCCCGAGCTTCCGGGTAGACCGCTGGAGGCGTGCGGCAACGTACGTCGTAGATGGATGGCCGTCACCCGTGCGGGGGCAACCGCGCGCGGGGACAGAACCCGGCGTACCGACCGACTCATCCGCCCTCACCCGTCCCGGCGACCCCGCCTCCTCTGTCGCCCGTACCTCGCCCTGCGTACGCTGGCTGGATGAGGATCGTCGAGTGCTTGGCCCCGGTGCTGGGGCAGTGGCAGGGCGTCCACCGTCAACGGCTCCTGCCCACGGACGAGTTCGTGGCGTCGGACGCCACGGCGTCGGTGACGGTCACGGCCCGCGAGTTCGTCTCGCTCGCCTACACGTGGTCCGACGGCGACGCGCCCCAGGAGGGACTTCTCCTCCTGAGCGGCGGCTCGGGTCAGGAGGGGGTCTCCGCTGTCTGGGTCGACTCGTGGCACTCGTCGCCCGCCTGGATGTTGTTCGCCGGGTCGGTCGGTGAGGACAGCGTCGTCCGGCTGACCGGGAGCTATGCCGCACCGGAAGGGCCGGACTGGGGCTGGTGGCAGATCTTCGTCGCTCCGGTCGAGGGCGGTGGCGGGCGCATGACCATGCTCAACCTGGTACCCGGCGAGGCGCCCTACGAGGCGGTCGAGGCGGTCTACGACCACCGCGTCTGAGCCGTCACCGGTCACCCGTCACCCGTCGGCTGACCCCGCTCGCCGCATGAGCTCGAGCGGCAGCGCTACCCAGAGCAGCGCGAACAGCACGAGCGCTCCCACGGCCGCGATCACCGCGGCGGCGGGCCCCACGACCACGTCGAAGATGAGAAGCACGGTCCCGGCCACGACGAGCGCGAGCACCACGAGCCCGACGCGCGCCAGGCGGTCGGCCGACGTCACGAGCCGGGCCTTGAGGTGCTTGCGGAACAGCAGGCGGTGCAACGACACGGGCGCGACGAGCAGTCCGGTCGCGAGCACCGAGAGCACCACGAGACACAGGTAGATGGTGCGCTGGGTGTCGTCGAGCTCGCCGAACCGCTGCTGGAACGGCAGGGTCAGCAGGAAGCCCGTGAGGATCTGCACGCCCATCTGCGTGACGCGCAGCTCCTGCAGGAGCTCGGCCCAGTTGCGGTCGGCGCGCTCCTCGGCCGACTCGTGGCGCGAGTCGGCAGCGCCAGCCACGTCGTCCCCCGACGACTGCGAGTGCCGGGGCCCCGAGCCGCCGGCCCCCGAGCCGCCGGCCCGATCGCCCACGGGCTCCCGGCCACCCCCACCGCCCGTGTCCACGGCGGCCTCGTCAGTGGTTCCGGAGAGCCGACACGAGCTCGCTCTTGCGCATGGTCGAGCGGCCCTCGATCCCGATCTCGCGAGCTCTCTTGCGCAGCTCGGTCACGGTCCACTCCTCGTAGGCGGGCGACGACCCACCCTTCTTCCCGACCGTGCTGCGGGACGATGCCGCCGCGGCGTTGGCGATACGCGCGGACTTCTCCTTGGAGTTCCCCTCGTCGCGCAGGGTCTCGTACAGCTCCTTGTCCTTGACCGAAGGACCGGGGTCTCGCCTGGGCACAGGATCACCTCTCGAGGTCTCGATGAACAGGTCTCTCGACCGTACGACGACCCCGCAGCACTTGCTCGGCACGTGGCACCGGGCCAGAGCAGGTCAAGAGCGGCGAAGACGACCAGGAGGAGGATTCGCCCAAAAACGCACGCCGATGGCATCCCAGGTAAAGCGCTCCCCAGAATGCTGTCATGCCGGTGCCACTTGGGGGTACCCTGGCTCTGTTGACGGCGCTCTAGACGTCGGGTGCCGAGAACACGACGAGCGGGGGCTCTGGACTCATGACTCCGAGCAAGACGACGACCACCGGCGGTATCACTCTCCTCGAGCAGCCGGATTCGAGTGTCGTGGACATGTGGGGCGAGATCGACGTGGCGCTGCGCAGCGAGGCGAGTGCCGCACTGGCGAACGCACTGGACCGGGACGTGCCTGTCGTGATCGACACCTCGAAGGTGACGTTCATGGACTCCACGGGCATCGCGTTCCTCGTGCAGTTCTACACGATCGGCAGCGAGGAGGGCCTGCAGGTCAGCCTGCGCAACCCTCCGACGGTCGTCACGGACGTCCTGGAGATGCTGGGCGTGATCGACATCTTCCCGGGGCTGCCGACGCACCACGTCGAGCACGACGAACCACAGCACCAGAGCGCGGTCTGACCCGCCTCGCGGCGGGCCGGACCACGCCCGGCGGAGCGGGACGGACCACGCCCGGCGGCGACGGACCCGACCAAGCGCCGGGCGCACCCGTCCGAGCGCGGCCGGACAGTCGGCCGGGTCGGCCTGCCGTCAGGCCGACCGCCGATCAGGCCAGCCCGGCTCCCTCGGCTGCCAGCGCGGCCGCGCCCACGATGCCCGCGGCGTTGCGCAGCTCGGCCGGGATGATGGGCGCCTTGAGGTGCAGCAGCGGCAGGAAGTTCTCGTGGTGCTTGGAGATCCCGCCGCCGACCACGATCAGGTCGGGCGAGAAGAGCATCTCGACGACCTCGAAGTAGCGCTGGAGCCGAGCGGCCCACTCCTCCCACGAGAGGTCCTCCCGGCCGCGCGCCGACTCCGCGGCCCGTGACTCGGCGTCGAACCCGTCGATCTCGAGGTGGCCCAGCTCGGTGTTGGGCACGAGGATCCCGTCGACGACCAGGGCGCTGCCGATGCCCGTGCCCAGGGTCGCGAGCAGGACCACGCCCTTGGTGTCCTTGGCCGCGCCGTAGCGGACCTCGCCGATCCCCGCGGCGTCCGCGTCGTTGACCGCGACGACGTGCCGCCCGGTCTCCTTCTTGATCAGCGCGGGCAGGTCGACGCCCTTCCAGGACTTGTCGAGGTTCGCGATGAACCCGATCACGCCGTGGTGGATGGGGCCGGGGAAGGCCACGCCGATCGGGACGTCGTGCGGCAGGTCGTACTCGTCGACGAGCTCGGCGATGACCTTGGCGACGGCCTCGGGCGTGGAGGGCTGCGGCGTCGGGATGCGGTGACGCTCCTGGGCGAACTCGCCCGTGGCGAGGTCGACCGGTGCGCCCTTGATGCCGCTGCCGCCGACGTCGATCCCGAAGGCCAGCCCGTGGTGGTGGTGTGAGTGCTTGCTCATGGCAGGGTCAGGATCTCCGCTCCGTCTTCGGTGACGACCAGGGTGTGCTCGAACTGCGCGGTCAGCGACCTGTCCGCGGTGACTACGGTCCACCCGTCGTCCCACATGCGCCACTCGGGGCCGCCGAGCGTCAGCATGGGCTCGATCGTGAAGACCATGCCCGGTTCCATGACGGTGTCGTGGTCGGGGGCCGCGTCGTAGTGGGGGATCACGAGCCCCGAGTGGAACGACTCGCCGACGCCGTGGCCCGTGTACTCGCGCACCACGCCGTAGCCGAACCGGTGCGCGTACTTCTCGATGACGCGGCCCAGGACGTTGACCTCGCGCCCGGGTCGCACGGCCTTGATGGCCCGGTCGAGCGACTCGCGCGTGCGCTGCACGAGCAGCGCGGCCTCCTCGCTGATCTCACCGACCGCGAACGTGGCGTTGTTGTCGCCGTGCACGCCGCCGATGAACGCGGTGATGTCGACGTTGACGATGTCGCCCTCGACCATCTCGGTCGAGTCCGGGATCCCGTGGCACACGACCTCGTTGAGCGAGGTGCACAGCGACTTGGGGAAGCCGCGGTAGCCGAGCGTCGACGGGTAGGCGCCGTGGTCCAGGAGGAACTCGTGCCCGATCCGGTCGAGCTCGTCGGTGCTCACTCCGGGGGCGACGTGCATCCCGACCTCGGCGAGGGCCTGGGCCGCGATGCGGCTCGCGACCCGGATCCGGTCGAGGGTCTCGGGGTCCACGACGTCGTCGCCCGTGAAGGGCTGCGGGCCGGGCTGCCCCACGTACTCGGGCCGTGCGATCGAGCGTGGCACGACGCGCAGGGGAGAGACCGACCCCGGGACCAACGGTCCGCGTGGGGCGGTCAGGACGGAGGAATCGGGCATGCCGCCAGTCTACGGAGTGCCCGCGGCCCGGTGCGTACGGCCGACACCGTGCGCGCGGGTGAGGCAGGATCGTCCTATGACGAAGGAACGATTCTCCGACGACGGCGACCCGGTCTCCGAGGACCAGTACTACTTCGACACGCGCACGGGGGAGGTCTCGAAGGGCCCGCAGTCGACGTGGTCCTCGCGCATGGGCCCGTACCCGACGCGTGAGGCCGCGGCCCAGGCGCTCGAGCTGGCCCGTGCCCGCTCCGAGGCCTGGGACGAGGAGGAACGGGAGCGCGAGCGCGACAAGTGACGGATCCGGCCGGTCGGGCCGGCCGCTGGACCGTGGCGCTCGCGGTGCTGCTCGCGGGCCTCGCGGTGGGATGGGTGTCCTGGCTCGCATTCGGCAGCGGCGCGGGCGACGAGCGCCCGGCGCCCTCCCCGAGCCCGACGACGGAGCGCACCTCGGGTGCGTCCGCGACCGACGTCCCCGGCGTCGCAGGCTCCGGCAAATCGTCCCCACCGGACCCTGCGTCGCTCCCGCTGACCGGGCTGACGGTCGCGCTCGACCCGGGGCACAACGGCGCGAACGCCCAGCACCCGGACCAGGCCGGTGCGCTCGTGCCGGACGGTCGCGGGGGCTCCAAGGCGTGCAACACGGTCGGCACGTCGACCGACGCGGGCTACGCCGAGCACGCGTTCACGTGGGACGTCGCCTCGCGGGCCTCCACGGCGCTCGAGGACCTCGGTGCACGGGTCGTCCTGACCCGCGCGGACGACGATGGGGTCGGGCCGTGCGTCGACGTCCGGGGAGGCTTCGCCCAGGACGTGGGGGCGGACGTGCTCGTCTCGGTCCACGCCAACGGCAGCGACGACCGCGCGGCGAAGGGGTTCTTCGTCATCGTCGCGGACCCGCCGCCGGTCGTCGAGATCGACGGCCCGCCGCGGGCCGACGACGCGGCGTCGAGCGAGCGTCTCGCGACGGCCATGGTCGGAGCCCTGGGATCCGCGGGCTTCACGCCTTCGGGCAGCGTCGCCGGCGCGATCTCGCGGCGCGGCGATCTCGCGACGCTCAACCTCGCCGCGCGCCCCGCGGTGCTGCTCGAGCTCGCCGAGATGCGCAACCCGGACGAGGCCGCGCTGGCGTCCTCCGAGGAGGGACGCCAGCGCTACGCCGACGCGATCGCCGCGGGCGTGGTCGCCTGGGCGGGGTAGCCCCCTTCCCCGGAGCAACCGCAGGCCGGCGAGCCTCCCCGCCCCGAGGCAAGGGGCCCGGCACGGCGACGCCCGACGGCGCCACGCACCCCGGGTGCACCGGAGCACCCCGGGGGGAGCGACGCCGTCGGGCGGGGAGGGGCTACTTCTCGAAGCTGTGCGCCGCGTCCGGGAATGTGCCGCCCTTGACCTCTTCCGCGTAGTCCTGCGCGGCCCGGCCCAGGGCCGCACCGATCTCCGCGAACCGCTTGGCGAAGCGCGGCGACCACTCGGTCATCCCGGCGAGGTCCGTCCAGACGAGGACCTGGCCGTCGCACTCGGGACCCGCGCCGATCCCGATGGTCGGGATGCGCACGATCTCCGTCACGCGGGCCGCGACCTCGACCGGGACCATCTCGAGGACCACGGCGACCGCGCCCGCGTCGGTCACGGCGACGGCGTCCTCGCACAGGCGCTCGGCGGCGTCGTCCCCGCGGCCCTGCACGCGCGGCCCGCCCAGGATGTTCTCCGACTGCGGTGTGAAGCCCAGGTGCGCGACGACGGGGATGCCCGCGTCGGTCAACGCCCGGATCTGCGTGGCCGAGCGACGCCCGCCCTCGAGCTTGACCGCGTGCGCGCCGGTCTCCTTCATGATGCGCACGCTCGTCGCGAGGGCCTGCTCCGGCCCGGCCTCGTACGAGCCGAACGGCAGGTCCACGATCACGAGCGCACGCTGCGCGGCCCGTGCGACGCCGCGCGCGGCGGGGATCATGTCGTCGACCGTGACGGGCAGCGTGGTCCGGTGCCCGTGCATGGTGTTCCCGATCGAGTCGCCGACGAGGAGCATGTCGATACCCGCCTCGTCGAAGATGCGGGCGGTCACCGCGTCGTACGCGGTGAGCATCGTGAGCTTCTCGTGCCGCGCCTTGGCCTCCGCGAGGTGGTGGACGCGGAAGCGCTTGACGGGCGTGGCCGGGGTCTGGCCGGGCTGGGTGTGTGCGGACATGCTCTCGTCTCTCCAGGTCGTGCGGCCCGCCGGTGGTCGGTGGGCCGGTCGTACGGGAAGCAGGTGGGGGCGTGCGGCCCTGGCGGTGAGCCGGACTACTCGGCCGGCTCGCGCCAGCGGGACGTGACGGGCAGGCGGCGGTCGCGGCCGAACGCGAGCGAGGTGACCTTGGGGCCGAGCGGGTACTGGCGCCGCTTCCACTCGGCGCGGTCGACGAGTGTCACGACCTTGTCCACGACCTCGGGGTCGAACCCGCGGGCGAGCAGCTCGGCGCGCCCCTCGGCGTGCTCGATGTACGCGTCGAGGACCTCGTCGAGCAGGTCGTAGGGAGGCAGCGAGTCCTGGTCGGTCTGGCCGGGTCGCAGCTCGGCCGACGGCGGCTTGGTGATCGAGGACTCGGGGATCGGGGGGATCTCGCCCGCGTCGAGCGCGGCGTCGTTGCGCCAGCGCGCGAGGGCCCACACGCGCGACTTGTCGACGTCCTTGAGCGGCGCGTAGCCGCCGATGCTGCCCGCGTCGTAGATGGTCGCGTAGCCCACCGCGAGCTCGGACTTGTTGCCCGGCGCGATGACGAGGTGGCCCTCGCGGTTCGAGATCGCCATGAGGACCACGCCGCGCACGCGTGCCTGGAGGTTCTCCTCGGCGACGCCCTCGAGCGCGAGCTCGCCCTGGAACGCCTCGACCATGGGCGCGATGGGCTGCACGCGGTAGTCGGCGCCGAGGCGCTTGGCGAGGTCGGCGGCGTCGTCCTTGCTGTGCTCGGACGAGTACGACGAGGGCATCGAGACGCCCACGACGTTCTGGCCGCCGATCGCGTCGGCCGCGAGGGTCGCGGTGAGCGCCGAGTCGATCCCGCCCGACAGCCCCAGGACGATCGACCGGAAGCCGTTCTTGCGCACGTACCCGGCCAGGCCCGTGACGCAGGCCCGGTAGACCTCCTCGTCGGGGTGCAGCGGGGGAGCGATGCGCCCCGTGGGGTAGACGGTCGCCGGCGCGGTGCCCGTCAGGTCGGTGGAGGACGCCCGCGCGGGCAGGTCCCAGACCAGCAGGTCCTCGACGAACTGCGGCGAGGACGTGAGCACCGAGCCGTCGGGGCCCACGACGAACGACCCGCCGTCGAACACCAGGTCGTCCTGCCCGCCGACCATGTTGACGTACGCGACGGGGGCGTCGACCTCTGCGGCGCGGCGCGCGGCCAGGTCCGTGCGGACGTGCCCCTTGCCCTCCTCGTACGGAGAGCCGTTGAGCACGAGCAGCAGGTCGATCCCGTGGCCGGCCTCGTCGAGACCGCCCAGCGTGGTGATCGGCCCGCCGTCCTGCCAGATGTCCTCGCAGATGACGATGCCGACCGCGCGGCCCTCGATCTCGACGACGAGCGGCTCGGTCCCGGGCGCGAAGATGCGGAACTCGTCGAACACGCCGTAGTTCGGCAGGTGGTGCTTGTCGTAGGCGGCGAGGACCTCGCCGTGCTGGATGACGACCGCGCGGTTGGTCGGCAGGTCGGCCGGTGCCCCCGAGGCCGCGCGCTCGGGCGTGTCCGGCGTCCCGGCGGTCCCCACGGTGCCCAGGACGACCGTGACGTCACCCAGGCCCTCGCGCTCGAGCTGCGCGGCGACGTCGGCCGCCGCGGCCCATGCGGCGCGACGGAACGAGGCGCGCAGCGCCAGGTCCTCGATCGGGTAGCCCGTGAGCGTCATCTCGGGGAACGCGACGACGTGGGCGCCCTCGCCCGCCGCGCGCCGGGTCCACTCGAGGATCTTCGCCGTGTTCTGGTCGATCGCTCCGACGCACGTGTCGATCTGTGCGAGGGCGATGCGCAGTTCTGCCATGCTCGCCAGCCTATGCGAACCCGCCGGTCAGGTGCCCATCGGTACCGTTCGGCGCGCGGCCGTGGCACGCTGGCGACACGTCGCGCCGTCAGGACGCGTCGTAACCCGCTCGACACACTCATCAGGCAGGATGTAGCCATGGACAGGCAGCAGGAGTTCGTGCTCCGCACGGTCGAGGAGCGCGACATCCGCTTCATCCGTCTCTGGTTCACCGACGTGCTGGGGATGCTCAAGTCGGTCGCGATCGCGCCCGCCGAGCTCGAGTCGGCCTTCTCGGAGGGCATCGGCTTCGACGGCAGCTCGATCGAGGGCCTCACGCGCGTGTACGAGGCGGACATGATCGCGCGCCCCGACCCGACCACGTTCCAGGTGCTGCCGTGGCGCGGCGACCGCCACGGGACGGCCAGGATGTTCTGCGACATCCTCACGCCCGACGGCGAGCCCTCGCTCGCGGACTCGCGCAACGTGCTCAAGCGCGCGCTGGCAAAGGCGAGCGACAAGGGCTTCACGTTCTACACGCACCCCGAGGTCGAGTTCTACCTCTTCAACCACCCGGCGGACGCCTCGTCGCCGCTCGTCCCGGTCGACCAGGGCGGGTACTTCGACCACCTGGCCCGCGGATCGACGCACGACTTCCGTCGCGCGGCGATCACGATGCTCGAGTCGATGGGCATCTCGGTGGAGTTCTCCCACCACGAGGCCGGCCCCGGCCAGAACGAGATCGACCTGCGCTACGCCGACGCCCTGACCACGGCCGACAACCTCATGACGTTCCGCACGGTCGTCAAGGAGGTGGCGCTCGAGCAGGGGGTCTTCGCGTCGTTCATGCCCAAGCCCATGGCCGACCAGCCGGGTTCGGGCATGCACACGCACCTGTCGCTGTTCGAGGGCGACCGCAACGCGTTCCACGAGCCCGGTGCGCAGTTCGAGCTGTCCAAGACGGCGCGCTCGTTCATCGCGGGCCTGCTGGTCCACGCCGCGGAGATCACCGCGATCACCAACCAGTACGTGAACTCCTACAAGCGCCTGTGGGGCGGGTCGGAGGCCCCGAGCTACGTCTGCTGGGGCCACAACAACCGCTCGGCGCTCGTGCGCGTGCCCATGTACAAGCCGGGCAAGGGCAACTCGAGCCGCATCGAGTACCGCGCGCTGGACTCCGCGACCAACCCGTACCTCGCGTACGCGGTCATCCTCGCGGCCGGTCTCAAGGGCATCGAGGAGGGCTACGAGCTCCCCGAGGAGACCGAGGACGACGTGTGGGAGCTGACGGACTCCGAGCGCCGTGCGCTCGGGATCAAGCCGCTGCCGCAGTCGCTCGACGCCGCGATCCAGATCATGGAGACGTCCGAGCTCGTCGCCGAGACCCTGGGCGAGCACGTGTTCGACTTCGTGCTGCGCAACAAGCGCCAGGAGTGGGACGCGTACCGCTCGCAGGTCACGCCGTTCGAGCTGAAGCGGTTCCTGCAGGTCCTGTGAGCCCGTCCTCCCGCGGGCCCGTCGGGCCTTGGTGGTCGCGATGACCCCGGGGCCCGACGGCGGCGCTCACCTCAGCAGCTTCGGCGCGCCTGCGGGTTCCCGGCGCACCACCCCGACCTCGCGCCTGCGCAGGCTCGGGTTCGCCGACGTCACCCGCTCGTTGTCGCTGCTCGACGACAAGGACCTCGTGGGGGTCCTCGGGCCCCTGTCCGAGGAGCTGCTCGCCGCGGTCGGCGCGACCGCGGACCCTGACCTTGCGCTGCTCCAGCTCGCCCGGCTGTCGTCCGCGGTGGCCGGGGACGAGGCGTCGTGCACGCTGCTCAGGGACGTGCTCTCGGGCGCGGCGGCGGGCGAGGCCGCCGCGGACACCGGCGAGCTGCCGACCGACACTGCCGGCAAGGCTGCGGGCGCGGGCGCCCCGGCGACCGCCTCGCGCCCAGGCTCGGATGACGCCACTGAGGATGCGTCGGCGTCGCACGGCCCCGTCCCGACCGGGCGCGACCGCCTCCTGGCGGTGCTCGGCGCCTCGGTCGCGCTCGGCGACGACCTGGTCTCCCACCCCGAGCTGCTGCACGTCGTCGCCGACCCGACGCCGGGGACCGGGGTGCCGGCGGAGGCCGTGCGCGCCGAGCTGCTGCGCGCCGTGGATGCAGACCCCGACGCGGGGCAGCCGGTCGCGGCCGTCCCCGTCGGCGCGGCCACCGACGCGATGCGCCGGGCCTACCGTGCGCGCATCCTGCGGATCGCGGCGACCGACCTCACCGCGCCCGACCCCCTGACCGCGATGCCCGCCGTGGCCGCGGCGCTCGCGGACCTGGCTGCGGCCGCGCTCGAGGCCGCGCTCGCGGTCGCCCGCTCCGAGCTCGACGACCACGGCGCGGGCGTCCGGCTCGCTGTGATGGGCATGGGCAAGTGCGGGGGGCGCGAGCTCAACTACGTGTCCGACGTCGACGTGATCTACGTCGCCGAGCCCGCCGACGGGTACGACGAGGCCTACGCCACGAGCGTCGGGGCACGCCTCGCGACGGGGCTCGCCCGGGTCTGCTCGGGCACGTCCTCGGAACCGCCCTTGTGGCCCGTCGACGCCGCACTGCGCCCCGAGGGCAAGAACGGGCCGCTCGTGCGGAGCCTCGCGAGCCACCTCGCGTACTACGAGCGCTGGGCCAAGACCTGGGAGTTCCAGGCGCTGCTCAAGGCGCGCCTGGTCGCGGGGGACGCCGAGCTCGCGGCGGCCTACCACGACGCGATCAACCCGTTCGTGTGGACGGCCGTGGCTCGGGAGAACTTCGTCGAGGACTCCCAGGCCATGCGCCGCCGGGTCGAGGACCACGTGCCGGCCGCCGAGGCGGACCGCCAGCTCAAGCTCGGCAAGGGGGGACTGCGCGACGTCGAGTTCACGGTCCAGCTCCTGCAGCTCGTGCACGGCCGGGCCGACGACTCGATCCGCAGCCCCAGCACCCTCACGGCGCTCGCCGCGCTGGCGGCGGGTGGCTACGTCGGCCGCGAGCACGCCGCCCGCCTGGCCGCCTGCTACCGGTTCCTGCGCTCGCTCGAGCACCGCATCCAGCTCTTCCGCCTGCGCCGCACCCACCTCATCCCGACCGGGGAGGACGACCTGCGCCGTCTGGCCCGGTCGGTGGGCATGCGCTCCGAGGGCGCCGAAGGGCTCATGGAACGGTGGCGCGCGACGCGCCGCGAGGTGCGCGCGCTGCACGAGGAGCTGTTCTACCGGCCGCTGCTCCCGGCGACCGCGCAGCTCTCGACCGAGGAGGCGAGCCTCGCACCGGAGGCGGCCAAGGCGCGCTTCCAGGCGATCGGCTACCGCGACCCCGCGGGTGCCATGCGCCACGTCGTCGCGCTGACCGAGGGCGTGAGCCGCCGCGCGGCGATCCAGCGTCAGCTCCTGCCCGTGATGCTCGGCTGGTTCGCCGAGGGCGCGGACCCCGACGCGGGGCTCCTGAACTTCCGCACGCTGTCCGAGGAGCTCGGCTCGACCCACTGGTACCTCAAGCTGCTGCGCGACTCGGGGTCGGCCGCGCACCGTCTCGCGACGCTCCTGTCGAGCTCGCGCTACATGGCCGACGCCCTCTCGCGCTCGCCCGAGTCCGTCGCCTGGCTCGCGGACGACGCCGAGCTGGCCCCGCGCGGAGCGGCCCGGCTGGCGGTCGAGGCCGACGCGATCCTGACCCGTGCCGACGTGGCCGGTCCTGCGGCCAAGGCCCTGCGGGCGGTGCGCCGTCGCGAGCTCGCACGCACGGGGGCCGCGGAGATCCTGGGCGTCGTGGACGCGGTCGACGCGGCGCGCGCGATCTCCGACGCCGCCGACCTGCTGCTCGTGGGCGGACTGCGGGTCGCGCAGTTCGTGGCGCGCCAGGAGCTCGGGATCGCGGGCCCCGCCGACGATCCCGCCCGCCTGCAGGTCGTCGCGATGGGACGCCTGGGTGGCCGGGAGATGGGCTACGGCTCGGACGCCGACGTGCTCTTCGTGTACGAGCCCGTCGAGGGGGCCGCCGACCGCGACGCCCAGGCGTTCGCGCTCCTCGTCGCGACCCGTCTGCGCTCGCTGCTCGGGGACATGGGACCCGAGCCGGGGCTGCCCGTGGACGCTGACCTGCGCCCCGAGGGCCGCAACGGCCCGCTCGTGCGCTCGTTCGAGTCCTACGCCGAGTACTACGACCGCTGGTCGGCCGCGTGGGAGAGCCAGGCCCTGCTGCGCGCGCGGCCCGTCGCAGGAGACCCGGGGCTCGGCGAGCGCTTCGTCGAGCTGGTCGACCCCGTGCGCTACCCGGCGGGCGGGATCGAGCCCGCGACCGAGCGCGAGGTCCGGCGCATCAAGGCGCGCGTCGAGGCCGAGCGGCTGCCCCGCGGCGTCGATCCCTCGCGCCACCTCAAGCTGGGCCGCGGCGGGGTCTCCGACGTCGAGTGGACCGTCCAGCTTCTCCAGCTCCAGCACGCGCACGAGGTCCCGGGTCTGCGGACGACGTCGACGGTCGACGCCCTCGAGGCGGCCGCGGACGCGGGCATCGTCACGCCCGACGACGCCGCGACCCTGGGGGAGTCGTGGCACCTCGCGTCGCGGTTGCGCAGCGCGCTCGTGCTCTGGTCCGGTCGCACCGGGGGCCCCTCGGCCGACGTCCTGCCGCACGAGGTCCGGGCGCTCGCGGGCCTGGCGCGCGTGATCGGTGAGGAGTCGGGGGCCGAGCTCGAGGATCGCTACCTGCGCACGGCCCGGCGGGCGCGTGCCGTCATGGAGCGCGTGTTCTACGGCGAGGACTGAGCGTCCCGTTCCTCGTCGAGCCGGTGGCCCGGTCGACGTGGTCCGTGGCGTCGGCGCGGGCTCGTCGCACGCTCCCACACCCGGCCACCCTCGCGCCTACTGCGCGCGGCCGTCCTCGTCGCACGGCGGGGTCACGGAGATGCCGACCGCGTCGAGCTGGGTCTCGACGAGGACGAGCGTGCGCTCCATCGCGACGGGTTGCAGCTTGCCGACCTGGTGCCCGTGCGGATGGTCGAAGAAGACGAGCAGGCAGAGCATGAGCGAGATGACGAGCGTGACGCTGCCCATGAGCACCGACTGCGTGACGGCGCCCTCGGCCGAGTCGGCGAAGAAGAGCATGAACACGAAGATCGTCGCGGAGATGGCGAACAGGACGAGCCACAGGGGGAGCGGGATCAGTCCCTCGGCGCCGTGCACGCGGGCCTGGCGCGCCTGCTCCCGGTCGGCGGTCTGGTCCATCCACCGGTCGTAGGCCGACTGCTCGGTGTCCGAGGCGGGCTCGACCCCGCGGATGGTGCGGAACATCTCGACGCCCCAGGGGTTGACGGCGTCGCCGAGCCGCGCGTCGGCCATGGCCTCCCACTCGGTCGTCGCGACCGAGCGCGCGTAGCAGACGAGCTGGCCCGACAGCTCGGCCCCGGCGTCAGCGGGAAGGAACTGCGCCGTCTGGATCTGCTGCGCGACGACCTGCGCCTCCTCCTCGGCGCCGCTGCGCGCCTCGTCGTAGGACTCGAAGGCCAGGAAGATGATGAAGCCCAGGAGCACCGAGAAGCCCGTGGCGAGGACCCCGAACACGCCCGAGGCGCGGTCCCCGTCGCGGAAGCGGCTGCCCTCGGGTGCCCGCGCGCGCACGAGCAGCATGGCCGTGACCGTCACGGCCGTGGCGCCGAACGTGACGAGCGCTGCGATCAGGATGTTCACGGCTTCACACCTGCACCGGGTAGGAGATCAGGACGCCCAGCGTCGCGAGGAGCGCGACACCGCCGATCCCGACCATCGCGAGCCGCAGCCGGGGCGACGAGAGCTTCGCCCCGATGCCGCCGAAGAACAGCACCGACGCGCACAGCACCGTGGCGAGCACGTAGTTGTCCTTGACCCCGTTGGCGTGGTGCGCCCGCGCGGCGGCAGCGTCGGCCTTCTTCTCGAGCCGCTGCGACTCCTGGGTCGCGGAGAGCACGTACTCGTCCATCGCGAACGGGCTGGGCGGTGCGTCGGCGTTGGTCGACGGGTCCAGCGCGACCCACGCCTGGACCGCGGGCTCGAACTCCTCGCGGAACCGTGCGTAGAGGAACCCCGAGTAGGTCGCGGGGTCGGGGACGTAGCCGGGAGCCGGGCCCACGCGTCCTTGCTCCTCGTCGAGCGCGCTCAGCCAGTCGGTGAAGAGCTGGACGTCGATGATGGTCTGCTGCCCCGCGAGCGTCGAGGCGCGGTTGCTCTCGGTGCGTGCGGCACCGGCCGCGCTGTACGACGTCGCCATCTCCCCACCCCACTGCGCGCTCTGGAACGCGGACCAGGCCGTCATGACGGTCGCGATCGCGAGCAGGACGGCCGCGACGAGCTCGAGGTGCCGGTGGACCGCAGCGACGGGGCCGCCCGGTGCGGCCGGGCTGCCCGGACCGGTCGACGGGTTGGTGGCCCCAGGCGTGGACCGACCACGGGGGCTGGGGCTCCCGTGGTCGGTCACGTCGGTCCTGTGCGCGCTCGTCCGACTAGGCGAGTGCCTTGGCCTTGAGCGTGGCGAACTCGTTCTCGTCGATCACGCCGGCGTCGAGCAGGGCCTTGGCGTCGCTGATCTGGGTCGCCGCGGAGGACTCGGACTTCGCGACCCCCCGGATGTACGCGTCGGTCTGGGCCTTGGCCTGCGAGACGTCCTGCATCTGCCGTTCGGCCATGCCGCGCCCTCTGGCGATGACGTAG
Source organism: Oerskovia sp. Root918 (assembly GCF_001428945.1). Classification (NCBI taxonomy): domain Bacteria; kingdom Bacillati; phylum Actinomycetota; class Actinomycetes; order Micrococcales; family Cellulomonadaceae; genus Oerskovia; species Oerskovia sp. Root918. Next base: position 485,306 of record NZ_LMJG01000013.1, read on the forward strand.
ATCAGCGCCGTGAGGAACGGGACGAGGACCAGCGCGACGATCCACAGCGCCTTCCACCAGCCGCTGAGCTCGTGGTCCCGGAAGAGGTCGGCCAGGATCCTGAACAGGATCATGAGGTACATGAAGAAGAAGAACCACCAGATCATCAACCAGAACCAGTCCATGAAGCTGTCCATGCGACGTCCTCCTCGTACGGGTGCCGGTCAACCGGCAAGGATCTGAGACTTCTGGGCCTCGAACTCTGCGGGGCTCAGGATGCCCTGGTCGCGCAGAGCGGCGAGCTGGGTGAGCTGCGCGATCCGGGCGTCCATGTCGACCGGCGCCGGTGCGGGTGCCGGTGGCGGTGGCGCGGGGGCGTAGGTCGGCTGGGGTGCCGGCTGCTGCGGTGGCGGGGCTTCCTGGGACGCCCAGCGCCCCGCCTGTCGTCGCGAGACGCGGTTGGAGACGGCCGTCGCCGTCCCAGCCACGACGGCGGTGCGTGCGACTCCTCGGATGAGTCCGGGCATGGTGTGGGCCTCCTAGGTCGGTCCGGGATCAGTCGGTGGATTCGTCGGCCTCGAGCGCGGCGAGCACGGCCTGCACAGGGATGCGCCCCCCGGCCACGAGCTGGGCGCCGCCTCGCCGTAGTGCGGTCGCGAAAGGGGCGGCCCAGACGTTCTCGTAGACGAGCACGGCCGCCGTCCTGCCCGGTTCGACGGCCTCCGCCGCCTCGGCCAGGTCCTCGTGGCCCAGGAGACCGGACACGGCCCCTGCGAAGATCTCGAGCCCGGTCGTGCCGTCGGCGAGCTCGTCGAGCTCGAGGCCGGTCACGGTCCCGTCGTCCTCCTTGCGGAGCACGAGCAGGTCGAGCACCCTGACGATCCCTCGGTCGACCAGGTCGACGAGCAGGGGGAACGCCTCGCCGGTCATGGCCTCCGACGGGAACTCGACGATCAGGTAGTCGATGGGTCCCGACTCCTGCAGGTCGGTCGGCTCCTGTGTCATGGGTCGGTCGTCCTTTCCTTCGGGGGCTGGGCCCGGTTGCACGGGGCGCGCACACCGCCCTGCCTGGGACCAGACTGCTCCGCAGGAGCGTGGTCGTCGTCATGCAGACCGCATGAAGTTCGGGTCAGGGACCGCACACCCGACGTCCCGGCGAATCATGTGATCGTGGTGATGCGCGGCGGTCTGCCGGCGTGCGGCAATGGGGGGACATGACCCGGCGACAGGATCGAAGGGCACGACGTGGACTACACCGACCGACTACGGCGCTTCGCCGCCAACGACGCACGGCTCGAGGAAGACCTGGAGGCCGAGGAGGTGATGCTCGACCCCAAGACCCTCGCCCTCGTCCGCCTGGCGGCACTCGTCGCGGTCGGCGGAGCCGAGCCGACCTACGGCAGCGAGGTCGACGACGCCGTGAACGCAGGGGCGACCACCGCCGAGATCGTCGACGTCCTGTCGGCGACCATCCCGATCGTCGGGCTGCCGAGCGTCGTGGCGGCAGCCCCCAAGCTCGCCCTCGCGCTCGGGTTCGACCCGTTCGACGTGAGAGAACCCGGGTAGCGGTCAGGCGCCCAGCAGTCCCATACCGATCGCCGTGCGCACGGCGTCGCTCCGGCTCGAGACCCCGAGCTTGCGATAGATCGACCCGATCTCCGAGCTGGCCGTGTTCCGGGACACGAAGAGCCGCTCTCCGATCTCGCGGATCGTCAGGTGGGTCTGCAGGTACGGCAGGAGGCGCAGCTCGGCAGGGGTGAGGGGAGTGCTCGACGTCGGCAGGGCCGCCGTGCGCGAGGCGGCGTCGAACGCCGTGCGCAGCTCGACCGCCTCCTCGGCGAGCACGCCGAGCGCTGGGCGACGCAGCAGCACGTCGTCGATCTCCCGCAGGAGGTGGTTGACGGTCGAGGCGTCCGACGTCGCCCAGCTCGTCCGGGCGAGCTGGAGGCGGGTGCGGACCGCGAGCGTCGGGAACGCGTACGTGCTGAACGTGCGAGCACGCATCGCCCGGGTGAGCAGCGCGCGCGTGCCCGCGAGGTCGCCGGCATGGTGGCGGTACCGTGCGGCCAGCGCGAACCCGAGGGCGCTCGTCGGGTAGTCGTGCATGCGGCGTGCGTCGATCGCGTCGAGGAGCCTGCGGACCCGGTCGCCTGCGCGCGCCCACCGGTCGTGATCCATGTCGAGCTGCGCGAGCTGCGCCTCGGCGAGCACGAGCGTGCTCGCATGATCGAGCTCTCCGGCCGCCTCGGTGGCGCGCTCCAGGTACTCGGTCGCCGCGTCGTCGTCACCGACCAGGCGCAGGGCGTCGCCGCGCAGCACGAACACCGTGTCCCGCCACGTGCTCCACGCCGGTTCGGAGTCGAGGGCGGTCCCGACGTCGTCGAGCATCTGCTCGGGGCCGTCCGGGCAGCGCAGCGCCCGGAACATGGCGCGGGCCGACTCGAACGAGGCGGTGCCGTCGACCGGCTCGTCGTCGGCCGAGGAGGTGTCTGCCACGGACCCCCACCGCTCGGCCGTCGCGGCGTGCCCCTCGTGCACGGCGACGAGGCCCGCGAGCACCGCGAGCGGCGGGTACTTCGTGATCGACTCGTCGCCGAGCGCGGCCAGCCACCGGTCGATCGTCGTGACCCGTCCGGCCTGGACGTGGGGCATCACGACGCGTGCGACGAGCCGGGAGGTCCGCTCGATCTCGGGAGTCGCGAGCAGCATCTCGATCGCGCGCTCGGGCGAGCCGTTCTCCTCGTACCAGTCGGCTGCCCGCGTCCGCAGGTCGTCGGCGAGCTCGGGCTCGGTCGCGAGGAGCTCGTCGAGGAGGAACTCGCGGAACAGCGCGTGGTAGCGGAACCACTGCCTGTGCCGGTCGACCGGGACGAGGAAGAGGTGCGAGGCCTCGATCGCGCGCAGGATCCGGGTCGAGGAGCGGACGCCGAGCAGTGCGTCGCACAGCGGTGCGCTGAGCTCGTCGAGCACCGCGGTCCGTCGCAGGAACAGCTGGGTCTCGGCGGACAGCCGGCGGAACGACTCGCGCTGGAGGTAGTCCGCGACGTAGCGGTCCGTGCCGGTCACGGTCTCGGGGCCGGAGCCGTCTCCGGCGGCCACGAGCGAGGCGAGGTACACGCCGACGGGCCAGCCCTCGGTCCGCTCGGTCACGGCGGTCGCGATCTCGTGCGTGACCCGGACCTGCGAGGCGGCGAAGACCTGCTCGGTGCCGGAGACGTCGAGGGCCAGGTCCTGCGCGTCGATCTCGACCGACTCGCCAGCCGCGCGCAGGCGCGCGAGGTGGGGTTGCTCGTCTCGGCTCGCCGCGACCAGCTGGGACCCCTCGGGTATCCCCGCGAGCACGATGCCCAGCACGTCGTGGCAGGCCGCCGACCGCACCTCGTGCAGGTCGTCGAGCGCCAGGACGAACGGCTCGGGGCTCGAGCGCAGGGCCGACGCCAGGCGCGGGGCGGCTCGGCCCAGGAGCGAGGTGTCGGCTCCGACCATGTCCGCCACGAGGTCGGGGCGCCCCGCACCCAGGCGCGCGAAGGCCGAGGCGAGCACGACGAGCAGTCTCGCGGGGTCGTCGTCGAGCCGGTCGAGCGTGACCCACGCGACGGGACGAGGGTCGCGCTCGGCCCACTCGGCCAGCAGGGTCGACTTCCCGTAGCCGGGGGGCGCCGTGACCCCGACCACGCGCCGTCCGCTCGCGCGGGTCGCGTCGATCAGGTCGGCCCGGCTCACGACCGGCGCGTGCCGCCGGGGCACGCTGAACTTGGCCTCGAGGAGCAGCCCGTCGAGCTCCTCGTCCGCACGCGCCGTCCCCTGCTCGTCGCTCACCTTCACACCATAGGGCGCGGGTCGTCGCAGCGCCGGACGTCTGCTGCGTGTCCTCCGGACTGGATCTCCGACGGAACCGACCCGTGGGGGGTGGGCGGGCAGCACCCGTGGCGCCGGTGATCACGTGGACTGGGTGATGCGCGCGCGAGCACCCGTCCCTACCGTGAAAGGTATCCATGTCCTCGTGCCCGACCGAGCGGAGCTCTCATGCGTCCCGACCAGCACGCCCGCACCATGCTGCCCATCCCGGACCGCCCTCGGCCCGGGCTGACGACGTACGACGCCAAGGACCCCGACACGTCCTACCCGCCGATCGAGCCGCTGCGCCCGCCCGAGGGCGCACCGAACGTGCTGATCGTCCTGCTCGACGACGTGGGCTTCGGTGCGTCGAGCGCGTTCGGGGGGCCGTGCCACACTCCGACCGCGGAGCGGCTGGCGGCCGGCGGGCTGACGTTCAACCGCTTCCACACCACGGCGCTGTGCGCCCCCACCCGGGCCGCGATGCTCAGCGGGAGAAACCACCACTCGGTCGGCATGGGGAGCATCACCGAGACCGCGACGTCCGCGCCCGGGAACAGCTCGCTCAAGCCCAACACCAAGGCGCCGCTCGCGATGACGCTCAAGCTCAACGGCTACTCGACGGCGCAGTTCGGCAAGTGCCACGAGGTCCCGGTCTGGCAGTCCTCGCCCATGGGGCCGTTCGATGCCTGGCCGTCCGTCGGCGGAGGGTTCGAGACGTTCTACGGCTTCATCGGCGGCGAGAACAACCAGTGGGAGCCGGCGCTCTACGAGGGCACGACGCCCGTCGAACCCCCGAGGACCGCCGAGGAGGGGTACCACCTGACCGAGGACCTCGCCGACCGGGCGATCAGCTGGATCCGGACGCAGAAGGCGCTCATGCCGGACAAGCCCTTCTTCGCCTACTTCGCCCCGGGCGCGACGCACGCCCCGCACCACGTCCCGCAGGAGTGGGCCGACCGGTACGCGGGCCGGTTCGCGGACGGCTGGGACGTCCAGCGGGAGCGCACGTTCGCGCGTCAGAAGGAGCTCGGTGTGATCCCGCCCGAGGCCGAGCTCACGCCGCGCCACGCCGAGATCCCGGCGTGGGACGACATGCCGGACGACCTCAGGCCCGTGCTCGAGCGGGAGATGGAGGTCTACGCGGGTTTCCTCGAGCACGCCGACCACCACGTGGGCCGGGTCGTCGACGCGATCGAGGACCTGGGGGTGCTCGACGACACCCTCATCTACTACGTGATCGGGGACAACGGCGCCTCGGCCGAGGGCACGATCAACGGCGCGTTCAACGAGATGGCCAACTTCAACGGCATGGCGGCGCTCGAGACACCCGAGTTCATGGCGTCCAAGCTGGCCGAGCTCGGCTCGCCGTCGTCGTACAACCACTACGCCGTGGGTTGGGCCTGGGCCATGGACACCCCCTTCCAGTGGACCAAGCAGGTCGCCTCGCACTGGGGAGGGACGCGCAACGGGACCGTCGTGCACTGGCCCCGGCGCATCACGGACTCCGGCGGGCTGCGCTCGCAGTTCACGCACTGCATCGACGTGGCCCCCACGATCCTCGAGGCCGCGGGCCTGCCCGAGCCCACCCAGGTCAACGGCGTGCTCCAGTCACCCATGGAGGGTACGAGCATGCTCTACGCGTTCGACGACGCAGACGCGCCCGAGCGCCACGACCTCCAGTACTTCGAGATGTTCGGCAACCGGGGGATCTACCACAAGGGGTGGAGCGCGGTCACCAAGCACCGCACGCCGTGGGACATGGTCGGCGGGTCGGCCATCGCGTTCGACGACGACGTCTGGGAGCTCTACGACGGCAGCACCGACTACAGCCAGGCGCACGACCTGTCCGCCGAGCAGCCCGAACGGCTGCACTCCCTCCAGCGCCTGTGGCTCATCGAGGCGGTCAAGTACGACGTGCTCCCGCTCGACGACCGGACCGCGGACCGGTTGAACCCCGAGACCGCCGGGCGCCCGACCCTCGTCCACGGGAACAGCCAGCTGCTGTTCGCCGGGATGGGGCGGCTCTCGGAGAACAGTGTCGTGAACATCAAGAACAAGTCGTTCTCCGTGACCGCGGAGATCGAGGTCCCGGCCTCCGGTGCGGACGGTGTGATCATCGCGCAGGGTGGGAGGTTCGGCGGCTGGAGCCTGTACGCCAAGGAGGGCAGGCTGAAGTTCGTCTACAACGTCCTGGGCATCCAGGAGTTCGCGACCGAGGCACAGGCCACGGTCCCGGAGGGCACGCACCAGGTCCGCATGGAGTTCGCGTACGACGGCGGAGGGCTCGCCAAGGGAGGCGACGTGACGCTCTTCCACGACGGCACCCCCGTGGGCACCGGCCGGGTCGGCGCGACCCAGGCCATGGTCTTCTCCGCCGACGAGACGACGGACGTCGGGTACGAGTCGGGGACACCGGTCAGCCCGGACTACTCGCCGCGGTCGAGCCGGTTCTCGGGCAGGATCCACTGGGTGCAGATCGACGTGGGGACCGACGACCACGACCACTTCATCGACCCCGACGAGCGCCTGCGCATCGCCATGGCAAGGCAGTGAGGGGAGCACCGGGGGAGTGGTGAGGCCGCGTCGCCCGGGGGCGCGGTGCGCGCGGGGACCGGGCAGTGCTCCCCGTCAGGGGGCGACGTACGCCGCGAGGTGCTGGCCCGTGAGCGTCGAGCGGTCGGCCACCAGGTCGGCCGGCGTGCCCTCGAAGACGACCTGGCCGCCGTCGTGCCCGGCGCCCGGGCCGAGGTCGATGATCCAGTCGGCGTGCGCCATGACCGCCTGGTGGTGCTCGATCACGACGACCGACTTGCCCGACTCGACGAGCCGGTCGAGCAGGCCGAGCAGCTGTTCGACGTCGGCCAGGTGCAGGCCCGTCGTGGGCTCGTCGAGCACGTAGACGCCGCCCTTGGCACCCATCTGCGTCGCGAGCTTGATCCGCTGGCGCTCGCCTCCCGACAGCGTCGTGAGGGGCTGGCCGAGGCTCAGGTAGCCCAGGCCCACGTCGACGAGGCGCGTGAGGATCGAGTGGGCGGCCGCGATGCGCGACTCGCCCGCCGCGAAGAACTCCTCGGCCTCGGTGACGGACATCGCGAGCACCTCGGCGATGTTCTTCCCACCCAGCGTGTACTCGAGCACCGAGGCCTGGAACCGCTTGCCCCCGCACTCCTCGCACGGCGTCTCGACCGTGGCCATGACGCCGAGGTCGGTGTAGATGACGCCCGCACCGTTGCACACGGGGCAGGCGCCCTCGGAGTTGGCGCTGAACAGCGCGGGCTTGACCCCGTTGGCCTTGGCGAACGCCTTGCGGATCGGGTCGAGCAGGCCCGTGTAGGTCGCCGGGTTGCTCCGGCGCGACCCGCGGATCGCGCTCTGGTCGATCACGACGACCCCCTCGCGGCCCGCGACCGAGCCGTGGATCAAGGAGCTCTTGCCCGACCCGGCGACCCCCGTCACGACGCACAGGACCCCGAGCGGGACGTCGACATCCACCCCCTGCAGGTTGTGCTCGGTCGCGCCACGGATCTCGAGCGCGCCCCGGGGAGCGCGCACGTTCGCCTTGACCGTCGAGCGGTCGTCGAGGTGGCGGCCGGTCGTGGTGTCGCTCGCGCGCAGCCCCTCGACCGTGCCCTCGAAGCAGATGGTGCCCCCGTGCCGCCCGGCTCCCGGGCCGATGTCGACGACGTGGTCCGCGATCGTGATCGCCTCGGGCTTGTGCTCCACGACGAGGACCGTGTTGCCCTTGTCCCGCAGCTGGAGCAGCAGCGTGTTCATGCGCTGGATGTCGTGCGGGTGCAGCCCGATGGTCGGCTCGTCGAACACATAGGTGACGTCGGTGAGCGAGGAGCCCAGGTGGCGGATCATCTTGGTGCGCTGCGCCTCGCCGCCTGACAGCGTGCCCGAGGGGCGGTCGAGCGAGAGGTAGCCCAGGCCGATCTCCGCGAACGAGTCGAGCAGGTGCTGGAGGCCCTTGAGGAGCGGTGCCATCGAGGGCTCGTCGAGACCGCGGACCCACTCGGCGAGGTCGCTGATCTGCATCGTGCACACGTCCGCGATGCTCTTGTCGCCGATCTTCGACGAGCGTGCCTCGGGGCTCAGGCGCGTGCCGTCGCACTCCGGGCACGTCTGGAACGTCACGGCCTTCTCGACGAACGCCCGGATGTGCGGCTGCATCGCGTCGACGTCCTTGGACAGGAAGGACTTCTGGATCTTGGGGATCAGGCCCTCGTGCGTCAGGTTGATGCCCTCGACCTTGATCTTGGTCGGCTCCTTGTAGAGGAGGTCGTGCAGCTCGCGCTGGGTGAACCTGCTGATCGGCTTGGCCGCGTCGAAGAAGCCGCTGCCCCGGTAGATGCGCCCGTACCAGCCGTCCATCGAGTAGCCCGGGATCGTCAGCGCGCCCTCGTCGAGCGACTTGCTGTCGTCGTACAGCGCCGTGAGGTCGAAGTCGGTCACGCTGCCCTTGCCCTCGCAGCGCGGGCACATGCCGCCGAGCTGGTGGAACGAGGCCTTCTCCGCCTGCGTCTTGCCGCCGCGCTCGATCGTGATCGCGCCGCTGCCCGAGACCGAGGGGACGTTGAACGAGTACGCCTGCGGTGAGCCGATGTGCGGCTGCCCGAGGCGGCTGAAGAGGATGCGCAGCATCGCGTTCGCGTCGGTCACGGTGCCCACCGTGGAGCGCGGGTTGGCCCCCATGCGTTCCTGGTCGACGATGATCGCGGTCGTCAGCCCGTCCAGCAGGTCGACGTCGGGGCGCGCGAGCGAGGGCATGAAGCCCTGGAGGAACGCGCTGTACGTCTCGTTGATCATGCGCTGGGACTCGGCAGCGATGGTGCTGAAGACGAGCGAGCTCTTGCCCGAGCCGGAGACCCCGGTGAACACCGTGAGGCGGCGCTTGGGGATCTCGACGCTGATGTCCTGGAGGTTGTTCTCCCGGGCGCCCTGCACGCGGATCATGTCGTGGGTGTCGGCGACGTGGGGTGCGGGCACGGCAGTGCCCGTGCTCGTGGCGGTGCTCATCTGTCTCCTCCTGGTGGGCGGGGTGCGGTCCCCGCCGTGGTCGCCGGACGCTTCCGTCCATCGTCGGACGCTCGGCCCCGCTGCGCACGCAGGGCGAGGTGTGCGGCAGGGGCCTGCGGGACACGCTAGCGGGGTCCACCGACGCCGGGCTTCTCGATTCCTGCTCGACCGACAGGTCGGCTCAAGGGCGCGACAAGGCGCAGGTTCACACGAACTGCATGACGCGCGGCCGCGCGCCCGGGGCGCTCAATGGGAGAGGCGCGCAACCGCGCCCTGCGCGAGAGCCGACGTCGACCTCGCCGTGCCGAGGGGTGACCTCAGGACGGGCCGACGTCACGCACGACCCGAGCAGACCTGGCACGCCGGACCCTGACCGGTCCGGGACGGAGAGGATCCATCATGAGCGAACAGACCGAGGGCACCCCCGTGCTCGACCTGCTGGTGGAGATGACGGCGGACTCGGTCGAGGCGTCGAGCCTCGACATCCAGACGGTGATGCTGGTGCGGCTCGCGGCGCTCGTGGCGGTCGACGCGCCCCCGGTGTCGTACCTGATGAACCTGGAGGCCGGGATGGAGGCCGGGATCGACGCGGACATGGTCGCAGGCGTCCTCGCGGCGGTCGCGCCCATCGTCGGCACTCCTCGCGTGGTCGCGGCGTCTGCAGGCATCGCGGAGTCGCTCGCGTTCGAGATCGCTGTCGCGGTCGCCGACATCGCGGAGCAGAACGAGGCGTAGGCGTGTGATCCCCGAGTCAGCCGAACCCCCTCCCGGCGTCGCGGACGGGCGTCCAGGAGGGCGTGCCGGCCCGGTCGCCACGCTCTCCTGGGGCCCGAAGGTCGGCCTCTGGGCGTGGAGCTTCGTCGGCACGGTCGTGGCCGTCGTCCTCGTCGTGCTGGCGCTCGCGGCCGTGAGCGAGATCGTCCTGCCGTTGACCTTCGCGGCCGTGCTCGCGGTGTGCTTCAAGCCGATCGCGGACCGGCTGCGGCGACGGGGCGTTCCGAGCAGCCTGGCCGCGGGCGTGGTCGTCCTGGCGCTGATCGCCCTCACGACCACGGTCGCCGTCGCTGCCGCGCGCGGCATCGTCCAGCAGACCGACGAGATCGGTGCCTCGGTCGATGCTGCGACGGACCAGCTCGTCGCGGAGCTCGACGTCGACGAGCAGTCGCTCGAGGCCGTACGGGAGACCCTGGTGGACTCGGCTCCGGGCGTGACCGGTGGCTTCCTGACCGGGCTCGTGAGCGGGATCGGCGCGCTCGTGGGCATCGCGAGCGGGCTGATCCTCGGCGCGCTGATCATGTACTACCTCGTCAAGGACGGTGCCCGGCTGAGGGGCTCGGTCGTCGCTCAGCTCAGGGCGGGAGCACAGCCCGAGATCGACGGCTTCATCGGTGACTCGTGCCGGACGCTGCGCGACTACGGCCGCGGCCGGACGACCATGTCGGTCGTCGTCGCCGTGGTCATCGGGGTCGCCGCGCTCCTCCTGGGCCTTCCTCTGATCTTCACGATCGTGGTGGTGAACTTCATCGGCGGGTACATCCCGTACATCGGTGCGTTCCTGGGGGGCGGTCTGGCCGTGGCCGTGGCGCTGGGCGACGGGGGGATCGCCCCGGCCGTGATCATGCTCGTCGTCGTGGTCGCGTCGAACCTGCTGCTCGAGAACTTCGTCGAGCCGCGGGTCATGGGCCGCACGCTCGACATCCATCCGCTGGTCGTGCTGGTCGTGACGGCGCTCGGCGGGGTCGTGGGCGGGATCGTCGGTCTGATCCTCGCCGTCCGGGCCTGGGCGGTAGCCACCGAGGGCGTCTCCCGCCTGCGTCGTCACGGCTTCTTCGACCACGTCGTCACGACGGCCGAGCCCGTCGTGCGACGGATGCTCCAGTAGACGAGACGCCCAGGGGGCGTCCGAACGACGGCCGAGCCCGTCGTGCGACGGATGCTCCAGTAGACGAGACGCCCAGGGGGCGTCCGAGATGGCAAGGAGGACGTCGTGACAGCGCACGCACCCGTCGAGGGCATGCCCGACGACGACGGCGGCGAGGCGGGTCAGGGGCCGATGAGCGGCCTCTCGACCCGGCGACGATGGACGTTGATCGCGCTCGGACTGCTCCGGGCGAGCGGGATCGCGATCCTGCTGGTCGCGCTCTACTACCTGGTGCCGCTCGACCGCCCGTCGCCGTCGTCGTTGGTCGTCGCCCTCGTCCTCTGCCTCCTGGTGCTCGTGACCACGATGTACTGGGAGGTCCGCGCGATCGTCCGCGCCAGGTTCCCCGGGATCCGGGCGACCCAGGCCTTGGCGACGACCGTGCCGTTGTTCCTGCTCGTCTTCGCGGCGACGTACTTCATGATCGCGTTCCAGGACCCGACCACGTTCAGCGAGCCGCTCACCCGGTCCGACGCGCTCTACTTCACGATCACGACGTTCGCGACCGTGGGATTCGGTGACATCGCCCCTCGCTCGGAACCGGTCAGGCTGCTCGTGGCAGCACAGGTGCTGCTCGACCTCGTGATCCTCGGCCTCGGCATCCAGGTCATCTTCGGGGCGGTCAAGAAGGCGCGCACGTCGTGAAGAGCATCGCGACGGCAGCGCTCTGACCTGCCAAGACGCTGACATGACGTCTCGATGACACCACCACTTCGAAGAAGTGACGCCACATCTCTTGCGGTGACACCATTAGTGGTGTCATAGTGGCGTCATGGAACTGACGAGATATGTCGACGAGCTGCAGCACCAGCTCGCCACCGCGGCCGCCGCAGGCGGGGACGAGGCACGTGAGCTCGCAGGTCGTCTGACGGCCCCGCTCGACGCAGCCGTCCGCCTCGTCCTGCTCGAGGCGCTCTCGACCGCGGCCAACGAGATCACGGCCGAGCTCGCCCCGGGGGCGGTGGACGTCCGGCTCCGTGGTCGTGACCCGGAGTTCGTCGTGACCCCGGCCCCGAGCCCGGCCTTCGACGGAGCTGCCGCCCCGGCGGCGGAGCCCGCCCGCCCGGCGGTCCTGGACCCCGACGACGTGAGCACGTCCCGCACGACGCTCCGACTGCCCGACCAGCTCAAGGCGCAGGTCGAGGAGGCGGCAGCCCGCGAGGGCATGTCCGTCAACACGTGGCTCGTGCGCGCGGTCGCCGCGGCGCTCGCACCCACCGCCACGTCCCGCCCGGCCGCACGGGCCACGAGCACCTCCGGTCGTGTGACCGGCTGGGTGCGCTGACCACCACTCGACACCACATCCGGCGCCCCGCCATCACGGGGCGGACACGTACACCCCTCTGGAGGATCCGTCATGCCCACTTTCGCTGCTCCCACGCCCGTCCCGGTCGTCATCGACGTCCCGTTCGGCAACCTGTACGTCGTCGCCGGAGAGCGGGACGACGTCGTCGTGACCGTCCTGCCGGCCGACCCGACCAAGTCCGGCTCGGTCCGCGCCGCCGAGGAGACGCGCGTCGAACGCGACGGCGACGCGATCTCCGTCGTCTACCCCAGCTCCTGGAAGCAGTACGTCCTGCCGTTCGCGTCCGGTGGCGCCAAGGTCACCATCGAGCTCCCGGCCGGGTCGGACCTGCGCGGCAAGGCAGGGTCCTTGTACGCGGAGGGCAGGCTCGGGTCCGTCGACCTGAACCTCAACGGCGGCAACGCCCGGCTCGACGACGTCGACCGCCTCGACATCAAGGTCTCGGCAGGCTCGCTCAGCGTCGGCCGGGTCTCCGGCCCTGTCGACGCGGTGGTCACGGCGGGCGGGCTGCGGGTCCGCGAGCTCGACGGCGACGCCGTCGTCAAGGTCCCCAACGGCACGACCGAGATCGGCCGGACCACGGGGAGCCTGCGGGTCAACGGTGCGCACGGGGACATCGCGATCGACCGGTCGCACGGCGACACGGTGGTCCGGTGCGCGCACGGCGGTATCCGCGTCGAGCAGGCCGTGAACGGTCGTGTCCAGCTCGAGAGCTCGTACGGCTCGATCGAGGTCGGCGTGCCCGAGGGCACGGCTGCCTGGCTCGACGCGACGTCGCAGCACGGCCAGGTCCGCAACCTCCTCCAGGACGCAGCAGGACCCGACGAGAGCGACCTGACCGTCGAGGTCCGTGCCGGCACCAGCTACGGCGACGTCGTCGTCCGTCGGCCGCACGCCTGATCGTCTCGTCGACCTCCTGCACTCCGTGCCCCACCTGATCGTCGCTCCACCCGCACGTCCACCACCATCGAAGGAGAAGCACATGACCACCCCAACCCGCGGACCCGCGATCGAGGTCGCCGGCCTGCGCAAGTCCTACGCGTCGAAGTCCGGCAAGCAGCTCGTGCTCGACGGGGTCGACCTCGTGGTCCCCGCCGGGACCGTGACCGCGCTCCTCGGCCCCAACGGGTCGGGCAAGACCACCACGGTCGGCGTCCTGTCCACCCTCCTGGCGGCCGATGCCGGCACGGTGCGGGTCGCCGGTCACGACGTGGCCCGCGAGCCCGACGCGGTGCGCGCCTCGATCGGAGTGACCGGCCAGATCACCGCGGTCGACGAGCTCCTCACGGGCACCGAGAACCTGCGCCTCATGGCCGACCTGAACCACCTGGGCCGGACGGCCGGGCGGCGCCGGACGGCCGAGCTGCTCGAGCAGTTCGGTCTCGCCGAGGCCGCGGGCAAGCCCGTGGCGACCTACTCGGGCGGCATGAAGCGCAAGCTCGACCTCGCGATGACGCTCGTCGGGACGCCGTCGGTCGTGTTCCTCGACGAACCGACCACGGGCCTCGACCCACGCAGCCGCATCACCCTGTGGGACGAGGTGCGCACGCTCGTCGCTGGCGGCACCACGATCCTGCTCACCACGCAGTACCTCGAGGAGGCCGACCGGCTCGCCGACTCGGTGGCCGTCCTGCACGACGGGCGCGTCGTGGCCGAGGGCACGCCCGACGAGCTCAAGGCCGTGCACGACGCCGGATCGCTCGACGAGGTGTTCCTCGCGCTGACCGAACCGTCCACCGACGAAGAGACCGGAACGACACAGGACAAGGAGAACGTCCGATGACCGCCATCGCCACCACCGCCCCCACCACCGTCGCGCGACCTCGACCGCTCGCCGACGTCCTGACTATGCTGCGCCGCAGCCTGCTGCGCGCGGTGCGCTACCCGGGACTGACGGTCTTCATCGTCGCCGGCCCCCTGGTCATGCTCCTGCTGTTCGTGTACGTGTTCGGCGGGGCGTTCGGCGCGGGCGTCGCCCCCGGGGTCACGCCCGGAGCCGACGGACGTGCCGCGTACCTGGACTACATCACGCCCACGCTCCTGGTCATCACCGTGGTCGGGGGAGCGACGTCGGTCGCCGTGAGCGCCGCCATGGACGCCGCGAGCGGCATCATGGCCCGGTTCAAGACCATGGCGATCTCGCCCGGGTCGGTGCTGTCGGGCCACGTGCTCGGGTTCGTCGTCCAGGCCCTGATCGCGCTCGTGCTCGTGCTGGGCGCTGCGGTCGCGATGGGCTACCGCCCCGAGGCCGACGCGCTCGACTGGCTCGCGCTGCTGGGCCTGTTCGTCCTGCTCGGGATCGCCCTCAACTGGCTGTGCGTCGCCATGGGGCTCAACGCGCGCAGCGTCGAGACCGCGAGCAACACACCCATGATCCTGCTGCTCCTGCCGTTCCTCGGCAGCGGGTTCGTGCCCGTCGAGACCATGCCGACCGCCGTGCGCTGGTTCGCCGAGCACCAGCCGTTCACGCCCATCATCGACACCGTGCGCGGCCTGCTCGCGGGCGGTGCGGGGCTCGAGGGCTCGACCGCGGTGCAGGCCGTGGCGTGGTGCGTCGTGATCGGCGTCGCCGGGTACGTGTGGGCGCGCTCGCTGTTCCGTCGTGAGCGTCGCCTCTGAGCGGCGCCCTCGTCCGACGGCCGGGGTGGCAGGTGAGCCTGCCACCCCGGCCGCGCGCCGTCGTCGGGCCTCCCGACGGCGGCGCTCACTCCGTCGTTGCGCCCGCGGCGGGGGCTCGCATCAGATCGGGCGCACGACGAGCGACTGCGCGAGCGCCCCGACAGCTCCGTGCTCGTCATGCACCACTGCGTGCGTGAGTCCGGCCCCGGTCCGGCCGAACGTCACGGTCGTGTCGAGGCCCACCCAGTCCCCGCGAGGCGAGCGATGCAGGTGGACGGTCAGGTCCAGGTTCGGGAAGGCGACCTCGCGCGGGTGCGCGCGCACCGACATGCCGTTGGCCGCGTCGAGCAGGCCCGCTGCGCGGGCGAGCGGGCTCGCGTCCTCGTCCGCGACGAGCGCGTGGTCGGTCCGGACCCACACGGTCCCGCGCCCGGGCTCGACCAGGGAGCGACGCACGTCGATCGACTCGATGAAGCCGCCCGGCCACACGGTCGAGGGATCCCAGGCGGGCGTCTCCTGCGGGCCGGTCACGGGCGGGGGAGCGCCGCCCGCCAAGGCTGTGGTGTCGGAGGTCCGGGCGAGCCACGCGCGCACCGTGATCGCGCGGCGGTCGCCGCACGTGAGCTCTGCCTCGACGAGCTCGACCGTGCGCCCGGTGCGTAGCACTGTGAGCCGGGTGTCGACCTCGAGGAGCGGGTACGTCCCCCAGATGTCGTACGACAGCCGGGTCACGGCGAGGTCGCTGCGTCCGCGCTCGTCGCGGTCCGTCTCGACGAGGTGGGCCAGCAGGCCGAGCGAGGGCGCGACGTGCTGCTCGTCGGTGCGCCACGCGCCCCCCACGTGCTCGGTCGGGTCGAAGGTCGTCGCGCCGGTGCGACGGAAGTAGGCCATGGGTCTCCTCAGGACGGACCCGCTCGTGGCGGGTGGGCGCGTCCTTCCTACCACCCGGGGGCCTGCGAGGCGCAGGCGGACGCACCCTCCGCGCGCCGGGCCTCGGATCCCCGGGGCAGGGGTTAGGCATCGACGCAGCACGCGGGCGTTCGTCCAGGGGGAGGGACGGGCAGTCATGCGGCACCGCGGTCGTCCACGGTGACCGACGAAGGCTGGCGCGCAGTGTCGGCACGGGCATCGCCATGTTCGCGAGGGTGGAGCTCGAACACCGGGCGGTCCGGGTCGCCGGTCGCGAGCAGGAGGGCGAAGAGCCCAAAGGCGGCCA
Source organism: Oerskovia sp. Root918 (assembly GCF_001428945.1). Taxonomy (NCBI): domain Bacteria; kingdom Bacillati; phylum Actinomycetota; class Actinomycetes; order Micrococcales; family Cellulomonadaceae; genus Oerskovia; species Oerskovia sp. Root918. Next base: position 501,206 of record NZ_LMJG01000013.1, read on the forward strand.
GGGTGACTACGGTCACGTAGATCCGCACACCCCGTGGGCGCGCGATGAGAAGCCCGATCAGGAGCGGCGCGGCGAGCAGGGCGGCGACCCAGACGAACCTCTCCGGAGCCAGGTCGCAGACGCTCCTGACGAACACCTCCGAGTTGCAATACCTGCTCTGCGACTCCCTGCCCAGGATGTAGAAGTACATGGCTGGTAGCGCTCCAACCAGGAGCAGCACCCCACCGGCACACCACCCGGCGACGTTCCGGCGCGTGCGGACTCGTAGTTCGGTCTTCGTCGGAGAGTTGGGCGTCATGTGGAGGAGCGTCCCACAAGCCACCCGTCACGAGACTGGTGTCGGGCGTGCCGTGGCGAGGCAGGTGCGCTAACGGAGCGCGTCACAGACGTGGCCGTTGTCGATCCGGCGGCCGGTGCCGTGGGCTCGGGTGGTGCTCACCGCTGGTGTCCTGCGGCGATCTCGGCGCGTGCGGCTTCACGGTCATCGGCGCGCGCGACCTGTAGGCGCTTCGTCTGATGGGCGCCGGGCGCGCCAACTTCGCGGGGCGGCGCAGTCGGCGCCCCGGACCGCCGGTGAGAGGGCGTCCCCGGGCGCCGTGCGGCAAAAGTGTGGCACCCCGACCGCCACGAGGGCGGCCGGGGTGCCGGCGCATCAGTTCAGCAGCTCAGCGCGGGTGCGGGGAGCGGGACCGATCAGAGGTCGTAGTAGAGCTCGAACTCGTGCGGGTGCGGGCGCAGACGGATCGGGTCCACCTCGTGCTCGCGCTTGTAGGCGATCCACGTCTCGATGAGGTCAGGCGTGAAGACGTCCCCGACGGTCAGGAAGTCGTGGTCGGCCTCGAGGGCGTCGAGAGCCTCCTCGAGCGACGCGGGCACCTGCTGGATCGCGGCGTGCTCCTCGGGGGGCAGCTCGTACAGGTCCTTGTCGACCGGCTCCGGCGGCTCGATACGGTTCTTGATGCCGTCGATGCCCGCGAGCAGCTGCGCCGCGAACGCCAGGTAGGGGTTGGCCGTCGGGTCCGGGACGCGGAACTCGACGCGCTTCGCCTTGGGGTTGTTGCCCGTCACGGGGATACGGATGCACGCGGAGCGGTTGCGCGCCGAGTAGACCAGGTTGACGGGGGCCTCGTAGCCGGGCACCAGGCGACGGTAGGAGTTGACCGACGGGTTGGTGAACGCGAGCAGCGCGGGCGCGTGCTTGAGGAGGCCGCCGATGTACCAGCGAGCGAGGTCGGACAGGCCGCCGTAGCCCTTCTCGTCGTAGAAGAGGGGCTCGCCGTCCTTCCAGAGCGACTGGTGCGAGTGCATGCCCGAGCCGTTGTCACCGAAGATCGGCTTCGGCATGAAGGTCGCGGACTTGCCGGCCTCCCAGGCGACGTTCTTGATGACGTACTTGAACTTCATCAGGTCGTCGGCCGCTGCGGTGAGCGTCGAGAAGCGGTAGTTGATCTCCTGCTGGCCGGCGGTGCCCACCTCGTGGTGCGCGCGCTCGACGTCCAGGCCGACCTGGTCGAGGACTGCGCACATCTCGTCGCGCAGGTCGGCCATCTGGTCGTTGGGGGAGACGGGGAAGTAGCCACCCTTGTAGCGGGTCTTGTAGCCGAGGTTGCCACCCTCCTCGACGCGGCCGGTGTTCCAGGCCGCTTCCTTGGAGTCGAGGTGGTAGTACGACTCGTTCTGGCTCGTCTTGAACCGGACGTCGTCGAAGATGTAGAACTCGGCCTCGGGGGCGAAGAACGCGGTGTCGGCGATGCCGGTGCTGCGCAGGTACGCCTCGGCCTTGAAGGCCACGTTGCGCGGGTCGCGGGAGTACGCCTCGTCGGTGAAGGGGTCCACGATCGAGAAGTTCACGATGAGCGTCTTGCGCTTGCGGAACGGGTCGATGTAGGCGGTCGTGACGTCAGGGATGAGCTTCATGTCCGACTCGTGGATCGCCTGGAAGCCGCGGATCGAGGACCCGTCGAACATCATGCCGTCCGTGAAGGCGGACTCGGCGAACTGCGAGATCGGGATGTTGAAGTGCTGCATGACGCCCGGCAGGTCGCAGAACCGGACGTCGACGAACTCGACGCCCTCGTTCCGGGTGAAGGCGATTGCCTCCTCCGCGTTCTTGAACATCCGTAACTCCTTGGTAGTGGGTCCTCTGGCCGTACCTCCAGTGGCGCCTCGAACCTAGGCCCCGGGAGTTTCCCCACCGTGTACCGAATGTTTCGTCCGTGTTACACAGCGTCCTGCCGTGTGACATCGGCGCGACGATGCGTGGTGGGGGACCCCGAACCAGGACAAGCCGGTCAGGCGCCGGAACCTCGCTCGCCGACACGTAGGCTGGGGCCGTGGTGTCGCGTGAAGATGTGGGTTCCTGGCTCGAGGGTACGCCGACCGGTGGGGAGGACGGCCGAGGCGGCCGCCTCGGCCTGCCGCCCGACGGTCCCGGCTCGATGGCGACGGTCGGGCGCAGGGTCGTCGCGCTGTGCATCGACTGGCTGCTGAGCATGCTCATCAGCTACCTGGTGTTCGACGCGAACTCGATGGCGACGCTCGGTGTGTTCGCGGTCGAGAACCTGCTCCTGGTGAGCACGCTCGGCTACACGGTCGGGCACCGGGTCCTGGGCCTGCAGGTGCGGGTCCTGGGCGGCGAGGGGCGCATGGTCGGTCTGTGGCGCGGGTTCGTGCGCACTGCCCTGCTGTGCCTGGTCGTCCCGGCCGTGGTGTGGGACGGCGACGGGCGCGGCATGCACGACAAGGCCGCGGGCACGGTCATCGTCCGCGCCTGACCCGGCCCCTCTCCCTGTTTCCCGTGCGCCGCCTGGTGACGCCCGCGAGGCTCCCGGTCCACGGCTCCGTGGCCCGACGCCGTCACGTCCGCTGGTGTGCCCGCTCGCCCTGGTCCCCGCTCGCCGCGGGCGCGCGCCACACGAGCGTGTACCGCCAGTAGAGGCGCCGTCGCAGGCGTGCCCCCGGCAGGATCTCGCGGGCCGCCGCGCGCAGCTCGGCGTGGCTCGTGGTGACCTCGGCGATCGGTGACCCGTGCTCCCACTCGCCGCGACGCCGTCGGGCCCAGACGGCCGCAGGGATCGCGGCCGCGCTGACCGCGTGGTCCCACGCCGTGCGGGGCCGGGTGAGACCCACGACCGCGAGCGTGCCCCCCGGTGCGACCAGCCCGCGCAGCCTCCGCAGCCCGAGGTCGAGCGGGAGGTGGTGCAGGGTCGCGACCGTCGTGACGAGGTCGAACGGCTCGGCGAGGCCGGGCAGCGGGGCGAGGACGTCGCCCGCGACGTAGTCGAGCCCGGTCGCCTGGGGCGGACCGCCCGACGCTGCCCGCGCACGCTCGACCTGGTCCTGGTCGAGGTCGATCCCCAGGACACGTCCCGCACCGGCCGCCCGCAGGCGACGGGTCAGGAGCCCCTCACCGCACCCGACGTCCAGGGCCGTGCGCGTCCCGGGGCCGACGAGCCGCGTGAGGTCGGGGTGGTAGTGGGTGTTGTGGTTCCAGCACGGGTCGCTCACGGGTCTCCTCCGGCGTCGTCGGCGCAGGGTGTCGGTGTTGCCGGTCCAGGAACGCGGACAGCCCGCCGACAGACGGGCTGTCGACGGGCTGTCGGTGCGTTGCACGCAGGCTCAGCGCCCGCGCATGCCCTTGCGGTCGGGGCGTGCACGCGTGGGGTCGATCCCCTTGGGGATGGGGAGCTTGGCGCCACCCAGCGCCCGCAGGCGCTTGCTGACCTCGGCCACCTCCGGCTTGGTGAGCGTCGGGCGCAGCTTCTGGACCTGGCGTGCGAGCTTCTTGAGCGGCACCTGGTCCTCGCCGTTGCCGCACTGGATCGTGGTGACCGGGACGTTCGGCAGGACGCGGGTGATGCGACGCTTCTCGCCCTCGAGCAGCTTGGTCACGCGGTGCGTGGGGCCCTCGCCGACGAGGACCACACCGGCACGGCCGACCCCGCGGAACACGAGGTCCTGCTGGGGGGTCAGGGCGACGGGCTCGTCGTCGAACGTCCAGCCGCGGCGGATCGTGCCGAGCGCGGCACGGGCAGCACCGGGCTGGCCGTCGATGCGGCTGTAGGCAGCCGTCTCGGCGCGACGGGTCAGGACGAACAGCGAGCCGAGGAACGCGAACGGCAGACCCACGATGAGCGTGTAGACCCAGGGGCCCCACGCCAGCCCGATCCCGATCGCGACGGCGAGGATGCCGACGAACACGGCGAGCATGATCCACGTGACCGCCGGGTCCTCGGTGCGCGTCATCTTGTACGCGTCCCAGACCTGGTGATACCAGCGCTGCTTCTTCTGCTTCTTCGGCTTGGTGCCGTCGACCCCGGTCGAGGGGTCGGTGCTCTTGTTGCGGGCCATGGTGCCTCAGTCTAGTGGTGGCGGAGAGTGCTCCGGTGAAGGGGCGAGGACGGCGGCGAGCCGGACCCCGCCCCACGATTCTCTCGCACGACGACGGGAGGACGGGAGCGGGGACCGGCCCGGGGACGAGCGGTGTCGAACGGTCCTGCGGGGGATCAGCGGGCCAGCAGGCTCGCTGCCTCCTGACGGGAGGTGCGCGGCTCGGCCAGGTGGGCGAGCGCGGCGGGGATCTCCATGCCGCGACGCTTCATGGCCTGGCCCCACAGCCGGCCCGCGCGGTACGACGACCGCACGAGCGGACCGGACATGACGCCGAGGAAACCGATGCGCTCGGCCTCGTCGGAGAGCTCGACGAACTCCTCGGGCTTGACCCAGCGTGCGACCGGGTGGTGGCGCAGCGACGGGCGCAGGTACTGCGTGATGGTGATGAGGTCGCAGCCTGCGTCGTGGAGGTCCTGCAGGGCCTCCTTGGCCTCGTCGATCGTCTCGCCCATGCCGAGGATGATGTTCGACTTGGTCACGAGGCCGGCCTCGCGGGCCCGCGTGATGACGGACAGCGAGCGGTCGTACCGGAAGCCCGGGCGGATCTCCTTGAAGATGCGCGGCACGGTCTCCACGTTGTGCGCGAGCACCTCGGGGCGGGACTCGTTGACCGCGTCGAGCAGCTCGGGGATCGCGTTGAAGTCCGGGATGAGCAGCTCGACGCCCGTACCGGGGTTGAGCGCGTGGATCTGGCGGACGGTCTCCGCGTAGAGCCACGCGCCGCCGTCGGCCAGGTCGTCGCGGGCCACGCCCGTGATGGTCGAGTAGCGCAGACCCATGGCCTGGACCGACTCGGCGACGCGGCGCGGCTCGTCCGCGTCGAAGTCGGCGGGCTTGCCCGTGTCGATCTGGCAGAAGTCGCAGCGACGCGTGCACTGGTCACCGCCGATGAGGAACGTGGCCTCGCGGTCCTCCCAGCACTCGAAGATGTTGGGACAGCCCGCCTCCTCGCAGACCGTGTGCAGGCCCTCCTTGCGCACGAGGCCCTTGAGCTCGGTGTACTCGGGTCCCATGGTCGCCCGGGTCTTGATCCACTCGGGCTTCTTCTCGATGGGTGTCGCAGCGTTGCGGGCCTCGACCCGCAGCATGCGCCGCCCTTCAGGTGCGATCGTCACGCGGTCTCTCCCAGTCCGTGGTGGGCGGTGGCCCCCTGGAGTCGTGCCCGGTATCGGGTGAAAGTCAGCGTACGCCAGGAGCCGCGGAGGGTGCCGGAGCGTCCACCGGTGCCGGACGTGACCTGAGCGACAGTCCCGTGACCACGAGCAGCGCGGCGGCGATCGCGGGCAGCGCGAACGCGGCTGCGGTCCCGACCCCCTCGGCGACCTGGCCGCCGACGCTCGCGCCGACGGCCACACCGACGACGTTCGCGCTCGCGAGCATCGTCATGGCGGCCCCGCTGCGGCTCGTGGGGCTCAGGTCTCCGCCGACCGTGAAGATCGTGACCATGACGGGACCCACGAACAGGCCCAGGAGCGCGAGAGCACCGATGAGGGTGCCGAGGGACCCGCTGCCGCCTGCGACGAACGTCAGGACGGCCGCGACGGTCAGGCCCGACGCGAAGGCCACCCAGCGCGAGCGCGCACCGAAGCGGGCCGGCAGCGCCACGACGGCCAGGGCCGTGATCGCCGAACCGAAGCCCAGCACGGCGTAGACGAGGCCCGCCTGCGACTCGGACCCCGCGTCGCGCATGAACGACGTGACGGCCGTCTGGGTGCTGCCGAAGAGCATGCCCATGGCGAGCATGCCGAGCACGGGCACCAGGACCCGGCGCAGGAGCCCTGCGAACGAGCCGTGGGCGTCCTGCCCGGCGGCGGCCGAGGCCTCCGGGGACGGCTTGGGGGCGCCGGGGGTCGCGGTGGGGTGCAGCGCGAACGCCAGGCCGAACACCGCGCACACGCCCGCGGCGAAGAGCATCGCCGCCTGGGGCGACCAGACGCTCGCGAGGATGCCCACGAGCGCCGGGCCGAGCACGAACCCGATCTCGTCGGCCGTGGACTCGTATCCCATCGCGGCGAGCAGGGTCCGGGGGCGGTGCTGGGTCATGGCGATCCAGCGCACGCGCGCGAGCGGTCCGACCTGTGGGGCGAACGCTCCCACGAGCGCGGCGGTTCCGAGGATGACGGCCGAGGAGGCCCCGGCGCTCGCGGCCTGGACGAGCCCCAGGACGGCCAGGACGTTGAGGGGCACGACGACGAGCAGCACCGTGCGCTGCCCGATGCGGTCCGCGAGGGTCCCCTGGGTGGGGCCACCGAGCGCCGTCCCGACGGCGGCGGCCGCGCTCGCGAGCCCGCCGAGCGCGAGCGACCCCGTGGTCGTGCTGACCAGCAGCAGCGTGCCGATCGTGATCATCGAGAACGGGAGCCGCGCCAGGAAGGCGATGGGGAGGAAGGCCTTGCCGGCCAGGCGAGGCAGCTCGCCGTACGTGGCGAGGGTCCCGCGCCGGGGCTCGACGTCGTCAGGAGCCGGAGCAGGGGAGCCGAGGGTGCCGGTCGCGGCAGGCTCGACGTCGCGCCGAGCGGGCGCGAGGGGGCTGGGAGTGCGGGTCATGAGGGTCCTTCAGGGGTCAACCGATCCGCGCACCGACCCACCCGTACTCCGGTTGCGCAAGGATTCCCTTGAGGTGAGGCCCATTCTAGCGGCGAACGCCTCAGAAGGGGAGAGGAGCCGCCTCGTGCTCCGCGAGTAGCGGTGCCAGGTGCGTGCGCAGTGCCGCGACGAGCAGCGGGGAGACCTCGTCGAGCGTGACCTGGCGGCCGGTCTCGAGCGAGAGCGAGGTGACGTCGGCGTCGGCGATGCCGCACGGCACGATCCGGGAGAACTCGCCGAGGTCCGGGCAGCAGTTGAGCGCGAGCCCGTGCATGGTCACGCCGCGTGCGACCCGTACCCCGATCGCGCACACCTTGCGCTCTCGCCGGGTCGGGGTCGCGGCGAGCCACACGCCGCTGCGCCCCTCGACCCGGAAGGTCTCGACGCCCAGGCTCGTGCACACGTCCATGACCGCGCCCTCGAGGGCGCGCACGTAGGCGACCACGTCGACGGGCTCGGCGAGACGGACGATCGGGTAGGCCACGAGCTGGCCCGGACCGTGCCAGGTGATCTTCCCGCCGCGGTCGACGTCGACCACGGGCGTGCCGTCGTCGGGCCGCTCCGCCCTGTTGGTGCGCCGGCCCGCGGTGTAGACGCTCGGGTGCTCCACGAGGATCACGGTGTCCGGCGCGAGACCGTCCACGACCTCCTGGTGGACCTGGCGCTGCAGGTCCCAGGCGTCCTGGTAGTCGGTCAGGCCGGGCCCCTCGGTGCGGAAGTGCATGCGGTCAGGCTAGTCCTCGCCCGGGCGCGGGTGGGCCTCGACCATGGTGATGAGGATCTCACGCAGCGTGGCGATCTGGTCGTCGCTCAGGCCGCGGGTGCTGAGCTCCTCGGCAGGCCGGGGGCTCGCGGCCGCGAGCGCGGCCTGCCGTCCCGGCGGGGTGATGGCCACGGCGCGTCGTCGGCGGTCGGACGGGTCGTCCTCGCGCGTGATGTACCCGGACCGCTCGAGGCGTGCCAGGACGCGGCTCATGGTCTGCTCGGTGATGTGCGACTCGGCCGCGAGCTGGCGCTGGGTCCGCGGGCCGGCGAGGAGGTGCAGCAGGACGGGCATCGAGGCGTGGTTGAGGTCCCAGCCGTCGAGGTGATGGTTCCACTCACGCTCGATCCGCCGGGTCACCGCCGACAGGAGCCGGCCGGTCGGCCAGTCCTTCGGTTCCCTGCTCACGGGGTTGGCGTCCACTTGCTTCTGAGACCTCCGTCGTCAATAGTACTCAGCATGCTGAGTAATCGCTGGAGTGGTGTGCTCCGAGGCCTGGTCATTGTCGCAGTACTCGGTGTCTGGCTGGCCATCGGCGCGATCGGGGGGCAGGCGCAGGGCAAGCTCAGCACGGTCCAGACCAACGACTCCGCGGCCTTCCTGCCCTCGAGCGCCGAGTCGACCCGAGCCGCCGAGAAGGCGCAGGCGTTCGTGTCCGACGAGAGCCTGCCCGCGCTCGTCGTCGCGGTGCCGACCGCCGGGGGAGCGGTCACGCCCGAGCAGCTCCAGCTCCTCCAGGACGTCGCTGCGGACCTGCCCGGCCTGCCCTTGCCCGGCGCCGGACCCGACGACCCTCAGACCGTCGGGGACGCGCTCACGGGGGACCCCGTCGTCGTGCCCTCGCAGGACGGGGAGGCGGCCATGATCGTCGCCTCGCTCGACGCGTCGCAGGCCTCGAACCTCATGGCCGACGACGAGCGCGTCAACAACGTCGTGGTGGCCGAGGTGCGCGCCGAGCTCGAGACCGCCCTCGCCGACTCGGGCCTGCAGACCTGGGTCACCGGGCCCGCCGGGTTCGTCGCCGACCTGGTCAACGCGTTCGGCGGGATCGACACGGTCCTGCTGCTCGTCGCGCTCGGTGCCGTGCTCATCATCCTCGCGATCGTCTACCGCTCGCCGATCCTGCCCTTCATCGTGATCCTCACCGCGGTCTTCGCGCTGTGCCTCGCCGGCCTGGTCGTCTACCTCCTGGCCGACAACGGCACGCTCACGCTCAACGGCCAGGCGCAGGGCATCCTGTCGATCCTGGTCGTGGGCGCCGCGGTCGACTACTCGCTGCTCGTCGTGGCCCGCTACCGCGAGGAGCTGCGCGTCGTGGAGAGCCCGTACACCGCGGTCCGCCGGGCCCTGCGCGCCTCGATCGAGCCCGTCGCGGCCTCGGCCGGGACCGTCATCGCGGGCCTGCTGTGCCTCCTGCTGTCCGACCTCGGGTCCAACCGGAGCCTCGGCCCCGTCGGGGCGATCGGCATCGCGGCGGCCTTCCTGGCCGCACTGACGCTCCTGCCTGCGCTGCTCGTGCTCGGTGGCAGGCGTTCGCGCGGGATCTTCTGGCCGCAGAAGCCCACCTACGACCCCGCCGCAGCGGACGAGGGTGCGGCCCCCGCGCCGGTGGCCGTGGACCCGAGCACGCCGGCTTCCGGTGAGGGCGCGCGCGACCTCGCGCTCGCCGCGAGCCACGACGTCGAGGTGCACGTCGCGGGGCACGGGATCTGGTCCCGCGTCGCGAGCTTCGTGGGGCGCCGCGACCGGGCGGTGTGGATCGTCACGGCACTCGTGCTCGCGGGGTGCGCGGCGTTCGTCCCCACGTTCCAGGCCGAGGGCACGAGCGACTCCGACGTCTTCCTCACCCAGGTCGACTCGGTCGACGGGGAGCAGGCGCTCGAGGAGCACTTCGGGGGAGTGGGCGTCCAGCCCGCGATCGTGATCGCCCCCCAGGAGGACCTCGACGCCGTGCTGCAGGCCGCGACCGCGACGGACGGCGTCGCGTCGGCCGCCGCGGTGACCGAGGCCGGCACGGGCGGGGCGCCGGGAGCCCCCGCGCAGGGCCCGCCCCTCGTGGTCGACGGTGACGTCCGCGTCGACGTCGTGACCGAGGACCCGAGCGACACCAACGCCGCGACCCAGACCGTCGCCGCGCTGCGCGACGCGGTGCACGAGGTCTCGCCCGAGGCCCTCGTGGGCGGGGCGAGCGCCGAGCGGCTCGACACCCAGATCGCGGGCGACCACGACCTGCGGGTCATCGTCCCGGTCGTGCTCGTCGTGATCCTCCTGATCCTGATGCTGCTCCTGCGCTCGATCCTCGCGCCCGTCCTGCTCATGGCGGCCAACGTGCTCTCGTTCGGAGCGGCCCTGGGCGTCGCGGCCCTGGTGTTCAACCACGTGCTCGACTTCCCCGGCGCCGACCCCACCGTCCCGCTCTACGCGTTCTGCTTCCTCGTCGCGCTGGGCGTCGACTACTCGATCTTCCTCATGACGAGAGTCCGGGAGGAGTCCGGGATCATCGGCACGCGTCGCGGAACTCTGCGGGCGCTCGCCGTCACGGGCTCGGTCATCACGTCGGCGGGAGTCGTCCTGGCCGCGACCTTCGCTGCGCTCGGGGTGATCCCGCTGCTCTTCCTGGCCCAGCTCGCGTTCATCGTCGCGTTCGGTGTCCTGGTGGACACCCTGATCGTCAGGAGCCTGCTCGTCCCGGCCCTCGTGCACGACGTCGGACGCGTCGTGTGGTGGCCGGGCTCGCTCCGCCGCGCCGCGCCCTGAGCCGCGGGCCCGGACGGGCCGCCTCGCGTCAGGCGGCTCGCCCGGGACCCGCTCGGGAGACGTGGGCGGTGCCTGGGACGTCGAGCGGGACGTCGATCGGGGCGTCGATCGGGCGCCCAGGGGCGGCGCGCCGAGCGGCGGTGCGCCCAGCGGCGGCGCGTCCAGAGGAGCACGACGGGCCGCGCGATCTGAGGACTCAGGAGGCGACGGGCAGGGGCTCCGACGGACAGCCGTCCAGGACCGTGGCCATGGCGTCGTGCTCGGCGGGGGTCACCCACAGGTCGTAGGTCACCTTGACCGCGATCTGGCGGGCGACGTACGTGCAGCGGAACGCGTTGTTGGGCGGCAGCCAGGCCGATGCGTCGCGTGCCCCCTTCGACTGGTTCGCCGAGCCGTCCGACGCGAGCAGGTTGAGCGGGTCGTTCGCGAAGCGCAGGCGCGTCTGCGCGTCCCACGACTGTGCGCCCTTGCGCCAGGCGTCCATGAGCGGGATCACGTGGTCGATCTGGACCGCCGCACTGGTCTTGTTGCCGCGCACGAAGCTGATGACCTCGCCCGTGTACGGGTCGTCGAACGTGCCCGTCCGGATCTCGCACGCCTTGTCGCGCGTCGAGTACGTGAGATCGGTGAGGTCGCGCGCGAGGATGTCGTTGCGCGTGTCGCACCCGTTGCCGTCCACGTCCGCCCATGCCGAGCCGAAGTTCTCGCGCTCGTACCCGGTCGAGGCCGCGGGCCCCTTGACGTCGAGCGTCGCGAGGGCCGCGAGCGCGGTCCCCGAGGCGGGCGCCTCGTGGGCCTCGATCGTCTGCTGGTTCACGGCGTTGGCGATGACGACGCCCAGCGCCAGGGCGATGAGGGTGATGCGTACGGCGCGGCGCAGGCGCGCACTCTTGTGACTCTTCTGGCTCTTCGAGCTCTTGGTGCTCAACGGACGACCTTCCCGAACTCGGGCACATGCCGAGAACGACAGTTCCAGGAGGATTCGGTACATTCTGCCAGTCTTCGGGAGTGCTCCGGGACGGCCGCTAGATTGGTCGCCATGAGCGGAAGCAGCACGCAGGAACAGGTCGCGCGCGTCGGGCTGGTCGGGTACGGCGGCGCGGGCCGAGGCATCCACGCCCGCCTCGCGCGCGAGGCGGGGCTCCAGGTCACCGCGGTGGTCGCGCGCGACCCGGGACGTCGCGCCGAGGCCGAGCAGGACTGGCCGGGGGTGCACCTGCACGACGACCTCGCCGGTCTGCTGGCGGACCGGGGCACCTACGACGTGGTGGTCGTCGCGAGCCCGTCGGCGCTCCATGCCGAGCACGCCGCGCAGGTCTCCGCGGCCGGCGTCCCGTTCGTGCTCGACAAGCCCATCGCGCTCGACGGCACGCAGGCGGCCGAGGTGGTCGCGGTCGCGGCTGCTGCGGGGACCCCCTTCACGGTCTTCCAGAACCGGCGGTGGGACCCCGAGCAGCTCACGCTCGAGTCCGTCCTGGCGTCGGGCGAGCTCGGCGAGGTGCACACGTTCGAGCGCCGGTGGGAGCGGTGGCGACCCGTGCCGCAGCAGCGCTGGAAGGAGAACGACCCCGTCGGGGGCGGGCTCCTGCTCGACCTCGGCCCGCACCTCGTGGACTCCGCGACCCAGCTCTTCGGACCCGTCCGCTCGGTCTACGCCGAGCTGCGCTCCCTGACGACCCCGACCGAGGACGACGTCTTCCTGACCCTCCACCACGAGGGCCGCCAGGGCCGGGAGGTCGTCAGCCGACTCTGGGCGGCCTCGGTCGTGGGTGCGCCCGGCCCGCGCACGCGCGTCCTCGGCACCGCGGGCGCGTACGTCGTGACCACGTTCGAGAACGACGCCTCCCCCTTCGAGGTCTTCGACGACGCGGCTCCCGAGGGCACGGAGGGGTGGATCACCCGCGGACGCGAGCGGACGCCCGTGCCGCGTGCCCCTGGGGGGCACGCCGACTTCTACCGCGCGGTGGCCGCGTGGCTCGCGGGCGGGCCGGCGCCCGTCGACCCGGCCGACTCCGTGCGGACGGCACACGTGCTGGACGTCGCGCGCGAGAGCGCGCGCAGCGGGCGCCGCCTCGACGTCTGAGCCCGAGGCCGGCGCACACGCCCGGCCTGTGGACAAGCCGGGACGCCCGCTCCGCCCTGGTGGGATGGGGGCATGTCGAGTGCACGCCCCGTCCGCGAGTCACGGCCCCGGCGACCGGGGAGGCGGAGCGAACCGGACGGCCCGGTGCTCCCTCCCACCCTTGCTGAACAGCTCGTGAGCCGCGGCTGGAGGATCGCCGACCGAGCGACGTCGCGGGACGCGCCGGGCGACGGCGCCGACGATCAGGCGTGGGTCGTCGTCGACCGTGCCGGGCAACAGGACGACCTGACGCTCGTGCCCGTGCCCGCCGAGCACCGCGAGCGCGCCCTGGTCGTCGAACGCCTCGGCGTGCTGCGCGCGCTCGACCACGAGCACCTCGCCGCGATCGACGAGGTCGTCGAGGGGGACCCGGGGCACCTCGGGGTCCTGACCCGACGTCCCCACGGGACCGGGCTGGACCTTCTCCTGAGGTGCCGTGGACCCTTGAGCGCCGGCGAGGCGGCGACGCTCGTGGTCCCGCTCGCGCAGGCGCTCGCCGCGCTCCACCACGCCGGCCAGACGTACGGCGCGCTCAGCCGGAGGGACGTGACGGTCGGTCCCGACGGCCGTGCGGTGCTGCGCGCACCGCTCGTGGTCTCGACCGCGAGCCCCGCGGAGGACGTCCGGGCGCTCGCCGCGCTCGTCACAGGGCTCGTGCCGCCCCCCGCGACGCTGCACGCGGGCGTTCGCGGCGCCGTCGGGCCGGGGGAAGGGAACGACGAGGCGGCGCTCGCCGCACTGCACGCCGAGCTCGCCGCCGCCCAGCGCGCCGACCCCCGCGGGCGCCCCGAGGCCGGGACCTTCGCGGCGCTCTGCTACGAGGCCGCCCCGCCTCTTCCACTCGTCCTCCCGGACCCCGCGCGCCTCGCGGCCGCGGCCATCGCGGAACGTTCGAGCCCCCGAGGACCGGCTGCGGGCCGAGCGGGCGGCGGGGACGCTTCCGGCCTTCCGTCGCGGGACGGGGCCGGGGCCGGCGGTGCGGTCGTCCGTCCGGCGCGCGCCCGCGACGGCGGAGCACCCGCGCTGGCCACCCGTGCCGCGTCGCGGGCGAGGGCCCCCGAGCGGCCCCGTCGCGGTGGTGAAACTGCCGGTCGGGCCGTTTCGACCGCGCGTGGACCCGACGGCCGCAGCGGCCGCCGGGGAGGCGGTGGCCGGTCGCGCGGGCAACGCCATCCCGCCCTCGTCGTCGTGCTCGTGCTCACGGTCTGCGCGGCACTCGCGGGAGGGGGCCTGGCTCTGCGGTCCTGGGCCGGGGACACGTCCGGCGCCCGGGACCCTGTGCTCGCCGGACCCCGCACGAACGGCCAGGACGCCACGGGCGCCGACCCGACGCGTCACCACGACGACCCGCTCGCCGCGACGGTCGAGCTCACCGAGCGCAGGGTCGAGCTGCTGGCGGGAGACCGGGCCATGGCCGAGGTCGTGGTGCCGGGCTCACCCGCGGAGCAGGCCGACGCCGAGCTGCTCGAGCGTATCGCCGACACGGGTGTCGTCGTCGAGGGCGCCCGAGCCGAGGTCCTCGACGCCCGGAACATCGCCACCGGCGGGCTGGACGCGGTGAGCGCGGACGCTGGCAGCCCGGACCAGGCGAGCGTCGAGGTGACCTACGTCGTGGGCGCCCACACCCAGCGCGCCGCGGACGGCACGGTGATCGAGGTCCCTGCTGAGGAGCCCGAGGTCGCGGTGCTCACGCTGCGCTGGACGGACGGCGCGTGGCGCGTCGGGGAGGTCGGGTGAGGGCGCTCAGCCGCTCGTGACCCATCGGGCGGCCGACTCCAGGTCGTCGTGCTCGAACGTGAAGCCGCTCGCCTCCAGGACGCGCGGCAGGGCGCGCTGCGACCCCAGGACGTCGGACGCGAACTCGCCCAGGACCACCTTGAGCGCCACGGACGGCACGGGCAGCGCCGCGGGTCGGTGCAGCGCCTGGGCGAGCGCGCGCGTGACCTCGGCGTTCGTCGCCGGAGCGGGACCCGTGAGGTTCACGGGGCCGCGCACGTCGGCGTCGAGCAGGTGCAGCACGGCCGACACGTGGTCGCGCAGCGTGATCCAGCTCCAGTACTGGGTGCCGCTCCCGAGCCTCCCCCCGACGCCGAGCCGCAGCAGGGGCAGCATGCGCGCGAGGGCGCCGCCGTCGGGGGACAGGACGATCCCCGTGCGCAGGTGCGCCACACGCACCCCCGCGTCCTGCGCGGGGGCCGTGGCGGCCTCCCACTCGGTGACGACGCGCGCGAGGAACGTCGTGCCCGGGCCCGAGGTCTCGGTCAGGACCTCCGCACCCCGGTCCCCGTAGTAGCCCACCGCGGTGCCCTGCAGGAGCACGGGCGGGGGAGCGTCGAGGTGCGCGAGCGTACGCGCGAGCAGTCCTGCGGTCCGGGTCCGGGACTCGAGGATGGTGCGCTTGTACTCGGTCGTCCACCGGTGGTCGCCGACCCCCGCGCCCGCGAAGTTGACCACGGCGTCCGCGCCCTCGAGCGCTTGCGGGTCCAGCGCGTCCTCGTCGGGGTCCCAGAAGACCTCGTGCGCGGCCTGGGGAGGACGGCGCACCAGGCGGCGCACGGTGTCCCCGCGCTCGCGCAGACGTTCGAGCAGCTCGGTCCCGATCAGACCGTGCGAGCCGGCCACGACGATGTCCATGCGACCACGGTACGGCCCGTGCGGCCTGCCTGCGCTGCTCGGGCCACGCGCCGTCCGGCGTGTCCGGTGCCCGGGGCCCCCGAGCACGACGACGGCCCCCCGACCCGTGAGGGTCGAGGGGCCGCCGTCGTGGTGGGCTCAGCGAGCTCCGAGGGTCAGAGACCGACCTCGGACTCGAAGGCGCCCTCCTCGATGCGGCTCTTGATCGCACCCAGGAAGCGGGCTGCATCCGCGCCGTCGACCAGGCGGTGGTCGTAGGACAGGAAGATGTAGCTCATCGAACGGATCGCGATCGACTCGTTGCCGTCTGCGTCGGTCACGACGACCGGACGCTTGACGATCGTGCCCGTGCCCAGGATCGCGACCTGGCCGCCGGGGACGATGGGCGTGTCGATCAGGGCGCCACCGGAACCGGTGTTCGTGATCGTGAACGTCGCGCCGCCCAGCTCGTCCGGCCCGATCTTGTTGATGCGGGTGCGGCCGGCGAGGTCGGCGATCTTGCGGGCGATCCCGGCGAGGTTGAGGTCACCGGCGTCCTTGATGACCGGCACGACCAGGCCGCGCTCGGTGTCGACCGCGATGCCGACGTTCTCCTGCGGGTGGTAGACGACCGAGTCGCCGTCGATGCTCGCGTTGATCTTCGGGTAGGCCTTGAGGGCCTCGACCGCGGCGAGCGTGAAGAACGGCAGGAACGTGAGGTTGGCGCCCTCGCGAGCCTTGAAGTCGTTCTTGGCCTTGGCGCGCAGCTTGGCGACCTTGGTCACGTCGACCTCGACCACCGTGGTGAGCTGGGCCTGGGTCTGCAGGGCCTCGACCATGCGCGTCGCGACGAGCTTGCGCAGGCGCGACATCTTCTCGGTGGTCCCGCGCAGCGGCGAGACGGCCGGGACGCTGGGGGCCTTGGGCGCGGTGCCCGACGGCGCAGCAGCGGCAGGTGCAGGAGTCGCCTTGGCAGCCTCCGCCTTGGCGGCCGCCTCGAGGACGTCCTCCTTGCGGATGCGGCCACCGACGCCCGTGCCCGTGAGGGACGCGACGTCGACACCCTTCTCCGCGGCGAGCTTGCGCACGAGCGGGGTCAGGTAGGAGCCACCGGTGGCGCCCGAGGTGGCACGCGAGGCCGGGGCCGCCGGAGCGGCCGGGGCTGCAGCGGCGGGGGCCGGGGCTGCGGCGGGAGCCGGAGCCGGGGCGGGGGTAGCGGCCGGTGCCGGAGCAGGGGCAGGAGCCGGTGCCGGCGCTGCAGGTGCCGCGGGGGCGGGAGCCGGAGCGGGCGCAGCGGCGGGTGCCGGTGCTGCTGCGGCCGGTGCGGGAGCCGCGGCGCCCGAGCCGACGATCGCGAGCACGGTGCCGACCTCGACCGTCTCGTCCTCCTGGACGAGGATCTGCTGGACGGTACCGGCCACGGGGGACGGGACCTCGGTGTCGACCTTGTCGGTCGAGACCTCGAGCAGGGGCTCGTCGATCTCGACGGTCTCGCCGACGGCCTTGAGCCAGCGGGTCACGGTGCCCTCGGTCACGGACTCGCCGAGCGCGGGGAGCTTGATCTCCTCGCCGCCCGAGGCGGCGGGCGCCTCGGTGGCAGGCGCCTCTGCGGCGGGGGCTGCCGGGGCCGGAGCCTCGGCGGCGGGCGCCTCAGGAGCTGCGGGAGCAGCGGCCGGTGCCGGGGCCTCAGCGGCGGGAGCGGCCGGCGCCTCGGGGGCAGCGGGGGCTGCGTCCGCGCCGGTACCGATCACGGCGAGGTCGGTGCCGACCTCGACGGTCTCGTCCTCCTGGACGAGGATCTGCTCGAGCACGCCGGCGAACGGCGAGGGGATCTCGGTGTCGACCTTGTCGGTCGAGACCTCGAGCAGGGGCTCGTCGATCTCGACGCTCTCGCCGACGGCCTTGAGCCAGCGGGTGACGGTTCCCTCGGTGACGGACTCGCCCAGTGCGGGCATCTGCACGTTGTCAGACATGACCTCTCGGGTCTCCTTCGATCGTTGGGTCAGTTGTGGGCGTGCAGCGGCTTGCCGGCGAGGGCCAGGTGGGCCTCTCCGAGAGCCTCGTTCTGCGTGGGGTGCGCGTGGACCAGGGCGGCGACGTCCTCGGGGTACGCCTCCCAGTTCACGATGAGCTGGCCTTCGCCGATGAGCTCGCCGACGCGGGCGCCGACCATGTGCACGCCGACGACGGGGCCGTCCTTCTGGCGGACGAGCTTGACGAAGCCCGTGGTCCCGAGGATCTTGCTCTTGCCGTTGCCGGCAAGGTTGTACTCGAGCGTCTCGACGCCGTCGGCGCCGTGCAGCTCCTTGGCCTTGGCCTCGGTCAGGCCGACCGAGGCGACCTCGGGCTCGCAGTACGTCACGCGGGGGATGCCCGACTCGACGATCGGCGTCGGGTTCAGGCCCGCGATCTGCTCGGCCACGAAGATGCCCTGGGCGAACCCGCGGTGCGCGAGCTGGAGCCCGGGGACGATGTCGCCGGCCGCGTAGATGTTGCCGACGCCCGTGTGGAGGCGCTCGTCGACGATCACGAAGCCGCGGTCCATGGTGATGCCCTGCGCCTCGTAGCCCAGGTCCGCGGTGCGGGGACCGCGGCCGACGGCGACCAGGAGGAGGTCCGCGTCGAACGTCTTGCCGGACTCGAGGGTCACGTGCACGCCCGAGTCGTCCTGGGTCACGCCCGAGAACCGGTCGCCCAGCGTGAAGCCGATGCTGCGCTTGCGGAACGCGCGCTCGAGGGCCTTCGACAGCGACTCGTCCTCGTTGGGGACGAGGTGCGGGAGCGCCTCGATGATCTGCACGTCGGCGCCGAACGACTTCCAGACGCTCGCGAACTCGACGCCGATCACGCCGCCGCCCAGGACGATCGCGCTCTTGGGCACGTAGTCCAGGTTCAGCGCCTGGTCGGAGGTGATGACCCGGCCGCCGATCTCGAGGCCCGGGAGCGAGCGGGCGTAGGAGCCCGTGGCGAGCACGACGTTCTTGCCCGTGTAGCGCTGGCCCGCGACCTCGACCGTGTCCGCGGCGACGAGCGTGCCGTGGCCCTCGATCACCGTGATCTTGCGCGACTTGATCAGGCCCTGCAGGCCCTTGTACAGCCCGGCGATGACGCCGTCCTTGTACGAGTTCACGCCGTTCATGTCGATGCCCTGCAGCTGGCTCAGGACGCCGTACGCGCTGCCCTCGCGGGCGTTGTCGGCGAGCTCGGCCGCGTGCAGCAGGGCCTTCGTGGGGATGCAGCCGTTGTGCAGGCAGGTCCCGCCGAGCTTGTGCGCCTCGACAAGGGCGACGTTGAGGCCGAGCTCGGCGGCGCGCAGCGCCGTGGCGTAACCGCCGCTGCCTCCGCCCAGGACGACGACGTCGAAAGGTGTGCCGGTCTCGGCCACGTGCAGCTCCTTAGGGGCATACGAAAAGAGGGAGAGCAAAGTTCTTGTGACATCTTGGCACTTTGGGCACCCGTACCCCAATCGGAACGCACGGTCGGCGGTGTGATGCTCAAGACAGGTGAGGCAGGGAACAGCCAGGGCCCGGGCACGCCGTCGGGTGCCCGGTCTCTCGATGGTTCGCCGCGCGAGCCGGCTGAGCGCACCGGCCGGCGCGGGCGACCCCGCCCGACCACGACACGGACCGGAGGGCGGGCGATCTCAGGCCCGCTCCAGGCGGAGCAAGTACTCTGCCTCCATGTCCAGGCTGTCCCAGCTCTTCTCCCGCAAGCCCGCGAACGGTCCCGCGTCGTCGGGCGGCGCCGGCTCGCCGTCCGCCGCCGACCAGCGACGGGCGACGGTCGAGCACCTGGCCGAGTTCGCGCGCACCCGGGTCGGGGTCGAGGCGTACATCGAGCCGCCCACGAACGACACGCCCACGACCCTGATGCTGATCGCGACCACGGGGGAGTGGACGCGGCGCCGGGTCCCCGACGCCAGGACCGCGCGCAAGCTCGCCGAGCAGCTCGAGCTGCCGGTCTACGACGTGAACTTCACGGGCTACCCGCAGCGCATGCGCGACTGGAACTCCAAGCAACGACGGCGCTGAGCGCTCCGAGCGGGCCTCTTGCCCAACCGGCCCCCGGTGCACGACAGGGCGGGCACGACCTCGAGGTCGTGCCCGCCCTGTCGTGCACCGGAAGGCCTACTTCGCGGCGCGGGCCTCGAGCAGCTCGACGAGGGTGCGCACCGCGACCCCCGTGCCGCCGACCGGCGTGTAGCCGAACGCCGAGCCCTCGTTGAACGAGGGGCCCGCGATGTCCAGGTGTGCCCACGGCGTGGACCCGACGAACTCCTGCAGGAACAGGCCTGCCACGAGCATGCCGCCGAAACGGTCGCCGATGTTCGCGATGTCCGCGACCTTCGACTTCATGGAGGCGGCGAGCTCCTCGGGCAGGGGCATGGGCCAGAACTGCTCGCCTGCGGACTCTGCCGCGGCGACGACCTCGCTGCGGACGGACTCGGTGCCCATGACGGCCGAGACGCGGGTACCGAGCGCGACCATCTGAGCCCCGGTGAGCGTCGCGACGTCGAGCACGACGTCCGGGTTCTCCTCGATCGCGGCGACCAGGCCGTCGGCCATGACCAGGCGGCCCTCGGCGTCGGTGTTGAGGACCTCCACGGTCTTGCCGCCACGGATCGTGATGACGTCCGAGGGGCGCTGGGCCGTGCCGGACGGCATGTTCTCCGCGAGGCAGAGCCACCCCGTCACGGCGACCGGCAGGCCGAGCCTCGAGGCCGCGAGCACGGTGTGCAGGACGGCAGCCGCACCGGCCATGTCCGACTTCATGGCCTCCATGCCCTTGGCGGGCTTGATCGAGATGCCGCCCGAGTCGAACGTGATGCCCTTGCCCACGAGCGCGACCTTGGCGTGCGGGCGCGAGGGGGAGTAGGAGACCTTCACGAGGCGCGGGCCGCGCGAGGACCCCTGCCCGACGGCGAGGATGCCGCCGTAGCCGCCGGCCGCGAGGGCCTTCTCGTCGAGCACGGTCACCTTGACGCCCGTGCCCTTGGCCGCGGCCTTGGCGATGTCGGCGAAGGCCGCGGGGAACAGGTCGTTCGGGGCGGTGTTGACCAGGTCGCGCGTCGCGTGGACCGCCGCGGCGATCGTCGCGGCACGCTCGACCGCGGCCTTGGCCTTGGCCCCGCGGGCGAGCGAGGTGAGGACCTCGATCGTCGAGACGCCGCTGGCAGGCTTGGTCGAGGCGGCGGCGCCCGCCGTGTCCCGGTAGCGCGTGAACGAGTACGCCCCGAGGAGCGCGCCCTCGGCGATCGCCGCGACCTCGGCCTCGTCGGCCGCGGGCAGCGCGACCGCGACGGACGACGCCCCGGTCAGCTCGCGGACGGCCGCGCCGGCCGCGCGACGCAGGGTCTCGGCCGGGAACGAGCCCGAGCCGTCCCGGGCGCCGAGGCCGGTCAGGACGAGCACGCCCGCCTTGAGGTGGGCGCCCGCGGGCACCGTGCGGACCTCGTCGCGCGCGCCCGTGATGCCCAGCGCCGGAGCGAGGGCCTCGAGCTCGGCGACGACGTCGCGGGGGAGGTCGTCCCCCACGACGGCCACGCCGTCTGACGTCGTCTGGGTCCCGACGACGAGCGCGTCGACCTTCACGCCGGTCGGGTTCTTGCTGGAGAGAGTGAGTTCAGCCACGCCTCGATGCTAGCCGCTGCCAGGCCGCGGGCCACCGGCGGGACGAGCACGCCCCGACGAGCGCGCCCCGACGAGCCGGGCGGGGCGCGCCGTGCGGGGCGAGGGCGGACGGGCGATTCCTGCCCGTGGGCCGCTCGCCGGTAGGCTCGGCGTCGTGGTCCTCCCCCTCGTCCTCCTCGCCGTCGCGCTGTGCGCGGCCCTCACCGGTTGGGCAGGGTGGTTCGTCGCCCGCGACCGCGCCGTGATCCTCAAGCAGCTGTGGGGCGGTGCCGTCATCGAGGGCGTGATCGTCGTGCAGATGATCGTCGCGGGCGTCCTCGCCGCGACCGGGAGCACGGCGAGCGACCCCGTGAAGCTCTGGGGCTACCTGATCACCGCCCTGTTCATCCTGCCCGTCGCCGCCGTGTGGGCGTTCGCCGAACGCACCCGCTGGAGCTCGGTCGTGCTCGCGGTCGCCGCGATCACGGTCGCGTTCCTCGAGTGGCGCTTGTGGCAGATCTGGACCGCCTGAGGAGAGATGGCGTGACGCACCCCGAGAACCCCGAGACCGCACCCGACCCCGCGACCCCGGCGACGTCGTCGGGCCCGGGGCCGTCCCGGACCACCCGCTCCCCGGACACGCCGCGCACCACGGGCAGCGGCTTCGGCCGCGTCCTGGTCCTCGTCTACGGGATCTTCGCGGTCGCCGCGACCGCACGCGCCTCCGTCCAGCTCCTGCGCGACTGGCACGAGGCGCCTGTCGCGTACGTCCTGTCGGCGCTCGCGGCCGTGGTGTACATCGTCGCGACCGTCGCGCTCGCGCGCGGGTCGCGCACCTCGCGGACCGTCGCCTGGACCGCGGTGAGCGTCGAGCTCGTGGGCGTGCTCGCCGTCGGCGCGTGGTCCCTGCTGGACCCGGTCGCGTTCCCCGAGCCCACGGTGTGGTCCGACTTCGGGATCGGGTACGGGTTCGTGCCGCTGGTCCTGCCGGTCGTGGGCCTCACCTGGCTGTGGCGCACGCGCCCGCCCCAGAACTCCACCACCGAACCGAAGGATCCCGCATGAGCCGGCTGTACTCCCTCCTCTTCAACGGCGTCTTCAGGCACATGGACCCCGAGAAGGCGCACGAGGTGGTGTTCCCGGTCATCTCCCTCGCGGGACGCACGCCCGTCGTGGGCGACGTGATCCAGGGGGCCGCGGCCCCCTACCTGGGTCGCGGCACGAACGGCCCCGGCAGCGTCCAGGCGCTCGGCCGCTCGTTCCCCGCGCCGTTCGGTCTCGCGGGCGGGTTCGACAAGAACGCCAAGGCGATCCGCGGCCTGACCATGCTGGGCTTCGCGTTCATCGAGATCGGCACCGTGACCGCGCACGCGCAGCCCGGCAACGAGAAGCCGCGCATGTGGCGCGAGCTGTCGCTGCGCGGCATCCGCAACCGGATGGGCTTCAACAACGAGGGCGCGGCGGCCGCGGCCCAGCGTCTCGAGTCCCTGCGGCGCTCGGCGTCCGGGCGGGCCGTCATGATCGGCGCGAACATCGGCAAGACCAAGGTCACCCCGGCCGAGGACGCCGCGGGCGACTACGCGACGAGCGCCGCGCTCCTCGCGCCCCACGCCGACTACCTGGTCGTCAACGTGTCCTCGCCCAACACCCCGGGCCTGCGCGACCTGCAGTCGACCGAGGCGCTGCGACCCATCCTCCAGGCCGTCCGCGAGGCGGCCGACGACGCGACGCGTGCCGCCGGGGCGCGCCGCATCCCGCTGCTCGTCAAGATCGCCCCGGACCTCGCGGACGAGGACGTCGACGCGGTCGCCGACCTCGCGCTCGAGCTGGGCCTCGACGGCGTCATCGCGGTCAACACGACGATCGGGCACGACCTGGGCCCCGGTGGGCTCTCGGGGCCCCCGCTGCTCGAGCGCGGGCTCGACGTCGTCGCTCGCCTCCGCGGCCGGCTCGGCCCGGACGTCGCGATCGTCGGCGTGGGCGGCATCTCGACGGCCGACGACGCGCGCGCCTACCTGGCGGCCGGTGCCGACCTCGTGCAGGGTTACACCGGCATGATCTACAACGGCCCGTTCTGGGCCGCGAGCATCAACCGGTCCCTGGTCCGCGACGCGGTCCGAGGAACCCGAGGTGGAGGCGCACGATGATCCGACCCCAGTGGGTGTGGGAGCTCGACGACGCGGACGGGCGCGCGCTCACGACACCCGTCAGCCCGGCGTTCACCAACCAGTTCGACGCCGAGCAGTGGCTCGGCGAGAGCTGGCGCGACCTCGCGGCACAGGGAGCGGCCGCGGCGCGCCTCCTGAACGACGGCGCCCAGGCGACGGCCACCGTGGAGCTGCGCACGGCGTGAGCCGCGCTCCGGGACATGCCCGTCGAGGTCAGCGCCCGGCGGCAGCGAGAATGCACCTGTATCGCTGGACGTCGGGCCGGCGCGGATCGCGCGGCAACGCCGTGACGGCGAAGCCGGTCCGACGGTAGAAGCCGACGGCGTCGTCGTCCGTCTCGGCGACCACCGGCGCATCCGGCGCGGCGGCCTGCACCGCCGACACGAGCGCGCGACCGAGCCCGTCCTCCCTGCGGGTGCCCTCGACCGCGAGGTAGCGCAGGACCGTGCTCGTGCGGCCCGTCTCGTACGCCGCGAGGCCCACCAGTCGGCCGTCGACGAGCGCGACGACCGTCGTCAGGTGGTCCTGCACCTCGGCCGCGAGGCTCTGCAACGCGGCGCCGGTATGGCCGCTGGCCGACTCGAGGAGCCCGAGGTACTCGGCAGACCCGCGGTCGAGGTCGGTCGGGGCGCAGAAGGTCGCGGCGGTCGGCATCGGGTCACCCTAGCGGCCGCGCACGAGGCGGCGCCCGAGCCTTCCCCGGTCCCGCCGAGCATGCGGTTGCCGCTGGTCGAGCATGCGGTTGTCGTCGCGCAGGAGGCGACTCGCGACGACAACCGCATGCTCGGCACCGAGGCCCGGGCACCGAGACCCCGTCCTGCCGGCTCCACCCCGCCTACCCCGCGACGTGCTCCCACGCGGCCGCCAGCCGGGGCACGGCCCGTCCGATCGCCTCGGCGTCCGGCGCGAAGGTGAGACGGACACGCGAGGAGGCTCCGCCGTCGGGCGTGAGGGACGGACCCGGGTTGATCACCACGCCGCGCACGGCCGCCGCCGCGGTCAGGGCGTGCGCGAGCGGGCGCCCCAGGTCGATCCACAGCGACAGGCCGCCCGCGGGTGACGCCACGCGCCACGACGGCACCGCGGCCGTGACGGCCGAGCGCAGCAGGTCCCGCTGGGACCGCAGCAGGGGAAGCCGCTCGGCGAGGACCTCCTCGCGCCGGGCGAGCAGCTCGGTCACCGCGAGCTGCTCGAGGACGGAGGTCGCGATGTCGCTCGCCGCGCGGGTCCGGGCGAGGTGCGCGACGACGTCGGGGTGCGCCCTGACCCACCCCACGCGCAGGCCGCCCCAGAAGGTCTTGGACGCCGAGCCCACGGTGAGCAGGTGGCTCGTCGCCGACCCGTCGCCCGCGAGCGGCTCGGGCGCGGGCCCGTCGAGCACGATGTCGGTGAGCGTCTCGTCGCCGATCACGGTCACGCGGTGGCGCAGCGCGATACGGCGGACCTCGGCGCGCTCGTCGGGCGTGAGGCTGTACCCCGTGGGGTTGTGGAAGTCCGGGATCAGGTAGGCGAGCCGTGGCGTGGCCGCGCGGACCGTCGACTCGAACAGTGCGACGTCGAAGCCCGGACCGTCGCCCGGCAGCCCCGCGCCCACCGGGAAGCCGACGACGCGCGCCCCGCGCCCGACCATGGCCTCGATGCCGTGCGCGTAGGTGGGCGACTGGACCACGACCCGGTCGCGCGGGCCGAGCACCGACTGCGCGATGGTCGAGATCGCGTGCTGGGCTCCCGTGGTGACGAGGACCTGGTCGGGGGTCGTGGGGGTGCCGCGCTCGGTGAGCCGGTGCGCGATCGCCTCGCGCAGAGGCTGCAGGCCCAGCGGCTCGTACCCGCGGCCGGACAGGTAGTCGGGCAGGGCCTCGAGAGCCCGCCCGTAGGCCGCGTGGAGCTGGGGCGGGGCGGCGGGGGCGGCCTGGCCCAGGTCGACGAGGTCGTCGGGCGGCTCGACGCCCACGGGGACCGGGGCGTCACCGCCGCACCAGCGGGGCTGGGCGCGGCGCGTGGGGCGCGGCAGGACCGCGACGGTCCCGACACCCGTGCGGCTCGTGACGAACCCTCGTTCGCGCAGCGCCGCGTACGCCGCGGCCGTGGTGGTCCGCGAGACGCCCAGGGCCCCGGCCAGGTCGCGCTCGCTCGGCAGGCGCGTGTGCGGGGCGACCGTGCCGGACAGGACGGCGCCACGGACCGCGTCGGCGAGCGCGACGTACGCGGGCCCCTCGGTCTGCCACCCGGCGATGAGTGCGCCGAGCGCGGGTGCAGAGAGTCGGCGGTGCACCGGGGGGAGCGTGGGGGCGGGCGCGGCGAGCGAGGTGGGCATGAGGCCACTCTCGCCGAATTGGCTATGGATTACCAGTCCATTCGTGCCTCACAGTGGGGGAGTGTCGATCAACCAGGGCTTCGGCCCCCTCCGCCGCACCGTCCAGCTCGTGCTCGGGCTCTTCGGCTTCTCGCTGACCATGGCCCTGCTCCTCCACTCGGGCATGGGCGCCATGCCGTGGGACGTCTTCCACCAGGGGGTCGCGCTGCGCACGGGGCTCCCGCTCGGTGTGGTCGTCGTGGCCGCGAGCGTCGTGGTCATGCTTCTGTGGATCCCGCTGCGCCAACGCCCAGGGATCGGCACGATCGCCAACATCGTCGTGATCGGCGCGACCCTCGACCCGTTCCTGCTGCTGCTCGAGCGCATCGACCCCGAGCCCACGACGGCCGGACGGGTGGCGCTCGCGGTCGCGGGCGTGGTGCTCAACGGGATCGCGACCGCCGCCTACCTCGGTGCGCGACTCGGCCCCGGCCCGCGCGACGGCCTCATGACGGGCCTGGTCGCCCGCACGGGCTGGCCCGTGCGCCGCGTCAAGACCGCGATCGAGGTCCTCGTGGTCGCGATCGGGTTCGCGCTGGGCGGGACGCTCGGGTGGGCGACGGTCCTCTACGCGCTGGGCGTGGGCCCCGTCGTCCAGGTCGCGGCGAGGTGGCTCGCGCCGCACCTGCGTCCGGCGGTCGTGCCGGTCGAGGTGCTCGACGGCGTCGCGCACCTCCCGGGGGACGTCGCCCTGGGGGACGTGCCGGGAGAGCCCGAGCCCCACGCGGCCTAGGTCCGGCTCGCCGCGGCTACGCGATCAGTTGTCAGAAGTGCACCGGGGGATACCCCGGTGCACTTCTGACAACGGGTCCCCCCACGAGGGGAAGCCCGACGACGGAGCGCACCCGGGCGCGCGGGCGCGCTCCGTCGTCGGGCAGTCAGGTGGCCGGAACGCCGTCAGCGCGCCCGACGGGGCCTAGTGCTGGTGGGCGGGCTCGGGGTGGCCGTGCTCGTGGTCGTGGTCGTGCGGTGGCGCGTCCTCGTCGTCGCGGTCGGCCCGCACGTTGACCGCTCCCGCGGTCCAGTACCCGACGACCTGGTGCCGGTCGCGCGGCATGCCCCACGCGGTGCGCAGGGTGCGGCGGATGTCGCGGCTCGCGGCGCTCTCGCACGCGACCCACGCGTAGCCCGGGGTCTCCAGGACGGGCAGGTCGCGCACGGCCTCGACGAGTGCGGCGCCCGTGCGGGCGCCCTGGGCCGTGACGAGCCAGGTATAGGTCACGTCGCCCCGGGTCTCGAGCTCCTGGCGGTCCTCGAGCGTGGGCACCTCGACGACCGCGTGCGCGACGGCACCCGGCGCGAGCTCCTCGACGATCCGCCCCAGCCCCGGCAGCCCCGTCGGGTCGGCGACGAGCAGGCGCCAGCCGGCGTCGGCCGGGGCGTCGTAGTAGCTGCGCGAGTCGCCCCCCGCGAACACGCCGAGCACGTGGCCCGGCTCGGCGCGGACGGCCCAGTCGGACGCGAGGCCGCCGTCGTGCACCGCGAGGTCGACCACGATCGTCCGGCCCTCGTCGTGCACGCGGCGGGCCGTGTAGTGGCGCCACGGGGGCTCGGTGCCCTCGACGGGCACGACGCCGTAGTCGTCCTGGTTGAAGAAGTCGATCTCGGCGACGGTCTCGCCGGGGACGGGGAAGGCGAGGTCGATGCGCTCGTCGCCCTGCCCGTCGGTCGTCCACCGCCAGTCGCCGACGGCCTCGAGATGGACACGGACCATGTGCGGCGTGATGCGCGTCGCCGTGACGACGCGGGCCGGGAAGCAAGGTGAGGACACCCTCACACCGTAGGTCGGGGGAGGGGGTGCTGTGGGGCCAGGGTGTACCGCGCACCGGCCAACCGGCGCGCTCCGGTCGGCGGGGTCCGGCGGGGGTGCGAGCGGAGGTCCCCCCTCAGTTGTCAGAAGTGCACCGGGGTATTCCCCGGTGCACTTCTGACAACTCGCTCAGGTCCTGCGAACAGCGAACAGCGTCAGCGCGGTCCGGGGGCTCCGGCGGCGGTCTTGCCCGCGTCGCGCTCGACGACGTCGCCGAGGATCTCGTCGATCTTCGTCATGAGCTCGGCGGGGATGACCACGCCCGAGGCCTTGACGTTCTCGGCGACCTGCTCGGGGCGCGAGGCGCCGATCAGGGCGGCAGCGACGTTGTCGTTCTGCAGGACCCACGCGACCGCGAGCTGTGCCTGGGTCAGGCTCAGCTCGTCGGCGACGGCCTTGAGCTGCTGGACGCGCGTGAGCACGTCCTCGGTCATGAACTGCTGGATGAAGCGCGAGCCGTTGGCGTCCGTGGCACGCGAACCCGCCGGGGCGGGCTGGCCGGGCAGGTACTTGCCGGACAGGACGCCCTGGGCGACGGGGGACCAGACGATCTGGGACAGGCCCAGCTCGCGCGAGGTCGGGACGACCTCGTCCTCGATGACGCGCCACAGCATCGAGTACTGCGGCTGGGACGAGATGAGCTGGAAGCCGAGCTCCTTCGACAGGGCGTGGCCCGCACGGATCTGGTCCGCGGTCCACTCGCTCACGCCGATGTAGAGGGCCTTGCCCTGGCGGACGATGTCGGCGAACGCCTGCATCGTCTCCTCGAGCGGGGTCGACTGGTCGAACCGGTGCGCCTGGTAGAGGTCGACGTAGTCGGTGCCGAGGCGCTGGAGCGAGCCGTTGATGGACTCCATGACGTGCTTGCGCGACAGGCCCGAGTCGTTGGCCCCACCGGGGCCCGTGGGCCAGTAGACCTTGGTGAAGATCTCGAGCGACTCGCGGCGCTGGCCCTTGAGGGCGTCGCCGAGGACCTGCTCGGCCTTGGTGTTCGCGTAGACGTCCGCGGTGTCGAACGTGGTGATGCCGGCGTCGAGGGCGGCGTGGACGCACTGGGTGGCGACGTCGTTCTCGACCTGCGAGCCGTGGGTGAGCCAGTTGCCGTAGGTGATCTCGGAGATCTTGAGACCGGAGTTGCCGAGGAAGCGGTAGTTGGGCATGGGGACAACACTAGGTTGCCCGGGGCACCTCGGTGCAACTCCGGCCCGTCCGGCGGCCCGGCGGGCGGCTACTCGGGGAAGGTGCCGTGCTTCTTGTGCATGGGCTTGGGCAGGCGCGCGCGGCGCAGCTGGAACGCGCGCATCACGGCGTACATGGCGTTGCCCTTGGGGGCGGACGGCCCGAACTTGGCGATCAGGCGCTTCTTGAGCGAACGCCACATGATGAACGCGTCGATGATCGTGATGAGCACGATCCCGTAGAGCACGAAGATGATGATCGTCGCCATGTTCAGGTTCTGGTTGAACACGAACGTCAGGACGATGAACACCAGAGCCACGGGCAGGAAGAACTCGCCCAGGTTCCAGCGGGCATCCACGTAGTCGCGCACGTAGCGCTTGACCGGGCCCTTGTCGCGGGCAGGCATGTAGCGCTCGTCGCCCGTCTGCATGGCCTGGAACTGGCGGTCGCGTGCGTCACGCTGCTGCTGGCGCGCCGTCTTGGCCGCGGACTTGCGGTCCGAGGGCACGAGCGGGCGCTTGTTGGCGGCCTCGGCGACCTTGCGCTTGGGCGTCGGCCTGCCCTTGCCGCCGGCCTTCTCGATCTCGGCTGCAGCGGCAACGGGATCGGGGGCGTCGTTCGACGAGGGCGCGGAGGACTTGTTGCGTGAGAACACAGGTCCAGCGTAGTCGAGGACGGGGGCTGCCTCGTCACGCGCGTGGGCCGGAGCGAGAACGTACCGACGGGTAGCGTTGGCCGGGTGAACAGCACACCTGGAACCAGTACTCCTTCCGAGCCCGACGACGTCGCTCACCTGCGCGCCCGGGTCGCCGAGCTCTTCCCCGCCCTGCGCGAGGACCTCGAGGCGCTCGTGCGCATCCCGTCAGTGTCCAACTCGGCGTTCGACCAGGCCCACGTCGCGGCGAGCGCCGAGGCCGTGGCCGAGCTCCTGCGCGGGGCCGGTCTGCCCGAGGTGCAGATCCTGCAGGCGACCGGGGTCGCGGGCCCGCTCGGCGCGCCCGCGGTCGTCGCGCGCCGCCCGGCCCCCGAGGGCGCGCCCACGGTCCTGCTCTACGCGCACCACGACGTCCAGCCCCCGGGTGACGCCGCCGCGTGGGACACCGACCCGTTCGTCCCGACCGAGGTCGACGGTCGCCTGTTCGGTCGTGGTGCGGCCGACGACAAGGCCGGGATCGTCGCGCACGTCGGTGCGCTGCGGGCGCTCGCCGCGCTCGGGGAGGACCTGCCGATCGGCGTCACGGTCTTCGTCGAGGGCGAGGAGGAGGTCGGCTCGCCGAGCTTCCTGCCCTTCCTGCACCAGTACCAGGACCTGCTCGCGGCCGACGTGATCGTCGTCGCGGACTCCTCGAACTGGAAGGTCGGGGTGCCGGGGCTCACGACGAGCCTGCGCGGGCTGGTCGACTGCGAGGTCGAGGTCGCCGTGCTGGGCCACGCGGTGCACTCGGGCATGTTCGGCGGCCCGGTGCTCGACGCGCTCACGCTGCTCGCGCGCCTGATCACGACGCTCCACGACGACCAGGGCAACGTCGCGGTCGACGGGCTGGTGTCCGCGCCGGACCCGAGCGTCGACTACGAGGAGGCGGACTTCCGCGCCGACTCCTCGGTCCTCGACGGGGTCCGTCTCGCGGGGGAGGGTGCCCTGTCCGGCCGGTTGTGGACCAAGCCCGCGCTGTCGGTCATCGGGATCGACGCCCCGAGCGTCGCGCACGCGTCCAACACGCTGACCCCGCGCGCGACCGCCAAGCTCTCGCTGCGCATCGCGCCCGGCCAGGACCCCGCCGCCGCGCTCGCCGCGCTGCGGACGCACCTCGAGGCGAACGCTCCCTTCGGAGCGCAGGTCACGGTCCGTGACGGCGAGCTCGGCAAGCCGTTCCAGGCGCCGACCGACTCCGTGGCGATGCAGGCCGCGCGCTGGGCCTTCGAGACGTCGTGGGGCACGGCTCCGGTCGACATCGGCATCGGCGGGTCGATCCCCTTCATCGCCGACCTGCTCGACGTCTTCCCGGACGCGTCGATCCTCGTCACGGGCGTCGAGGACCCGGACTCGCGGGCGCACGGAGCCAACGAGTCCGTCCACCTGGGCGAGCTCGAGAAGGTCGTCCTGGCCGAGGCGCTGCTGCTCACGAGGCTCGCGCAGGGCTGACGCCCCCGCGCTCCTGTCACCCGAGGCCGGGTCCGGGGTCGCCGTCGGTCTGACGGCGACCCCGGACCCGGCCTCGGGTCGTCAGGACCTGGGCCGGGGGAGGCGAGGCGTGGCCGACGGGCGGCCCGTACCGCTCCCCGACGCCCGCCCTGTCTGGCGGGGGAGCCCGGTGCTACTTTCGGAGCATGACCCCGCAGGATCTCGAGGAGCTCGTCCTGCTGCGCCGCGCCCGGGACCTGATGGACCGGGAGTACGCGGCGCCGCTCGACGTCCCGACCATGGCGCGCAAGGCCCTCATGTCTCCGGCGCACTTCTCGCGCCGGTTCCGCGCTGCCTACGGCGAGACGCCCTACTGCTACCTCATGACGCGCCGGATCGAGCGCGCCATGGCCCTGCTGCGCGGCGGCGCGAGCGTCACGGACGCGTGCATGGCCGTGGGGTGTACGTCGCTCGGTTCGTTCAGCGCGAAGTTCGCGGAGATCGTGGGCGAGCCCCCGTCGGTGTACCGGAGCCGCGAGCACGCTGCCGTGAAGGCGATGCCGCCGTGCGTCGCGCAGGTCCTCACGCGCCCGGCCCGCGGAGCGACGGGCGCGTCCGCAGGTGCGGCCGGAGCATCGAGCAGGATCGGAGAAGCGAGCGCACGGGCCTCGTCCTAGAGTCGCCGACATGACCATCTCGCTGAAGTTCTGCAACATCACCGTCAACGACGTCGACGAGTCGATCACCTTCTACGGCGACGCGCTCGGCCTCAAGGTGCACAACGACGTGGGCGCCGGCGGGTTCCGCTGGGTCACGCTCGGGTCCGACGTGCAGCCGGGGCTCGGGATCGTGCTCTCGGCCCCGCACGCGGGCCGGTCGCAGGCCGACGGGGACGCGCTCCAGGAGCTCATGATCAAGGGCGTCCTGCCGATCCTCGTGTTCGAGACCGACGACGTCGACGCGCTCTTCGAGACCGTCCGGGCCTCGGGTGCCGAGGTCCTCCAGGAGCCCATGGACCAGGACTGGGGCCCGCGAGACTGCGCGTTCAGGGACCCGTCGGGCAACATGGTGCGGGTGGCTCAGGCGGTCGCGGCCTGAAAAGGGACAGCGGCTGCGGCCTGAACAGGGGCAGCGGCTGCGGCCTGAGCAGCGGGGAAGCCTCCGCGCCCTGAGCCGCGGGAGTCCCCGCCACCCAGGGCAGACTCTGCCCGACGACGTCCCCTCCGCGCGCAGCCGTGTCACCGCGCGCGGAGGTCGCGTCGTCCGGCGCCTGGGCGGTGGTCGTCTCCTGCGACCGGTGGTGGGATGGGGACATGGCGAACGAGTCGATGGTCCCCTTGCTGCCGTGTGCTTCGATCGACGAGATCGGTGACTTCGCCGCGGCCCTCGGGTTCGAGGTCACCTTCCGGCAGACCCGACCGAACCCGTACCTCGCGCTCC
This sequence comes from Oerskovia sp. Root918, assembly GCF_001428945.1. Lineage (NCBI taxonomy): Bacteria > Bacillati > Actinomycetota > Actinomycetes > Micrococcales > Cellulomonadaceae > Oerskovia > Oerskovia sp. Root918. The sequence continues at coordinate 533,123 of NZ_LMJG01000013.1, forward strand.
GGCGGGAGGGTATCGACCTGCACTACTTCGGGATCGACGGCTTCCGTCCGGAGGACTCGTACGGCTCGTGCCTGGTCGTGGTCGACGACACCGAGCCGCTGTACGAGGCGTGGGCCGCGGGCCTGCGCGCGGTCCACGGGAGGCTCCCGCTGAGCGGGTTCCCCCGGATCACCCGGCCTCGCCGTCGGGCGAACGCGGACGGTCTGAGCGGCTTCAGCCTGGTGGACCCTGCGGGCAACTGGATCCGCGTCGTGCGGAGGGCCGCGAGCGAGCCGGCGGGGGTCGCGGCCGACAGGGCGGCCGGCCCGGTGCCCGAGGTGCCGGCCGGCGACGTCGATGCGGCAGGGATCGGCGAGGCCTTGGCAGGTGAGTCCCGCCTGCTGCGAGCCGTCTCGAACGCGGTGGTCCAGGCGGACTCGCGCGGCGACGTCGAGCAGGCCGCGAAGATCCTCGACGGCGCACTGCGGCGTGACGAGGCCCTCGGGGACGCCGGCGCGTCGGCGCGTGACCGGGTCGAGGCCCAGGCCTACCGGGCCGAGCTCGCCGTGCGGCTCGACGACGCCGGGACGGCGCGGCGCATGCTCGACGAGGTCGACCGGTGCGTCGCCGTGGCGCGAGGCCAGCACCTCACGCAGGACCTGACCACGATCCTGACGCAGCTCGAGGACGTTCGGGCGTGGCTGGACGCGCAGGGGTGAGAGAGCGCGTCGGGACGGTCGGGGCGACCTGCCGCCTCACAGGAGGAACGGCGTGCTGGGGACCGTGAGGTAGTCGTCGGGGTGCGTGACGGGCGCCGCGAGCATGCCCGCGCTCGCGTCGATCAGGAAGTAGCCGACCCCGGTCCAGGCCGGCGGGGTCCCCTCGTGGACGCGCGCCTCGTGCTCGGCGCAGACGCCCAGGGTCATGGGGCCGAGGATCTCGAAACGTCCCCGGACCACGCGTGGGGGGAGGTCGCTCAGTGCGGCCTGCAGCCGGCGGACGAGGTCCTCGACGACGGGGTTGGCCGTGGTCAGTCCGGCGAGCGCCTCGGCGACCGAGGGGACCGTGCGGACCTGGAAGACGAACCGCGCACGCCAGCTGGGGACGGGCAACGATGCCAGGTGCTCGATCCAGGGCAGGAGCAGGCAGGCGAGCAGGTCGCGCACGTCGGAGTCGTCGTTCAAGGATGCGACGAGCGCCGTCCGGCGCCTGTTCATCTCCTCGAGGTGCCGGCCCAGCAGCGCGCGCAGCAGCTCGTCGCGGCCGCCGAAGTGGTAGGCGATGGCCGAGTGGTTGGCGGTGCCCGCGTGCTCGGTGATCCGCCGGTTGGACACCGCGTCGATGCCGTCGCGCGCGAAGAGCTCCTCGGCCGAGTTCAGCAGCGTCTCGCGCGCCCGGTCGCTGTGCTGTCCCATGCGGTGGGGCCTCGTCTCGTGGTGGTTCGGTCGTGTGCTGGGGGCGCCTCGTCGAGGACCGGTCAGGGGCTCCGACCTGCGCGGGCACGAGCCCGCTCCCGTCAGGCTCCGTGGACAGCCGGCAGCCACGGCTCGTGCGGCGGTCCCGACTGCGGCGATCATGCCATCCGGACGGCCGGGGTGCTCGCCGCGTCGCTGGGCGGGACCCTCGCGTCCAGCACGTGACATTTTTACGCCACGTGGCGTAATCTCGTCCGGTTGGTTCATCCCAGCCGCACATCGAGGCGGCGCCCTTGCAACGGCGCACGGGGTAGCACGTCGCCCTCTCGCCACGCCGTACAGGAGCACACACTTGAGCAACAAGACACCCGCGCGCAGCTCGGACCAGGTGCTACCGGACCCCGACTCCCCGGCCGTCACGACGACGGACGGCGCTGAGGCCGACGCCGAGGCGGCCGCCCTCAAGCGCGCCAAGGCCGAGACCATCGGGCGCTACGTGGCAATGTTTTTCATGCCGCTCGTCATGGTGTCGATGATGATCAGCGGCTACCTGGGCACCATGCACGCCCCGGCGCCGCACGACATGCCCGTCGCCGTCTCGGGCAGCGCGCCGCGGGCCCAGGCCTTCGCCGACGCGCTGGAGGCTGCCGACCCCGACGCCGTCGACGTCCTCCTCGTCGGCTCCGACGAGGAGGCGCGCGGCCTGGTGCTCGACCGGGAGGTGTCCGGAGCCGTGCACGTCGCCGACGGCGCTGCGACGGTGTACACCGCAAGCTCGGCCGGGGCGTCGCAGTCCTCGACCGTCACGGGCATGCTCGCCCCGCAGGTCCTGGCCCAGGGGCTGACCCTGGAGACCGAGGACCTCGCCCCGCTCCCCACGTCCGACCCGGCGGGCCTGGGCGCGATGTTCCTGGCCACGGCCTGGTGATGGCCGGCTACCTGCCCTTCAGCGTGACCCTCTCCAACTCGCCCGAGCTCCTGCGCTTCCGGCGAGCGATACCGCTCCTGGCCGGCTGGGCCGCCCTGGTCGCGGCCCTCGTCTGGACGGTCACCGGTCCGCTGCTCGGCGTGGTCCAGGGGCACACCCCGGAGGTGCTGGGCATCGCCTGGCTGGGGGTCTTCTCGGTCGGCGCGGTCCAGCTCCTGCTGACGCGCTTCCTGGGGCCCATGGCCGTGATCGCGGCCATGCTCCTCCTGACCGTGCTGGGCATGCCGGCCTCGAACATGAGCATGAGCGTCTACACCATGCCGGAGTTCTTCACGGTCCTGCACGGGTTCCTTCCCCTGCCGGCGGTCGGTGAGGCGCTGCGCTCGGTCCTGTACTTCGACGGGTCAGGCGTGGGCTCGCACCTGCTGGTCCTGGTCGTGGGTGCGGTCGTCGCTCTGGTGCTGACGCTCGTGTTCGACGCTCGCAAGCGCCGCCGCAACCCGGACGCGGGGCCGCCCCCCGTGACCGTGCCCTCGCTGCACGGCGGTCCGCGGCCTGCGACCCGCCGGTGGCGCTATGCCGCCCTGCTCTTCTTCCCGCTCGCGATGGTCACCATGATGATCTCGGTCATGCTCGGCGCCATGTCGTCCCCGACGCCGCGGGACATGCCCGTCGCGGTCGTCGGCGCCACGGTGGACCAGGCCCAGGACGCGGTCGACGGGCTCGACCGGAGCATGCCGGGCCTGTTCGACCTGCGGGCCGTGGGCTCGGCCGACGAGGCGCGCACCCAGGTGCGGGACCGCACGGTCAGCGCGGCGTTCGTCCTGCCGTCGGCCGAGCGCCCGAGCGCGACCCTGGTGACCAACCAGGCCGCCGGCGCCAGCGCGAAGCAGGTCGTCACGGCGGTGTTCGGTCAGGTCGCCGCGGGGCAGCAGCTCGACCTCGAGACCGACGACGTCGCCCCGTTGTCGACCACCGACACCATGGGCTCGGTGAGCATGTACCTGGCCATGGGCTGGGTCCTGTCGGGATTCATGATCATCATCGTCGGCGCCAACGCGGCACCGAGCTCCCGACCGCTGCGCCGGCTCGTGCCCATCGTGGCGGGGTGGGCGGTGTTCATGTCGGCGGTCCTGTGGCTCATCGCCGGTCCGATCACCGGGAGCGTGTCCGGGCACTTCTGGCCGCTGTGGGGCACAGGGATCGTCGCGATCTTCTGCGTGGCCATGTTCAGCGCGGTGCTCGAACGGCTGTTCGGGATGCTCGCGGTGGTCCCCGCGGTCGGCATCCTGATGCTCGTCGGCGTCCCCGCCTCGGGGGGCGGGCTGTCGATCTACATGGAGCCGGAGGTCTTCCGGGTCCTGCACGAGATCCTGCCCATGCCCGCGGCCGTGGAGGCGATCCGCTCGATCCTCTACTTCGGCGGCGACACGGTCGGTGCGCACCTGACCACGTTCGGGATCTGGGGAGCCGTGTCCCTCGCGCTGGTCGTGGTCATCGACAGGTTCAAGCCGCTGCGCACCGGGTCGGTGCCGCACGAGCCGGACGCCGACGAGCCCGAGCCGGTCAAGGAGCTCGCCCTCGTCTAGCGTCGGCGGCTCCCCGCAGAGCCCACCGGCCCCTCCAGGTGGTGCCCGCCAGGCTCGTGACGATCCTGGCGGGCGCTGCCCTCGCCGCGCCGCGTCGCGCGAGGGCTTCCTGGGGACCGGAGCCCAGGCTGTGCGTCAGGCGGGACGGGTGGTCGGGTCGGCCTCGTCCCACGACACCTCGCGGAAGTGCTCGACGACCGGGAACGGCTCGTAGAAGTGGTGGAGCAGCGCCTTCCACTCCTGGTACCCGGCCGAGCCGCGGAAACCCACGGTGTGTGCCTCGAGGCTGTCCCAGCGCACGAGCAGGAGGTACGTCGCGGGCCGCTCGAGGCAGCGGCCGAGCGAGAGGTCGCGGAAGCCCGGCACGGACGCGATGATCCCGCGCGCCGTGCCGAAGGCCTCCTCGAAGGCCTGTTCGCGGCCGGGAACCACGTGCAGCAGGGCGTGCTCGAGCACCTCGTCGGTCATGGCCACGACCCTAGGGCGACCGGAGGTCAGCGGGCCGCGACGTCCACGGCCTGGGCCCAGTCGCGCACGTCCGCGGGGAGCTCGGGGCTCGTGACGTCCGCGCCCAGCAGCCCGACGACGTCGGGCCCGGGGATGCGGTCGCCCGCCTTCGAGAGGAACCGGCCCGCGATCAGCCCGCGGGCGCACAGGTCGCCGCCCCGGGAGAAGACCTGCTCGAGGTAGACGACGCGCTCGTCCCACCCGAGCACCCGGGTCGTGATCTCGAAGCGGTCCCACAGCTGGAGAGAGCGGCGGTACTTCATGGTCGAGGAGGCCACGACGGGGTACCAGCCCTTGTCGCGGAGCAGGCCGAACGCGCCGAGGTCGGCGAGGAAGTTGCTGCGGGCCACGTCCATCATCTGCAGGTACACGCCGTTGTTCACGTGCAGGTAGAAGTCGAGGTCGCCCGGGCGCACGCGCATGCGTGTCACGGAGGGGTCGAGTACCCCGCGGCCCGGGACGGCCTTGCGCGGCAGGGTGCTGGCGATCGTGAGCTGGATCTGTCGGGTCACCGTCGCAGGGTACAACCCGGAACGTGCGGTATCAGGTATCCCGGGCGACGTCACGCCAGGCCGAGGCCGTCGCGGAGACGCGCCACAGGGTTTCGGACCGTCCAGGGCGACGTGTGAGGATGGCCCCCGTGACCTCCCGGACCGCCGCCCCCCTGCCCGACAGCGCCACGCACGCCGACCAGGCCGCGCAGCCCACGACCTCGCACCACTGGAGCGTCCGCGCCTTCCGCGCGGTCGCGATCGCCGAGGCGTTCTCCTGGGCGGGCCTGCTCGTCGGGATGTACGTCAAGTGGATCGCCGAGGCCTCCGAGATCGGGGTGAAGGTCTTCGGCCCGGTCCACGGCGCGCTCGTGATCGCGTACGTCCTCCTCGCGATCCTCGTCGCGGTCCGCCAGCGCTGGACGCTCCTGACCGTGTTCTTCGCCCTCGCGGCGACGCTGCCGCCGTTCCTCACGGTCGTGTTCGACCGGTGGGCCCACCGATCGGGCCGGTACGAGGAGCGCACGAGCGCCTGACGGACGCGCCGGTCCGCCTGTCCGGCGACGCGCCCTCCCTCGGGCTCAGGCGCCCTCGTACTGCAGGTCGTGGCGCACCTGGTCCGCGACCTCCGCGTTCTCGAACCGCTCGACCAGGTGGAGCGCCATGTCGATCCCGGCCGAGACTCCTGCCGAGGTGACGACGTCGCCGTCGTCGACGAAGCGGGTCTCGGTGTCGACCATGATGCTGGGGTCGATCCCGGCCAGCTCGTCGTAGTGGTCCCAGTGGGTCGTCGCGGGGCGACCGGCGAGCAGCCCGGCTGCTGCCAGGACGAGCGAGCCCGTGCACACGCTCGCGAGCAGCGGGGTCTGGACGCGCATGGCGTGGAGCCACTCGAGATGGATCCGGTCGCCGACGAGCGGCTGCACCCCGGGACCGCCCGGATAGACGAGAAGCTGGAGGGGGCCGACGTCGTCGGCCGAGCTGTCGGGCACCATGTGCAGGCCCTGCGCCAGCCGGACCCCGCGCCCGTCCCACGAGAACGTGGCGACCCGCGGCTTGAGGGCAGAGCGCTCGCGCCACGCGGTGAACACCTCGAAGGGGCCGGCGACGTTGAGCTCCTCGGCCCCGTCGAACACGTAGATGCCGATGCTCAGACCGTTTCCGGTGGTCATCACTCACCCCTCGGTTCTTCTGCGGCAGTGCAGTCGTGCGGTCGGCGGGTCCGCCGGCGCGCGCCGACGGACCCGCCGGGGGTCCTACAGCCCGGGCAGGGCGAGCATCTGGTCGAGCGCGACGCGAGCCCAGTGGGCGTCGTCGGCGTCGACCACGATCCGGTTGACGGTGCGGCCCGCGACGAGCGACTCCATGGCCCACACGAGGTGGGGCAGGTCGATGCGGTTCATGGTCGAGCAGAAGCAGACCGTCGAGTCGAGGTAGTGCACCTGCTTGTCCGGGTGCGCGCGCGCGACGCGGCGCACCAGGTTGAGCTCGGTGCCGATCGCCCAGGACGAGCCGGGCTCGGCCGCGTCGAGCATCTTGATGATGTACTCGGTCGAGCCGACGTAGTCCGCGGCCTCCACGACCTCGTTCTTGCACTCGGGGTGGACCAGGACGTTGACGCCAGGGACGGCGGCACGGATGTCGGTCACGTTGCGCTCGGAGAAGCGCCCGTGCACCGAGCAGTGCCCGCGCCACAGGATCATGCGGGCGTCGCGCAGCTCGGCGTCGGTCAGGCCGCCGTTGGGCTTGCGGGGGTCGAACACGACGCAGTCCGCGGGGGACATGCCGAGCTTGAGGAGTGCAGTGTTGCGTCCGAGGTGCTGGTCGGGCATGAACAGGACCTTGCCCGTGCCGTCGACCCCACCCACCTGATCGAACGCCCACCGCAGCGCGACCTCCGCGTTCGAGGACGTGCAGATGGTCCCGCCGTGCCGACCCGTGAAGGCCTTGATCGCGGCGGTCGAGTTCATGTACGTGACGGGGAGCGTGACGTCGGCGATCCCGGCGTCCTGGAGGACCTCCCACGCGTCCTCGACCTGGTTGATCGCGGCCATGTCGGCCATCGAGCAGCCCGCCGCGAGGTCCGGCAGGACGACCTGCTGGGCGTCCGAGGTGAGGATGTCCGCGCTCTCGGCCATGAAGTGCACGCCGCAGAAGAGGATGAACTCGGCCTCGGGGCGGGCCGCGGCCTCGCGTGCGAGCTTGAACGAGTCGCCCGTGACGTCCGCGAAGTCGATGACCTCGTCGCGCTGGTAGTGGTGGCCCAGCACGAAGGCTCGCGAGCCGAGCGCGGCGCGGGCCGCGCGGGCACGTTCGACGAGGTCGGGGTCGCTCGCCGCCGGCAGCTCGCCGGTGCACTCGACCCCCCGCTCGGAGGCCAGGTCCCGGCCCTGCCCGAGCAGCAGGAGGGGGGACGGGGCAGGTTCCGCAAAGGTGTTGTCCAGCAGGGTGCTCACGGGAACATCGTCGCACAACGAGGCCGGGACGAGGGGGTTCGTCCGGCTCCTCCGGGCCGCCCGACGGCGCCGCGCACGTCTCGTGAGCAGGTCCGTCTCGCGAGGTGGTCGCCTCGCGAGAGCGACCCCGTGTGACCTGCGCCACCGACGGCACGCGGACCTGGCACAATCGCGCCATGCGCCTTCTCCTCGCCGTCGCGGAACCGCTCGCACTGACCGACGGCACGCTCTCCGCGAGCGAGGTGCGGGACCTGGTCGCCACGGCCTGGGGGGCGGCGTCGGGGGCGCTGGTCGACGCGTGCGTGCTCGACCCGGGCGCGGGCGGCTTCCTGCGCGCGCTGGCCGAGCACGTCACGGACGAGGTCGTGACAGTCGCCCGTGACACCCGCGGGCGTGACGTGCCCGTGACGTTCCGCCTCGGACAGGCTTCGACGGGCGGCGCGCGCACCGCGTACGTCGAGGGTGCGGCTCTCCGGGCGACGGTCGGCTCGGCACCCACCGACCCCCCGGGCGCCTCTGCGCACCCTGACCAGGGCGACCTGGGCGCGCGGACGAGCTACGGCGTCGGGCAGGTCGTCGCGCAGGCCGCACGGCTCGCGTCGCGCGTCGTCGTGGCGACCGGCGGCCTGGGCGCGCACGACGCGGGCGCGGGCCTGGTCGCGGCGCTCGCGGGAGCAGGGGACGGGCCCCTGACCCGGGGAGGCACGGCTCTCGGCGAGGCGGGCCGGGCCGACGCGGCCCAGGTGCTCGCGGCGCGCGAGCACCTCGCGGGGACCGAGCTGGTCGGCGCCGTGGACTCCGACCTGCCCCTGCTGGGCCTGCACGGGACGAACGGCGCGCTCGCGGACGCGGACCCCGCCCTGGCTGCGCTCGCCCAGGAGCTCGAGCGGGCGCACGGGCACTGGGCCCACGAGGTCTCGCGAGCCCTCGCGCACGTGCCGACCGGTCCGGCGTCGCGCTCGCTGCTCGCAGGCCCGACGGCGCCGCCCGGCCCGAGCGCTCGGGCCGCGGCCGGCGCGGCGCAGTCCGTCCGGGAGACGAGCCGTGCCCTCACGGCGCTGCCCGGTGCTGGGGCCGGTGGTGGGCTGGGGTTCGGCCTCGCGGCGCTCGGAGCACGGCTGCTGCCGGGCATCGCGGTCGTCGCGGACGTGGTGGGGCTCGACGCCCGGGTCGCCGCGGCCGACCTGGCGGTCGTGGTCGTCGATGCGCTCGACGCCTCGGCCGTGCACGACGGCGCCCTGCCCGAGGTCGCCCGCCGGGCCGCCGCGCTCGGCCTCCCCGTCGTCGTCCTCGCCCGGGAGGTCCTCGCCGGCCGGCGCGAGCAGGCTGCCGCGGGGATCAGCGGGGCCTACGAGCTGGGCCGCGACCTGTCGGCGGCGAGGGCACGCGTCGGGCGCGTGGCGCGGACGTGGAGCGGCAGCGTGCCGGGAGCCTGAGGCCCAGTACCCGCGGACCGCCTCGTGGGCCCCACGACGAGCCGCGGGCGCCGCCGTCGTAGACTCGGGAACAGAACCACGACCCGTCGTGTTGACGGGTATGCGACAAGCCTGAGGACCGATCGGCCTGCCCGGGAGCGGGAGCCGCAGGCCGACGGCACACCACGGGGCGAGAGCCCACCGAAGACTGTGCGGAGAACACGATGAGCGAGACCACCGAGACCGCCACCCACGGCGTCCTGCTGACGGACTTCGCGGCCGGCAAGATCCGCAGCCTCCTCGAGCAGGAGGGCCGCGACGACCTGCGTCTGCGCGTCGCCGTCCAGCCCGGCGGATGCTCGGGCCTGATCTACCAGCTCTACTTCGACGAGCGCGTCCTGGACGGCGACGTCCTCAAGGACTACGACGGCGTCGAGGTCGTCGTCGACAAGATGAGCGTCCCCTACCTGGACGGCGCGACCATCGACTTCGCCGACACGATCGAGAAGCAGGGCTTCACGATCGACAACCCCAACGCGGGCAGCGCCTGCGCGTGCGGCGGTTCGTTCGGCTGATCCGCGGCGCCCGGCCCTGCGGACCTCGCAGCGGTCGAGCCACGACGGCCCGGTCACCTCACGGTGGCCGGGCCGTCGGCGTCCTCGGACCTTCCGCTCACCCGCCCAGACGGATCGTGATCGCCCAGGTCGTGCCGCCGTCGGGCACGCTCGGGGTGCTCTCCTGGGCCGCCGCCTGCGCGCCCGGTGGGGCGGCGTCGGCGGGCGCGGGACGCGCGTCGCGCGCGGTCTCGACCACGGCGTCGTCCAGCACGGCGTTCTCGACCACGGCATGCCCGCGCATGCGCGCCCACGCGGGCACGTCGTGGCGGGCCGCGGGGTCGGTCGACCAGACCGTCAGCACGTCGCCCGGCGACCGGTCGCGCGCGACCGCGGCGAGCCGGATGACCGGCAGGGGGCAGCGCAGCCCGCGCGCGTCGACGACCTCCGGGACCGGCGGCTGCGTGGTCGGCTCGATGCTCACAGCCCGCTCACCCCGAGGGAGGCGCGCACGCGCGCCACGGCGCCGGGCAGGACGGCGAGGAAGCGGTCGACGTCCTCCTCGGTCGTGCTCCGGTCGAGCGCGATGCGGACGTTGCCGTGCGTGAGGACGCCCATGGCGGCCAGGACGTGGCTGGGCTCGAGCGAGCTCGACGTGCACGCCGAGCCGGACCCGACCGCGAAGCCCGCACGGTCGAGCTCGCTCACGAGGGCCTCGCCGTCGACGAACAGGAACGAGAAGGTCACGACGTGGGGGAGCCGGTCGTCGGGGTCGCCCACGACCTCGACGTCGGGGATCTGCCCGACGACGGCCCGGACCTTGGCGACGATCGCGCGCCGGCGCGCGTCCTGGGCCGCGCGGTCGGCCAGGACGGACTGGAGCGCGACGGCCGCGGCGAACGCCGCGGGGACGCTCACCCCGCCCGGGAACCAGGGGTCGGCGTCCTCGGGCCACGTGCGGCGCCAGCGGACGCGGTTGCGCACCGCGAGGACACCGACCCCGGCGGGGCCGCCCCAGTCGCCCGGGTCGGTGGCGAGCAGGTCCCAGGCACCGGGTACCTCCGCGTGCCCGACGACGGCGCCCGCGTCCACGAGGAGCGGGACGCCCGCGCGGCGGGCGGCGTCGTGGACGGCTCCGACGGGCTGGAGGGTCCCGACCTCGCCGTTGGCAGCCTGGAGCGCGGCGAGCGCGACGCCCGGGGACGAGACGGCCGCGATCATCGCGGCCTCGTCGACCCGTCCGAGCAGGTCGACCGGGACGGTCACGAGGGGGCGCGCCGTCGACGGCGTCTCGAGAGCCACGCTGGTCTCCGGGCGGAGGTCCGTCCGGGGGGTGTCCGTCGTGGAGAGGTCGGGGGCGGTGGGGGTGACCGAGGACGTCGCGAGCTCGGCCGCGTGCAGGACGGCCGCGCGCTCGACCGCCGAGACGACGATGCCCGGTCCAGCCCGCCGACGCCCGAGCGCGACCGCACCGACCGCCGCGTGCAGCGACGCGGTGTGCGAGGACGAGAAGCGGATCTCCTCGGTGCGGGCGCCCAGGCCCGCCGCGACGGCCTCGCGTGCGCCGTCGAGGAGCACGGCCGCGCGACGTGCCTCGGCGTGCAGTCGACGTGGATCCGCCCAGCCGTCGTCGAGCGCCTGGTCGAACGCGGTGCGGGCGAGGGGGTGCAGGAGCGCCCTGCCCCCGTTGTCGAGGTAGACCCGACGCGGGGGAGTGGTGGTATCCGTCACATGTGCTCCTGAGTGGCGTGGAATACGGTGGGGAGGGCTCCGCGGGCCCGTCGATCGGCGGACTTTCATTGGAGATGCGCCGAATGTGCCGAGGCTGCTTCTCACAGTCTGCACGGTAGCGCGAGGCTCGGGCGAAGCGACGATCTGACAGAACGGTCAGAGGTGTGCCGAACCCCGTGTTTTCGGGGAAAGTTGGCGGATTCGTCACGTTCACAAGGCGCGTTGACGGCGCGCGGGAGGGCATTCAAGCGCTAGGCTCTGTGGGTCGAGGACGAAGGTTCTGCGGGGACCTCGTGGAGAGATCGAGCCCCCCTGTCGGACGTTGAAGTGAAAGGCCCCCCTTGCACTCGCAATCCCCTAGCCGCACACGGCGAACCATCCTGCGAGCGACGGCAACCGCTGTCGCTGTCGCTGCGGTGGCGTCCGGTTGTGCCAGTGAGACCGTTCAGCGCGGATTTCTCCCCGGATATTCCGACGGTGAGGTGACCGACCAGACCGCCCGCATCACATCGCTGTGGAACGGGTCCTGGATCGCGGCACTGATCGTCGGCGTCATCACGTGGGGACTGATCCTGTGGTGCGTCGCTGCCTACCGCAAGCGCAAGGACGACCACGTCCTGCCCGTGCAGACGCGCTACCACCTGCCCCTCGAGATCATGTACACGGCTGTGCCGATCGTCATGGTGCTCGTGCTCTTCTACTACACCGACCGTGACATGACGGCGATCAAGGATCTCTCCGAGACCCCTGACGTCGAGATCCAGGTCATCGGCAAGCAGTGGAGCTGGGACTTCAACTACCTGACGGACGACGTCTACGAGTCCGGCCAGCACGAGGCCAACGTCGGCGACCTCCGTTCCGAGGACGAGATCGAGGGTGCCCCGGGCACCGCGACCTCGCTGCCGACGCTCTACCTGCCCGTCAACGAGGTCGTCCGCTTCAAGCTGGACTCCCGCGACGTCATCCACTCGTTCTGGATCCCCGCGTTCCTCTACAAGATGGACATGATCCCGGAGCGCACCAACGAGTTCCAGGTCACCCCCACGCGTGAGGGTGTCTACGCCGGCAAGTGCGCCGAGCTCTGCGGTGAGCACCACTCGGGCATGCTCTTCAACGTGGCCGTGGTCTCCCGTGCGGAGTACGACGCCCAGATGCAGAAGCTCGAGGACAAGGGACAGATCGGCGAGCTCGGGCTGGACCTGAACCGCCTCCAGGACCCGAACCAGCCCGTCGTCACGGAAGGTGAGAACTGATGGTCGCGCAGGCCGAAGTCATTCCCGGTCTCGCCCCGAAGCGCCAGACGCTCGGACGAACCGTCATCAAGTGGGTCACCTCGACCGACCACAAGACGATCGGGTACATGTACCTGATCACGTCGTTCATCTTCTTCTGCATCGGTGGCCTCATGGCCCTCGTGATCCGTGCCGAGCTCTTCGAGCCCGGCATCCAGATCGTGCAGAGCAAGGAGCAGTACAACCAGCTCTTCACGATGCACGGCACGATCATGCTGCTGCTGTTCGCGACCCCGCTGTTCGCGGGCTTCGCGAACGTCATCATGCCGCTGCAGATCGGCGCGCCTGACGTCGCGTTCCCGCGACTGAACATGTTCGCGTACTGGCTGTACCTGTTCGGTGGGCTCATCGCCTCCGCCGGCTTCTTCACCCCGCAGGGGGCCGCGTCGTTCGGGTGGTTCGCGTACGCGCCGCTGTCGAACACGACGTTCAGTCCAGGAGCTGGTGGAGACCTCTGGGTCTTCGGCCTGGCGCTGGCCGGGTTCGGAACCATCCTCGGTGCCGTCAACTTCATCACGACGATCATCACGATGCGCGCCCCGGGCATGACCATGTTCCGCATGCCGATCTTCACCTGGAACACGCTCGTCACGAGCCTCCTGGTCCTGATGGCCTTCCCCCCGCTGGCCGCAGCGCTGTTCGCGCTCGGCGCGGACCGTCGCCTGGGTGCGCAGATCTTCAACCCGGAGAACGGTGGCGCCATCCTCTGGCAGCACCTCTTCTGGTTCTTCGGGCACCCCGAGGTCTACATCATCGCGCTGCCGTTCTTCGGCATCGTCTCCGAGATCCTGCCGGTCTTCAGCCGCAAGCCGATCTTCGGCTACAAGGGTCTGGTCTACGCGACGATCGCGATCGCTGCCCTCTCCGTGACGGTGTGGGCTCACCACATGTACGTCACCGGTGCGGTCCTGCTGCCGTTCTTCGCGTTCATGACCATGCTCATCGCAGTTCCGACCGGTGTGAAGTTCTTCAACTGGATCGGCACCATGTGGCGGGGCAAGCTCACGTTCGAGACGCCCATGCTCTGGTCGATCGGCTTCCTCGTGACCTTCCTCTTCGGTGGTCTCACGGGAGTCATCCTCTCGAGCCCCGCGCTGGACTTCAGCCTCTCCGACTCCTACTTCGTCGTGGCGCACTTCCACTACGTGGTCTTCGGCACCGTGGTGTTCGCGATGTTCGCGGGCTTCTACTTCTGGTGGCCCAAGTTCACGGGTCGCATGCTCAACGAGAAGCTCGGCAAGCTGCACTTCTGGCTGCTGTTCATCGGCTTCCACGCGACCTTCCTCGTCCAGCACTGGCTGGGTGTGGCTGGCATGCCGCGTCGTTACGCGGACTACATGCCGGAGGAGGGCTTCACGTGGATGAACCAGGTCTCGACGGTCGGCGCCTTCATCCTCGCCGCCTCGACCCTGCCGTTCCTCTGGAACGTCTACACGACCTGGCGCAACGCGCCCAAGGTCACCGTGGACGACCCGTGGGGCTACGGGGCCTCGCTCGAGTGGGCGACGTCCTGCCCGCCTCCGCGGCACAACTTCACCTCGCTGCCCCGGATCCGTTCGGAGCGCCCCGCGTTCGACCTGCACCACCCTGAGGTCGCGGCCATGGACCACGCGGAGCCCAACCCGAGCGTCCTGCAGCAGGTCTACGGCGATGCCGACCGCCGCGGCGAGACCGCAGCCGCCGTGGACCGTGTCGAGGGCACCGAGCGTTCCAGCTCGTCGACCTCGACCATGATCATCGACGAGCCGCACGCCGGCGAGAAGGAGGACGGCAAGTGAAGGTCGAATCGAGGCTCCACCTCTTCCTCGCACCGTTCTTCCTCCTGGTGGCGCTCGTCTACGGGTTCTGGAGCCACTGGGAGCCCGTCGGCTCCGCAGCGCTGTTCCTGACCTTCGGCCTCGCGGCCATGATCGGTGGCTACCTGGCGCTGACGGCCAAGCGCATCGACGCCCGGCCCGAGGACGACCCGGACGGTCTCATCGAGCAGGGCGCCGGCGACCAGGGCGTGTACGCGCCCTGGAGCTGGTGGCCGCTGGCCATCGCCGGTGCAGCGGCGATCGCCTTCCTGGGCCTCGCCCTGGGCTGGTGGATCTTCGGCATCGGCGCCGTCCTCGGCGCCGTCGCACTGGTGGGCTGGGTCTTCGAGTTCTCTCGCGGACAGCACGCGCACTGATCGCCTGAACGTCACGACGGGCCCCGTCTCCCTCTGGGAGGCGGGGCCCGTCGGCGTTCCCGGGCACGAAGCGCGGACTCCTGCTCACGTTGCACGAGGGCGTGTTCTCCGTGGGGGACCGGCGCGCCGCCCCAGGGCGTGATCGTTGCCCGGGGGCGTCGCCGGAGGAGTGCCTGTGTGATCGAGGAGAAGGGGCGCTGCTCGATCTGGGCGAGAAGACCTGGTGGTCTGCCGGAGGCAAGCACGAAGAGCATCGGAGAGGCCACGAGGGCGACACCTGTGGCCGCCCTACGACCACGCGGACCCAGCAGCCTCCCTCCAGAGCTCCTCGGCCGAGGAAGGGAGGCCGGAGCAGGAACCGGCGTCGCAGCCTTCCAGGCCGGCAGGAGAGCGCGCCTCGTCGTCGGCCCTGACCGGTGCGCGCGCCGTCCCGGTCTGCTGACTCTGGGCGGCGACGAGCGGGACGGGACGCCTCGATGTGTGCACGTCCGGCGTTCGAGCCGCGACGGCTGGCGCACCGCGGAGATCGGTGCCCCGTGGGCGTCCCCGGACGACGCACGGGCCGCACAGGCACCCCGAGAAGGGGGCTGTGCGGCCCGTGGGGCGACGCAGAGGGTCAGGCGGGGATGATGAGGCCTTCGCCCTGGGTGCGGGCGCGTGCGAGGCGTGCGTCGGCGTCGGCCCAGTTGACGAGGTTCCACCAGGCGGTGACGTAGTCGGCGCGCACGTTCTGGTAGTCGAGGTAGTAGGCGTGCTCCCAGACGTCCAGCAGGACGATGGGGACCAGGCCCAGGGCGATGTTGCCCTGCTGGTCGTAGAGCTGGACGATGATGAGCTTCTTGCCGAGGGTGTCCCAGGCGAGGATGNAACAGCTGCTCGCGGGGCTCGATGACGAGGACTTCCGGACCGTCTACGAGCAGTAGGCGTGCTCCCAGACGTCCAGCAGGACGATGGGGACCAGGCCCAGGGCGATGTTGCCCTGCTGGTCGTAGAGCTGGACGATGATGAGCTTCTTGCCGAGGGTGTCCCAGGCGAGGATGGCCCAGCCCGAGCCCTGGACGCCKGCGGCGACCGCGGCGAAGTGCTTCTTGAACTTCTCGAACGAGCCGAAGTCCTCGTCGATGGCTGCGGCGATGTCGCCCGTGGGCTCGCCGCCGCCCTCGGGRGAGAGGTTGGTCCAGAACGCGGAGTGGTTGACGTGGCCGCCGAGGTTGAACGCGAGGTTCTTCTCGTGGAGGTTGACCGCGGCCAGGTCGCCCGAGTCGCGGGCCTCGGCGAGCTTGTCGAGCGCGGTGTTGGCGCCGGTCACGTAGGCCTGGTGGTGCTTGGAGTGGTGCAGCTCCATGATGCGGCCGGAGATGTGGGGCTCGAGTGCGCCGTAGTCGTACGACAGCTCGGGAAGGGTGTAGACAGCCATGCCGAAGTTGCCGCCGCCCACGACGATCGCGACCTGCACGCCCTGACGCACGGCCTCC